>JAZDLW010000025.1:0-11534 GCA_043801595.1 Candidatus Aenigmatarchaeota archaeon
AAACCTGATTTTTATCTGTTATTGATCCTACCGCAGGTAAGAAACATTGGAGCTGTCGAAGTTATCGACCATTTCTATGCCTTTGTTTTCCTGGTTGAATTCTTCGTTCACGTCGGAGTAAACGATGTAGGGGAAGAACTTGTTGAACTTTGTCGACAACGCCGTAACTATGTGCTCCTTGCCGAATAGCGCCTTGCTTATCTGCTTTACGTTGTTTCTTGTGACGTCTTCATCAAGGATGCCGAACGTGTGTATGTATTCGCGGAGGAGTACGTGGAAAACGTAAGCCTGGTATAATTTTTTGTTCGTTTTCATTATCCTTTCTAGTGGCGTTTTGTTGATTATTATGAAATTAGAGCCTATCGGATGAAAACCGCTCACGAATTTTTTCTCGCTTTCGGCGATTTCCGTCAATCCCAGCATCAAACCCGCCCTTTGATGACCCATTGTGCTGGATACCGCGTCCTTGACAAGCTCGAATATCTCCGCAATGTTCTTTGCGCCTTTCAACCTTTTCGGGAATCCCTGTGTCTTTATGCGTATTTTATTTTTCACTTTAACAGGAGATTTTTTGGCTTTTTTCATAGAATCACTTTGTTATAATTACCCAAAGGCTTGCATTGCAAGCCTTGCACAGGAAACACTGGTTTCCTGTGTATAGATGAACAGTACGCTTTAAATAAGTGTGGTTAACACAGAGAAAAACAGCGAAAGTTTATAATCATTGTAAGCGAGATATCTTCATGGCAGACTTACTTGAGAATCTATTCATCGAAAACGAGTTGTACAAACCCGATAAGAAGGTGATTGCGAACGCTAATGTAAAGGATTATGATACTGTTTACGGCGAATCAATAAAGAATCCGCAGAAATTCTGGGGCGAACGAGCAAAAGAATTAAACTGGTTCAAACCCTGGAATAAAACGCTCGAATGGAAATATCCCTGGGCAAAATGGTTTGCCGGCGGCAAAATAAACATTTGTTACAACGCGCTTGACCGCCATGTTGAAAACGGTTTCGGCGACAAGACGGCATTTTTCTGGATCGGCGAAAGCGGAAAGAGAAAAAAGATAAGCTATGCAGAGCTTTTAACGCAGGTCAAAAAGTTTTCGAACGTACTGAAAAGCCTCGGTATAAAAAAGGGCGACAAGGTGACGATTTACATGCCGCGCATACTCCAGCAGGTCATTGCGATGCTTTCGTGCGCGAGAATCGGTGCAGTGCACAACGTCGTTTATTCCGGTTTCAGTTCAGGGGCACTGAAAGACCGCGTCCAGTCTGCGGGGTCGAAGGTAATCGTGACAGCAGACGGCGGGTTGTACAAAGGCAAGGTTGTCGAGCTCAAAAAAATTGTTGATGAGATACGCGGCGAATGCGAAAACATCGAACATGTGATTGTTGCGCGGCACGTTGACCCTGGCGCCAAATTAAACGAAAACGACCTTGACTGGGATTCGCTGATGGCGAAGGCTGATGATAACTGCGAATGCGAAGTTACGGATGCGAACGATCCGCTGTTCATGCTGTTCACATCCGGAACGACCGGGAAACCGAAGGGTGTTGTTCATTCGCACGGCGGTTATGCTGTCGGCGTTTATACGACAATGAAATGGGTTTTCGATATTAAACCAGACGATGTTTACTGGTGCACAGCGGATGCGGGTTGGATCACAGGCCACAGTTATATCGTGTACGGTCCGTTGATGAATTGTGTTACGGGAATAATTTACGAAGGCGGGCCTGTTACGCCCGATCCCGGCAGGTGGTGGTCGATTATCCAGGATTACAAAGTTACCATATTTTATACAGCGCCGACTGCCGTACGGTTGCTGATGAAAAGCGGGGACGAATGGCCAGCGAAATACAATCTTTCGTCGCTGCGATTGCTCGGTTCGGTCGGCGAACCGATTAATCCGGAGGCGTGGCTATGGTACCGCAAGGTGGCGGGAAACAAACCGATAATGGACACGTGGTGGCAGACTGAAACGGGGATGATAATGATAACGCCGCTCCCTTCCATGGATTTGAAACCCGGTTCTGTTGCAAAGCCTTTTCCCGGAATAGTCGCGGACATAGTCGACCAAGATGGAAAATCCGTGCCGGAAAAAAAAGGCGGCTTGCTGGTTATCCGCGATCCGTGGCCTGCAATGATGGTCGCGATAAACAACAACACCGAGAAATACGAATCATACTGGAACACTGTTCCGAACGTTTATCTGGCAGGCGATGTTGCAAACAAAGACAAGGACGGTTATTTCTGGATAATGGGAAGGAGCGATGATGTGATAAAAGTTTCCGGTTACAGGCTCGGGTCTGCGGAGATTGAAAGCGCGCTCGTCAGCCATCCTTCCGTGGCTGAGGCGGCGGTTATCGGAAAACCGGACGACGTCAAGGGCGAGACGATAAAGGCATTCGTAACTCTTAAGGTCGGACAGGTGCCATCGCCTTTGCTGATAGACGAATTAAAAGCCCATGTCAGGAAAGTCATAGGGCCGATTGCGATTCCATCCGAGATCGCATTCGTTGAGTCGCTGCCGAAAACGAGGAGCGGAAAAATAATGAGGCGCGTTTTGAAGGCGAAAGAACTGGGATTACCGTTGGGCGACACCTCGACACTCGAGGACTAAAAAAAAATTAACAAACCATTTAATGCCTGATTAATAAACCTTGCCGAGAGATTCCAGAAGTCTTGGAAGGGTTTTTATGTCTTTCAGGTACGCGTCCGGCTTTATTTCCGCGCGTTTGGCGCCGGTGTTTCCGTACGAAGCGAGAATCGTCGTCATGCCGAGCGCTTTCGCGCCTTTCACATCGCGAAGCAGGTTGTCGCCGACCATCACGCACTCCTTTGGTTTTACGTTTAATTTTTTCGCGATTGCCATAAAAGGCTTCGGGTGTGGCTTGTATTTGCGGGTGTCTTCGTAAGCGATGACGGCGTCGAAAGAATTTTCAAGGCCCATTTCAACGAGCCGTGACCATGCCTGTATAGCGGGCGCGTCGGACAATATTGCCAGCTTGTATTTTTTTCCGAGTTTGCGCAGAACGTTTTTTACATTCGGGTACGTGATCAACTTTTCATTTTTCATCCTTCGGTAGGCGATTATTCCCGCAGCCATTATTTTATAATCTACTTTTCCCGTCAATGCCTTGAGCAAAGGCTGGAATATCTTCTGGTATTCTATGCCCTTTTCGTCGTAAATCCTGAACAAAGTTTTCCACGCCTTGCGTTTCGGCGTTTTTAACCCGGCCTTTTTCATCGCGTTGATTGCAGCATTACAGCTCGCTATTTTCGTTCCCATGAAATCTATCAGGGTGTTGTCCAGATCGAATATGACCGCTTTTATCATGCAAATAAACGGGTAATATGGTTAATAAACCATTTCGTTGGCTGTAAAATTTTAATAATAAGCTAAACGAACTACTGCTATGAATAAGATACCGCAGATGCACATTTGGGCCACGTTTTCCGTTTCGATCGCGATAATGATTTTTTTCACGCTTTCCGTCGCGTTCCTGTCCCATGGTCTGGTTGCGCTGGTCGTATCATCGGCGCTGCTGGTTTTGATCGGAGTTTATTTTGTGGCGTACTACCACAAGGTTAAGGAAGCGGTTGAGCGGAAACTCCTTGCGTTACTGAATGTGTCTCTTGCGCTCGGCTTCTTTCCATTCATTGGCATAAACCATATGCTCGGCGGCGTGATTGCGCCGTACGTCTGGTTGTCGCTTGTGACGCTTAATCTTGCGTACAGCGTTGGTTTGATACTTTATCACGACATGCGGATAGAAGAAATTTTCAGATAGCTTTATTAAAGCGTTTCATAAACTGCCGGAATTATTCTTAGTGTCCTGTTCGCACGGTAAAAATCCATGAGATGAAGCGCCCAGCCTACGAGCCTGTTAAGTCTCGGATCGTTTTTGCCGTAAACTTGTCCCAATGCATTGGCGTTCATTTTTCTCTGCCCTATCACGCGCTGCGGGTTATCCGGGTGGACGTACCTTGTCAATTCAACAAAATTTTCTTTGTCTATATCGTATTCGACATACAGGCTTGTGTGAAGGAGAAACTTTCTTGGACGTCGCGAATCGTTTTCAACTTCGGCAATGCACTCAGCCGACTCCTCATCGAGCAGATCCTGTTCAAGCGTATTGTTAAAATGAAGATAGCCTGCGTTTCTCATTAAGGTTTGCCACGTATGTATTTCTTCGTGCCTTTCCGTAACAGCGCTCGCGCTTATTTGAATAGCCGCAGGTTTTCTTGGTTCGCCTTCCCGGAACCATTCTCCTTGATATACGGGAAAATAATCAGTGCGCGCAAAGAATATTGAACCGCTCAATGCTCTTCGCACTTCTGGTTTTATGTCGTATGGGGAAAGGCATAGGCCGTTTGATGAGGCGAATCCTTTTTTGAAATCCAATGCGGCGCAAGTATAATAAAATTGTTCGCCGCTCATGGAAAACTGCAGGCTGTAAGGCCGGCGCTGGGTTTCTATTTTTTGCGATTCGTCGTTGAAAGGCATGTCGCGCAGAATCTCCTGCGGAAATATTTTTGCGAGCAGTTCGGCGCCTGTTTCTTCGAACTCCGAAACAGAGTTTATCCGGTCGTACGCGATTGCGCCAAGATTCCTGAAACGCCCGCCGTCTTTTAACCTGGCTGCGGTTGAATTGACAAATCCGTGGAACGCAACTGCGTCGCAGTGCCTGTTTCCGAGCCTTTGCGCCATTGTTTCGAGTTCCATCAGCGCTTTGGCGTCGTCCAGAATATGTCTTATTTTCAACGCTTCGCGGGGACCAAAAGTTAACATTAGAGATATAACAAGCCGGTTAAAGTTTTAAAATCGAATTACAGGCTCTAAAAAAAATCTGCGTTTGACGTAGTTGTTATCGTCAATAAGCGATAAAAATAGCCTAATTTTATATGTCTACCAGCTCATTACCTAAGTATGAAGTCGCTGACGGATCGTGCGCTGTTGCGAAAAGCAAGGACTGCCTGCAAACGAGCGAATAAAGTCCTTTATTTATTGACATACCTTTTTCCGAAAGAGAAGCGCGCGCCCACACTTTTTTTATATTATTATTTCAGGGGCATAGACGACGAGATAGATAAGAAAGGCTTGACAGAAACATCGCGGATGAAAACCATAAATTACTGGAGAAAGCGCATGGAGGGGTTGTTCGAAGGAAAACTTCCAAACGACATGAACGACAAGGACAGGGCGCTTTACAATTTCATACAATATGACCCGAAAATGGCAGAGGGAATAAAGCCGCAGATAGGAAACATCTTTGACATAATGGAGTTCGATTCGAAGAATCGCAATAAACTTGTTTCATATGAAGATCTTATCCATTACTGCTATCTCACAGGCGGCGCGCCTTTCATTATTGCGCTGTCGCTTCTGGACCAGCGGGTAGACGAAACGACAAAAGAAAATATAGCGCAGACGCTAGGTGTTGGTATACAGCTCGCGCACATTCTGCGGGATTTCAAAGAGGATTTGCGATTAAAAGATGCGAAGATAACGACAACGGAGACTGTTAAATTTAACCTGCTTGGCTCCAATTTGAAAAACGTAGAGACGTGGAGGCAGTTTGCGATCCAGCGCGTTGAAGAGGCTGCGAAATTCCTTGACGACGGAAGAAGGTACATAAAAGAAATACCGAGCAACACGCTGAAATTTTCTTTGGCTTTGTGGAGATGGAAATACCTTTCAATTCTCAAAAAAATACAATTGCGCGATTACGATCTGATGTCGAACTACAAAAAAACGAAACCGAGGGAGCTGTTTGCATCGTTGTCAATACTGGTAAAAGAATTATCGTACGTTGTCGTGAATATTTTCAAACCGAGGCGAGCGTCACACCGTCCGTTTTTTGTGAAATAAAAATATTCTAGTATTCTTTATGCGCGATTCGGCGCAGCGACAACGTTCGCGGCGCTGGTTATAATTTTAGTGCTAACGTTGTACGCTGCGCGTAGGATTATAAATACAAACAAAAAATTACTAAGATGAATTTTCAATCATCTTCGTCGTTGTATAATTCGTGATAGAATTTCCTTACGCCTACTTCGAAAGATGTTCTGTGTGAAGGATCGGCAACGGTTTTATCATAAACTTGCATCATGGCATTGACATTTCTTTGTAATTCGGTTTCTCTTTCTATAGATTCTCGCGCCGATTCCCGCATTTCAGCTTCCTTTATGGTATAACGATCAACAACTTTTCCCGTTTCCCGGTCAATTTCCACAATTGTATGATTAAAAGAAAGCATCAAAGAGTACCAGGTATAATTAAAGAGTCCTCTCATCTGGCAGAACGGGCCGTGTAAAGCATCCAAAGGGCGTTTAAAAACACTTGCGTAATCCATAATTTTAATTAAACAATTAGAGATATAAACGCGATCTTAAAATTTTATAGAAAAACTTCTAGATAGAATAAAACGAAATAAAAAATAAAGACATAAGCAGGCCGCACAAAATCCTTTTCTTTAGAAAAGAAAAGTCTTTTGATGTCCCAAAGAAATTTTGGAACAAGTTCAATCAAAAAGTCCAGAATGCAATTTGAATTTAGGATTGAGTTCAAACACTTCAGGTTTTTGGGGATCGCGGGCTGAACATCTCGTTGCCTTGATGCGTACACCCCGATTCCATCAAACTCGTCGTCTACGAGACCTTTTTATTCGCACCGATGCATTGCTGCACCAGTTTGAAAATGATCGCCTAGTATTTGAGGACAGTTTCGGACTTAGTTAAGCAGAAAAAAGCTGGATCATCTAACCCAAATGTAACACCCGTTTTCACAGTAATGCAAAAATTTTTGCAAACTCAACGGACTGACCATTGGGACAACTATTAGCTAAAGCAGACGTAATTTTGCATGGCATCTGCTTCAATTAAATTCCAACTGATCTCTTATGCTTTCAGTCCTTAACTGCATACAGCGTGGCTGCCCAGCAATGCCGTTTCCGACAACTGGTAAACTAGTGGCTGCGGCAGGATGTTCCTTTCGTACTAATTCTGCCTTCCTCTCAGGCGATTGACACCAACAATAGATAAAGACCGAACTGTCTCACGACGTTCTAAACCCAGCTAAAGTCCCCCTTTAACCAGTGAACACCTGTACCCTTGGCTGCTGCTGCACAGCCAGGAGGGGGGTAGCCGACAGCGACGCCTCAACGCGCGGGGTCGATTTGTTCTCGCCCAGCACTCCGTCCTAAACGGCTGAAAAATATTCTTGCGAATAGTTTTCAGCCGGCTATTTTCCGTTTGGTTTAGACCAGATTGTGATCTAATCATTAAGGAAGATACTAAATGAGTGCAGACGAAAGGAACTCTCGCCCGCCACGAACCCATTATCCCCGAGGTAGCTTTTCTGATACACCAAGCCCCCATTCAGGAGGCATTGGGGATCGCTAAATCACGCTTTCGCGGCTGGAACCCTTGCTTTTCAGGATCCAGTCAGGCTAGCTTTTGCTTTTACACTCTTCTCTCCATTTCTGACGGAGATGAGCTAACCATAGAGCACTCTTGATCTCCTGTCAAGAACGTACCGCCCCAGTCAAACTGCCCATCTAGCGGTGTCATGGATCTTTGTAATCCAATAAGCAATACAATCAAAAAAGGGCTGTGTTACATTGGCGCCTATACACGATCCGGAAACCGTGTCTTGGCAGCTCCAGCCTACACTATGCAATTCTAATCGTACCGCAGCACCAGACTGCAGTAAAGCTCTACGGGGTCTTCTCTTCCCATTGTTGGTCTCAGGTCTATTCACCTGAATGACAATTTCACTGGGTCTCTACCCGGGACAGCGCGAAAGTAGTTGAGCCTATCATGCGGGTCGACATTTAATCGACAAGGGATTACGCTACCTTAAGCACCTGACTTACATTGCTGTAAGAGTCGGACCATATCATCGTTCTTTTCAAAACGTTTGGCGTATGGTCTCTGAGGATCCCACTTGATCCAATATTTCTTCTAATTTGTGTTTTCTCTGCTTTCCTTCGAGATTCATTTCGTAAGCCTTTCTTACGAGTTGCTTGAATCTTTCCAAATCGGAATGCTCTTTGTTTTCCAGAGCCCTCACGATTTCTGAAAACTTTCTGAAGTCGTCGTTCTTTGCTATTGGTTCAAATTTTTCAAAGAACGATAAAACCTTTTCAGCCAATTGCTTGCGGTTATCTACAAGAAAGACCAGAAGATCTTCTTGGCCGGATTTTTCTATTATTCTTCCACAACCAAGTTCCTTTTTGAATAACTCCAGCACAATTTTATTTTTCTTGTGCTGTGTTACCTGAAAGATCGGATCCAAAGTAAATCCGAATCTTGCTGTATCTTCTCTTTTTACCGCAACACTGAAACAGGCTTCTCCATCAGAAAATCCAAGCAGATAGTAACGAAGGAAGTTTTTGTTTTTCTGAAGTTTACTCAACTCCATAAATCAATCACCTCTTTGTGGTTTCCTGCTGATTGTCCCTCATTGTTTTCGGGGTTTGTTACTTTCTCAGTACCCCTAAACTCTTGGAGTTCCAGCATATAGCCAAATTTAACGACCGCCTTATTCTCTTTGCTAACGGTCAGAGTTACCGCCGCCGTATAGCGGGGCTTCACCCGGTTGAAACCAGGCTTTACACACCGCCACTGGGCAGGCTTTAAGATCTGTACGAACCATTACTGGCTAGCAGATCCCAGCGTTTTTATTAAACAGTCCCTCTCGCCTTGTTACTGAGACCAGCTCATCACTGAGCTGGCACTCCTTATTCCGAAGTTACGGAGCTAGATTGCCGATTTCCCTGGGTAGAGTTCACCCAACACGTCTTCGCCTTCTCAGCGTGGACACCTGTAGCGGTTCTTGATACGGACATCTGGAATCCTTACTGCTCTTATTTCATGGACCCCAGGATTCGGTAGAATACCCTTGCGGGTACCACTCACACATTCATTTGATTCTCCTCATTAAGAGACTCCTCAAACTTAGATGCTTGGCAGTGACGATGGTCACTGTCCACTTATCCAGAGGCGTAGATGCAGTCACGCCTTGCGGCACGTATCCAGATGGTGCAGGAATATTAACCTGCTTGCCTTTTCGGTTTTACCCAGTTAGGGCTAACCTTAGGATCGACTAACTCCTGGTTGACGAACGTTGCCAGGAAACTCTTGTCCTTTAGACGGTCAAGATTCACACTCGACTTTGCTGTTACTATCGGTAGGATTCTTACTTCCCAAAGGTCCACTTCTTCTCACGAAGGAGCTTCTGCCCTAAGGGAACACCCCCTTACCACTTTGGAACAAATTCCAAAATCCAAGGTATCGGTAGTTAACTTAGTCCCTTCCATTTTGGGCGCCCCAATTCTAGACGGGTCAGCTATTACGCACTGTTTAAAGGGTGGCTGCTTCTGAGCCAACCTCCCCGCTGTTTAAGAACTGAGACATCCTTTGCCACTTAGCTAACATTTAGGGACCTTAACCTTGGTCTCCGTTGTTCCGGTCTCGGATACCGAGCTTACCCCGGTAACCTCACTCCCGTCTTCTACGACGATTACAGTTTCCGAGTTTGACAGGAAATCTGTCTCTTTCGAAACTTGGATTCCCAATCAGTGCTGTACTCTGTAATCAATCTCCGACGAGGCTGAGCTGAGGCTCATTTCAGGGGGAACCAGCTATCCCTGATCTCGATTGGCTTTTCACCCCTAATCCCTGGTCTCGGGAACGGATTGAATACCAGAACCCCTAACGGCCCTCCACCCCGATTTCTCGGGGCTTCAGCCTACCAAGGACTAGATCGACCAGATTCGGGTTTTATTCCGGTGACTTCCCGCGCTTTCACACGGCGTTCCTAGCTGCACGAAGCAGTTGCGAACTTGTCGCTTTCGCTTTGACTCCACCGCTTAACGGCTTAGTCTCGCCACAGAAATAAACTCCCTACCGCGTTTTTCAAAACGTACGACACCACTCCGGCATCCTTCCCCTTACAAAACCCTCACGAGTTCTTCATTCGGAAGGAAGATCCTTTCGAGCAGTGTCCGGCTATTGCCATTTGGTTTCAGGTTCTTTTCATTCCCTTTCAAGGGTTCTTTTCAACTTTCCGTCACCGTACTAATATTCTATCGGACTTCGTTTGTATTTAGCGTTGGATGTAAATGCCACCCAAATTCCCACAACATATCCAAGTTGCGGTACTCAGGATACTTGGTATCCACCTTCTTTTCTTCGCCTACGGGGCTATCACCCTGTGTCGCGCTTCTTTCCAGAAGCTTTGGCTCAAAAAGCTGGGCAGAACCCAAGTCCTATAACTCCACATCTCCCCTACCTCGTCGATAGGGGATTCGGTTTGCGCTGTTGCGCTTTTACTCGCCGTTACTAACGCAATCTCAATTGATTTCTTTTCCTGGGGCTACGAAGATGCTTCAACTCACCCCGTTCTCTTTCGGAAGCCTGACACACACTTGCGTGTGTGTCTAGCTACCCGAACGTTAGAAGTTTATTCTAACAGGATGTCCCATTAGGAGATCCCTGGATCAAAGGCTGTATGCGCCTACCCAAGGCTTATCGCAGCTTACCACGTCCTTCTTCGACAACCGAAGCCGAGTCATCCACCAAATGGCGTCGAGTTTGAACTCAATTTTCCTATTTAATTGCCATTCTTTGAACGAATTTTTTAAATTCGATCAAAAAGACTTTTTTTCATTGAACTACTGAAACGAAAATATTTTTTTAGAATATCTGTTGTTCCAGTAATCCACTGCGGCCTGCCTATGATGCATCATTACGATAAAGCCCCCGATGGGACTCAGTATCATTTCGCCCGGATCTGCAAAGCATCTGCAAATCGTCGTAATTGATTCCTATACAAGCTCCAAAGGTGTTCTTTCTCGTCATCGGGTAGCGAGAAACAGGTTTTACCTGTTTCAGCTTACTACGCTCTTGAGACAGTTACTTCGCGTCATTGCCTGTGCAAACTAAAACACAGTTCATGTGTTTCGGTCTGCGTTTGGTTTGAAAAGATGTTACTCGTTCCAAACCATTCGTATCTGTTATGTTTCCTACTATAATACTATAATATTAGCAGCCAGACAGTATCCGGCAACGAGGTGTCGTATATCCGAAACCTCTCCAGTCTTTTGCTGGTCGGCACGCTTTTTCATGCCAGTCTTTAAGACTGTAAAAATAGTTCCAATGCAGGTTTATTGTCCTGTCATACTAACCAGCAGAATTATATTCAACCGACTAGTATTTAAGGTTTTTCGGAATTCTAGTAGTTCAAGAAGTAAGATAAACTTGCATTTTAGCCTTAGTTTTTAGCCGTCTTCAAGTCAATTTTTCTTGGCTAACGCCAGCAGAACACACCAAAACGGTGACAATACAGCTTGTAAATCAGGTGTTTTCGGTAAAATACGACAAATGCCTATAGAAGCCTCTAAGCAAAAATCAGGTGCTTTTATCGGGAAGAATATTGCTATGTAATATCCTGCTTAAAAATTTTCATGAAAAACTTGAGCCTGACCACCATCTTCAGGAACCTTTCAGCCCCTTCTAGCTC
>JAZDLW010000003.1:0-13494 GCA_043801595.1 Candidatus Aenigmatarchaeota archaeon
AACAGTTAGAAGAGCTGGGGTTGACAGGGAGATTATAGATCAGATTATATATGAAAATTTATTTATAAAATCGTATAAAAGATGCTATTAATACATACCTAAGAGAGGACATTTTATGAAACACCGTATTGAACAATGGAAAGTAATAGATATATTTAAAAAACGAGGTGCTATAGAATTTCCAGATTATCAAAGAGAACCAAATGTTTGGGACAGCTCACAAAAATCTAAATTAATAGACTCGATTATCAGTGATATACCAATACCCCTGATTTTTTTATACGAAAAGAATGACGGTTTCTTTGATTGCATAGACGGTCGACAACGAATTAACAGTATTGTCGAATTCTTCAATGGTGATGTTATAGTAGATGATAAATGCATAGAAGACTTTAACGAGACAACAAAAGAAAGAATTGAAAATTTTAAGATACCAATAGCAATCATCGAAGAAGGTGCCGAGGATCAAGAATTAAGAGAGATGTTTAGACGATTACAATTAGGTAAGCCGCTCAACGTTGGAGAAAAATTACATTCTCTTTCGGGTGATATGAAAGATTTTGTATTCAAAACTGCGATAAATTATCCCTTCATCAAGAAAGTAAGAATACCTAAAAAAAGATTTTCTAAAGAACAGATTATTGCTCAAATTTGCATAAATTCTTTTGGAATTTCTATCTTAGGTAAATATCAAAGTGCTAATTATGATAATTTGTTATCATTTTTTAAACAGTATCAGTCCTTGAAAAATAATAAAGAAAATATCGAATTAATAGAAAAGACGTTCGATGTGCTCAATAAATCTTTTGGCAAATCAGCTAACGAAATAGGTAATAGAGCATACATTATAACTGCTTACTTATTTGTCGAAAACTTGATAAGGACAAAAAAAGAAAACGAAACTGCGAAATTTGCCGCATTTTATCTGAGATTTATCAGGACGTTAAAAGAACAGGTAAAAAAGGGTTTGGATTATGATAAAAAATACCGTAAATTGTTGTATTTTTATAATTTTGTGATACAAGCGGCATATGGACAATTCTCCATAAAGATGAGAAATGAAATAATAACAGAATTCTTCGAATACTATAACAATTACGGAAAAATTAAAGAAGACACGGCAATTGCTACATAAAGTGAAAATCATCGACTTTAGCAACATTTAGCCTACTTTAGCAACATTCGCCAGTTTAGCAACAACGCCCCCCCCCCCGTAAACTTTATATACAAGGTAGTATACAGTAGTATAAGGTCGTATAACGTATGATAATAAATGAAACGATGCAATTGCCTAAAATCGCGGGCGGGTCGGCTGTCGAAACAGGTTATACCTGTTTCAACTCGACTGTCCGCTTCCCTCTCACCAGCGAATGTGGGGGTGTCCGGCTATTTCTAAGCCAGCCAGTAATGGACATCGTAGCAGTTGGAGTAGATCAAAACGTGTCATTGACACGCTTTAGATAGCAGTCGGGGGTGGTGCGAGTTCGTATAAAAGGAGGTCCGTTAACGCGTTGTTGGCGGATCTCCGATAAGATTTGTTAATTTTCGTTGCGCATTTTGGCAGCGTTTGATTTGACTTTCTCAATATCAACGCCGGAATTTTTTAATTTTTCCAAAGCATCTTCTTTGACCATTTCATTGAACAATTTTATCGTTTCGTCGAATTCGCAATATTTATCAGCCGACACGAGGTTGAAGGCATGCTCAATTTCTTTCCATGTTTTAATGTCAGCCTCGTTGTGCTGTATCAGTACTTCTATTCTGTCAAGGGCTTTGGCAAATTTAGCTTCCAATGTTATGAGATTTTCAAACTCCTGCCACAAATCATAAATTTCGTTGCCAGTTTTGCTATCGAGCATTGTTCTTATATTTTCAATCGCTTTTTGTTCATTCCGGACTTTTTCTTCTTTCCTGCCTTGTTCAAATGCAGGAACATCCTTTGCTTCAGCTTCTACGATGTCATGTATAATAACCATTTTCAAAACCTTTTCCAAGTTTACAGGCTTTTTTAGAAGAGGTTCAAGAAGTATAGCCATCAGCGACGTTCTCCATGTGTGTTCGGCAACGCTTTCGCGCCTTCCGTCGGACAGCCAGCTGTGCCGCAATTCTGACTTTAGTTTTTCGGCCAAGTGCAGGAATTTAAGAATTTTACCAAGATCGTCATTCATAACAACAATATAGATTACAGGTTTTTATACAAGTTCTGTTGTTCAATCCTTGTGTTCTGTTGAAATTTTGTAGGATACGACCAGGATTATCGTTGCGCCAACCAGCTGGATGAAATTTATAGATTCTCCCAACCAGACGAAAGCTATCAATCCGCCGGCTATCGGACTTAATGACAAAAGCGATGCAACGATCCACGCCTTTGTTGTTTTCAACGATTTGAACCATAGCGTCAAACCGATCACGTAGAACAAAATCACGCTCGCCATTGTGAACCCGAAAGCCTTGTCGGACATAACGAGGCTCGGGAGAATTATGACCGATGCAACGAGCAATACCAAACCGCCTGCGAAATTGGAGAATGCGGTTATCTGGACCGGATCCGAATTTTGCGTTATTCGTCGTACGGGTATGTACGAATAACCCATGAAGACTACAGCGAGCGCTATCAAAAGATCTCCTATCTGCGCTGTACCGAGCGATAAATTCCCAGCGGTCGACATCAATATTGCTCCGACAATCATTGCTAAAACGTAGAGAATTTCCCTTGTTTTCATCTTTTCTTTTAGCAGCAAATGGCCGAACGCCATTACGAAGACCGGTTCCAAACGAAGCATGACGACCGAGCTTATCACGCTTGTCATGCTCAGGCCGTATTGCAGCAAAACCGCCCCGGCTATATTTCTCGATATTGTTATTTTCCAGAAATCGGCGGACCTGCTTATTTCGTATATACTTGGAATTTTATTTTTGGTGCAGAAAATGATTATGAAAAGAAGCGCTGCGGATATTAACAATGCGTAGGTTGAGACGAGCAACGGAGACGTGTTTTTTGAGGCGAGATTCGAGAATACGGTGCTTACGCCTATCAGTATCGCTGACAGCATTGCCAGCCGGCCGCCGTTCATACGTCAACGCCCAGCTTCTTCAAAGAATCAATTGTTTGCGGTGCCGAGATAAAATGAATCGTAGTCAATCCGGCTGCCTTCGCTCCTTTGATGTACGAAAGGTTGTCGTCGATGAATATTGTTGATTTCGCATCGGAGTTTGCGCGTTTCAATGCTATGCCGAATATTTTTTTGTGCGGCTTGCGCGTGCGCACCTTATGGGAAAATACGCCGAAGTCAAACATGTCGGTAAAGCCGTATTTCTTTTCAAGGTAGCCTGTTATCTCTTTTGTGCTGTTTGACAAGAAACCCACTTTGTAGCCGTTTTTTTTAAGACGCGCAATGAGATTTTTGACGCCGTTGTTTATCTTGTAATACTCGTGAAGTTCTTTGCTTAACTCCGCGGTGCCGTTGTTCAGGCCGAACTTATAATCGAATTTTTTCCAGAACTCGTTCTCGGACAGTTTTCCGACAAACATCCGCCTGAAGCCTGCTACGGAGAACCTTTTAACCTCGCCGTAATCCAGATTGAATTTTTCGCTCAGGTTCCGCTGCATCGGGTATACGCCGTCTTCTACCAGAACGCCGCCCAAATCAAAGATTATTGTTTTTTTCATCCTTAGCCAGCTTTTTTCTTTTTCTGGGTTTAGAAGCTTTTACTTTAATATTGGCTTCGGGAGTTTTTGTAGCTATCGTTTCCGTTATGGCTATTGTCCCTTCCGCGGCTTTCGCAGGCGAATCTGCGCCAACTTCGGATGTTGCGGCTTTACCAGGCGGCTTGCAGTTCATGTCTATGCAGTTGCGGAACACGCGCCCGATGCGACGAACAACGATCATCGGTTTCCCGCACCTTGCGCAGTCCTGTTTCAACGGCTCGATAATGCCTGTTTGCGGCAATGGGAAGCCTGTCTTGCAGTCCGGATAAGACGAACAACCTATAAAACGCTTGCCGGATTTCATTGACCTTATGATTTTTAACTCTCCCTTCTCGCAGTTCGGGCATTTGCCTATCAGTTTTGCTGCGCGCCTCATTGTTATGAACGCAGCTAGCAGCGTTTCGCCGATCTCCTTCTCATTCTTCTTGAAATTGTTCAGGGTCTTTTCGAGCAATACTTCGGCGTCTTTGATTATTTTTTCCTTTTTAACCTCTCCGGATTGTATTTTCTCCATCTCAACCTCAAAGCTTCTTGTCAGCTCTTCGGAGAGTATTTCCGGCGAGTACTTGCTAAGCGTGTCCGCAACGGTCATTCCCAGATCTGAAACCTCGATGGACTTTCCCATAACGTAACCGCGCGAGAATAATGTCCTGACTATTGTTGCCCGCGTTGCTTTCGTACCGAGCGAGCGCGACTCAAGTTCTTTAACGAGCGATGCCTCGTTAAACCTTTTCGGCGGCTGCGTTTCCTTGGATAACATCTCTATAGACCCGCTGAATGAATCGCCTTTCTGGAAGTCAGGCAGCGAGATATCTTCAGCGGAGATGTACGGTTTATAAAATCTCAGCCAGCCGTCGCTTATTGTTGTTTTTCCCGTGACATTGAATTTGTTTTCGTTGATCGAAAGCGTGTACTTTACAGACTCGCGCGTCGCCTCCTCTGCGAACACGGCAAGGAAACGTTTGACAATAAGATCGTACAATTTTTCCTGCTGCGCTGTTATTTTCTGCGGCATCTCGCCTGTCGGGAATATTGACGGGTGGGCGGGATCGGATTTCTCGCCTTCGTTCGGCTTTAGTTCGGATTTAGAAAGCAGTTCTTTTGCGAGCTTTGAATAACTGCGCTGTTTTGACAGTTGTTCGAGTATGTTTTTCAATCCCAGCTGTTCAGGCAGCTTTTGCGAGGAGGTTCTGGGATACGAAATTAATCCGGACTCGTAAAGCGATTGCGCGAGATTTTGCGTCTGGACTGGCGTGTAGCCGAACCAGCGGTAGGATTCGCCTTGCAGCGATGTCAAATCAAACGGAACAGGAGGTTTCTGCCTGTATCTTTTCTTTTCTATATCGGTTATTGCCGCGTCTTTGTCAGTGCAGTCCGCAACTATTTTTGTCGCTTCTTTCTTGTCCCAGAATTTATCCTTCTCATGCTGGGCTATGATCTTTTCGTTCTCAGCAATGAAATGAAGCTCAATCTCCCAAAATGGAACAGGGATAAACGCTTTTATTTCCTTTTCGCGTTCTGCGAGAAGTCCCAAAGCCGGGCCCTGTACACGGCCTGTTGATAAAACGAAGAAACGGCCGGCAGCCTTCATTGCAAGGCTGAGCGCGCGGCTTGTGTTTATGCCGTAATACCAGTCCAGGACATGGCGGGCCAAACCTGCGTTAACCTGTCCCGCATCCATTGTCGGGAGCGCATGTTCGTATGAGTCTTCAAGTTCGGATTTTACCAGTGTGGAGAATTTCATGCGTTTTGCGTTGGTCTGGTTGCAGATAATGTTAAGTATGTTCGTTGCGATCACATCGCCTTCGGTGTCATAGTCTGTTGCGACAATGAAATCCGAGGCGTCTTTTGCAACAGCGGCGATGTTGTCAAAGTATTTTTTGGTGTACGCGCTGCGCTTGTTTTCGTAGATAGGTTTCCAGACAACGTCAAACACAGGATATTTCCAGCCTTTCGACGCCTGCTTTAACCCGAACAAATGGCCTACTGCTGGAACAACGACTATGTTTTTTCCGCCTCGGGTGATCGTGTAATAAACAGCGCCTTCGTCGTTTTTTTTCGATTCAACCCGGCCTTCGGCCAATGACTGTGCAATACGAAATGCTGCTTTTGGCTTTTCCGAAATGATCAAAGTGTACGGCATGTTAATCAGCTAATATAATAGCGGCTTTTCGATTAACCATATATATTATGGCTGGATTTAAATAGTTTTTCCTTTCCAAAAAGGTTGTATTAGCGACTATGCTTTTTTTGTAGGCAGCGTTTCCTTAGTTACGATTATACGCTCCCCGAAGGGTATGCGCTTCGGCTCGAAACCAAGGCGGTTCGCCTTGTCCCACAAGCCTTTGAAAACATCGTAAGAGACGCGGTTGTATTCGACGCCCTTCGGCCCGTGCGTCTTGATTGTGCAGCTTTTTTTGTCGCCGATTATGGTGTAAGTGAACTCTACCACAGGCGAGCCGAGATAATTAAGGATATCCTCAACGCGTTCCTTGATAACGCCCTTTTTCTTTAGCACGTTGGTCCACATCTTCCTTTCGGCTATGTTAAGCGATTTTAAAAAGCATTTTACGCAGTTCGTCGATTCGCTGCTTGCTATTGCGCATTTTTCGCATGAGAATTCGCTGCACTCGGCACACAGCACTGGTTTTGCGGTCTTGTCGCCGCAGTTGGAACATTGCACGCTCATATGATATTATTGGGTATCAAAGTTAAAATAAACTTGCAAAAATTGTCAGAGGTTTTCCCTGACAAGCGACCGGACGGTTTCGGCGACCGTTTTTTCAGAGTCATATGAAGGCGACCAGCCCAGCGTCTTTGCGAAACCGATGTCCGGCTGGAAAACTTTGACATCGCCTTTCCAGCCCTTTGCCTCGTTTGATGTGAATACGATTTTCGCGTCAACATTCATCTCTTCGATCACGATTTCGGCTATTCTTTTGATGCTGATAACATCTTCGGAGCCGAGATTAACGACATTAACCGTACTTTCCGCGTGTTCGATTATGTGCATTATTCCTTTAATGCAGTCTTTGATATCCAGATAGCATCTCAACTGCGAGCCGTCGCCAAGAACCTCAAGCTGTTTCGGGTTTTTCTTAAGCTTGATTACGAAATCGTAGATCGGTCCGTGTTTAAGCCTCGGTCCACCGACATTTGCGAAGCGGAATATCCACGCATTAAGGTTGAAAGTGTGGCAATATGATGAGATAAGTGCTTCACATGCAAGTTTCGAGGCTGCGTAGAGCGAATGCGGGGTTAGCGGACCATACGATTCCTTGGTAGGCGAGGGCGCGTTTCCGTAGACTATTGCCGATGATGCGAAGGCTATGTTCCTGATGTTGTTCGTTTTCATCGCTTCAAGGATGTTATGGGTCATGAGTATGTTTTCAAGCATTTCCGACGAGTCGGTCACGCTGGCCAGCGGGTTTGCCGCAAGATGGATGACCAGATCAAAATTTTTCATAACAGACTGAACCGAGTTTTTGTCGAGCAGGTTGGCGTTGACATAATCGGCTTTGCTGTTGATAGTCTTTATCCGGTCGGGCGGGAGGTTGTCCGCAACGGTCACGGAATTGTTTGAAACAAGAAGATCGACAAGATGCGATCCGATAAAGCCTGCGCCGCCAGTTACAACAATGCGTTTGTTTTCCAGTCGCATGAAACTGTTATGTGCTTGGAAAGCTTAAATCTCTGGACGGTGAATTAGAGGTGGGTTTTTGTTGGCGGCAAATTACAAAAATGCGAAGCCGGATACACAAGCCTTTCTTGTTCTTTCAAATGGAATGGTTTTTCGAGGCGACGGCTTTGGAGCTAAAAAGACTTCAACAGGCGAGGTAGTTTTCAACACAGGAATGGTCGGGTATTGCGAATCCATAACAGATCCCAGCTACAAAGGCCAGATACTTTGCCAGACTTATCCGATGATCGGAAACTACGGCGTAGACCCAGACAGCTTTGAGTCTGATAAACCGAAAATTGAAGGTTACCTGATACACGAGCTCTGTGAATCGCCTTCGCACAGGACATCTGTTTGCAGCCTGAATGAATGGCTGTCGCGCGAGGGCATACCCGGAATAACGGGCATAGACACGCGCACACTTACGAAAACCTTGCGCATTCATGGAGTTATGTTAGGCGTTATTTCGAATGACGGAACGGACCCTGAAAAGTTAAAAGAAATTGCGAAAAACATGCCTAATCCGAATGAAATTGATCTTGTCAGCGAAGTCACAACCAAAGAACCGAAAGAGTACAACACGAATGGGAAAATGAGAGTTGTTATTCTGGATTGCGGGGCAAAAGAAAATATCATACGCAGCCTTGTTGCAAGGGATGTTCACGTCATACGCGTCCCGGCAAACTTCAATGCGGACAAGATAATGAGCTATAATCCGGACGGTATCCTAATTTCAAACGGGCCGGGTGACCCGAAAAAAGTTGATTATGCGATTGAAACAACAAAAAATCTCATCGAGTATAAAATTCCGATTTTCGGAATCTGCTTAGGCGTACAACTTCTTGCTTTGGCGTTGGGCGGGAACACTTACAAGCTTAAGTTCGGCCATCGCGGACAGAATCACCCTGTTATAGATGCGAACAATCGCTGTTACATTACAAGCCAGAACCACGGCTTTGCGGTCGATGTCAAAAATTGCGAAGACGTCAAGGTTACTATGACACACGGTAATGACAAATCAATAGAAGGGGTAGCGCACACCAGACTTCCTGTGTTTGGCGTGCAGTTCCATCCCGAGGCTGCGCCCGGGCCTGTCGATACTGGTTTTTTATTTGACAAATTCGTCAGGATGGCAAGATAATGCCAAAGTTTGAGTGGATAAAAAAAGTTTTGATCATCGGTTCTGGTGGAATTCGAATAGGCCAGGCTGCCGAATTCGACTACTCCGGCTCGCAGGCGCTGAAAGCGCTGAGGGAGGAAGGGATAAAGACGGTTTTGATAAACCCGAACATAGCGACAATACAAACATCGAAAGAAATGGCGGATAAAATATATTTGGAGCCTATAACGCCCGAGTTCGTCGAAAAAGTGATAGCCAAAGAAAAGCCCGACGGCATTATGCTAAGTTTCGGCGGCCAGACATCTTTGAATATCGGAGTTAAGCTGGCAAGATTAGGCGTCCTGCAAAAGTACAACGTAAAAATTCTGGGAACGCCCATCGAAGCGATAGAAAAGGCCGAGGACAGGGCGCTGTTCAAAGAAGCGATGAAAGATTCCGATGTCCGGATTCCAACAAGCTATGTGACATATTCTATGGAAGACGCTGAAAGAATGGTTGATAAGACGATCTATCCTGTAATTGTAAGGACAGGTTTTATGCTGGGCGGCGGCGGTTCGGGCGTCGCGAAGAACAGGACCGAACTGATAAACATAGTTAAAAAAGCGCTGGGCTGGACAGTGAACTCGCAGGTTCTCATCGAAGAGTATTTGGCCCACTGGAAGGAAATTGAGTACGAGATTGTGCGGGACATGAATGATAATACTGTGATAATCTGCGCGATGGAAGGGTTTGACCCTCTGGGAATACACACAGGCGAAAAGATTGTCGTCGCGCCAACACAAACACTGACCAACAAGGAGTATCACATGATGAGGGAAGCTGCCATACGTATAGTAAAGACGGTAAACATAATCGGCGAGTGTAACATACAATTCGCGCTGGATCCGAAAAGCGAGAGGTTCGTTGCGATAGAGATGAACCCCCGCATGTCTCGTTCTTCCGCGCTTGCGTCAAAAGCCACAGGTTATCCGCTGGCGTACATTGCAGCTAAACTTGCAATAGGTTACACATTACCAGAATTAAAAAACAACGTGACCGGCATAACCATAGCGGATTTTGAGCCTGCGTTGGATTATGCGGTTGTGAAAATACCCAAATGGGACTTCCAGAAATTTCCGGGCGTGAACAGAGACATAGGCTCGCAGATGAAATCTGTAGGCGAGGTAATGGCAATAGGAAGATGTTTTGAAGAGGCGCTGCAAAAGGCTTTGCGCTGTCTGGATCTGGATTTGCTGAATGCGGAAGAAGAAACCGGTATGGCGACGCTGCGATTCGCGTTATCGAATCCAACGGACAAACGCATTTTCCGGATAGTTGATGCGCTAAGGCAGGGGATGAATGTGGGAGAGATCCATGATTTGACAGGCATAGACAAATGGTTCCTTTGCAAGATAAAAAATATTCTGGACATGGAAAATGCGTTAAAGGAACAGGGTCTGAACAAAAAAATTCTCGCCGAAGCCAAGAAGCTTGGTTTCAGCGACGAACAGATCGGTAAAATCTCAGGAAAGGGCGGAATGGAAATAAGAAGGCTGAGAAAAGAACTGGGCATTACACCGAGCATAAAACAAATAGACACTCTGGCTGCGGAATGGCCGGCCCAGACAAATTATTTGTACGTTACTTATGGCGGTTACGAGAACGACGACACAGGCAAATCCGGCAAAGAAAAGGTGCTGGTAATCGGGTCCGGGCCTATCAGGATAGGGTCGTCTGTTGAATTTGACTGGTGCACCATGAACTGCGTATGGGCTTTGAGATCAAAAGGCTATGAGGCCATAGTTCTTAACTGTAATCCTGAAACTGTATCGACGGATTACGACATGTCCGATAAGCTCTATTTTGAAGAAATCACGCTTGAAAGGGTAATGGACATCATTGAACATGAAACTAAAAGCGGAAATTTCAAAGGCGTTGTCGTGTCTGTTGGCGGACAAACGCCAAACAATCTTGCTAAAAAACTGGCAGAGTTGAATATCAATATCCTTGGCACTTCAGCGGAATCCATAGACATAGCTGAAGACAGGTCCAAATTTTCAAAGCTATTGGACGAGCTTGGGATAAAACAGCCTTTGTGGCTAAGTCTGAATTCGATGGACGAGATCAAGGAATCCATGAAAGGCGTGGAGTACCCTGTTATTGTAAGGCCTTCCTATGTGCTGAGTGGCGCAGCGATGCGCGTTGCGTACAATGAGGTTGAGTTAAAAGATTGTGTAAAAACAGCTGCCAAGATATCTGCAGAATATCCGGTTGTTGTTTCCAAGTTCATAGAAAACGCAAGAGAAGTCGAAGTCGACGCTGTGTCCGATGGCAATAATGTCCTGGTAGGCTCCATAATAGAACACATAGAGCAGGCCGGTGTACATTCGGGCGACGCCGTAATGGTGATACCGCCGCAATCGATAAGCAAACAAGCCCAGGAGAAGATTGTCGACTATACTAAAAAGATAGCCCTTTCCCTGAAAATAAAGGGTCCGTTCAACATGCAGTATATCACAATAGATGGCACAGAGCCTGATGTGTTTGTCATTGAATGCAACCTGCGCGCCTCGAGATCTATGCCTTTTGTATCCAAGGCGACGAATGAAAATCTGATCACGATTGCGACAAACTGCATGCTGGGAGAGAAATTGAAAATCGATAGCATGCTGGACGCCAAGATATGCGTGAAATCTCCAATGTTCTCTTTCATACGGTTGTCTGGTTCGGATCCTTTACTAGGCGTGGAGATGCTGTCCACAGGAGAGGTTGCCTGCCTCGGCGACACGTTCCAGGAGGCACTGGTAAAATCTTTTTTGGCAACCGAAATTCCTTTGCCCAGCCATGGAAACGTGCTGCTTTCTCTCTCGCGAGACCTCCAGCCAAAACTTTTGGATACGGCAAATAACCTAAGGGCTTTAGGCTATGCCATATTCACAACCGAAGGAAATGCAGAGCGTTTGGCGAACAGCGGGTTCAAGGAGTTTGTTGTGCTTAAAAAAATAGGCAAAGGTTATCCTAACGTCCTGGATTTCATCCAGGAAGGCAAGATAAACTTGGTTATAACCGTGCCAGGCACATCAAAACAGAGTATCGAGGACGAGAGAACCATGCGCGTCGCGGCCACAGAACTGCAAATACCAGTATTCACGCAATTTGAAACAGTCGAGGTTCTGATACGCTCCTTGTTGGCAAATAATTCCAAAGGTTACGAAGCAAAAAGCTTGGACGATTACTTTTCAAGAGGCTGAAAAACGTATATATATCAGAAAAATAAAATAAAAGTACCTTTTTAGAAAAAGGTATAGTAACTATTGTCAAAACTTCTGGACAAAGTTTTGATTGTGATCAAATCTGTCTGGACAACAGATTATGATTCGATTCGTTTGGACTGCTCTAAATTTTCAGACTTGTTAATGCACTACTTTCCAACAGTGATTAGAAAACCATTGGTTTTCTAATTGAGAAAACAACTTGTTTTCTCAATGGAAGCACTGGTGAAAAATTCTTTCTAGAGAAAGATGGTGAAGCTTAAATAAAAACTTTTGGGTCTGGAAAAATATATTTTTGACCCTATTGAAGCGAACAACGTTCGCTTCATACAAGCTTTTAGAAAAAGCTTGAGCAAAATGGGGGTGCGGAATTTGAGTAGTTTACTCCAGTCCGCTTTTGAAAAAGCGTACGGATATAGTAACGAGCCCAGTGTGGCAGAGAAATTCGACATGAAGAGTTTGGATGAAAAAATAGCCAGCGAATTTGGCATTGAAGTCAAGAAAGCAAAGATCATGGTCTTCGGTTGCGGTGGCGGTGGTTGCAATACTATCAGCCGTCTCACAGAGATGGGGATAGAGGGCGCATCCACGGTTGCCGTGAATACAGACGCAAAGGCTTTGGCAATGACAAAGGCTGACAAGAAAATCCTGCTAGGCAAGGAAATTACCAGAGGATTGGGAGCAGGCGGTTATCCGGAGATAGGGCGCAAGTCGGCTGAAGAGAGTCGTCAGCAGATAAGAGAATCCATCCAGGGCTGTGACATGCTTTTCGTGGTTGCGGGAATGGGAGGCGGGACAGGAACAGGTGCTGTGCCGGTCGTTGCGCAAATTGCCAAGGAAGCCGGATCAATGGTAATCGGGACAGTGACGATGCCGTTCAAGATCGAAGGCGCGCGCATTGTTAAAGCCGAAGACGGCTTAAGCAGGCTGAGAGAGAACTGCGACAGCGTAATAGTAATAGAAAATGACAAGCTGCTAGAGTTTGCAGGAGACCTGCCGATCAACCAGGCGTTCGCGCTTGCGGACGAGCTTGTTGCGACAATGATCAAAGGAATATCCGAGACAATATCGCAACCTTCGTTGGTTAACCTCGACTATGCCGATATAAAGGCAGTAATGCACACAGGCGGAGTTGCTGCGATCGGCTTTGCCGAATCTTCGACATCGAATCGCGCGGAAGATGCGATAACAAAGGCGTTATCAAACCCGTTGATCGAGGTTGATTATCAGGGCGCCAGCGGAGCGTTGGTCCACATAACCGGAGGACCCGACCTTAAGCTGGACGAAGTCAATACGATCGGCGAGTTTGTATCGAAACAACTCGATCCATCGGCCCAGGTAATCTGGGGCGCACGCATTGTGCCAAACTTCGGGAACAAGGTTCAGGTGATAACCATTGTTACGGGAGTAAAAAGTCCGTACATACTTGGACACACAACCGAGAACCTCACAAAGACCGAGACGTCGTCGGAGCTGGGAATCGAAATACTCAGGTAAAACCAGGGAAAATTTAGCTAACCCAAAAAATTTGGACGGCCGGACAGTTGTAAATACCATCCGGCCGTCATCCTTATTTTTTTAGTTGCCGGACATATGCGGTGCTATAAACAATCCATTGTCATCTCAGCAACATTGCTTCTTGTCCCTATGCGCACAGTGTATTTTCCGCTGGCGAACACGGGATAATTCCTTATCAGCTGCATCCCTTGGTTCGGGCCAATCGTGAAATTTCCCG
>JAZDLW010000006.1:0-6706 GCA_043801595.1 Candidatus Aenigmatarchaeota archaeon
GTCGACTTCAACCTTATTGTTCCTGTAATGTCCAGCGACGGAATTTACAACGGCACGGTTACGCTTTACGCAGGCACCGGAAATTATATGTCAATACCGTTCGGGATGAACGTTACTGTTCCGATGTTAATGGTAAACAACAGCTTCTCGCAAAAACTTTTGTACATAACCGACAATATCGGATCTAATAAAACGATAAGCTTTATATTTTTCCTGAACAACACCGGATCATACGCGCTAAATTTAACGGACACAAATTCAACGTGGTTAAATAACACATTGAGCACACTGGGATTCAACTATTCATTTGGCAACCCTATTAGCGCGGCGAGCTCCACTCTTTTCAAACTGAGCATAAACACAACCACGATGAATGCTGGCGAGTTGGTCTATTACGGCTGGATAAAATTAAACTCGACAGACGCCCACCCGTACAATAATTTCCTCATCAATGTGACGCTGAATCTGACAAACAAATTAAACACGGTTGTTTACAATGCCACAAACCAGATTAACGGGGGAGTGTGGATAGAACCGATAAACAAAACCGTAAATTACACCGCAATACCAATCATTTACCCGCCTGTGTTTGCGAACATAACAGTGAATGTGACATTCCAAAACAACACGTTTGTGGGTATTCTAAACGCGACAAACTTCGTTGTCTGGCTGCAGAACGAATTTCCGTACAAGGGTTCTAACTATACGCTCAACTTCACGAATGTCAGCATTGCTGCTAACATCACTAAAATGAATCAGAACATGAAAACGTATATTCTTAATGTATCGATACCGTCAACAATACCCGGCGGCAATTATTCCGTCTTCGTAAATGCCGGAGAAAACAACTCGATAACGCAAAATAGCGGGGTCGGCAAATTCAATTATCTTTATGTAAACAGCAGCGCGCTTGTTATCACTTTATCAAACGGGACAAATTATGGCGACGAATTCACCAACATAGGTACAAGGGAAATAAATGTCACTGTAATGAACGTCGGGGGCGGTGCGCTGGATAACGTGTCTGTTGAGCTTTCGTTGACGGGAGGAGGTTCGTGCGCAGCGCTGGCAAGCGGCTACACAAGCGTATACAACATAGGAAGTCTTTCCGGTTTCAGCAGTTATTCGAACAATTCGTTGTGGGGTGTGACCATAGGCGCGAACTCGACATGCACACCCGATGCGATAGGCTCCAGCCCGTCAGGCGTATGGATTTTGAACGACACAACATACACAATCACATACACAGGAAGCTTCCTTTCTTCCGGAACCACCAATCCGGGCAGCGGGTCCGGATCGCTCGTGCCTTCCTTGGCACTTTCGATTTCAACTGACAAGCCAGCGTACCTGAAAGGCACGCCTGTCAACCTCGTATTCAATGTTACCAGCGGCATTACAAAGACGTCAGGCGTGAGCGTGAAATATTCGATCAAGAATCCAAGCGGGGCGGCAGTTTCAAGTTCGTCGTGCACGACTAACTCGTCGGGCCAGTGCATTGGAACTTACACGCCCGTTGCGTCCGCGACGGGCACGTTCACGGTGTCGGCAAACGCAACAAAGGACGGTTATTCGACCGCGACCGCAACGAAAACATTCCTGGTTGCGGGTTATAGCGCTGTCATTATGAATTACGCAAAATCCGTTTACCTGCTGCAAGGCGCTTCAAATTCCACAACGCTTACTGTCAGCAATAACGGCATGCACGATGAAACAATAACTCTGACAATAAAAAACATCGACAGCTCGTGGTGGAACGCGTCAAAGACAAGCGCAGCGCTCAGCGCTGGACAATCGACAGACTTTACCGTAAACTTTAACGTGCCAAAAGACGCGATTGTGAAAAATTACACGCTTTCGTACTCAGTCAGCGCAGACACGGAACTAGATTCGGAATACTTCTACCTCGTAGTGATGCCGACTGAAACGACAAAACTCGGCATAAGCGCGCTGCTTGATAATTATACGTTATCGCTTTCGTCGCTGATAGCCAGGCTGAACGTAACGCAGGCGTTTACTGTAAATAATACGGATTTGAAACTGGCTGCGGATAAGATAAACGAAGCGGCTGCGCTGATATCGACCGGAAAAAATTATTCCGCGTCGGGTGATTTTGTAAAAGCGAACGAGCTCGCGATACAGGCCAAATCGCTGATGGACACGGCAGACGCGCTGATAAAGACCGTTGAGATGAGCCAGCAAAACAAGAGAAATGCAAACATAATCATGGTGGCTGGCGTGATAGCTGTTCTTGCAATAATTGGCGTTATCGCCTACATGCTTTTACCGGAACCAGGTTATTCGTCTAACAAAGGCTATACTCCTCCCGAACATGCCGGAGAAGCGGGAAAAATCAAGGAGTCGGCAAAGAAAATCGTCGGCAAAATTGAGGAAATAATCGACAAGATAAAGGAATTTTTCGACCAATTTACAGCAAATAAAAAAGAGTACCGCATGCCGCGGAAAACCGAGCAAACGGATTAATATTGCGCCGCGAATAAATATACTTCGGTCGGTTTTGTGGCTAAGAAATCCTATTTTGTGCACAAGGACAGCATAGCCGGGCGTATAAACCGTAGGTTCGGCAACCCTCTCCCGCAAAAAATGATCATCGAGAAAATAAGGGGCATCCCTGTTAACAGCTTCATGAAGGAGCCTGTCGGGGCTGCGAAGAAACAGCTGGTAACCTTTATCACGACCGCGTTTTCCTTGACAGCGGCGTTGTTCTGGAACGATGCGATTAAAGCAATGATAACGCAGTACATACCAAAGGACGGCACTTGGCCATACCTGATGGTCGCCGCAATAATTGTTACGCTGATAGCGGTCATTGTGACCCTGCTAATTTCAAGAACATTCGGCTCGGAATAATTGTTACATCTTATCAAGCGCGTCTATACCCACAAGGTCCAGACACTTCTCCGATATTGCCAGAAACGACTTCACAAGATTCAGGCGGAAATCCTTTGTCGCGCCTTCTGCGCGCAACACCGGCGAGTCGTGATAAAATCTGTTGAACAGCGTGCAAAGGGAATACGCGTAACGGCACACCTCCTGCGGAGAAATGCTTGAACACGATTTTTCGATCATATCCGGGAACGACATGACAGCCTTGATTATTTCAAACTCCGTGTCCGTTATTGTTTCCGGCAGGCTCAACTTCGGCATCTTGCCCGCCTTTTCAAGTATTTTCATTGACCTTGCGTGAGTGTACTGCAGATACGAGGCTGTATTTCCGTCCAAGCGCAACGATTCTTCCATGTCAAACGTTATCGTGTTTTCCCTGTCTATTTTTGTCATTTCATAGCGCAGCGCAGACCGCGCGATTTTCGAGGCCGTTGATCGCAACCACGATTCATCCGCACCAAGATTCCTTTTCCTTGTTTCCTCGTAGGCCTTGTTTTCGAGAATGTCAAGCACGTCGTCCACATTGATAAAAACGCCTTTGCGGCCGGACATGTGAAAAATGTTTCCGTCTTCTACAGCGATCCCTAGCTGCTGCATTGTATTCCTGCTGAGCGCGACAACGCCGTAATCGTAATGCGTGTAATCGGCCTTTCCGGGCGCGAGCATTTCCAACGCTGCTGCTACGACGTCCTGCGCGTACGACTGGCGAACATCTATGATGTTGATCGACCTGTCGACGCTTCCGAACTTCGGATGCTTTGTTTTCCTGTACGCGCCAGTCTCCCACGCTTTTCCGAATTTTCTGTAGCCGAACATATCTTTGACCATACCGTGCTTCCACATGGCATACGCAATGTCTTTTCCGGTGTAGAGAACCGTGCCGTCGGAACGCGCGAGTATCTTATCCGCGTTTTCCAGTTTTGAAAATTCGGGCCTGTCCGACAATTTCAGGACCCAACAACCCGCATTTTTACCGCCTGCTTCCTTGTACACAAAACCGGACGCGCGAAGCTTTTCGAACGCGCTGTCCCACAGTTTCGCCCGCAACACGGACGTTTCTTTGACAAGAAGATCAAATCCTATTCCCATTCTCTGGAGAGTCACGAGCTGCGCAGCCAAAATCCTTTCCACGGTCTTTTCCGCAAAATCGGACAACTCGTTATTGCCGGCTTCGATGTTCCGGATCACGTGCTGCCGTTCTTCCTGAAGCTTCTGATCGCTCTCGTAGAGCTTGTTCACTTTCACGTAAACCTCGTTGCCGCAGTACTGGTCGAATTTCATTTTGGTTTCCTGCTGTATTCCCAAAAACCTGAAACCCACGATTATGTCCGCAACCTGCGCGCCGCTGTCATCTATGTAATTGACCCTGCTGACCTTGTTTCCGCAGAACGACAATATATTTGCGATCGAATCGCCAAGGCACGAGTTTCTTATGTGACCCACATGCAGCGCCTTGTTTGGATTGACGGACGTGTGCTCCACAATCACGCTTTTCCGCGACGGTTTCGGTTTTCCGTAGCCCTTTTTCATGGACTCGGATACGATCATTTTCGCAAGGTTCGCGCGGTTAAAGAAAAAATTAATGTACCCAGCCTTCGCTTCCATACGCTCGATTAACGAGTTCTTTGGGATCTTTGTATTGTTAACTATGCTCTCGGCGATCTTTGCGGGCGGTTTTCGTTCCTGTTTCGCAAGGCTGAAGCATGCGGTTGTTGCGATATCGCCGAATTCGGGTTCTGGCGGCGTTTCAAGAGTTATCTCAACGCCCGGCAGGTTGAGAAGTTTTCCTATTTCCTCAGAAACTTTCCTCATAACAACCAATTAAAAAGAGTGTTTAAGGACGTATAAATTAAGCTGGCTTGGGAAATTTCAGTCCCCTGACAACTTCGTTCTTTTCCATTTCCCTGATTCCAAACGCCTTTGTCAGAAAGTTAACGGCCTTACCAACATCGAAGTGCTTGCAGGAATAGACGTCCGCGGTTATGTAGCCTTTCTCTGGGTACGTGTGTATGCTGATATGCGATTCCGCTATCATTACAAATCCCGATATTCCCCAGTCTTCGGGCTTGCCGCAGCCGTCGTAGGGTATAACGTAAGGCGTTGTGATCTTGTGCATTCCGATGATCGTGGGCAAACTGTCAAGTGCTTTGAAAACTAAGTCTATATCGGATAATTTTTCTTTGTTACAGCCGTAGCCGTCTACAGTGAGATGCAGGCCATATGCATTCTGGACAGCGGTTTTTTGGCTTTCACCGGAAATTGAACTTTCTGGTTTATTCATTTCAACTCATTTTGTTATATTTCTTTTAAATATATTATTGTTTGCATGCGCTTTTAAAACTTTTCAACGCGTTTGCTCTATCACGAGTCGCTCCTGCCTTGCAAGACTGACCCCGAGCTTGTCCAGAAGCTCGCAAACTTTGCAAATTCTGCCGGAGCACGGCTCTCCGCAAACATCGCACTCGTTTATCTCGCTGCCCGTTTTCGCCGCTGTTTCGCGGATGACCGGCAGCATCGAATCGAATGTCCTGAGAAAAGAGAATTTTGTTCCGGGATGCTTCACTTCAACGTTGTTCAGGAAATCCCGGACTTCGAAGCGAATTCCGGAAACATAAGGACACTCCCCCCAGTAATTTCCGACATCGCTCAGCACAGCGTAAAGCGCGCTTTCTTTCTCCGGAACGTCACGCAGCGGCTTTATCCGCGGAATAAATTTATCGTTCTTTGAAATCGACGGGCTCGGACCCATTCTCGCCAGCCGTTTGGCGTCACCTTTCAGATAGTTGATAAGAACCGCCTGCGCCTCGTCGTCCATGTTATGTCCTGTGCACACTTTTGTCGCCCCAAGCTCTCTTGCAGCGCGGTTGAGTAGATAACGGCGAAAAACCCCGCAGAACGTGCACGAGTTGAGATTTCCAGTGCTGCGTTTCATTATTTCGTCGAGGCTTTTGCCAAGATTGGTCTTGAAACGGACAGTGTAATGCCCGACGCCGAGCCGCTTTGCCAGCGCTTTCGCTGCTTTGAGGCTTTTGTCGCGATAATTCCTTATTCCTTCGTCAACGCTTACTGCCATGATCTTTATGTCCGGGCGGTTGCCGAATATTTTTTTAAGCAGCAGCAGAACGACAGAAGAATCCTTACCGCCGCTCATGCCCACGACAATAACGTCGTTCTTCCCGACCAAGCCGTATTCCCGTATCGTTCTCTTAACCCGCTTCTCAAATTGCGTTTTGAAACAGGCTGCGCAGTACGAGTTTCCCTCGTATTTGCGCTCGTAAACAGCCCTTTTCCCGCAAGAGCATTTGTCAGCCACCGGAAACGACCTTCAGTATTTCTATCCTGTCATTTTTCCTTATTTTTTGGGATTCCGGAACGATTTCCCCGTTTACGGAAACTATGACGGTTTCGGAGTTTATTCCCAACTCCTTGAGAAGGCTTTCTATTGTCCGCGACTTTGTTTCAACCTTCTTGGTTGTTCCCGACCACACGACTTCGATTTTCATAAAGAAACGATGATCGGTTGAGATTTAAATAACGACTTACTGAAACTGTTTATCAAGTGCCGAGGTCGCATAACCAGGCAGTGCACTGGTCTCGAAAACCAGCGGGCGCAAGCCCATGAGGGTTCAAATCCCTCCCTCGGCGCTAACCTTTTTAGGGAACGCCCAATTTATCCCCACATTTCCCTGATGATTTCCGCCGAGATTTTGGTGATTATACGCTCCGGAACAAAGACTTCGAGCGAAATCGTGTCGGAATATTTTATTTTTTTCAACTCGCACACAACCTTGCGGAAGTCTAT
>JAZDLW010000018.1:0-18208 GCA_043801595.1 Candidatus Aenigmatarchaeota archaeon
ATTATATGTTTAATAAGACTTTCTCATTTTGATCAAACTTTTCAAAAAAGTTTGTGCGGGAGGCCGGATTTGAACCGGCGAACTCACTAAGAGATAGGCTCCTGAAGCCTACGCCTTTGACCGGGCTTGGCTACCCCCGCATGTTTTGATCGGTTCTTTAAGTTTGAGGGGTTTCCTGATATAAAAATCGCTTTTTACGATCATTTGTGCGCGTATTGCAACAACAGAAGTATTAAGTATTTAAAAAGCTTCAATAATACATGGACACGATAGCCGTTGTCGATTTCGGCGGCCAGTATTCTCATCTTATATCGCGGCGCATACGCGAGAACGGCGTTTATTCAACAGTCGTAGACCCGGAAAACATAGCCATCCTTCTTAAAAGTACGCCGGACTTGAAAGGCATAATATTGTCTGGTGGGGCGGCTTCCGTTTACGACGCGGGTGCGCCCAAGTGCGATGCTTCTATAACCAATTTCGGAGTTCCTGTGCTGGGGATATGTTACGGACATCAGTTGCTTGCGGTTCTATGTGGCGGCGATGTCAAACAAGGCGATTCAGGCGAATACGGTACCACGGAATTGCGCACTTTGGACGGAAACAAGCTTCTCGCAGGGTTTGGCAACAAAGAAATGGTATGGATGAACCATAAGGATATAGTTTGCGGGATGCCGGATGATTATAGCACAGTGGCGTCCACATCCAACTCTCCTATAGCCGTTTTTGAAAACGTCAGTAAAAATGTATACGGCGTACAGTTCCACCCGGAGGTATCCCACACAACGAAAGGGGACGCCGTATTAAGGAATTTCATATTCCGGATTTGCAAGGCGGAAAAAAGTTGGGATGTTGAAAATATCGCCAACCGATTAGTAGACGGGGCCAAAGCCAGCATAGGCAATAAGAAGGCAATTGTGGCTTTGTCTGGCGGCATCGATTCATCGGTCGCTGCAATGTTGGTATCCAGGGCGATCGGAAAAAATTTAATCGCCGTTTACGTCGATACGGGTCTGATGCGGGCGAATGAAACTGACGCCATCATGAGCACTTTTTCTCGCTATGATTTGGACCTGAGAATCATGGACGGCCGCGAAAAGTTTTTTAGTGGGTTGAAAGGTGTAACAGACCCGGAAGAAAAAAGGAGGATAATCGGAAGGCTTTTTATCGAAATATTTACTGAGGTTGCAAAAAAAGAGGGCGCGGAATTTTTGGTGCAAGGTACGATATATTCCGATAGGATAGAAAGCGGGATAACAAAACATTCGGCAAATATAAAATCCCACCATAACGTTGGTGGGCTTCCAAAAGACATGGAATTAAAATTGCACGAGCCGTTGAAAGAATTTTACAAGGATGAAGTAAGAAAAATCGCAAAGAGCATCGGACTTCCGAACGAAATGACAAGTAGGCACGTTTTTCCCGGCCCAGGCATGGCCATAAGGATCATAGGCGAGGTGACGCCTGAAAAGGCGGAGATAGTACGCAAGGCAAATACAATAGTCGAAGAGGAAATGAGAAAAGCGGAGCTTTACGATAAAGTTTGGATGGCTTTTGCGGTCTTGTTGCCTATAAAAACCGTGGGAATACAGGGCGATTCCAGGTCGTACAAATATCCGATCGCAATAAGAGTGATCGAGTCTGCGGACGCGATGACAGCGAATTTCGCTAAAATCCCTTATGAAGTTCTGGAAAAAATATCAACGAGAATAACCAATGAAATATCCGAGGTAAACAGGGTCGTGTACGATATCTCGAACAAGCCTCCGGCAACAATGGAATGGGAATGATAATCATAATATCCGCGCTTCCACGCACCTTTTCCAGATCCTCGGAGCGTAAGGCAGGACTTTGCGCGATTCTGCTCTTACAACGACACGACCGAGTTTTTTCGCCTCTTTTTCGAGTAGTTCTTTGGCATAGTCCTCTTCGCCTTCCTTGCTTAGTGTGTAAAAATGGATCCATCCGCCTCTTTTCAGCGATTTTATCGCAATATCGAGAAATTTATGTGCGCCTGACGGGAGCGGCATTATCACGCGGTCGAATTTTTCAATCATGTTTTCGCACACGTCTCTCACATCGCCTTTCAGCGGATAAACCGCATTGTCAACGCGATTCAGGCGTACGTTTGTTCTCATATAATCGTACGCATCGCCGTTTATCTCAACAGCATAAACTTTCGTGTCAGGCCGCTTCTTGGCGATCGCGATTGCGTACGCTCCTATCCCAGCAAACATCAGTAGGACGGTTTCATTATTTCCGACTTTATCCGATATTCTTTGTCGTTCTTCGCCCTCGCGCATCGAGAAATAAACCTTGCCGACGTTTAACCTGTATGTCATCCCGTGCTCTTTGTGCGTCGTCTCGAGATTTTTTTCGCCCGCAATGATTTCCAATTCGTTTAATCTGTACGTTCCGATGCGTCCGGAATTCTTCTTAACAACGGTCCTGATGTTTTTGTTGTTTTCCATTACCTGTTTTGCGATTTCCGTTCCATCCGCCCCTTCCGGAATCTCGACTATCGCGATATTGCCTATGACGTCATAGCTGTTTATCGTGCGCATCTTATTTAATTAAGATGCGATCAATTTAAGATAATGACAACAGTCCGAAGGAAAGGCAAAAAACTCATAATCGCGGAGGATGCGCACGGAATTATCGGCAAAGCCGTAGGGTTGATGGGGCGGCGAAGTCTCGATAAAAACAAAGGGATGTTATTCCGTTTCCCGTTCGAACACAATTGGTCGATGTGGATGTTCGGCATGCGTTTTCCGCTTGATTTTATATTCGTTGATAAAAACATGATGGTCGTCCATATCGAAAAAACGGCAAAGCCGTTTTCTTCGGATCCGAAAACATGGAAAACCGTTTCATCTCCGGAAAAATTCAGGTATGTTATCGAAATTAATGCCGGTGAGGCTGTTAGGAAAAGGATAAAAGCAGGCGATGTGTTAAGCTTCTAAAGTGATCTGAAATGGATGTTAAAATCTTCGAAAACTACACGAAATCCGGAAGGATTTTAAAGGATATTTTCGAAGCCTTGGTTATAAAGCCCGGAGACAAATTGCTCGACATCGCGGATACGGTGGAAAATGAGATCATGAGAAAAGGTGCGATGCCCGCGTTCCCCGCAAACATATCTTTGAACGAAATCGCGGCGCATTACACGCCAACACCCGGCGACGAGGCCGTTGTCAAGGAAGGCGATCTTGTAAAGGTGGATCTGGGCGCTCATATTGACGGTTACATAGCCGATTCCGCAGCCACTTTCTGTTCTGAAAAAAGCGATATGATTGTTGCGGTTCGCAATGCCGTGGACGCAGCGACAAAAATGATGAAGCCGGGCATCAAGGTCAAGGACGTTTCCGACGCTATAGAGAGTGAGATCGAATCGAAAGGTTTCAGGCCGGTTAACAATTTAACGGGTCACAGTCTCGACAAATTCATTTTTCACGGTCCTGTCGCAATACCGAATGTAAGAAACGATATAGACTACGAATTCAAAATTGATGACGTTTTCGCAGTCGAACCTTTTGCAACAGACGGCGCGGGCTCTGTAAAAGACAGTGAAAAGGTTTACATTTTCCGTTATTTCAAAGATCACAACACCCGGTTGCAGGAAGGCCGGCAAGTCTTAACGCTGGCAAAAAGCGATTTTTCATCGCTTCCGTTCTGCGAGCGCTGGATAAAGGGTATAACAAGGATAAAGTTCGATATCGCTGTCAAACAACTTGTTGCAGCTGGTGCAATAGAAGCGTATCCGGTATTAAGAGAAGTCAACAAAGGTCGCGTGGCGCAGGCCGAACATACGGTAATAATACGCGACAAGCCTGTTGTGACTACGCAATAACCGTTGTTGCATCCGGATGGAAAACAGCCGAAATCGCTTGAATAAGTCGACGGTTGACACCGTTTAACTGACGGATTTAAATTTGTCATAATGTAATTTTCTCCAGACTGGTGAAGCTATATGACAGGATTAATCGTGTTAAAGGGATCCGAATGGATGAAGCAGCTGCTGGATGGCGAACGGGACTTCAGCCGCGTAAAGATCGTTGGCGGAAACATGGTCCTTGATTACATGAAAGAGATTAACAGATACCTTTCTGCCGCAAACTTGGAAAAAGAGCCGTTAATCTTTGACCGCGCCGACATATCCGGCGTTCACGCTCCGGCAATTTACGCTCCGTTCACGAGATTAAGGGGTGTACGTGCTCCGTATGCCAATTTTGCAAGTGCGTATATGGAACACTCTGATTTCGGTCCTTACGTCAATGCGAACGGCTCGGAAACGTGCAGCATTCTATGGTCCGCGACATTGGACAATGCCAACATGGAACACTCGATATTCAGAAAAGCCCGTTTAAAGAATGCCAGCGTTAAGAAAACCAATTTTTCCCACGCCGATCTTTACGGTGTTACAGACTGGGAAACAATGAAAATGCTTGGAACCGTGAACGATTTCGATGTTAAAGTCGATGAGTACGGTCATGACATGCTTGCCAGGGCAAAAGCGCACAAGATTTTGGTCTAATTTAACGTATTTAAGAATATTTCGAGGTCTATTCTTATGACAAAATTGCTGCGTTATTCCGTGTACCTGTTTGATGCAGACGGTCCGCTGATCAATTCCGTCGACGCAGCACTCGCAACAACGAATCGTGTGCTGGAAAGTTTTGATCTTGAACAGCTGAACCTCGAAACATGGCGGGCGACTCCAAAATCGCCTTGGAAAAGGTTTTATACCGATCACGGCGTGCCAAAAAAAGAAGTGGATGAAGCGCTCAGGCGTTACGTCGCATTTTTTGGCGAGGTCACCCACACAGCCGCAAAACCGGAAGAAGTGGAGGAAACGCTGATGTTTTTGAGGTCCAGAAATATTGGCGTTGTAACCGACATGCACCGCATAGACTGGGATAATTATTGCAACCGTTTTGGATTTGACAAGTACATACACACTGAAGCGGTCATAACATGCGATGATTGCGACGAAAGGAAACCGTCGCCAAAGCCGCTCTATCTTGCAATGGAGCGATTGGGTGTGTCTAAAAAAAAGATACGTGAGCACAAAGTGCGCGGAATAATGATCGGTGATTCCCCTGTCGATATAATCGCGGGCAGGGCCGCGGGTTTGGATACAGCTGCGGTGTATTATCATGGGAGTTATAACAACGAAGAGCGTTTGCTTGCGCAAAAGCCCACATACATGATCGAACGTATCAGTATAATTGCTGACAGGCAGGCTTTCCGGACAAAACGGGTCAGGGAAAACCCTAGTATACTCGGGTAAAAATCGCGAAAAGGCTCATTTCTTGTTTATCAATTCCAGTAAATTCTTCTTCACAGCAGGCAGATTCGCGGCAACGGCAGCTGTAATGTTTCCTGTTCCAGTTTCTGCGGTTGTCAGGCCTGTTTCGTCTATGCACACGTCCATTTTGCGGAATTCATACAATTCGGGAAACAAAACCGTGCCAAGCGTTACCGGATCATACATGAGCGTTTCCACTTTTATTCCCAGCGGCTCAAGGTTGCGTTTATTGTGTGTGTATCTCGCTTTCACCATACTCAAAATGGTTTTTTGCGCTGCAGATCCGTCGGCAAGTTGCTCGAAATCTTCCAGTGTAAACAGGTCCCTTGACCAGAGGTTTTTTCCGATCATTTTTATTCCGACTCCCGATCCCAAAACCTCTCTTGCGGCTTGGGGATCGCATTCGAAATTATACTCCGGCATAAGCGCTTCGTTGTAGTGCATCGTGGTTTTTTGCGAATAGCCGCCGACATGGCCGCCCATCATGTATACCGATTTTATTAATTTTGGATCCACGCTGTGCAAAACTGTTGTCAGGACAGTCAGGGGTGCGATCGACAATATCGAGATATCGCCCGGATTCGTTTTAATGGTGTGCACCATGAATTCCTCCCCGTCCGGATTTATTCCGAACTCCTTGTCCGTTGCTTTAAGTTCCGAATCGGTCAGGAATCCGTACGCGGCCTCATGCATATGATAGGGCGAGTGCGGTCTTGCTTTCGAATGGTTTCCGTAAAACACCGGTATGTCGTTCTTGTCCATTATGTCAAGAAGTTTTCTTGCGCCCTTTGCCCTTGTTTTTGCATTGCCATAAGTGGTAATCACGCCTTCGCATTGCAATCGCGGGTCTTTAAGCATGTACAATGCAACCATATCGTCGCAGTCGTTCAAGGGATCGGTTACGACTAAAAGGCGTTCTGGCATAAATCCTATAGATTAAAAACAGATAAAAGCCTTTTATGCATTTTTATCCTTTGCCTTACTTCTATTCTCATGAAAAGACTGTGCTATCTGCTTGATTTTGACGGTACTGTCCGCGACGATCTTGTTCCGGTTTATCTTACTGTGAAGGATGTTTTCCGGGCATTTGGTAGAAATCCGCCTTCCTTTTCTGATTATCGCAGCATGATAAGTTCCGACTACTGGGCTTTTTACCTGAAAAACGGATTCAATGAAAACGAGAGGGCGGATGTGGACAGGTTATTTGATAGCGTTTTCTTTTCAGAGTACTGGAAAAACGCCAAACTGTTTCCGGATGCATTGCCGACCATTAACGGACTTAGGCGCAGGGGCAGGCTGGTCGGCATAGTTTCTAATTTGAAGGCGGCAACACTCGAACAACATTTGGCTGAGTACGGCCTTAAAAACTCGATCGATGTAGTGGTAGCCAGGGAGGACACGCAAAATACAAAACCGGATCCCGATCCTGTGATCTACGGTTTTGGCAGGTTGGGCGTGAAAACATCCGAAGGTAGTTATACCGGCGACGAAGTTTCCGACATTTGTGCCGCTCATTCTGCGGGCACATTTGCGATTTCGGTGGCCAGAAAAGGAAGTCATCATACCAGAAGGATGTTGAAAAGTGCAAAGCCGGATAAAATAATCGGAAGTCTAAGCGAATTGCTGGAGTTTGACCTGGAGTAAATATTTTTTCGGGTCTATGTTTTCAACGCGAAGGTTGGCAAATTTGTTTCCCTCCTCCGCGCATACGTGCACGTTTTTTCCTTTCAGGTATGCGTTTAGAAATCCAGCGGCAAAAGCGTCGCCCGCGCCCAGCGTGCTGACGATTTTTTTGTTTTCCGCAGGCAGCAAAAATCCTTCCTTTTTGGTCTTGACATAACAGCCCTGTTTTCCAAGCGTTATGCAAATCACTTTCGGTCTGAACTCGTCCAAAATCTTTTTGGAGGCTTTTTCGCGGTTCTTATAGCCGGACAGCAGGTATTTTTCGTTTTTGTTTATGAAAATTATATCCGACGAGGACAAAAGTTCCGTTATAAGCTTTCCATTTTCGGAATTTTTGTCCTGTGCAATCACCTCTGCGTAAAGCCTGCCTGGCGAAACGCTGACGATTGCGCCGGCTTTTTTTGCTTCCTTTGCCAGTGCAACCTGCGTTTTAAGAGAATCCGGCGATTTAAATGAGGCGAACGGCGACGAGTGAAAAAGTTTGCACGACCTCGCGGTTTTTATTAATTTGTCGTTGATTTTTATGTCATCGCTGACCCCTTCTTTGAAAAGTACCGAGTATTTTCCGTCCTCGTGTAAAATTATTCCGCAGCTCCCTGTCTGTCCGTCAATTTTCGTAATGATCAGTTCGATTTTATGATCCTTCAGGCTATCTTCCATGAATTTTCCGGTTTCATCGTTTCCCAGTTCTCCGATAAATGAGCAGTTCCATCCTCTTGCGGACAAATCCGTTATCGTGTTCGCGGCCGAGCCTCCAGCGCGTTTCAATTCAAAATTAAGGAAAGGCAGGTAATTTTCGAACTGCTCGACATGCATGCGGCTTTCTTTTTCTATGAGCATCATCAGTTCGTTTTCTATGCCCGGTTTTATTGTGTAAATGACATCCTCGTTGAGTGCGCCAATTCCTACGATGTCTGCCATGAAATTACACTCCAAAACCTGATTTAAAAGCGCTTTCCGGCAGCCATTTCGATCGGGTTTAAATATCTAACATTGATTCGCTATGCATGAGCGGTCATTTTGGCGTTTATCACGATGTTGACGGTTGCGCATTTGTCGGCCACGACAAGCGTATCGTTTACAGGTCGGTATTCTATTGCAAATACAACGACGCTGTTTCAACACCGGTTGTTTTGGATCGTCTTTTGAAACATGGTGTGGTAGACAAAAACGTCGTAAAAATGTTCGAAGCCGAACGCGGAGACATAAAGACGCCTGCAGACATTGTCAGGCTTGGCGAATATGCGCGGTTTGACCAAAAAGTAAGTATGCTGGGAAAAACAATAACAAAAGAAGCGCAGTCGGAAATCGATTATCGTGCAACTGAAAATCTCTCTTTGGAAGCGTTTTACCAGTCTTTGCGCGAAGCAGTGCCAACACCGGGCCTTGAAGATTTTGCCGGCTGGACCAGGTCCAATTGCGGTAAACAGGTTATCGTAACCGACGGCTGGGATCTTGTCGGGAGCTATCTGGCGGAAATAATAGGAGCGGACCGCTGCGAGGGTTCTGTTCCTATATTCAGGAATGGAAGGTTCACCGGCGAGGTTCGTAAAACAGGTGATAAAAAATCCGTGTTAGACAGGCTTTTAATAGAGGTTGATGCAACTTATCAGGATTCAATAGGCATAGACGATGCAAGTCCTGTTATTGCGGATTTCGGCCTTTCAATAGCTTTTTGTCCCACAAATTTCAAGCTGCGGGAAAATCCAAAAACAATCGTGATCGAGGAACCGCATTATAAACATGTGCAAAAAGCCGCTGAAGAATGGCTCGCGAAGCGTTAACCGACGTAGCTTAACTGTTCCTGCAGCTCGTCTTTCTTCTCAGATTTCTGCATTTTCTCGAAAACAGCCTGGTAGGCGCGCATTAGTTCCGGCGACAGAGACGGTTTTATGACTTTCATCATGCCTTCGAAATGCTTCCATTTCACTTCTTTCGTTTTGATGTCCTCGCGCAACGCTGCGATTGCAGCCTCCCTGCATAATGCTCCGATGTCCGCGCCGGAATAACCTTCAGTTTCTTTGGCTAATTTATCCTTTGAAACGTCCTTAGCCAGCGGCATGTCTTTTGTGTGGATCTCAAAAATTTTCTCTCTTGCAGAAAGATCCGGAGCAGACACAAGGAGATGCCTGTCGAGTCTTCCCGGCCTTAGCAATGCGGGGTCAAGTATATCAGGCCTGTTCGTCGCAGCGATAACAATAACATCGTGAAGATCTTCCAAGCCCGACATTTCCGTTAGCAGTTGCGAAACAACCTGTTCCGTTACACGGGAACCCATTTCCAGCCCTCGTCTGGGCGCTAACGCATCAACTTCGTCAAAGAAAATTATCGCAGGCGCAACTTGTCTTGCTCTTCGAAATATTTCCCTTATAGCCTTTTCGCTTTCTCCCACCCATTTTGAAAGCACTTCTGGTCCTTTGATAGATATGAAATTCAACCCTGCTTCATTCGCAACAGCTTTAACTATCAGCGTCTTTCCGCATCCCGGCGGTCCGTAAAGAAGTATTCCGCGCGGAGGTTTTATTCCCATCCTTTTGAACGCGTCCGGATGTTGCAAAGGCCACTCAATAACCTCTTGCAACCGTTCCTTTAGTTCCTCCAACCCGCCTATATCAGACCATTTAACGTTCGGGATCTCAACAAGCACTTCGCGCATTGCTGATGGCTCGACAACTTTCATTGCATTGTCGAAATCTACGGAAGTCACGATTAATTTTTCCATTATTTCATTCGGTATTTCTCCTTCCGCTTTCCATCTTATTTCCGGCACCACGCGACGTAGCACGGATATTGCAGCTTCTTTTGCAAGAGCTTCAACATCAGCGCCGACAAACCCATGCGTTTTCGCAGCCAACTCGTCGATGCTGACGCTTTTGTCCAGCGGCATGTTTCTTGTGTGAATTTGCAAAACCTCGCGGCGGCCTTTGCGGTCCGGAACGCCAATCTCGACTTCACGGTCAAATCTTCCAGGACGCCTTAGTGCAGGATCGATTGCATGCTCCCTGTTCGTAGCTGCTATAACAATAACACGCCCTCTTTTCCTCATCCCGTCCATCAATGAAAGCAATTGCGCAACAACCCGCCGTTCGACCTCGCCCGTTACCTCTTCCCGTTTCGGCGCTATTGCGTCTATTTCATCTATGAAGATTATGCTCGGCGCGTTCTTCTCAGCGTCCTCGAATATTTTTCTCAAGTTTTCCTCGGATTGTCCGTACCACTTCGACATTATTTCGGGGCCGCTTATTGTTAAAAAGTTCGCACCGGATTCAGTCGCAACAGCCCGCGCTAACAAAGTTTTTCCAGTTCCGGGCGGACCGTATAACAAAATTCCTTTGGGCGGTTCTATACCTAAGCGTTCAAACAGCTCAGGGTGTCGCAGCGGAAGTTCAACCATCTCCCTGATTTTCTGTATCGCGTCACCCAGTCCGCCGATATCCTCGTAAGTTACCGAAGGAATTTTTCTTTCTTCAACATCAACAGCTTCTGTGAGAAGTTCCATTTCCGTTAAATCTGTTACTTTAACTATTCCTTCCGGGTTTGTTTTCACAACCATCAGTTTAATGTCGCCCGGAAATCCGATAGGCAGTCCGAAAAAGAAATTCTCAACATCAACTCCGAAAAACTCGTCAAACATCGTGTTCGTTCGTTTGCGGTAAACGGGCGAAGGTGATATTATATCTCCCTTTAGCAATGGCCGCATTATCAAATTTTGTCGCAATAAGTTCGGACTTACGGTTAACAGGATTCCTTTTTGCGCGGGTGCCAGGACAACCTTCTTCGCCTCTTTCGCCTCCGCTTTTCTTATTTTGACCATTTCACCCAGCCCGACAGAGGTGTTCATTCGGAGCAGCCCGTCCATTCTTATTATATTCAGCCCGACATCAGCAGGATATGCTCGTACTGCGATCGCAGCTGTCTTTTTCTGGCCTTCAAGCTCAACAATGTCGCCTTCCCTGATGTTTAGCGATTTCATCGCGGTCATGTCCATGCGTACTATGCCGCGGCCGACTTCAGAGCGGTTTGTCAATTCGCCGACTTTCAGCTTGATTTCAACTTTTTCATCTTTCTTTTCATCTTTCATATTAAATCCCTGTTAAATTCTCCTTCTATCATATTTCCTAGTCTTCGCTTATATTCTCTTCATCGCCTTCAAGCAGTTTTATCTGTTCGGGCGCGAGCAACACCTTGAATGTCTTCCAGTGTATCTTGTTTTCCCAGTCGTCAAAGTAATCAAGTATTCGTTGCATCTCATCCATCGCAACGATGAATACCGAGTTGTCGACTCGTATGTGAGGTACGCCCTCCATGACACCCTCTCTGTGATAATGGTAAACGCTGTTATTTTTCTTGATTATCTGGTTCCAGCCGTAAAGGCCCCGGAAAAACCTGTTTCTTTCATAGTTTGAATCGAATTTGGAGCAATCCATGTCAAATGATATCAATATTCCGATTTCGTCGCCGTTTCGCCTTATCTCGATCCTTACCATATCCTTCGCCTTAATTCTCTTGCAGCACGGTTTTGTCTTTGTTAAGGTTGATTATTGCCATAAATGCTTCTTCCTTGGTGCCAAACACAGCAAACACGGGCACATTGCCCATCGATTCGATTGTTACGTTTCGTCTATCCATCGCTCGCCATCGCCTTTCGCTTAAGCCTTTTCTAAAGGCTTATTTTAGATCAAATGAACTAAACAAATATGATCACGTAAGTATTTAAGTTTTTTGGTATACTTGATCTAAACTTTCTCACAGGAAACGTCTGCGTTTCCTGTGCACGGAAACCGTAAGTTTCCGTTGTATGGAGAAAGTTTAGATCAAAGAAGTTACGCCCAAACCTTTAAACCAAAACGACCAAAGAATTGAAAGCTGTCTATGGCAACGATTCTCGACTATTCAACAATCGCGATCCAGTTTATTGTCCAGATAATATCTGCCGGCGGTTATCTGGGAATATTCATCCTTATGGCGCTGGAAAGCATGGCAGCGCCTGTTCCAAGTGAACTGGTTATGCCTTTTATCGGTTTTTTGGTCGTTGACGGCAAACTCGATCTGTTAATAGTCATAGCAGTAACCAGTTTAGCCTCGTTAACAGGATCATTGATTTCTTACTACATCGCATACTTTGGTGAAATCGAGATCGTGCATCACTTCGGAAAATTCTTCTTTATTGACAAAGAACATCTGCGAATGACCTCGGAATGGTTCAAAAAACACGGTAGCGTAACAGTTTTAGTTAGCCGCTTCATTCCGGTCGTCCGTCATCTCATCTCGCTGCCAGCCGGTTTCGGAAGGATGGATTTGAAAAAATTCATTACATATACCCTGATAGGTGCAACAGCTTGGAACGTTTTTCTATTATGGATCGGCATGCAGCTGCGCGAGCGCTGGGAGGTAATTCATAATTACAGCAGGCAGTTCGATATTGTCGTAATCGTTGTCCTGGTTCTGGCAGTTGCTTTTTACGCTTACATGCGAATTAAAAAATCGAAGAAAGCCTGATTAAAGTTTGTTCGCGACATTCCAGATGTCTTTGCAGCTGTCGCATAGCCTCCATATTTTTAGACCAGTCGAGTCGCGGAATATTTCGTAAAGCCTTATGTGTTTCATACAAACAACGTTCGAACAGCGTTCACAGCTTCGTTGGCAAGCCGGACAGGTTCGCGTGTCGCAAACGCCACAAATTCCGCCTGTAGGGTTCATCAGCGAACCGCATATAGGACAAGACACCAAGGTCACAATCCTATGCTCTGTTAAGCGAAATAGTCGGCGCTGGGAATTTCACGATCTGGATTTTTGTTCCGAATTTTTGGTCGTAAAACCAACCGTTTTCAGCAGTCCTTTCATTCTTGTACGAGCAGTTTTCACATGCCATTTTCATCACTGTTCAATAGTGGTGTCTTAGTAATTAATCTCTTTGCCTAATTTAATCTTAAAAATTGTCATATTTTTAAGTAATACAAGTAATAAATAAGATATATGAACCAAAATTATACCAGAATAATTAAAAAAGAAGACCAGAAAGTGCCGTTTTTACGGGTATTGGACAGGAAAGACAGGGATATTTTGAATATCCTTTCCAAAAACGCAAGGTCAAAACTTGTCTACATAGCCAAAAAAATCGGGCTTTCCGTAGATGCGACAAAGAAGAGGATAATGAAACTGGAGCGGGACGGTGTTATAACGCGTTACACAATACAGGTTAACCCGCCTGTTATAGGCCTGCCGCTTGGCATTCACATATATCTGAAGCTGAAAAACTTTGACCAGAAAAGGCTGGACGAATTCATCAGATATCTGACAGGCAACCCGCGCGTTATCGACGTCATGTCAATGGCCGGCGACTACGATCTTTACATCGTGTTGCTCGCATCCGATACAGTGGATTTGGACAGAAGAAAAAATGAAATAAGGCAGAAATTCTCAGACCTGATCGGCGATTGGAAAGAAGTCCTGGTGACAAAAATTTACATGCTTGAAGATTACAGGTTCTGAGCCGTTCATGTGCTTAAATTTAAGCGAACGGCCACAAACAATTAAATTGTGCAAGAAAAAAAACTGAGAAAGGAAATAACGCTTCTTAGCGCAGTTTTGTACGGCACCGGTGTCATACTCGGCGCAGGAATATATGTTCTTATCGGGCAAGGTGCTGCTCTCGCTGGCAATATGCTTTGGCTGTCGTTTTTGATAGCGGCAGCAATCGCCGCGTTTACCGGTTTCAGTTACGCTGAGTTGGTGAGCATGTTCCCGCGAAACGCAGCGGAATACGTGTACACGAAAAATGCGTTTAACAGCAAATCGCTCGCGTTTGTCGTCCAGTGGATAATGGTCGTTACAATGATCATCAGCGCCGCAACCGTTGCTCTAGGTTTCGGCGGTTATATGAATTTTCTGCTTGGCGTATCGCCGTCAGCCAGTGCGGTTGCGCTCATCATACTTGTTTCCGCGATAAATTACAGGGGAATAAAGGAATCAACGCGTTTCAATGATATTTCAAGCATCATAGAAATCCTTGGTCTCGTATTGGTCGCGTTGGTGGGCGTGCTTTTTTTAGGTAAATCACATGTTGATTTCTTTTATTCGCCTTCAGGCACGCAGGGGATATTTTCGGCAATTGCATTGATATTTTTCGCGTATATAGGATTCGAGGAGGTCGTTAATTTATCGGAGGACACGAAAAAAGCGAAAACCATCATTCCAAAAGCGCTGCTGATATCGCTTTTCGTCTCAACATTGCTTTACATTCTCGTGTCCGTGTCGTCGTTAAGCATTCTCGGCGCAGAGCGCCTTGGTGCATCGAAAGCGCCGCTTGCTGACGTTGTTTCCGCGGTATTGCCCGGCGGCGGCATCTTGTTGTCGTTAATAGCGCTTTTTGCAACATCAAATACGGTATTAGTGATAATCCTTGTAGCGTCGAGAATGGTTTACGGCCTTGCCGGCAGCGGTTCGTTGCCTTCGGTACTCGGTAAAGTGGGTCGGCGTGGCACGCCCGATTTTGCGTTGGCTACGGTTGCTGTTGTATCGTTGTTATCGCTCCTGCTCGGTAACATAAGAACCGTCGCATTGTTAACCGATATCGGGATATTTCTCGTATACGTTTCCGTTAACGCCTCGCTTATTGCGCTGCGTTACAAAAAACCGGACGCGAGCAGACCGTTCCGCTCGCCCGTTAATATCGGAAACTTTCCTGTGCTGGCGTTCTTCGGGTTATTGACAAGCGGTTATATGCTGACGCATTTCACTGCGGAAATAGTGCTGCTGCAGTTCGGTGTGATCGTCGCGGGTTTTGTGATTTACAAAACATTTATCAAAACGCGCGAGTTTGAAAGGAAAATTTACGCTGGAATGTTCAGGAAATCGGTTTTCACAATAAGCAGGAGCGAACTGTTCACCAAATCATTGACATATCCCGCCAAAGTTTCTTCGATAATGGTGACAAATGTCAAAACAGCATCACCTGAACATGACACGAAAAAGATCGCCGCTGTTATGAAACGTCATAAACTGGGTTCGATGATAGTTGTAAAAAACAACAGACCCGTCGGCATCGTAACAGAGCGAGACATCATGAAAGTTGTTGCGAAGAACAAGCTTCCGTCGCGGGTGTTCGTAAAGCACATAATGAGCACTCGGCTGGTTATTGTAAAACCGTCGGACAGCGTTCTCTATGCTATAAAGTTGATGGCAAAAAACAACATCAAAAAACTTCCTGTTGTCGAGAACAACAGGCTCGTTGGCATAGTGACGGAAAGCGACATTATCAAAAGCGGCGAAAAAATTGAATACAAGACAATGAAAAAACTCGCCAAATGATTTTTTCCGCTGTTTTTATTGAAGGTTGTTAATCGCCCGAGGCAATCGTATAAATCGCTTTAATCGCGACTATGACAGCTGCCGGCGCAACGAACACGCCGATGTTTCCCAGAATTTGCTGTATTAACAATCCGATGTATGGCAGCGAACCGGCATTCACATTTCCAGCTGCGATTATGGTTATCGCCGCAACAAGGAAGTGTGTCGTATCCTTATCGTTTACGTTTAACAATCCCACAACTGCGCCGAGAATAACAAGTAAAGCTTTAACAATAATCGGGTCAAGTGCGATGAACGGCGTCAGGAATGACACGGCAGTGCCGAGTATGAACGCCAAACTCCCGATTTTTCCAGTATCGATGTTCATCTAAACCGTCCTTACAATAAGTATACGGATTATTGTTGTATAAATATTACGTTTGCGATCTGATAGTTATGTCCGGTAAAATCATGAATCCTGTGTTAGTCGGTTTGGTGTCCGGTTTATTGGCATCCTTCGGTCTTGTATATTATGTTTCAAATGCGCTGTCGCCCGGAATATTGGGTACGTTGGCGCTGGTTGTTGTCGGATTTCTGTTCGGGATCTTTGTTGCATTGTTATCAGGAACAACGTTTTTTGTCATAAGCTTGAAAAAGATCTTCGGCTGCTTCGATAATTGTGCATATTGTAAAAAACAAATGCCGAACAATGCCGCTTTCTGTCCGCATTGCGGCAAGCAAACCGTGCATTTAAGCATAGTTAAATTCTGACGGTGTTCAAATGGAAAACGAAACAATCGGAACGAGCAAGGGATTCGTGATCAAGCTCAAGGTCGCAAAACCTCTGGATAATCTTTTATCCGGTGGAATAGAGGCAGGCGCGCTCACAAATTTTTGCGGTCCGCCGGGTTCCGGTAAAACTAACGTTTGTATGCTTGCAGTGGTAAGCGCTGTAGAATCCGGGAAAAAAGTTATTTACATAGACACCGAAGGCGGGTTTTCATTCGAGCGTTTCAAACAGCTCGCAGGCGATAAAACCGATAACATCCTTGATAAAATAATATTTCTTGAGCCGAAAAGCCTGAAAGAGCAGGAAGAGATGATAAGAAAATGCAGGAACATCGCCTCGAAAGAGGACATTGGTTTAGTTGTGCTCGACTCGTCAGTTGCGTTGTACAGATTGGAATACGCCGAGACGGACGATGTGATGAAAGCGAATAAACAGCTAGGTATTCATTTATCAATGTTATCCGGCATGGCTCGTGACCTAAAGATTCCGGTTGTGATAACGACCCATGTTTTCAAGAAGAATGATTCCGAAATTCTTGACGTGATCGGCGGCGACGCGATAAAATACTGGTGCAAATCAATAATTTTGATTGATAAGACAAGGGAGACAAGCGTTCGCAGCGCAACGATTGTGAAACATCGCTCGATAACTGAAGGCAAATCCGTTAATTTCCTTTTAACAGAAACCGGTATCGAAGCAGTTGAAAAGAAGTTCGGGCTGTTTTAGCTACTTTTTATTAAAATTTATGTTTTCGTAGGACGCTTTGCAGTCGTCCACCGTCAGAATTCCAAATCTACCTTCATCAGCGTAACTGGCATTCCAAAACAATTCATTCTGCAATTCACCTTCTGCCACATGGTTTCCGTTCCTGTCATTTGCACGATGTGCGGATTCGTGGAAATGCCCGCTTACGCTTTTTCTGACACCCAAATCTTCGTAAATCGTTCGCAGATCCTCATTGCCCCTGTTTTCTTTTTTCATTATTACAGGAAAGCCCGCCTGAACAAGTTGCTCGCCTATTGGTCCCGGAAATACGCTTCCCATATCAATGGGCGAATTTTTCAATGAAAAATCGGTTGTCGCCTCGCCAAAATACGCGGTATCGACGGCACTATCCGGCTTGTCGAATTTTCTTGGAACATGGCATATGACTATGGTCCTCTCGGGTTCTGTAATTAATTTTCTTAAGTCTTCTATATTCGTCATTCGTGTGATGCCTGTATTCGTTCTGTAAAATCCTGTTTTTTTTCCTAGTCCAAAATGATAACCCTGTCCCGCAGCGTCATTTGGCGCCCAGTCCGAACCGGGCAAAAACACAATGTGATGATCCTTGGTTTCGAGTTTTGGGTTTTCAACAGTGTAAATAATATTGCTGTAACGTGTTTGAAACGCTTTTATTACAGGTTCGAAATCTGAAACTTTTTCATGGCTTCCGGGTTGCACGTATGTTTCCATGCCTATATCGCCTGTATGACCAAGCAGATACGCCAGATAATCTTGTTCGCTGATGTTGTTTACAGATCCGATAATATCGCCGTTGAATATCAGTTTTTTTACGCCCATCTCTTTGAATGCGTATATGGCGAACTGTATGCTTGTCGGAACTGTCCTATGAATATCAGAAATAATTCCGTATTTGGTTTTCATAGTTATTCAGCCTGTTTTTTCGTACTGTCGTAAATCATTTGCACATAAAATTTTCTTTGATTTTTCGGAACGAGTAAAGCTGCGTTGTAGACAGGTGAAATCATGAACATTGTCCTTCCTTTCCTGTACATGTCTGAGCCTCCGAATGTCCATCCTTCATTTACAAGACCCATCCTTTCAATATAATCTTGGTCGAGCGTCTGATACGCCTTTATTCCATAAGCTTCGCTTAATTGTCCAGTCATTATGTCCACAGTTTACAGCGTAAACAATCCGTTTACCATTTTTAAAAGTCCGTCTTTTGTGCGTAAATGTTCCGGTATCGCTACCTGCCTTGTCGTTACCCAGACGCCTGAAGCGTTTTCATTGCTCAAAAAAATCGTTTCGTTTTCTTTTTCCGCTCGGATCATTTCCCATCCCAATATATGATCTGGAATGCCGGTTATCCATTCAATGTCCGAGTATCCTTCCTTTTTCAGATCTTCCAGCGCAAG
>JAZDLW010000027.1:0-19662 GCA_043801595.1 Candidatus Aenigmatarchaeota archaeon
AACATGGGCAACGCAGTATATGACCCAGCAGACAAGCACGCTTACGGCAAAAGGGCAGGAAGCGAACTGCGTTTATGCGCGGATGGGTCTCGACAGTTTTAATTACGAAAAAACAACCGGACAGCTTGTTTTGATTGTAAATAACAACGGCAGGATCGGGCTTCAGAATTTCACACTTTTCCTGTACAATTCAACCGGAATAGGGCGACTCTCCCTTGAAACGGACGTGAGCGTTGTAAACAGGCAGAACGTGACGCTGCCGCCCGGAGAGCCGCGCTCGTTCATAGTAAACGGCATAGCGAACATAACAAGATTCAAGATTGTTTCAAACTGTCCGGACTATTCGTTCGTGGATCAAAGCGTATAATTTGTACAGACACGATTCAATGTTTATAAGGGTCGGAGACGATAAATATTTACAGAACTGAAATGAGAAAGGGTATTTCGCCATTAATAGCATCCGTACTTCTCGTAGCGTTTACGATGGCTGTTGCCGCTATCCTTGTTGTATGGATAACAGGATTTACACAGCAACAGACAACAACAGTCGGTGCGCGCGGAGAGAAACAGACATCGTGCAGTTTTTCAACAATTTCCATTAACAAAGACGATGTCACAGCTTTGGGAAGCAAACTGAACATAACAGTAACTTATTCCAGCGGTACTGAGAAACTCAATATTACAGGCTTTGCACTCAGGGACGCCAACAGTGTAACTTATTACAACACCACTGTTGCAAGCGATACCACTTCCCTGAACATGAATGTCGGAGAAAACAGGAAGTTTATCAATTACGCGCTTAACAGCCCCATCACCCCTGCCGGAACCGCGTGGGCCGAAGTCAGGGTAACAGCGCTTTGCCAGGACCAGGTTGCCATAGTGGGCACTGCAAAGGCTTAGATAACTTTATTCGGCTGAAGCGCGAATTAATGTTGATGTTATGAAGAAGGGCTTGTCACCGCTTATTGCCACTGTCCTTCTTGTCGCGTTCACTATGGCAGTAGCCATTGTGCTAAGCAACTGGGTTTTGGATTATTCTAAAGCGCAGACGCAGGTTCTTGATACGCGGGGATCGCAGCAAGTCGGCTGTTCGGGAGCGTGGCTGGACGCGGACAGTGCGGTTTACAATACAACAGCGAGGCGATTTTCCACGGAAATCGTAAACAAGGGAAACGTGCCGCTTGGCGAATTCAAGATGATAATCATATATAATAACGGCACCAGCAACGAGTACATCATTGCACCTGCAAATCTTTCTTTGGGCCCGGGTGTGCCGGTTTCGATACAAAACGTAAGCGTTGACAGTTCCGCGATTACAAGGGTACGCATCCCGCATAACTGCAGCGGTTCAAATGCTGCTGCGACAGCTACAATCGAATACGCCAACATAAAAGTTGTTTAGATCCTGCGACGCCCGACAAACAGTTGATTGTTCTCAGATAACAAACGCGAGGAAAAAGTACACCAGGAATATGTGCCTTAACGGAAGTATTACGTGTTTGTGATTTGTGAAACTGCAGACCGATAATGCGTTGTTCAGCGCAAACAGGTAAAACCATGGCGTGAAAAAGGGCGCGAATATTATTCCTTCCGACAGCCTGTCAGCGAATACGTCAACCATGTAGCCCTTTTCGGACACGAGCCCGTATTTCTTTGCTATAATCCCGTCAAACCAGTCCAATAAAAGGTTGGCGGCAAGCGCCACGAAAGCTATTGCAGTCGAATAGTGCAAAGACAAGACGAAGGCTATCCCAGCCAGTATCGACATGCCTGAAACGAAATTCGGGCTTATTTTCGGCAGAGGCAGGCCTATTACTGCCGCGTCCGTGAATTTCCGCAGATTTTTTACGATCCCTAATTTGCCATGCTTAACCATACCATCACGCCCAACAACGATGTCAAGATTATTTCCGATAAAACCCTGTACTTTTCAGGGACAATGCCCAGCGAAACCTCTTTTTTTGAGAACGGATAAAACGGCCGTGATTTTCCGACAAGAAAATCCGACGCAATATGGAGCGTCAGCGACATTGCGGCTATTTTTGCGAGCATAGAATTGAAGAAAAGGGACGCAAACGAAATTATGACCGAATAAACGAGCAAGCCGTACATTTCATGGAAGCGCGAACGAGATTCCGAACCGAATTTTTTTTTGATGAGTTTTTTTCCATTCCTGATTACGTAAGGGATATGGTCGATGTCCGGTAACACCGAAAACAATGCTATGAACGCTATATAGCCTGCAGCATTGCCGAAAACAGTGTTAATCACTATGTAGCTTATCAGGAAATGCAAAAGCGGGTTCATAATTATCGGTTTTTCCTGCTTTCTCTCCATTTGCTGTATGCGACAGGCGCTCCTGCCAATGCGAACAGGCCAGCGATTGCACCGGCCGTATACGGTATTGCGTTTGCGTATCCTGCCAACGCTTCGATGACGTATACAGGAACGCCCACGGTTATTGTGTGGGAAAATGATGATGATAATATTGAACCTATGCTCGCGCGAACTGGATGTTTGTTTCCGCCGAGTGCTGTATAGACGCGTCTGTGCACATCGTGAGAAGGCTTGTTCCACGTCGACCAGAACGCCTCGTACGCTTTAAGATATTGGCCGCGGTCCGTGTACCTCTTTACCATTGCCTTGTTGTACATGTTGTCCGTGTAGTCCGGTAAACCAAGCTTTTGCACCATTTTCTTTTTCACGCCTTTTGGCAAAGGAAGATCTTTTGCTATTTCAAAACCGAGCCATTGCTTCGGGTTTGCGTGATAATTCTTTACAAAATTCGCCGCGTTCCTTACTTTTACGTAAAAACCGCTACCTTTTTCCAGACTTTCCCTGATTGATTTTATATCCTGTTTGTCCATTGACAGCACCAGTCTACATGTGTATGGCTGCAGCGGTCACCCAAGCGCCGTAACCTATCGAAACTAATGCGACCGAGTGTTTAAGACCGCCGAACAATGACCCTTCGGCCATTTTTCCGATTGCGAGGCCTGAGAATGTTCCTTGGATGATTATCATTGCCGTGAACATCAGATCGTACGAAGCAGCGTTCATCTCGCCTGACAAGCCGCCGCTTTCCAGGCCGCCCCCAAGGCTGGACAGCGATGGCAGCAGGAATTTCTGCAATCCGATCAGTACGCCCAAGAACACAAAGAAAATAGTGTAGCCGGTTATCATCTGGCCGTATATGTGCGATGCGCGTTCTTTTTTTATTTTGTTTACTTCCAATATTGCGCCGGAAACGGCCTGCAAGACGTCGACAATGTTTCCACCGGATCTGTGCGTTTCGATTACTGTCGCGACAGTGCGCTTGATAACAGGAGTCCCGCTTGTGTCGGCAAACGCCTTTAACACATCGTCGAAAGGCACTCCCCAGTCCATCTGGGCTGCCATCTGCCTTACAGTCGAATTAAGTTTTCCATAATCGTGCTTTGCAGCGGATTTCATTGCTATGGGCAGCGTCATGCTGGCGCGTACGCCGTCGACGACGTCGGTCAGGAAAAGCGGGAACGACGTTTCGATATCACGGGCAGTCGAATATTCGGAATAGCTGATTGACAGCGAAGGTCCGAGAGCGAGCGTTATTGATAGAGCGCCAAGCAGCTGGAATGCGATCGCGTTGTGCGAGAAATAAAGGAAGTTTATTATCACGACTATTATTGCCAGTATAAGGGAACCGCCGATAATGGCGGTCTTTTTCTTGTTTTTCAGCACCCAGCTTACAAGCCAGTTCTTTTTCACGTTCATTTTTACAACTCCGGTTGGGTCATGTGTACGAATGCGAGGAATGCTATATTCATTAGGGGCAAGCCTACGAATATACCAAGCATCATCACGTTCTGGATCGAAGTTCCTGCCAGCTCACCGCCCATCATGTTCATGACAGTCAATATCGCAACGAGGAACAGCGGGGCTGCGATCAACATCGCGGTGTAGAAGTCGGCGTACGTTGCTAACAATTCCATGTATTTTTCCCTTCGTATCCGATAGTCGAAAAGCGCGTCTTTTGCCTGTTCCTTAAGGAATCTTTTCAGGTCTCCTCCTGTTTCGATGCTTGATTTTATACCTTCGAGCAGCTGACGGAAGTTTTTTGAAGGCGTCCGCTCCGCGATCTGCTGTATAGAGCTTGTAACGCTGAGCCCGAACGTGTCCACGTTCCTGACAATCTTGCTCGCTTCTTTGGATATTTCGCCGTACTCCTTGAATGAAGTCAGCAGGTTGAACATTACATAGGTCGGCACACCCGATGCAGCAATCGCAGCCATATGGTTGAGCGCGAAGGGCAGGTTCGCGTCTATGGACCTTTTTCGCGCCAGCGCCCTCTGGTAAGGGTACAAAACCAGGACGGAAAAAGACGATACGCCAAAAATGGGCGGAAGGCTTAACAAAAGGAGTAAAGTGTTCGTGAAATCAAGCTTGATGTTGTATGAAATTACGGACAGCAAAATGAAGGAAAACATTGCCGCCCCGACGCCTATTGCCGCGGACATTGATACCCACGTCCTTACCAGGTATTTCATGTCCGACTTTTCCAGGCCTGTTTTTACGAGTTTGAATCTTTGTTCGTATTTCTCAGGTATCCATCCGAAAATCGATATTGCGAAAGAAGTGAAGTTCTGGGCCATTTTAACCTATTTTAACTATTGTCGGGCTGGGCTAAATAAATTCTTTTCGCAAGGAAAACCCTATTTCATCACAGCTTCTTCTTCCGGATAAGTCACCAGGCCCTTTTCGTTTATCTCGTACGGGTGGATTTTCTTAGAATGGTTTGTTGCGCGCATTTTCCATATGGTTATGGCGCGGGTGAAGGTTGTCTCCGACTTGAAATAGTAAAGTACGACAACGCTGTCCGAGATGAATTCCTCCACGCCGAATCTGGATATTCCCACAGCTCCAGGCGGGATTTCGGACGTTATTATCGATGTGCAGTTGAGCTTTCGCAGAGTCATGCCAAGATTGAATATCATCCTGCGAAGCTCCGGAATATCCCTCACGTAAAGCCCGAGCGCCGAGATCGAGTCTATGCAGACCCGTGTGGCGCCGGTGAGGCGAACGTTGGATTCGATTATATCGAAGATATCTTCTATGTGGTACGGGTCGTACTTGATAAACACGACCTTCCTGTCCGCCTCAAGCGAATCAAAATCCATCCCGAACTGCCGCATGTCGCTCTTTATTATTTCCGGATTTTCCTCGAAAGAAATGTAAACGCCCCTTTCGCCGAACTTGGTCGCGCCGTTGTAGAGAAATTGCGCGCAGAATGTCGTTTTTCCAGTACCGCATGTCCCAGTGAGCAATGTCAATGAATTTTTCGGAAGCCCGCCTGCCACCATTTCATCGAATCCCGCAACGCCTGTTGGAACGCGTTCCATTATTTTTCACCAAGCACTGTTATTCCCGCAGGGGTGGATTTGAGGTTCTTGATCTCTTCCTTGCTTATCGTAGAATACGGTTCCATGTTCTTCTCGATCCAATCCATTAATGTGGGCCTGTCCCTGTAATAAAGATTTATCATGTTTGACACGTCTTCGAACTTGTTCACTTTCTTCGCTATCATCCAGTTTATCACACGTTCCCGTTCCTTGACGTCTTTTTCAAGTGTTTCAAACGTAACTCCAAGTTTTGTGCCGAGCCTTCTCAGCAGAACACTTTCGTCTTTTTTCAAATACGTGTCAGATATCGGGTCCCACGCGTACGATTTCAGGAAATGCACTTTTCCTGTTACCGTATCCATTGATTCAATTTCGTCTATCTCGCTTATTCTTCTCGCGGATTTTCCAATTTCGCGGGCGTGCGTTAAAACGATTATCATGTCCAACGATTCTATCAACGACGGTGGCAGGCTTATGGGCGGCGTTATTAGTCTTCGTATCACGCCTTCAATCGAGTCTGCGTGCATTGTTGTCATTGAAGGATGTCCCGAGGCCATGCCCTGAAACATCACGTACGCTTCCTGACCCCGCACTTCACCCACGATAACGTAATCCGGATTCTGACGGAACGAGCCTTTTAGAAGGTCGAACAGACTCACTTCTCCGTATTTTTCCCCGCTTTCCGTTGGTATTCCGAATCCGGAGCGTGAAACGCTCGGTATCCAGTTTTCGTGCGGCAAACTCAATTCGCGCGTGTCCTCGATCGTGATTATTTTTTGCTCGGGTTTTATGAACATTGATAGACAGTTTAACAGCGAGGTTTTACCAGTAGCAACACCTCCGCACAACAATATGCTTGAACCATGTTCGACTGCGACCCACAGGTAAGACATCAACTCGGGCGAGGCTGTTCCCACGCCAATGGTGTCGACGGGTGAGAACGGATCTTCCCTGAATTTTCTTATTGAGAATGTCGGGCCGTGCGTTGTGACGTCCGACGATAACGAAGCGTGCACTCTGGATCCGTCCGGCAAACTTCCATCAAGGATCGGCTCTGCGTAACTTATGTAACGCCCGCACCTTTCCGCCATCTTGACCACAAAGTCCCTTAAATTTTCGGCGTTGTCGAATTTCACGTTTGTCTTGACCGATCCGAACACCCGATGGATAATGTATACGGGCACACCAATACCGTCGCAGCCTATGTCTTCTATTCTCGGGTCGTTCATGAACGGTTCGATTTCATTTAGCCCGATAAAGTTCCTGTAAATATAGTAGAATATCTTGGCATACTTGTGCGTCGGAACGTTAAGGCCGGCATCTGCGATCACTTTTTTGACATGGTCTTCGAGGTATTTTACAGCCTCTTCCTTTTTCGTGATGGACGAGAGTTCGACATCGAGAAGTTCCATAAGGTCTGATGTTATGTCTTTTATGATCTGCTTGTCCTGTTCTGAGAGAATGGGTTCAATTACCTTGTAAACAAGCTCGTGTTTCTGGTCATCCCATACTATGTTTGCGTAAAGAAACGGCTCTATAAGCGGATAGCGCGAGTTCATTTCGCGGATATGTTCGGCGTGCGCCGTGATTATTACCGGACTTTTCTGGTGTTTCAGGAAAAGCGGATAGACGCTTTTGAATTTATCGGCATTCGGAGTCGACGTGACAAACCTTTTTCTAAGCGCACCGCGCAGGGATGTTATTCGGAACATTTTATCTGTAAATTATATTCCGTTTTGTGCCTATTATTGTTTATTTATCGAGAAATCGGCGTTACATTGGCCTGCTTCCGGCCAGGTGGTGTTTTTTCCTTACGCTTTTGCCGGGTTGGACTATTCCCCTGTGACGGGCGCAGCTGGGACAAGCGTATACTTTCTGGGAGTACACGGAAACATACCTCGGATCAACGGCTTTCAATATGCCCGGGTCTGTTATTCGGAAACCTTTGTACTTAACGAATGTTTTGTAACGGGGAACCATACGACCGCAGTAACCGCAGGTTACTGTTGATTCCGCACCTCTAGTTTTTGTGTGCGCGTACTTTCTTGTGTAAGGAGCTGACGATATAGGCATAACAACCAAACCAAATTTGTTGGCTATGTATATAAGGTTTCTTCCCGCCTAATATTATAGACTTTTAACCCGGCGATGTTAGCTATGACATTCAATGAACGCAACCTGCAAAAACCCAAATTAGAGAAAATAAACGATTTTGTCTGGGAAATACCGAAAACTTTCAAGGCGGGCATGCGCGTTCCTGCGCGCATCTACGCTTCTGAAGAACTCGTAAAAAACATGGATTTGCAGGTTTTCGAACAGATCACGAATGTTGCGACATTGCCTGGGATTATCAATCATGCGTTTTGCATGCCAGACGGACATTCCGGATACGGTTTTCCAATAGGCGGTGTCGCTGCGTTTGACGCGGATGAGGGCATCATCTCGCCCGGAGGAATAGGTTTTGACATAAATTGCGGGATGAGGCTCTTATTGACGAATCTTTCATACAAGGACGTAAAGCCGCACCTGAAAAATCTTGTGGACCGCCTTTTTGAAAAAGTTCCGGCTGGAGTCGGATCAACAGGTTCTGTTAAGCTAACAAAAGAACAGTTCAAAAAAGTCGTAATGGAAGGGTCGCGGTGGTGCGTTGAGAAGGGCTACGGCTGGGACGAGGATCTTGAGCGGACAGAATCGGAAGGCGTAGACGAGGGCGCGGATGTCAGCGCCGTTTCGCAGAAAGCGATTGACCGCGGTTTCAACCAGATCGGGACGTTGGGATCAGGAAACCATTACCTCGAAATACAAACCTTGAAAAAGGAAAATATATTTGACGAGAAACTTGCGAAAAAGTGGGGATTGTTCGAGAACCAGGTTGTAATCATGTTTCACTGCGGTTCGCGCGGTTTCGGACACCAAATCGGGACGGATTATCTGCAGAATTTTCTCGAGGTTATGGAACGGAAATATAAAATAAGCATACTTGACAAGGAATTGGCGTGTGCGCCTTTTAACTCTGTCGAAGGGCAGAATTATTTCAAGGCAATGAAGTGCGCCGTAAACATGTCCTTTGCGAACAGGCAGGTTATTCTTCACAGAGTGCGGGAAGTTTTCTCGGAAGTCTTTAAACAGGATGCGGAAAAACTCGGAATGCACCAGGTTTACGATGTCACGCATAACCGGGCGGCTCTCGAAAAACACAAAGTTGACGGTAAAACAAAAGAAGTTGTAGTGCACAGAAAAGGCGCGACCGGATCGTATCCAGCCGGCCGCGAAGAGATACCAAAGAAGTATCGCGATGACGGATCGCCGGTGATAATCGGCGGGTCAATGGAGACCGGTTCTTATTTGTTGGTAGGCGGCGAAAAAGCAACGGAAACGTTCTGTTCGACTTGTCATGGTTCCGGACGCACGATGTCAAGAACGCAGGCAAGAAAAATGGTGCGCGGCGAAGAGCTGCAGAAACAAATGGAATCGCGCGGAATATACGTTAAGACCGTGTCTTATTCCGGTTTGGCAGAGGAAAGCGGGATAAGCTACAAGGAAATAGACGAGGTGGTGCGCAGCGTCGACGCTGTTGGTTTGTCGAAGCGCGTCTGCAAGCTTGCGCCGATGGGAAATGTTAAAGGCTAATATCAGCGGTGATTTAAAATAATCCCAACTGGAATGACGCCGTTATCCCTATTACCGTGCCCAGCGTGATGCTTGCGAACATGACCGCCTTCTTTGAAGTTGGCATAACGCTGAATTCGTGAAAATTTCCTGCTATATTCAAATCGATTTTCTTCATTGCTACGACTGCGATGGCCATGACAACCAGAGCAATGAGCCGACCGAAAATCCTGTAAACCAATCCGAGCAGCGTAATCACGACGGGAATCAGAATCAAAAACGAAACGCATATTAAATAATAATTCCTGTAATTCTTTTCCTGTTCCATAAATTAGTATGATCATTGTTGGGTATTAAAGTTGTCTGTTTTAAAATTTTATACCACCCGGTAATACAGCCGACGATTCGACTTACCCTTGTTCTCCACATCGACCAATTCTATTCTTCCTATCTCGGAAGTGTTTTTAACGTGCGTTCCGCCGTCAGCTTGTGCATCGACATCGCCTATTTTTACTATTCTCAATTCGGGTATTTCCGGCGGCAGCGCGTGCGCCAATTTAACAACCCCCGGAATTTTCATCGCGGTCTCGCGTTTCATGAACTCCGTTTCAACAGGAATATTCCTCGCGATAATGTTGTTTGCAATATCGACATACCTGCTTATCTTTTCCCTGTCGAAATTCTCCATATTGAAATCCATGCGAGATTTATCAATGTTTAGCTGGTTTCCGGTTATTAGAACACCTTCTTCTTTGTTGAACACGGCACTAAGAATGTGCGCGGCTGTGTGCATCCGCATCAATACGTGGCGGCGAGTCCAGTTTATCCCGCATTCCACCATATCGCCCGCACTTAATCCGTCTGTGCTGACTTTGTGGATTATCTCGTTGTTTTTTTTCGTGACTTCCACGACGTCAAACGATGCGTCGGCATTGATAACGGAGATCGTGCCGGTGTCGCCGGGCTGCCCTCCGGACGACGGGTAGAAAGCGGTGACATCAAGTATCACGTTCGTCCCTTCGGTAGAAACAACTGCAGCTGTAAAGTTCCTTATGTACGAATCGTGCAGATAGAGTTGTTCCGCCATTCGGATATTTTGAATTTTTTTTATTTAAGCCTATCATGACGATGTTATGCATGGTTTACAGGTTCATTGAAGGATTGTCGCTTGCCGATGTCGCTTTTGAAGCGGAAGGCAAGACGCTCGAAGAATTGTTCGAGTCCGCGGCGCTAGCCACGATGAACGTGATGGTAAAGGATCTCACAAAAATCGAACTAAAAAAACGCAGGAAGATCACGGTTTCTGCGAAGGAAATCGATAAGCTCCTTTTCAATTTTTTGCAGGAGATAATTTATGTCAAGGATGCGGAGCTTCTGATTTTCGGAAAGTACAAAATCAGGATAAGGGAGAGAGGCGACCTTTATTCCCTTGTGTGCAGCGCGTTCGGAGAAAAACGTGACATGGAAAAACACGAGCTGGTTGTTGATGTCAAGGCTGTCACCTATCACATGTTTGAGGTGAAGAAGGAAAAGGACAAGTGGAAAGCGCGGGTTATCCTAGATATTTGAAAAGTAATCAGCCAGTTCCGATAATTTCACACAATCTTCTTTGCGGGTTTGCATGTTCCTTACCTTTGCGGTTTTATTTTTTATTTCGTCAGGCCCGACCACGACAACGTACGGTATTGCAAGCGCGCTGGCGTATTCGAGTTGTCGTTTGACGTTTCGGTCGCCGAGCTCGATGCTTGTGCTGATCCCTTTTTTCCTAAGATCGTTGGCAATGTTAAAAGCTTCTTTCCTGATATCGCCGATAACCGCTATGAACACCTTTGACACCGTTTTCGCATCACCCTTGTCGAGAAGCTCGATCAGGCGGTCGATGCCTATTGACATGCCAACCGCAGGAAGGTCGCCGGCGCCATACAGCGACATAAGCTTGTCGTATCGTCCTCCGCCTCCGATGCTGACGGATAATGATGATACTACTTCGAAAACGTTGCCGGTGTAATATTCGAGCCCGCGGACAAGGCTGATGTCTATTTTTACACGTTTTCCGAAGCCGTTATCCTGAAGTATTTTTTTCAATTCCGAAAGCTCGTTGTACCCGTCAACATCTTTCAGCGTAGAAACGTCCTTTCCAAGATAAGAAAATATTTCCTTCGCATCTACGCCGAGTTTTTTAAGCTCTTCATCAACGCCGTTTTTCCCGATCTTGTCCATTTTATCTATGATTCTGAACACGTCTTCTATCTTATTTTTTCCCACGCCGCATTTCAAAAGAATGCTTTCCAAAAATTTCCTGTTGTTGATGCGGACAACAAAATCTTTTAATCCGACTGCCTCCAGCGATTCTATTGCAGCCGATACGCACTCAGCATCGGCGGTTATCGACGACGAGCCCACTATATCCACATCAGCCTGCGTGAACTGCCGCCAGCGCGATGCCTGCGGGTTATCGTAGCGCCAGACATCGCCTATTGCGTAGCGGCGGAACGGTTTCGGCATGTTCGGATTGTTCGATAAAAATCTTGCAAGCGAGACTGTCAGATCGAAACGCAATCCTAGTTCACGGTTGCCCTGATCCTTGAAATTGTATATTTCGCGGCGTATTGCGTCGCCGCTGCCCTTCATTGAAAGCATATCAAAACTTTCCAATGCAGGCGTGTCCATTGGCGAGAAACCGTAGCGTTCGAAAACAGACCTTATCGCGTCTACAGTTTTCTGTTTCTTTATCATATTCTCTGGCGCAAAATCGCGCATGCCTTTTGGCGGACTGAACTTCATTCGATTCACCATTTACGTATCTATTTGGGTCTTTCAATTAATATCGCATTGCTATCTAATACCTTTTCGAGCTTTTTTAATTCGTTTGCTTCGCTGGTTTTTCCGCCGTTAACCACGTCAACAACAACGTCGGTCAGGTCCAAATCAACCAAAGCTTCCCAAGAACCTTCCAAGCGATTCAGAGGTATTGAATTGACCTCGCTCCAAAGCCCCAGTTTCCTCATCATTCTTTCGCTTAATTTTGGATATGGGCTTGCCACGCGTATTGGCTGATTATAATTTTCCAGAGGTTTTCTTCCAAGGATATACAAACCGCAGTATCCGAAGTCCAAATCAGCGACTTTGTTTAGTCTTGTTGTATAACGGTTGCTTAAAAGATATTCCTCGAATATATCTTTACCTGTTATTCCGTAATCCCCTATCAATTCGGTTATTTGCGGAACGTCCCAGCTCCTCATTTTGACTATTCTCACCTTTTGCATTTTTTTTGCGCTTCCACTATAACGAACAAACCAATAACCTGGTAATGTTTCCACGTAGTCCTTTGAACTCAGATCAGCCGGGATTCCCAACGATTTTAGAAATTCTTCAGAACCTTTCGATAATTCGCCTTTTGGGCAAACATACGTAACCAATTCACCCATCTTTATCGCCCCTTTCCGCAACCAATTTATTATCTTTGATCGTAAGCCTAACTGAGATACCCTCAAGAAAACGCAGTTTAGCCCTTAATCTGATAGGAATAAAGATCCTGCCTTTTTTATCGATGTTGGATAGAATATAGCTAGAACTGGACAAACGCGTGAAGTGATTCACCATTGTTTTTGTCTGCCACAAAGTTCACCTTTGCTATATTGATAGCAGCGTATATTAATCTTCCAAGGTGGGAAAATCGCCTATAAAGCAGTCTGTATAAACGCTTAATCTTTAACCATCCATATCTAACTATGAAAATCGCGGTAAGTGCGAACAACTGGGTCCGCCATTCCGACTTCGAATTATGGTTAAAGGAATGCGAAATGCTCGGTTTCGGCCATGTCGAGCTGACGGATACGGTCATAAACGAAAAAAACATTGCCGCACTGAAGCAATTTAAAATAAAACCGATTTCGATCCATCTTAACAAAACGAAAGGCTTCAATCTCGATTCCTACGACGAGACGAACGAGTTTGAAAAGTACCTTGGCAGGTATTCGGAGATCGCGGTGATGCTCGGGGTGAAGACGATAAGTTTTACGATGCCGTCCTTCCGTTCGAACGCACGCCGTGCGGAAAGCAGTTTGAAGATTTCAATGCTAAAACCGCGTGCTGTCAAGGTTTTATTGGAACTGCACTGCGATTCGCCAAACCAGATACTGAATAATTTTACATCTGTGCAGAATTTCATAGGAAGCACGAAGTCTGCGCTCGGCGTCCAAATTGAAACGTCGTACATGTTTTCGGAGGGCGTTACAGTCGAGAAGTTTCTGGAAAAATACGAGCGGAATGTGAAGTCTTTCCATGCCTCGGATTTCGTAACGAAGCTGGGCAAGGGCGGTTTTATCATAGGCGTCGGCGACGTAAGATGGGACAAATTATTGCAGACGATAAAGATGCTCGAGAAAAAAAACAAAGTTGATTATCCGTTCATAATCGACCTTGACAGGAATTACACGCATCACGAGTCTTACATATCAAAGGAAATACTCGAGAAGATTGCTGCGGAAAAGGCCTTTTAGGCCGCGAAACGTCATACGACAACGCGCAAACCCGACGCAGTAAACTCGAGCGGGAAATATCCACGCGCATGTTTTGTGCGCCGCATTTTCCTTATTTCAATATTGTTGAATTCTTCACCGCCAAGGCCGGTGTAATAAAGGCCGATAACGCCGTCTGCGATAAACTCTTCTATCGCGTAACGCGAAAAGCCTTTAGAACTTTCAGTCACCTCTGACGTCATCAATATTGTGCAACCGGTTTTTTTCAAACTCTGAACCAAACGGTAAATCTTTTCGCGCACCTTAAATTCATCCCGCACATACATAGCAAAGACGGATGTCGAATCTATTACGAGGCGTTTTGCACCTATTTTTTTAACTTCGTCGACAATGAGCTTGTTCGTATCTGCTATTTCGAGAGGATCGTAGAAAACTATCTTGCACATTTTTTTCCTTTCATAAGCGTCAAAATTCCAGCCGAACATCATCGCGTCTTCCTTGACTTCTTCGGGCGACTGTTCGAAAGTAACGTAGACACAGGGCTCGCCTTTCTGCAAACCGTGCCATAAAAATTGAAGGCAGAACAACGTCTTTCCGGCACCGGTGTGACCGGAGACCAATACGGCTGAACCAGGAATTAAGCCTCCGCCGATAAGATCGTCAAGACCGCTTATGCCAGTTTTCACTCTTGATAATGCCATTATTATAAACTGGCTGTTGCTATAATAAAAGTTTACATTCCCTTATCGCAGGGTTTTAAATCAGCAACGTCCATAGTTATTTCATGAAACGCTCGGCTGACGAAGACATAGAGTCGTATCTGGCAAAGCTAAAACCGATAATAAACAAAAGGATCGAAAAATGGATACCGCGGGGATACGACGAAAAATCGCTCGAGTTTGTGCTCGGCAGACCAAGATACAAAAACAGCGTTGAGACGTCAACGAAAGGCGTAACAGAGCCGATATGGGAGTTCCTGGACAGGGGCGGAAAGCGATGGAGACCAGCGTTAATGATCCTGATCGCCGAGGCGCTTGGGCTAAAGGGCGAGGATATCCTTGATTTTGCGATAATACCCGAGGTTGTGCATAACGGAAGTCTTGTTGTCGACGACATAGAGGATAACAGCGATATGCGGCGTGGAAAGCCTTCGCTGCACAAAATTTTCGGCGTGGACATTGCGATAAACGCCGGCAATACCATGTACTTTTTGCCGTTACTTGTCCTTCTAAAAAACAGCAAATTAGCGTCGGACAAAGTGAGGAAGCTTTACGACGTTGTTGTGCAGGAAATGATAAGCGTAAGTTTTGGACAAGCCATAGACATAGTCTGGCACAAAGGCGGCGGCGATTCGGAAAGGATAAGCGAGGAACAATACCTTCAGATGTGCGCTTACAAGACAGGTGCGCCTGTGCGGATGTCTGCGAAAATGGGCGCGATATTGGCAGGTGCTACAGCAGAGCAGACGGAAAGCGTTGCGGAATTTGCGGAAACGATCGGCGTCGCGTTCCAGATACAGGACGATATCCTAAACATACTCGCCGGCGACAAATGGGGAAAGGAGTTCGGCGAAGACATCAAGGAGGGAAAACACACGCTGCTTGTAATACACACTTTGCAGAAAGCATCTGATGCGGACAGAAAAAAGCTTCTTGAAATATTGAGAATGCATACAAACGATCGTGCATTGCTGGAGGCGGCGGTGGCTATAATAAAGAAGTACGGATCGCTCGAGTATGCGAAGGATTATGCAAGAAACATGGTAAAAAATTCCTGGGAAAGGATGGACAAAGTTTTGCCGGATTCGAGTTCCAAGGAAACTTTACGCTCGTTTGCAAATTTTTTGGTCGAGAGGGATTTGTGATGCGCAAGACTGAATCGAGAAAACTAGACCATATAAACATAGTTTTGGAAAAGGAAGTGCGCAACAAAAATCCGTCCGGCTTTGGGGATGTCGAGTTAATACACGATGCGCTGCCGGAGATAAATTTTGACAATGTTGATACGAGTGCAGAGTTTCTGGGGAAAAAACTTTCAGCGCCGATCATAATCAGCGCCATGACCGGAGGTACGAAAGAGGCGGAAAAGATAAACAAAAACCTGGCGAAAGCGGCTGAAGAATTTGGCATAGGCATGGGCGTAGGCTCGCAAAGGGCGATGATAGAAAACGGCAAGCTTTTGAGCACCTATTACGTGCGGGACGTTGCGCCGAACATTTTTTTGATCGGAAACATCGGAGCAGCACAACTTGTCAAAGGCTATGGCATCGAAGAATGTCGCAAGGCGGTAGAGATGATAAAGGCGGATGCGCTGGCAATACATCTTAACGCTGCGCAGGAACTTGTACAACCGGAAGGCGATGTTGACTGGGCTGGGGTTGTTGACAAGGTACGAATTATTTCAAAGGATTTGGGATATCCGGTTATTGCAAAGGAAACGGGCGCAGGAATAAGCGGCGACACTGCGAAAAAACTCGAGGCTGCGGGCGTTAAGGCCATAGACGTATCTGGCGCAGGCGGGACTTCGTGGACTGCGGTTGAATCGTTCCGCAATTCGCGTATCGGAGACACGTTCAACAACTGGGGAATACCGACTGCTGTTTCTGTAAAATGGTGCAAGCGATCTGTTAAAATTCCGATCATTGCGTCAGGAGGAGTGTTAAACGGTCTTGATGCCGCAAAAGCGATAGCGATTGGCGCGGACATGTGTGCGGTTGCGAGACCGTTCTTAAAAGCAGCTACGATCAGTTATGAGAAGACGCGTATTGAAGTTGAAAAAGTCATACGCGAATTGAAGATTGCGATGTTCCTGACAGGGTCGAAAAACCTGCATGAATTGCGGAATAAAAAGGCAGTGATAACAGGAAAAACGAAGGATTATCTGGGACAAATATAGTTCTGTGCATGTATCGTGCGTTTATAACCTTTAGCGTTCTTTTTAGATTTCATGGGAAGACTGAGTTCGCTGTTAAGATCAGCCGAAGTGCTGGACGATCATCTGAAAAGAAATGACCGGTCAGATTACGAAAAGCGCTACAAAAAAACGGAAGCAAGTTTCGATGCATTGAGGAAAGATATGCTCGGCGGCGGATATTCAACAGGCAATAAAACCCGCGATTTTTGCTTTCTTGCCGAATGCAGCAGTTTTGATATGATAGCTGGCATAAAACATCCGGAATACGCGGAATGCGCCACATACATCAACGAATTCAGGTATAGGTTGGGGTCGTACATAGGTGCGTTAGCATTGTACGAGGATGAAAAAACCGGAATATCATATTGCGGGCGAATACGCAACCCGCCTCTGAGAATCGACATTCCGAACATGATTGCGGAAATAAACGCAGGAAAGCTGATTGCTTTGAACAGCTCTGGCAAGTGGCGTAAAGAGGGCAAGAACATACCTGTCATTGACATTGCAAGATATGACGACTTCGATGTGGTAGATTTGACATCAGAACTTGATCAGGTTGTTTTAGGCAATGCAGAAGTCGAAGAGCGGCTCGGAAGCGATTACAATCTTGTCCGCGATCTTATTACGCCGATTGCGCGCCAGCAGATCAGAATGGCTTTATAGCTGTTATGAATTTATAAATCTTCGCCTTCTTTAGAAGTTCTATGACGAAGAAAGCTTACGAATGGGATACCAGAATTTTTTCCATACCCATGCAAAGGGGTATTGTCGAACGCAGAGCCGAAGCGCTGGCTGCGCTGACAAGAGAATACGGAAACGACGGGTTTTTCAGAGAGACGGAAGCTTACAGGGGCGTGTTAAGAGACGCTAATTTTCGCTGGTGCGAGCCTTCTATAAACCTTCGTACACTCTGGGCTGAAGGGCTCCTTTCAAGGCGTTACAGCGGGGCGGGAAATATTTACTATTACAGGGTCGCGGAAGGGTCGTTGGATTATCTGAAAGGAAATCTGAACGAAAGAAGAGGAAACTCTGCAGTTGTCGGGCAGCAGCTTGCACTGTTATAAAATCTTGAACATCAAACGAAAAACTTTATCTTTCTTGGGATGTTATCATAGATTATGACATTCGTAAAAGTCGCTTCTGCAAATGATATTCCTCCGGGAAATAAAAAAGAGGTCACGATCAAAGGCGAGAGCATACTCGTTGCAAACGTTGACGGCAAATATTATGCGATAAATAATATTTGCCCCCACGGGGGCTGCAAGCTTTCTTTCGGCGCGTTAAAAGGAGCGGATATCGACTGCCCATGCCATGGTTCTGTTTTTGATGTCAAGGCGGGCAGCGTTTTGAAAGGGCCTGCGACAAAGGCTGTGCGCTCTTTCAAGGTGAAAGTTGAAAAAGACCAGATTTTGGTTGACGCATAATTCCTGTTTTTAAAAACAGAAAGGCACTTAAGTTTAAACCGCAACCTAATCGTATGCCTGATTTTGTTGTCGGCAACGACGATTTTGGCAAAATTCTTTCAAAATCACTCGGCTGCGCGTACAGACAATTTGTTGAGGAATTTTACGCTGACGGCGAGCCGTGCCCTAGAATAAACGCGAATTACAACGAACTTTCCGGTAAACACGTTGTCTTTGCCCCGCGGGCTTCGCAAAAACCGACGCGCGAAACGATCGCGTTGTATCTTCATGACTGCGAGCGCGTTCTCGGAGCGTTGACGAACAAGGATCTTTACAATGCCGGACGCGTCGAACTGGTTCTGCCGTATTTCATGCTTGGCAGGCAGGATCATAATCCTCGCACAGATAGCAATGAAAGCGTAAGGATGAAAGACGCCGGAAAGGACGTAGGATACGCTGCAATAGCCGCAATTTATAAGGCTTTGGGAGCGGACAGGATTATAACGTTCGATCCCCACTTTTACAGAAAAGAAGGCATTATCAGAGTTTCCGGAATCGACGTAGTTTCGCTTTCCGGCGTTTACGCTTTGGGAAGGTATTTTCAGGGCACGGACGGAGATACTGTTGTTGTCGGCCCGGACATGAACGCCAGCACGCTTTCCACAAAGCTTGCGGACATTCTCGGAGCGAAATCGCACAGCTTTCCGAAAAAAAGAATAAGCGACACGAAGGTCGAAATAAAGGAGGCTTATGACGCAGAAGGCGCGCATGTTATTCTCGTTGACGACATACTATCGACAGGAGGAACGATACGGGAAGCCATAGACAACCTTTACGGCGCTTCAAGCATTAACGTGGCGTTCATCCATCCCGTACTGCCGGATGTCGGTTATAACAGGATAATGCAATTGCATAAATCCGGAAAAATACGCGATGTTGTTGCGACGGACACGATAAACTCCGAGTTCAGCAAGGCGAGCGTTATTCCGGAACTGACAAAAGCGTTGATGGGCTAATTTTTATAGGCTGCCTGATAAATTTATTCATGGCTCTCAAAAGAGCATTATCTTATTTCGATCTGACGAGCATTGTTGTCGGTTCCATCATCGGGTCGGACATATACATCGCTTCCGCGATAACTGCGGGCCTTGTCGGACCGTTTTCAGTCGTTGTCTGGATTATTGCGGCTGTGATCGCGACATTGTTGGCATTGGTTTTTGCGTACTGCAGTTTCTACGTTCCGCGCGTCGGCGGGTCTTTCGCATTCGTCTCGGAAGCTTTCGATGATTTCTACGGTTTCCTGAGCGGCTGGAGCATGTGGATTGCTGAGATGCTCGCGCTTCCGGTTTTCGCGATAACGTTTACGAATTATCTGCAGCATTTCATTGTTTTGGATTTTTTCCAGCAAACTGTTGTTAAAGCGTTGTTCCTGTTCGGTTTGACATTCATAAACATAATCGGCGTAAAGGCGGCTGGCAAGGTTAACGACGTGCTTACGATTGTGAAACTTTTACCGCTGATATTGATCGTTGTCGCAGGCTTTGCAATGTTCGCGCAAAATCCGTCGTTCATTGCGAATTATTCCCCGCTTGCGCCGCTTGGGTTTGCGAATGTCGGAACAGCCTTGGTTTTAATATTCTGGGCATACGCGGGTTTTGAACTAGGCACACTGCCGGCGAGCGAAGTAAAGAATCCGAAGAAAACCATACCGAAAGCGATCATTACTGGAATGGCGATCGTCACTTTGTTTTACCTGACAACAAATTTCGTCGTGTTCGGAACTGTCAACTGGACCGAGCTTGCGACTACGAAAACGCCGCTGATACTCGTAGGAGCTGCGCTGCTGGGAACAATAGGCGCTGCGATAATGAGTTTCGG
>JAZDLW010000014.1:0-7218 GCA_043801595.1 Candidatus Aenigmatarchaeota archaeon
ATTGGAATTTTTGGTATTTATGCTTTCCGATTTTGAAGCGCCGATAAGCTTATACGATGCAGATTTTGCGCTTAATTTAAATAACCATTCCGATCAATGAATATTGATGAAAATGTCAAAACCAGAAGTATGCGAACGGAAACGAAGTTTCTAATTCTATTCATACGCATGTTTCTATTTTGACTTTAGAACCTTATTCTGGAACAAAATTGAGTATGGAGGTTGGCTATATGGACTATACGGAAGATGAATCGAAAATAATCGAGGCGTTGAAAGCGCTTAGCGCGACTAGTACCGAAAAGCTGCGAAGCGTGGAGGACATATCGAAGAAGGCTGTTGTGCCGAAAAACGTGGCTGCAAACGTACTTCTAAACCTTGCGAACAAGAAGGTTGTGAAGCGGGTTGCGCGCGACAAGGCTGCGGGTTATTGCCTTTTGCAGGCCTTATGACTTTATGAACCATTACTGCGCGCGTTGTGAGCATTTTGCTCCGCTGCGCAGGAAATGGATTTTAATCCGGTTTCTTCGGGTTTTACGTAAAATTATATATTTATAGCATATCCGGTATTATCTAGTAGTATATTGTACTACCTTGATTGTTATGAAGCAAAAAATCTCTCTAACGCTTTCCGACGATGTTTTGAAAGACGTTGACAGGATGGTCGACGGAAACATGATAACGAACCGTTCGCACGCAATTGAAGTCCTGATAAAGCGTGCAATGGAACAGGGAAGCGTTACGCAGGCGCTCATACTGGCAGGCGGGAAAGGGACGAAGTTCAGACCGTTTACGTATGAAATGCCCAAGACAATGATTCCGCTCGGGGGAAAGCCGATACTTGAACATATTATCAACAGGCTCAAAGCTGCTGGGGTGAAAAACATACTTTTGTCAGTGAGCTATAAATCGGAAAAAATCATCGGCTATTTCGGGGACGGTTCGAATTTCGGAGTGAAAATAGATTATATAATCGAGAACGAACCTTTGGGAACTGCCGGGCCATTGTTGCTCGCGAAGAACCGTCTGGACAATACGTTCCTTATGCTGAACGGCGACATAGTATCGAATATCGATTACGACGACGTGATAAAGTTTCACAAGTTTGCAAATTCAAAATTTACCGTTGTTCTGGCGCAGGCCAACGATGTTACGAAGTTCGGGGTCGCGGAGATGAAAGGCAATCGCATTATCGGCTTTGCGGAAAAACCAAAGGAAGACTACCAGTCCAAACTTGTCAATGCCGGAATGTACGTGCTGAGCAGGGGTATACTGAATTACATAAAATCCGGCTACCAGATGATCGAAAACATATTTCCCGAGCTTGCCAAGGAGAATGTGCTTGACGGTTACATACATCCGGGTTATTGGGTTGACATAGGCTCGATGGAGTCGTATGAAAAGGTGCAGAAAGACCTGCAAGACGGGAAATTAAACTGGCTTTGAGGCAATGATTATGAAAACTTTGGTCACGGGCGGTGCTGGATTCATAGGCAGCAACCTGGCAAATGAACTTTTATTGTTGGGACGGAACGTAACGGTTCTTGATAATTTTTTCACAGGAGACCGTAACAACGTCCCTCCGGGCATTGAGGTGATACACAAGTCGTGCGAAGATTTTACCACAAAGGACAAGTTCGACGAGATCTACCACCTTGGAGTTTATTCTTCGTCGCCGCAGTACAAACGAAATCCGAAACTGGTCGGGGCTGCGATCAACGGGATGATATCGATACTCGAGATTGCGCGGCAATCGAACTGTCCGGTTGTTTTCGCTTCGTCATCGTCGCTGTATAGCGAGATTGAGCCGCCGCACAGGGAGGATATGATAGTCAAAGTTACGGATTACTATACCGAAGCGCGGTTGGCAATGGAACGCATTTCGGAGCTTTACTACGGGCTGTTCGGCGTTAAATCAGCGGCAATGCGGTTCTTCAGCGTTTACGGACCGAACGAGAAGGCGAAAGGGGAGTTTGCAAATATTCTCACGCAATTTTTGTGGACAATGAAAAGAAATGAGAAACCGCTGATCTTCGGCGACGGGAAACAAACGCGCGATTTCACACATGTGAGCGATATCATACGCGCATGCCAACTTGCGATGAACGGGCTGAAGGAGAATAAATTCCAGCGTGAAATTTTCAATGTCGGTACGGGAGTAGAAACTTCGTTTAACGAGGTCGTTGATGCGTTAAACAAAGCTCTAGGAACGGAAATAGAAGCCGAGCACAAAGAAAACGCGATAAAGAATTACGTGTCGCGCACGAGAGCGGACACGCGAAAGGCGAAACAAATACTGGGGTTCGAGGCTAAGGTTACATTGGCGGAAGGCGTAAAGAAATTGTTAAAGGATTATTCTGACGAATGAGGCGGCGCATGAAAAATACCAGTATGGAAGAAATTTTAAAACTGGCGAAATACTATAACAGAGATGAAATACCTTGGCACCATCATTTCTTAACTTTGAAGTGCAGGTTCAATAAAAATAAAAAATTTAAAATAATCCTTGAAAATGAAAAAACAAACGAATCTTTTGTTTCACAATTTGGCCATAAACCCATCAAAGAGCTGAAACTTATTGAGAATCTTTTTTTCAGAAGTAAAAACTGATTTAGCGGACAGGCAGTGCTTGTCCCTGAAATCTGATTAAAAAACTTTTCTTGCGCTTTGCGGGCGATTCGGTTTCGTGCTGCGAATATATCTGCGCGCCTTTTTTGCCGAACGCTTCCAGTTTTATAAGGATTTCGTTGCGGTCGTTTTCTTTCAACAAAGATTCAAGTTCTTTCATCCTTTCTTCTTTCGACATCGTTTCCATGCCCAATGCGGCGAGGTAACCGAGCGTGCGACCTTCAAGCAATCCTATTTTTGCGCTTGGAACCGGTTTATCCGGCTTCGGCCTTTTGTAATTGTGCGGTACGCTTGCACCGACCTGGTCTATAAGATGGTACAATTGTTTCCTTTCTTCGGTCTTTATTCTGGCAATTTCCGCTGCCGATTCCCTGGCGCGAAGCTCCTGGTCGGACGCATACAAATAGATCGTTCCCATTAATTGCACCTGACCCATGTTCGTAAATACAGACGCAGCGAGATCCGATAGCGCATCTTCTATTTTCTGCTCTTCCTTTGTTGCGCTGCCGTGCATGGTTGTTCGTAATGTTCTGTAACATTCGTGATAAGCTGCGTCGGAAACCAATGCTGTGTAATGTTCCGCAGATCTCTTTCTCAGCTCCATCATTTTCCGGGTGTATTTTAATTCCAGTTCCGTTCTCATCCGATCAAGTTTTTTGCCTGGTTTTTCACCTTCCAGCTGCGTTATCTTTTTTTCCAATCTTTGCAGCGTTCCCACATTTTTTGCATAGCTGTCTGTAAATCTTTTTTCAATTGTCAGCGTTTTAGGCGGCTGCGCGTATCTGCCGTTGACATGAAGTCCGTTGACAATCTCGTTGTAACATTTGGACACAAGTTCTTCTGTCATGCTGTTTGTATGGGGTGAATTTAAGAATCTCATGCTAGATAATGCACATGCGGAATATTTTAATATTGTTCAGAATCTGTAGCCGAGTTTTTCCAAGGTTTTTTTCATTTTAATCGAATCACGTTCCAATACAGGCGACTCGGAGATTATTGTTATGTCGATTTTACGCCTGATTATCTCCTTTGCGAGCGGCTCGAACATGGGTTTGTCCATGGGCACGTGGACGTCGACGAATTCGCCAACATTATTCTTTTTAACACCCTCGAAGTGGGAGTGTATTTTTCCGAGCTTTAATTTTTCCAGCTTGTCCAGGATTTCATTGTAGTCGATTGCTCCGTTGTTGCGGACGAAAAGATGCGCCCAGTCTATGTACGGAATTATTTTTATTTCTTTTGCCAGCGCGATCAGTTCATCGAGCGATCCGAACTGCGATTTTTTCCCCATCGTTTCCAGACCGAGCTTTACACTATCAAAGCCGCTTTTTTCGGATTGTTCGATTATATCCAAACATGCGTTTTTCGTATGTTCGTACGTTTTTTCCGGCGTGTCTTTGCCATAGTAAGAGGCATGGACCGCGATAGCCTCTGCACCCATATGATTCGCACGTTCCAGCGAGTCGAGAACGCGTTTTTTGCTCGCTTCAATTTTTTTATTGTCGTCGGCGTTAAGGTTTATATAATATGGAGCATGGACGGAAAGTTTCACTCCGAGGTCCGAGGCGATCGTGCCTATTTCCTTTGCGGTTTCGTTTGACATGACAACGCCGCGGACAAATTCGACTTCCATTGCGTTAAGACCCAGCGAAGCCACGGTTTTTACCCCGTCTTTCGTGGAAGAAGTTTTGCAGGAAATTGGTATGCCGGCGGGTCCCAGAAATACGGCCACATTATCAGCTCGAACTGACCGGATTTATGCCAAGGAACATCATGGCGGCGACAAGCAAAACCATGAGCGCGAATATGACTATGGCGGGCGTTATTATCGCTGCGAATGATTGCCACTTTCCGAGTTTGTACAGCTTGGAAACGCCCTTTGTTTGTATGTAAAGGGTCCAGATGCTTGCGATTGCACCGACAAACGGAATCCAGCCAAAAAGCTGGTACGGGAGCGAACCGTACGCAACAGCCTTGTACGCAGAAACGTACTCGCTTTTTCCGCCGAGCGATTTTGCGGCGAACGACACTATCGCAGCGCTGATAAATACGAAAAGCAGGTTTATTGCCCATGCAAGAACCATGATAACGCCCAACCCGAACATGCCGAATTTTGACATGGTGCCGTTGAAGGCAAGCGTTGTTGTTGCGACCAAGGATACGAGCGAAGAGACGACGAAGAATATGAACGCGTCGTTTACCTTCTTTTCCGCCTTCGTCTTTTCAAAGAATTTGCTGCTGTTTGTAAAAATCATCCGAGCTTTTTGCAAAATATCCATTGATTCACCTTATTTCGGCAATATTGAAAGCAACAATTCGAATAGTGTCAGCACAACTATCGCAATTGTGACGTGCTCCGGTTTTAGTTTGATACCCGTCTCCGACTCTTCGGTTGAAACCATTATGCCTGCCGATGACATTGGAAGCGAGCGTTTTTCTTCTACCATGATATCACAATAAGATAATTTGACCTATTGCTATTAAAAGCTTGGCGACACGCCTGCCTATAACTAAAAAAACTATGGGCATGCTGGACATAACCCGCCTTCTGTTAAGGTTTTACGAATACAGCGGTGCAGTGACTTAAACATGTGCAATTTTGTATGCGCATGTTTCAATCGACTTCGCGGACTAACGTCCACGCTGCATTCGGCCAAGGCATTCGTCTAAGCGTTCGTGGAAACGAACGCATATCTTCGATATGCGTCAGTCGCCTTTGAACTTGCATCCGCGTTTTTCGGGTCCGTTTCATCCACTACGCCTTACACTTCGACATTTCGCTGTTTTACCAGCGATCTGCGTCCTCAATTGCTGACAAGTCAGCTAAAGGCGCTGGTTCGTTTCTGATACCCTCACTTGCCTCTCGGCAACCGGGTTTAAGCCGGAACGCCGATGCTGAGCCGCACTCGGTCAGCATCAAGATGGGCGGAGTTTCCTTCGTAGTAGCAAACCAAAACAGGTGCTATTCATAGGAAACAACGATGGTTTCCTATGCGCGGTTTGCATTGCAAACCGCTGTTGTATGCACCTGTTTTTAGCTGCAACCCGAGTAGCCTTCGCCAGCTTGCCCAATTAGTTAACTATGACAGGCAGTATAAAAAGTTATCAGGCCTTTAAAGAAAAGAGTACACTAGCGCCAATATTCCGAGAAACAGCGTTATGTAGGAATAGTGCAGCGATCGTGCGTGATCGGCTTTCTGCGTGTAAAGGTATATGCCGATCCATATTGCGATAAGCGCCATCAAATGGTATTTGAAGAAAAGCGATGTTGCAATGCAGAATAACGAAATTAAGAACAATCTTGGCGAAAGTATCTCGGCATGCGTCCTCATACAGATCACAAACTTGAACAGGTGTTATTCATAGGAAACTGTTGTTTCCTATGCATGGTTGCAAGTTTACCATAAGGTAAACTGCAGCAGTTTTGCCCTGCAAAACTTGCTTGCGTTGCAAGCCATTGTTATATACACCTGTTCTGGTCTACTACGATCTATTGGTCACGCTGATTTAAACCTTGCCAGTTTTTCTCAATTTTTTAAGAAAGTCCGAGCCTTGCATTACCCGAGACAGGCTGTCCTCGCGCCCTGTGTAGTTTGCACCGCTGAACGGTTTTTTCTCCAGCTTTACAGGCGTATCGCTCGCGTCTTTTGCGTCGTTGCTTCTTCCGCAGAATTGACATTCCCACTTTGTCATGCGCGCACGCGCATTGCAGCAATCTGTGAATGGCGTCTCGTTGTTATAATAAATCGCGCTTTCTTTTTTCGGTTTCGCGCATTTCGGGCACATCCATTCGATCGCGTGCTGGCTGCCGGGTTTTGAGCAAAAAGAACATATGGCAGCCGGTTCTCGGATTCGCATGTTTAACCAGTAGGAATTTGAAGAATAAATACGCGATGCAAACGATTGTTCAGGCCAGCAGGGTTATTTCAACGAGCTTTTCATAGGAAACATTGGTTTCCTATGCAAGGTTTACAATGCAAACCTTTGTTCTCGATTTTGCGCCCCGGATCAAACGTACATTTTGTTGCGGAACATTGAAATGATTTGCAAGAACTTTGATTACTGCCAGGTTTGCGCGGCCTTTTTCCGGTCTTTCGGTCACGCCGACAACAATATCATTTCCGGTTATTGAAAGTCGCTCCTTTCCGAATTCCACCCTGACATTGTATATACGGCGTTCAGACATAAACTCCCTGCACAAAGACACTATATCCTTTTTTTTCAAGCAGTTTTCTTACCGCAGGAATCTTGTGGCGTTCAACATCGACGGATATGTCGCACTTTCTTGCCTTTCGCGTTTTCGCGTTTTCAACGTCCCTTTCGATTAACCGCAACAGCCGAGCGTAAGACGGATCTTTTTCAATGTCGTCTTCCGAGTAATTTATCTGCGGCGACACTGATTTAAGCGGCAATATGAAGACATTTACCCTGAGGTCCATGTTATTGATAGAAAAACCTGATTTTTATCTGTTATTGATCCTACCGCAGGTAAGAAACATTGGAGCTGTCGAAGTTATCGACCATTTCTATGCCTTTGTTTTCCTGGTTGAATTCTTCGTTCACGTCGGAGTAAACGATGTAGGGGAAGAACTT
>JAZDLW010000023.1:0-9891 GCA_043801595.1 Candidatus Aenigmatarchaeota archaeon
CACTGACATAGTAATGACAACCAGGTGGGACGGCAAGCTTGAACCGATGTCGAACAAATGCATAAAGTGCGGGTATGAGTTTGAAAAACGGGGCTGGAAACAAAAAATAAGGAATTTCTTCACTCCGAGATGGAGCGGTACCTGATTCGCACCGGTTTTGGCGTAAAATCCCGTATGCCTGCGTAGCTGGGAAACCCCTGTTTTCTGGCTGCCGAAACGTGTTTTGCGTCTTTCCTTTTAAGGGGGGCCAAAACGTATTTAAAGGTCATCATCCATACATAATTAGTTGGTTTTGAATTTCTGCTGGCGTTATCCTAAATTTGAGATAATATATTGCGTAACGCAGCGGGAAGTAAACGGAAGTTAACAACGATTATAAAAGCCGACAAAAAATCATTTTAATTAAATTTACAGTGCTTAGAGATGGACGAAATGCAGACACTCAAAACAGGGACAACGACCGTTGGCATAGTTTGCAAAGACGGCGTAGTCATCGCAGCAGAGAAGAAATCCACAATGGGTTATCTCGTCGCCTCGAAAGAGTCGGAAAAAATATACGAAGTGGACGACAAGATGGCGCTTACGATAGCCGGTGCAGCCGGCGATGCTCAGGCCCTTGTCAGGTATCTAAAGGCCGAACTGAAATTATTCAAGATACAGAACCAGCGATCTCTAACAGTAAAGGGCGCGGCAACATTGCTTTCCAACATTCTGCAGGGCGGTCGATGGTCGTACGCACCGTACATGGTACAACTCATCTTAGGCGGTGTGGACGCGAAAGGACCTGTCCTGTTTCCTATGGACGCTTTGGGCGCTTATGACGAGGAAAGAAAATTCTTTTCAACAGGATCCGGTTCGCCGTTCGCATTGGGTGTGCTGGAAGATTCGTACAAAGTTGGAATAACCACGGACGAGGCTGCGAAGCTTGCAGTAAGGGCGATAAAGGCAGCGATAGAGCGCGACATCGGTTCGGGTGGAAATGGCATTGATATAGTTATTATTCGCGACACGGGAAGCAAAAGACTGAAAGGCGAAGACCTGGAAAAAGCATAACGATCTTTTTAAGAAAACAGGCAAGGGCAATGGTCAATATTGGTTTTATCAAATAACGCATTCGAACAGTCACGGTTTTTGATAAAAATTTCAACAAAAATTCGGAGGAGCAAAAATGGAAATATTTGAAAAGATAAAGGAAAGTCTTCCTTCAGGGGCTGACATATCCGATATCACGTTCGAGGGCTCGGAAATAGTAATCTACACAAAGAGCAAGGACTTTTATACGCAAAACGGCGTTGCTGTGCGCAAACTTGTGGACGAGTTGAAAAAACGCATCGAGATACGTCCTGATTTGTCGATAACAATGGAAATGGAAGCCGCGACCGCGAAAATAAAAGAGATAATTCCGGAAGACGCAAAGATCAAGGATATTTATTTCGAGCCTGAGTTGGGCAAGGTGATAATCGAGGCCGAGAAACCGGGTCTTGTCATAGGTAAGGGCGGAGAAACTCTGCGCAACATAAAGTCCACGATATTCTGGACCCCCCAGGTTGAGCGTGCGCCGATACTGAAATCCGATATAGTTTCCTCAGTCCGCAAGATGCTGCACTCGGAAACAAAGTACAGGAAGGAATTTTTAAGCAAGGTCGGAATGCGGATTCACGCCCCGAAAAAACAGGGCGAGCAGTGGATACGTTTGTCGGCATTGGGCGGTTATCGCGAGGTCGGGCGCTCGTGCGGCCTGATACAGACACCAGAATCGAACATACTTCTCGACTGCGGCGTCGATGTTTCCTCGAACCAGTATCCGTATTTCAACGCGCCGGAATTTGACATTTCAAAATTGGATGCGGTTGTCCTAAGCCACGCGCACCTCGACCATTCCGGAATGGTGCCGTTCCTTTACGAGCAGGGTTACAAAGGGCCTCTGTATACAACAGCGCCCACGCGCGACCTGATGGTGATGCTGTGCCTCGATTATATCGATGTCTGCCAGCGCGAGGGCCGTTTCGTTCCTTACACGAGCAAGGGCGTAAAAGAGGCTGTGAAACATTGCATAACGCTTGATTACGGCGAAGTTTCCGACATAACGCCCGACGTAAGATTAACGCTGCAAAATGCCGGGCATTTGTTAGGCTCGGCATTGATACATCTGCACATTGGAGACGGACTGTACAACATTCTTTACACGGGCGACATGCGTTACGAGAAATCGCGCGTTTTCGAACAGGCTTCGACTGATTTCGCAAGAGTGGAGACCCTAATAATGGAATCGACATACGGCGGTCCCGGCGATATTTTGCCGAGCCGTTTCGATGCTGAGAAGTCGTTGATTACGAAAATAAACAAAACAATAGAAAAGGGCGGAAAAGTTTTGATACCATCGTTCGCCGTAGAGCGGGCGCAGGAGCTGATGGTCATACTTCAGGAAAACAAATTTAGCAATACGATTTATCTTGACGGAATGCTGTGGGACGCGACTGCGGTGTACACGGTCTATCCGGAATTCATGTCGCACGAAGTGCAACGGAAAACGTTCCACGAGGGCGAGAACCCTTTCCTGTCTCCGATTTTCAAGCGTGTCGCATCGCAAAAAGAGCGTGAGGAGGTTATAAATTCTAAAGATCCTGCAGTAATAATCGCGACATCCGGAATGCTTATCGGAGGCCCGGCTGTCGAATATCTGAAAGCTTTTGCCGAAGATCCGAAGAATGGATTGTTATTCGTCGGTTATCAGGGCGCCGGAACTCTTGGAAACCGCATACAGAAAGGATGGCGCGAATTGCCGATACAATTGGAAAACGGCAAATCGACAACATTGAAAATAAACATGGACGTCGACACTGTCGAAGGATTATCAGGACACTCTGACAGGAGCAAATTGATAAACTTCGTGTATAAGCTCCATTCCCGTCCTGAAAGAATAGTGCTTTGCCACCTTGACCCGTCAAAGGCGAGCGATTTTTCGAAAACACTGCATAAGATGTTCAAGTGCGAGGTTGTTGCTCCGAGGCCGCTGGATGCGCTGCGGTTGAAATAGTCGAATTTTTTTGACAGTTCCCGATAAAGGGTTTAGTGTTGTTAATATTGTAACCGTTAAATCTTTTGCGTGTCAATAACCTGGTAATGATTGACTGTTTTTTGTATTCCAGGAGTTTTTCAGCGCAGCGCGGAAAAATGGGCTACCCTACAAATGCGATATTGGCAGCTTACGACCGCGAACTGGAAAAAAGATGGTTTTCGTTATCTTCGAGCCTTGCAGATGTGGTCTATAGAAGGCAAACTTACATTCTTACGAATGGGTCGGAATCGGAATCCAGCTTTTATCAGGAAAGTGGGCAGCTGTCCTCGATAAACGAGGGCCAGGATTACTATTTTCTGGCAAGATTTTCAGACATGCAGGCAATAATAAGGCCCGGTCGCAGAATTGAAAAATATGTTCCTGAGACGGAAATATTGTTTTTGACAGACAACAAATGGCTAATGAACGATGCTGTGGCCTTGCTGGAAGGCTGCCTGCCTCCGTACGTTGTTCTGGGAGAACCTACGCACTTGAAACATTCTGTGGTTAAAAACGACCTGACAATAGAACTGAGCGAACTCGGTTCCATCAAAAAATTTAAGTTCGGTTGATCTATTTGCGTCTAATCGTAAATCACGATAAAAATTGTTTTTTTATCCTCTATGGACTTTTGCATACTGCGGGCAGACTATCAGCCAGTCTTCTTCGACGCCTGCGATGTCGCCGTTGATTGCGCTCGATGTTCTTCGGAGCTTCTCAACAGATCTCTTCAATTCTCCAAGGTCTCGGTCGCGCAATTTCTTGATCTTCAGAAGTATTATCGATCCTTCGCGCAGGTATTTCTGTATTCTTTCAGTGTCGTTAAAGTCGTTTAACGTCTCAACGCGTATGGAAATCTTGCCTGTCGAAGCGTCCATTGCGTCGCTGTCGACTTCAATGTAATCGGTTGTTCCTATATCGCCTTTTTTCTTAAAAAGATTTTCAAAGACCATTTTATCGCTCTCAACAATAATTTTTCGCTTAAGCCTTTCATAGGAAATTATCAAATTTCCTATGCATGGAAACCAATTAGTTTCCATTGTTCTAAAAGGCTTAATTTATTTTTGTTTCGTATGAATTTAAACGTATTGGCACTAACCTGTTTTCGTTGTCGGAGCATATATATTATGATATTATGCGCTTCGTTATTGCCTGAACCTTTCAAGCAGCGAAACGATGTTCCATATCTGCGTTCTTGTGTAAAGGGGAATGTTCGGATCGTTCGAGATTTCATCCAGAATGTGGATCGCGGACGATATTCGCAGGTCCATAGGCTCCTTTTCGTTATTTATCGCACCGATGACCTGTTCCGCGGCTGTTCGGATGTTTCTGGGAACAGTGCGATCCAATGACACCTGCTCCAATAATTGTAATACCTGGGGAAGCTGTTCGTTCATTGCCAACACCATATCTTGCACCGTTAACTTAAGATTTGTCCTTTTTCAAAGAATTTTGTATCTTTTCCTGCAGAGTGCGTATTTTTTCCTTTGCCTTTTTCTCCTCGGCGTCCATTGTTTTTAACCGCACTTCGAGCATCTCTTTCTTTTCGGAAAGATCCTTCTTAACATCGTTTTTCGGCGTTAAAATCAAAACCGGTCCCACGGACTTGTACACTTCTTTTTCGCCGGCTTTGTCCAATTCTTCGAGCGTCCTTTCTATTTCCATCATCTGCGCTTTTATCGCGTCTTTCTGGCCGGTTATCATCTGCGCCTGCTGCTGGTACGCTTGGAATTCCATTATCATGCCGCGTACTTCCTCGTTAATCTCCGTATTCGTCATAGTTATCGTGCCCTTACCCTACGAGGAGACACTGCAGCTATTCTTGTTATTATTCTGAAACCGCAGAATGGGCATCTTATCCTCTTTCCAGTTATCTCAACAGTCTTTTTACAGTTCATGCATCTGTACGTTTTCATCCCCGCCTTTTAATTTTTCCATTCTATTAAATGAATTTTTGTCATTCTCTTTTCGCTTAAGCCTTTTAAAAAAAGGCTTATTTACTTGCCCTTGCCTTTTTTAATCTTCTCAGTTTCAACTTTTTCTTTCGGCTTCAGTTTCGGTTTTTCTTTGCCCTTGAATTTGTCCCTCTTTGCTTTCGGTTTCGGCAAAACAATCTCTTTCTTGAAAGGTTTTGTCTCAATTTCCGTTAACGGCGACGTGGTTCTTTCGGAACCGTAAGCAGGATTATAAGCTCCGCCCGCAAATACGCACCCGCACACGCCGCATTTCCATATTCCGCTCGCTTCCCTTCGCACAGCGGTTTTCATGCACGCCGGACAACTGTGGTCTTGCTTCTGCACAGCTTCTATGTCAGCCACAAGTTTCCTTGTTTTCTGGCCAAATCGCACGCCGAAACGGCCTGCTGATCCTATTCTTCGTGTTCTTTTTGACAATCAAATCACCTTTGATTTTGTACTATAATCACCTGATAATTTAAATCAAGGTGATTTGCCAATCACCATTTATCGGAATACGGCCCTTAATTCCTTGTTCTTTTCCCCTGCCAAATCAAGTATTTGGTGCAGTTCTTCAATCGTAAGCCCGTCGTCGCCGCCCTTTTGCAGCGAACAGATGTTGCCGTTCTCCTTCATGCCGACTGACAGCCTTGCGTTAGCGACTTCTTCCTCTTCTTTCGAAGGGTCGACGAATATTTTTCCATTGATCTTTACAACAGTAACGCTCATCGGTATTGTCGTAATCGGCAACGGTCCTGTTTTTTCATCGACATTAATTTTGCCTTCTTCATATTTAGGCATCTTCGCTGTTATTAATGCAGCAACAGCCGCAATGTTCGACGCATCTATCAGGTTTCCGTCAAAATTCATTACATGGATATCGACATTGACCATCCAGACAGACTCGCCTTCCTTTATGCACAATCCTTTAAGATCGAGCATCTTCGATTCTCGCACAGTCCGGTCAACGACTCTTGCCAGTTCGATTGATCGTATGCCCGGAGGACCCGGTTCAAACTCGGGATCCGCTAACGGCGCAAGTTCCGCTCCGACCATCAATACGCCTTCGTTCGGCTTGTCAGCAAACGGCTCGCCTACGATTAATTTAATGCCCACTATTACAACAGTATTTCCCAGCGTGACCCTGGCCGATCCTTCCGCTGTATTTATTACGTCCGTTTCAAGCTCGATCTTCCTGTATTCGTCGGCTTTTCTTTTGTCAATTCTCATGCCCTTTTCCGCAAGGTCGATTATGTATTCTTTTGCAATTTTCATCATAGCATAACACCCGTGTATTTGTTTTTCAAGGCATCCGTTTGTGCCTGATAAACTTTTTCGCATCCTTTTATTGCGAGGTCGATCACGTTTTTAACATCCTGGGGCGAAAGGTCGCCGTCCATTTGCAATAATGTTACCTTCTTCAGGCTCGGCATGTATGCGACCGGAATATCGGCCTTCGTAATCTCCTCCTCATTGTATGTGAGGTCAAGTACGTAATCGTTCTCAACCTTTCCGGCAGCAACAGCTGCGATCAGGCTTTTCATAGGTATTCCCGCATCAGCCAACGCAACCGAGGCTGCGTTTATTCCCGCGCACCTTGTTCCGGCGTCGCCTTGCAGGATCTCTATGAATATATCAATCCCAACCTTCGGAAATTCTTTTGTGAATATCGCCGGCTCCAACGCATTCGACACGACCTTGGATATTTCCTGCGATCTTCGGTCCTGTCCCGGTCGTTTTCTTTCCTTGGTCGAAAACGGCGCCATGTTGTACCTGCACTTTAGGTGAACCTTCTCCGGGTTTTGCAAAAACCTCGGGAATAATTCCCTGGGTCCGTAAACGCCCGCAACCGCAACAGTGTTGCCCATCTTTACGTACGCTGAACCTTCCGCGTTTTTGAAAACGCCCGCTTTTATCACAAGCTCACGAAGTTCGTTGTTCGCTCTTCCATCAGCCCTCATTATTCTCACTTCCTTCAATCACATTATCAGTCTGGATCGGCAATCCTTTTATGGGCGAATTAACTTCCAGAAATTCCATTATCTTGTTTGTCAATCCATCGATGTGCGACTTCTCTTCGACCATCATTATAGCCTGTGTCGCAAGGTCCTCGTGTTCGCCCTTTATCCACACGCGGCCGTTCTGCCCGATCACTATGTTGCATCCTGTTTTCTCCTTGATCATGCTTATCATCGAACCGGCTTTGCCTATTAGTCGCGGAACCTTGGACGGCGTTATTTCCACAATCTTTCCGCCCCTGAGCTTTTTGCACATCATGTCTTTCATTGTCGTTTGTATATTCTTGTGTTTCGAAACCGATATGATCTTCGCGTAAAGGACGTCGCCGACATCGAAATACCTGCTCAGGTCCGCTCCCCGTTCAATATATTCCTCCGAAGCTTCGCCGATTGACAGCGACGCCTGGTACGGCGAATTGATGTCCATAAACCATGTAGACATTTGGACATCGACAACCTCGCCTATGATCTTGTCGCCTGCCTTTGGCGTGTAACGTCCCGATAACGCAACTACGCCGATGCTTCTTTCCCTTATCAAAACAGTTCCGACGACTTTTGAGAATATTTTGTCTCCTTCCCTGAACGCGCCGAAACTCGGAAGATAATCAAGCCCTTCTGCCAATACATCGCCCGGTACAACCAAATCCCTTTCATTTTTTATTATTCCCGTATTAATCACATCCTTTTTTCAATTTTTTTGATCATTCGATTTTTGCCATTCTCTTTTGCTTAAATTTTTCCGTTTTTGCTTAAGCTTTTCCTAAAAGCTTATTTGATTGAACTTTTTGAAAAGTTTATCAAATTGTTTTTAATTCCCTTGATTCGATCTTGCCTTCTGTTATTTTATTCAGGCGTTGCAACATCTCAGCCGCCAAACCCGACGGAAGTTCGATAACGCATGTATACGAACCATCGGAACCCCATCCGTCTTTTTTGACAGACGTCATTCCCCGTATGACAGAGCTCGCTTTTCCGGAGTATTGCGCGGGTATGCGAAGCTCGATCGAAACAACCTCAATTTTAATGGGCAGCAAGCTTTTTATGGCTTTTACAACGCGATCGATTTGGTCCTGCGACGGTTCAAGCGGATCGACGTGTATTCCAGCCTCGTCCATCGCGTTTATTATCCTTTGCGCCGGATGCGGCGTGTTCGTCTGCGGATTAATCGCATTGTGCGCGATCATGTTCGCTATCTGCGTTTTCTTATCCTCCACCATCTTTCTTCTCTGGTCTGTTGTTAACTGTATCTCGCCGTCCTTGAGGATTTTTTCGGCTATCTTTCTCGCGTCGTTTGTTCCGAAAGCCTTTTGCAGTATTTCAGCCGGTATCCTGTCAGCCTTTCGTGCGTCCTTGAAAACGCCCGGATATGCCAGTATTGCGTCGATATCGGCGTTCTTGCCTTTCTTGAACTCGTAAGCCTTGATCGGGTCAACGAGTATCTCGAATTTCTCGCCCGCTTTCGAAAGTCTTGCAACAACTGCGTTGTCCAATGAAACTGCCAATATTACCACCATATTCTAAGCGTTTGATATACGATTTGCGGCAAATAAAGGATAGAAAAGCTTTTTCGCCAGCAAACCCGGTTTTATGCATCTTTTCGCTACCTATTATTAATAGAAGTAGAATTTAAACTTAACGCACTTAAGAAAACGCCTCAAGAATGAGCTTTCCGGTATCGTTTATCCCGGTATAGAGTTTTCCGCTGATCATTTCGTTATCCAGAAAGCCGGAATCGCCCAGCTTGTTAACGTAATAGTTGAATTTTGACCTGGTTGGCACATCAAAGATTCCCTGCGCCCCCTTTGCCAGGTCCGAAACCGCGATTTTGCCCTTGTTTGCTATGAATTTTAAGACTTCAATCTCTGTCGCGGATATTGATGAGATTGGCAGCAGCGGTATGTCGACAATGCTTTTTCCGCCGTACGATATGAACCGGTCACTCTTGAATATTTCATCATATTTCTCCGGTTGCACCGAATACGCCTTGCATTTTGTTATCGATGCCGCAAATATCGCAGCGGATGTGGCGATGTGCGACCCGGACGAGACATTGATGAAAATATCATTCCCGGCCTCTTTTCTGATTATCCTTATGGTCTTTTTGAAGCAGTCGATGTAATCGTCGTAAACGACCGGCACAAGCTCGATCTGGAAATACTTGGAAAATTTGTCCCTGATATTCATCGCAGCCGTCTTCGTCTTCTCGTTTACCCACGGTTCGATTTTATCTTTCGTCGACTCCGGGACGATCAGATAAACCTTATCAGCTCCGAGTCGCGTGCAGCCCCAGATAGCGCGCTCCTTGTCCCAGCCCGCTACCAAGATGTGGACTTTCATACCAAATCCTTTTCTTTCATAAAAGAAAAGTCTTTGGATATCCAAAAGAAATCGGTTTTTACCAAAGGCTTATAAGCTTGCTTTCTTCAAAAAAAAGTTGAAGCGTCCGGCGCTCGTGGCCGTGTTTTTATTCGGCTGCGAATTTCAGGAAAACTATGGGCGAATGGCCGGTGTTCTTCAGGGAGAATTTGTTAATAGGGAACAGCAACAGCGCAATAGGGTTATGCACGCTGTGGACAAGCAAGGACGTTATTGCGAAAAGCGTGCCTTCCGATTCGTATGCTGTTTGCGGTAACCTATACACGGTGCAGGGAATAAATCCGATGCTGAAAAACATTCTCGCAAACCCGGCTATACGGGTCATAATTATCTGCGGAGCCGACCTGATGAAGAGCGGCGATGCAATCTTAAACTTTATCAACAGCGGAATTGATGTCAGCAGGAAAATCGTGGGATCTTACGGTTACATAGATTCCGATATTGGTGATGATCTAATCGAAATCTTGCGGAAAAGCGTCAGGAT
>JAZDLW010000032.1:0-2260 GCA_043801595.1 Candidatus Aenigmatarchaeota archaeon
ACCTCGTGCACGAGCTGCGGGCCGTACGCGGCAATAACTTCCGACGCTTCTATACCATACAGGCTGAATTCCAGTTCGTTGCTGATTCTGTCGATCATCCACAAGATAACACATTTATAAGTATATTAACTTAATGTTATTGCAGTAACAAATTAGAGCGTGGTTGTTATGGTAACGACAAGCCAGATCGCAAAAAAAATCGTAAACGAGTCGATGTTCCTGCACGAATGCCTTGGCAAAGGAATGTTAAACTACGCGCATGCCGCCGAATACATGAAGCCGAAAATCGAGGCTGAACTCGGAAAGCGTATCAAACTTTCGGCCGTAATAATGGCGCTTAGAAGGTACGAGGATGAAATTGAAAGAAAATATGAAAGCAAATTTCCATTTGATTACAGGTCCGAAGTCACGTTAAAAAGCGGCATGATAGACATTGCGGTGCAGAGGTCGCCGGCTATTTTCGGGAAACTAAAGCAACTTTACAATGTCATCGATTACGAAAAGGGCGATGTGCTGAATATCATACACGGCAACCACGAGATAAGCATTGTAACGAACGAAAAAAACAAGGATAAGGTTCTTCGAATACTGGCCTACGAAAAGATATTGAACACGGATGAAAAGTTATCGCAATTATCGCTCCGTTTTCCGAAAGAGTACATGTACACGCCCGGGATAATACTGCAACTGACAAGAGTTTTGAACTGGGAAGGCGTGAACATATTCGAGATCGTATCAACGCTGACAGAGGTCAATTTCATAATAAGCGAGAAAGATTCTGTAAAGGGTTATCGCGCGTTGCAGGAACTTGTTGCGAGAGGCTAATTTTTATCTGTGTTCATGCTCGATGTGGTCAAGGCTTTTCAACACACGCTCATGCATTTTTTTCAGCTCTTCGGGGATCGGTCTGTCGTTTTTGGTCAGATAATCGTAGATGGCCTCGTGCAACCCGTCGGCTGCCAGGTTTGAACAATGCATTTTGATGGGCGGCAATCCTTCGAGTGATTCCGCGACGTCTTTGTTTCCTATTTTCAGAGCCTCGTCGAGCGTTTTTCCTTTCGCAAGCTCCGTGAGCATTGACGACGTCGCTATGGCTGCGACACATCCGAATGTCTCAAAGCTGATGTCCAAGATTTTGTCGTCATTCACTTTGATGTATATGTACATCATATCGCCACAAAAAACGTTGCCGACTTTTCCGATTCCGTTAGCATCGCTTATTTTTCCCATGTTCTTCGGGTTCTTGAAATGTTCCATCACTGTTTTTGAGTACATTTTTTCATCCTCTCATGTCAATCGTTATTTGAAAATGTTTGTTTGAACGGTGATATCCTGCGCAATGCTGCGACACAACCGGGCAAGGTTTGCAGGAAATAATCGACATCGTTTTCTTCGGTTTCTTTTCCGAGCGTGATTCTCAATGAACCGTGAGCATCCTCGTGTTTCAGACCGATCGCGAGCAATACATGACTGGGTTCGAGAGATTTCGAAGAGCATGCCGAGCCTGTCGAAACTGCGATGTTCGCCTCGTCGAGGAGAATCACAAGCCCTTCACCCTCAATGAATTTGAAACACAGGTTCGCATTGTTCGGAAGACGTTCTGTCGCATGGCCGTTTAACCATGTGTTATCAATTTTCAGCGTTTCGTTTACGAGCTTATCGCGGAGTTTTGCCAGTCTTTTTGATTCCGTAGCCATCTCTGCGTATGCGAGTTCCGCGGCTTTGCCGAATCCGACTATTCCAGCGATGTTCTCCGTTCCGGAGCGCAGTCCGAATTCCTGCCCCCCTCCGTGCAATATCGGTTCCATTTTGACGCCTTTGCGGACGAATAATGCGCCAACGCCTTTCGGGCCGCAGATTTTGTGCGACGACAAAGTCATCAGGCCTATGTTCATGGAATCCACGTCAATAGGTATTTTGCAGAATGACTGCACAGCATCTGTGTGGAAAATAACATTGCGTTCCCTGCATATTTTTCCTATTTTATCGATCGGTTCTATTGTCCCGATCTCGTTGTTGGCGTGCATTATTGATACTAGTATGGTGCCTTTGTTGATAGCTTTCTCGAGTTCGTCCAGGTCGACAAATCCGTATTTGTCAACGCCCAATCGTGTAACGGAAAAACCGTTTTTTCCTAGGAATTCGGCGGCTTCAAGCACGGCGTCATGCTCGATTGACGATACAATGATATGACAGCCTTTGTCGCGGTTCGCCATCGCAAACCCCTTGATTGCAAGATTGTCGCTTTCTGTCCCGCCCG
>JAZDLW010000002.1:0-7065 GCA_043801595.1 Candidatus Aenigmatarchaeota archaeon
TGAGTGTTCTTGTGAAAGATGTTATCCCTGTTGCAGTTTCTGTCAGGCCTATGGACAATGTTGATATCTTTAAATTTCCTGTGGCTGTTGAGATAATATTTGTTAAATCTGTTAATTGCATGGCATTTGTTAATGAACGGAGCAATGAATAAACTCTTGTTGTCGTTTCTGTTAGACCGATGGAATTGGTCAGCTTGCGTAACGGTGCGAAGATTCTATTTGACGCTTCGGTTAAGTCGATTGCGTTGGTCAGCTGGCGTAACGGTGTTAGGATGCGAGAAGATGCTTCTGTAAGGTCGATTGGATTGGTTAACTGTCTCAACGGCGAGAAGATGCGGGTTATTGAATCAGTTAAGCTGAGTGAGTTTGTTAATTGTCTTAACGCAGTGGAGATGCGGGTGATGGAATCTGTTATGGATATCTCGGTCGTTGATACCCTGCTGAATAACCTTGATACTGTGTTTGTTACTGCGTCTGTTAGGCTGAATGAATTTGTCAGCTTGCGTAATGAAGCGGATACTCTGGTGATTATTTCGGTTAGATCAATAGATACTGCCGGACCTTTGACGATCGTCTGCAAACGCAGCGGTAAATCTGTTAAATCAATAGGGCCTGTAGATATCCTTGGTGATGTCAGTTGCGGCGTTCGTATATCGGTTAACGCCATCGGATTTGTCGATAATCTGACAATTCCGCTTTTACCTGGGGAATTGTCTGCAACAGTCATTTCCTGTGTTACATTCCTTTCAAATGTCTGGGCCGGGGCTGCTGTCACATTGATATACCAGGCTTCAAAGGATGTTGTGTAATTCGCATTGGTAAAGTTCGCGGAGAAATTGTAAATTCCTGCCGGTGTTAATTGTGTGTAGTTTGAGAAATACGGAACGGTAGAACTAATTCTGGATTCGTTCCATTTTATCCATCCGTTCGTTGTTGTGAAGTTTGTCCAGATTTCTACCAGCGGCGTTATTCCGGCAGGAAGATTGGCGATTAAATTTGCCGTAAGATTGACGTACTCGTTCACTGTGAAATTCCTGTTTGTTTGCGTACCGTTTAACAGAAAATTCATTACAGTTGCTGCCTTGTTTATCGTGAATACGGAAGCGGATGTTGTTAATGCGGAATAATTTTGGGATTCCGAATAAACCGCATCATAAGAGTTTGAACCCTGCCCAAGCAAAGCGTTTTCCGTCTGGTTGCCTGCTCCGCTTGCTATATTTACACCGCCCCTCCTTATCGTAATCGTAGCGCTGTGATCTGCCTGCAATACTGTAAAGTTTGCCCAAGCTGCGGTTATATTTCCGTAATCTTTCGGTGATGTCGCGTTAAAGCCTATTGAAACCTGCGGCGAGGAATTTCTCAACACCTTATATATCAAAACACCGCTTGTGAAATTTGTGCTATCTGTGTAGTTTTTGGTGTCAGTGCTATTGGCTATCCAGCGGAAAGAATAATTACCCGCAGATATACCAGTGAAATTGATGTAATACATCTCGGTTGTTGTGGCTGCGTTTATGATTGCTATTTTTGGAAAGGTCGCGAAAGAGTAATTTTTAAGCGTTCCTGTTATGTTCGTTTCAAAGGAGACGTTTTGAATAGAGCTGTCGCCCTTGGTCCAGTTTACCTCGAAGCTGTGGTTGCGTAACGGGTTGTATTGGAATCCGTTAAGAGGTGTCGTGTTGCTTGAGTATAAAGGTCTTTGGGGCGTCGTGTTCTGTAGGACTTTGTATATCAAAACGCCGTTGGTGAAATTCGTTGTTCCGTCCGTGTCATTGGCAAACCAGCGGTACGAATAATTTCCTGCGGCTATATTGGTAAAGTTGATGTAATACATCTCGGTTGTTGTGGCTGCGTTTGCGATAACTATTCTCGGTGTTGTGGCGAAGGAGTAATTCGTTAATGTTCCGGTGATGTTTGTTTCAAAAGAAACATTTTTAAACGGATTGGTGGTCTGCGTCCAGTTTACTTCGAAGCTGTGGTTGCGTATTGAATTATATTGCAATCCGTTTAGAGGCGTTGTGTTTTTTGCATAGAGAGGCGCAAGGACAACAGCAGGCGCGAGATAAGTGATGTTGATGTTGTCAAAACCCAATTTGATGGTTTTGTCAGTAGCTGTTGTCAATGCCCATATCTTTCCCATCAACCGCATGTTATTTATGCTGTAACCGGTGCAGGACGAACCCCATGCCCATTTTGAGATATTCAAGATGTTCAAAGTTCCTGCTGTCTGCCATCCCAATGTCGGGCCTTTCAACCAAGCGAACGTAAGATAAACCTTGTTCGTGGTGTTCCATATTCCGAGCCATCTTGTCGGCGATTGCGCTCTGGCGCTCGTAACCCGATAGCACAAGTATGTCCTGCGATTGTCGACGCCGCAGAACGAGCCGTTGAGTTCGAGGCAGGCAGCGGCTAGTTCCGGCGCGGTTGTTATTGTGGCATTGCCCCAATAGTTCAGCGCGAAGCTGATGTTGTAGTCGGCTGTCAGATAATTAAGCTCTGAACCAACGCCGATGCTCCTGCCTGCTTCAGCCGAAGTCCAATCCGCGAAATAGCTTCCATTCTGGTTGTCATCGTTCCTGTCATGCCCGACAAACAAGTTTGCCGAGCCTGTGCCTGCGGTTTGTGAGCCTGTGGAGTTGTAGGTGAATTCCTGCGCGGCTGCACCTACGGCTGTGTCTGTAACATCATCGTCAGCCAGAGCTCCAACGCCCCAGTCATCGGTCCCGCCCACAGTGGGAGTTCCCCAGAACGTGGAGTTGAGATAAATTTGTTCGACAATCGCAGCTTTCGCTGGTTGCGCCAGTACCAGAATGGCAATGAGCGCTGCCAAAATGAATTTTCCGACGCCGGGCGTCACTTTCCCAGCCTCTCCCAGTCTTTTTTCAGGTAATGCAGGGTGACAGCGCCTATCCGCCTTCGGTGAATCATGTCCGCGCCATCAAGCCAAAGGATATATTTAGTCACGGTCTGGCGGTGCGATTTCATTATTTTTGATAGGTCTTCGATCGTAAGGCCCTCAGGATGTTCTTTCAGAATCTCTATTAAACTATCCCTGAAGTCAGAAGCCTTATCACCATTATCAGACGTCAAGAGTGGACACCATTAAAAGACACTATTAAGGTATATGTAAAGTTTTCCCTTTTAAACCACTCGGAATGACTGTTGAGGCGGAGAAATGCAAAACTATTAAAAGCAGTTCAATGAGAAAATACCTGCAAAATAAGACTGGCATCGGGTTATCTATTAGAAAGTATGCAAAATTACGGTTTTTTGACCTCGTAAATGTCGCCGTCAATGGACATAAGCGCGCCTCCCGGATTCATCATGTCATGCTTTCCGAAAACGCTCGCGACAACCAGTTTCTTCGTCTCCTCCTGTATCGCTATGAATCTCGGTTTTGAGAACAATTCGTCCGCCTGGTAAAGATGGTTCATATCAAAGCCCGTGCTTTGGTAGCGCCCGCCCGACGGCGTGCGCGAAATGTACAGCCGCCTCGGCATCGGAACGGAAAACGTCGCAGCGACTTTTCCGGATGAAAGGGGCGTCATGCCGAAACCGATCGGTTCCGGCTTTGTTTCGACATCAATGCAAAAGTAAAAATGCCAGCGCTCCTCAGCGCCTTTGCGCGAACAAATGATTTCGTAGGACGCCTCGGGCTTAAGGGTTTTGTTTTCTGTGCCTATGACCATTATTTCATCGGTATCCCTCCTCGAATAACCGATAACCGGAAGCATCAAAACATCGTCGTAAATTTCGGAATAGCCCGCTTTCTTCGCATCTTCAAACGCTGCCAGTATCCTTTTCCGGTGCGATTTAGGCTGGTCCATTATTTTGCTGAAATTAACATGGCTGGCATAAACGCGTATCCCGTCTTCCTGTGATTTCATAAAAACTTATTAAAGTGTAAACGATTTAACTTTATGGTCTGTGGATTTTGATCGTAACCAATAGTCAGACCATGATCTGTCCACGCTGTTGTTCTCTATCGGAACAGCTCAATAGGCAGGATTTATATTATCCGATAAAAATACCACAATTATGAACCAAGATTTTGGCAGGTATTCTCTAAAATTAACTGGTTATTTCAATAACAACAAAAATCATTTGAGCTTCGTAAACAACTTTTGGGGAATAAGACCGTCAGAGAGGGATTTAAAAGATATCAAAGACTTTCATAGGGTATTGGAATTATACTCACAAAGAGTGACACCACGAAAAATATCGAGATGTACTGGAATATCAAAACGTAAGATTGAACATTGGATATATGGAAATAGTCTGCCTCGAATCATAAGACTTTTAATAAATTACATGGGCATGAAAAGCCAGGATGGTAAAATATTGTCAATCAATTCGACCCGCGGAGGCCTATTTAACGGTCCTTGGATAGTAGTTCCAGAAAAGGTGACAAATTACAACGATATTGTTAATGTGCTGAACCGGCTGACTCCTTTGGAAGAAACATATACAAGAGACCTGTTATTTGGGCTTTCCAAAGATGATATAAACAAGATCAAACCTCTCTTGTTCGCATATCTTCTTGGGGTATTAATCGGTGATGCAGGAAAGGATAGAATAAAGAGGGCTCAAAGAATTACGCGGAGAATAGCGTTAAAGCTGACTAAACTTTATGAAACGAATTATCGATTCGGAGAGTTTGTATGCGTGTGCGCAAATTCCTTGGGTCTGCGAATGCGCCGAATAAAAGACATGCGTGCCGGCAAAAGAAACAAGCACCCGTTTTATTCCTGGAATTCACAATGTTCACCGCTGATTCAATGGATATTTAGCGCTTGCCTAGGCCTTAAGGACGGTCAACTCACGACATATAATCCAGTTGATATGCGCTGGATTTTAAGTGCACCCAAAGATTTTAAAATATGGTTCATTCAAGGTTTGGCCGACTCTGACGGTTTCGTTGATATGAGCAGCCAACAGACTGGTATAATTACACATCCAAATACGGAATTGATTGAAAATGTTCTTAATTCATTAGGTATCCCAGCCTCTAGAAAACTTTTCACGAGTAACGGGCTATGGTCGTTAATGATAGACAGGGAGAAGTCATATAACTTACCAATTTTCAACACCTATGTAAAAAGTTATCGCTATGATAAACTTGAAAGGTTATTCTTAGCTAAGCGTATTTCTGGTCATTGGCCTGTTTGGCTAAAAGAGAAAATCGATAATTACACAAAAACTGGACTTTCTGGCACAAAGGTTGTCGAAAAAATACTTGAAAATGAAGATATAGCGATTAGAGCACAACATGTTAACAGAAGAATTAAAAGATTGATCAGAGGTGATAACAATAGAGAAAATGCACGAGTTAATATCTTTAGGCGTCGAAAGTACCGCACACCCGAAACCTTGAATTTTGGGGCGTAAATACTTTCGGCGTAGGTATCGCTGACAACAAGGGAAATATATTAGCCAACGAGAAAGACGTATTTGTGCCGCCAAAAGGTTCCGGAATCGAGCCAGCGAAAGCCGCGAAACACCATAAAGAAGTCTGTGATAGCGTTCTGGAAAAAGCATTAACAGTCGCCGGTGTCGGAATGGAGGACATCGACCTTGTTTCCGTTGCCACAGGTCCAGGCCTCGCCCCGTGCTTATTGATCGGCGTTGAATTCGCAAACAAGCTTGCAAAAGAACACGGCAAAAAACTCGTTCCCGTCAACCACGCAATCGCACACATCGAAATAGGCCGTTTGACAACAAGCGTTAAAGACCCGATCTCGCTTTACATCAGCGGCGGGAATACGCAGGTCATCACATTCGAAAACAAACGCTACAGGATTTTGGGCGAAACGCTCGACATTCCAATAGGAAACGCGCAGGATTTCTTTGCAAGAAAGGTCGGTTTGGATTTTCCGGGCGGACCCAAGCTCGACGAACTCGCGAAAAGCGGGAAATGGGTCGATTTGCCGTACGTTGTAAAGGGGATGAACGTCAGCTTCACCGGAATAGTGACAGCAGCGCTGAAGAAAACGAAAATTGAAAAGCTCGAAGACGTTGTTTTTTCGTTGAACGAGGTGATGTATTCGATGCTCATTGAAGTGACGGAACGCGCGCTCGCGCACACGGAAAAGGATGAAGTCCTGCTTATAGGCGGCGTCGCTTCCTCGCAGCGTTTCCGCGAAATGATGGACATAATGTGCAAAGACCGGAATGCGAAATGCTTCGCCGTTCCGCGGGAATACGCAGGCGACTGCGGCGCGAACATCGCATGGACCGGACTGTTAGCTAACGATAGCACCCAGACGAATGTCGACATAAAACCAAAGTGGAGAATAGACGATGTTGACGTAAACTGGTTAAAATAAAAATTTCGAAATTTTAACCGTCTTATCTTAACTCCTTCAGATACGTGTTGTGTCTGAATGAAGCGTAATCTCTATCAACAATAAAACGACTACCGTTGAATGAAAATGTTCTGCTTCGCGAAACTACATTGTAAACCATGCAAAGTCCTTCTGTGAAAGTTTCAGTGTTTTCAAGCAGTTGCATTATCTGTGTAACAGACGGCAATAACCCTTTGGAACCTTCCAGTGGTATGAAATTAACTTCGTATGGTAACACGCTCGGCTGGGGTAAGATCGTAGGATCGCCTCTTAAAACCGTATCGTCCCATGCAATCATACCGTCCCCCGCGACAACGTTTACGCCGAATCTATCCAGATAAGATGCTTCTCTGATATATGCCTTTTTATATTTCTCTTTGTGATCTAGACGCTGATGTCGTACATCATCGTCAACGTTTACCCTGTATTGCTGTACGTCATAAAGCTCCACGCGATCCGGCGATTTTCGGAACCCGTGAGCCAGCAAAAAACCTATCATTCCGTTAACGCTGGGATTTTCTATTATTGTAACAGAGCCGTCTTTCGGCACGGCCACCGTTGTTCGAAGATCAACCAAGAAACTCTCTTCAGGAGATGCATGCGTTTCTGGAAATGACTTTGTTTTTGTTTTAACGCTTGGTCTGTCCAAAACTGTCGTTGCCATGAACCAACATTAAAGGCAAACATATTAAAAGCTGGCATTCACTTTATAAGTCCGGAT
>JAZDLW010000026.1:0-8933 GCA_043801595.1 Candidatus Aenigmatarchaeota archaeon
TATCATTACAAATCCCGATATTCCCCAGTCTTCGGGCTTGTCGCAGCCGTCGTAAGGTATAACGTAAGGCGTTGTGATCTTGTGCATTCCGATGATCGTGGGCAAACTGTCAAGTGCTTTGAAAACTAAGTCCATATCGGATAATTTTTCTTTGCTGCAGCCGTAGCCGTCTACAGTGAGATGCACGCCATATGCATTCTGGACAGCGGTTTTTTGGCTTTCACCGGAAATTGAACTTTCTGGTTTATTCATTTCAACTCATTTTGTTATATTTCTTTTAAATATATTATTGTTTGCCGTGCTTTTAAAACTTTTCAACGCGTTTGCTCTATCACGAGTCGCTCCTGCCTTGCAAGACTGACCCCGAGCTTGTCCAGAAGCTCGCAAACTTTACAAACGCTGCCGGAGCACGGCTCTCCGCAAACATTGCACTCGTTTATCTCGCTGCCCGTTTTCGCCGCTGTTTCGCGAATGACCGGCAGCATCGAATCGAATGTCCTGAGAAAAGAGAACTTTGTTCCAGGATGCTTCACTTCAACGTCGTTCAGGAAATCCCGGACTTCGAAACGGATGCCAGCAACATAAGGACACTCTCCCCAGTAATTTCCGACATCGCTCAGCACAGCGTAAAGCGCGCTTTCTTTCTCCGGAACGTCGCGCAGCGGCTTTATCCGCGGAATGAATTTATCGTTCTTTGAAATCGACGGGCTCGGACCCATTCTCGCCAGCCGTTTGGCGTCACCTTTCAGATAGTTGATAAGAACCGCCTGCGCCTCGTCGTCCATGTTATGCCCTGTACACACTTTTGTCGCCCCAAGCTCTCTTGCAGCGCGGTTGAGTAGATAGCGGCGGAAAACTCCGCAGAATGTGCACGAGTTGAGATTTCCGGTGCTGCGTTTCATTATTTCGTCGAGGCTTTTGCCAAGATTGGCCTTGAAACGAACAGTGTAATGTCCGACGCCGAGCCGCTTTGCCAGCGCTTTAGCCGCTTTGAGGCTTTTGTCGCGATAATTCCTTATTCCTTCGTCAACGCTTACCGCTATGATCTTTATGTCCGGACGGTTGCCGAATATTTTTTTAAGCAGCAGCAGAACGACAGAAGAATCCTTACCGCCGCTTACGCCGACGACAATAACGTCGTTTTTCTCGACCAAACCGTATTCCCGTATGGTCCTTTTTACCCGTTTCTCAAATTGCGTTTTGAAACAGGCTGCACAATACGAATTACCCTCGTATTTGCGCTCGTAAACCGCGACTTTACCGCAAGAGCATCTGTCAGCCACCGGAAACGACCTTCAGTATTTCTATCCTGTCATTTTTCCTTATTTTTTGGGATTCCGGAACGATTTCCCCGTTTACGGAAACGATGACGGTTTCCGAATTTATTCCAAGTTCTTTGAGAAGGTTTTCTATTGTCCGCGACTTTGTTTCGGTTTTTTTCGCCTTTCCCAACCACGCGACTTCGATTTTCATAAAGAATCTAATGGCTGAATGGAATTTAAATAACGACTCGTATCGGAAATCTGTTGTAGGTGTGATTAATCACGACGGAAACCGATTCAAAAATATGACTCCGGAAAAGGCTGAAATTTTGGGTCTGATCGCTTCTGATGGCAATTACAGAAAATACGAAACCACATTTAAAGAGTTTGACAAGCGACGCGGCAAAACGTATGTCAGGCACCAGCGAAAACGGATAGTAGAATTCGCAAACACTGATATCGCCCTCTTGCGCCATTTCATCGACTTGCTGTTCAAAGAATACGGATACGCGCCCAATATAACGAACAGCAACCATAACGTTTTCCGCGTGTGCATAACAAAAAATTACGTCATAGACGATCTTATTTCAGGCATGAACTTTGGAACGTTAAAGTGGTCCGTACCCGATGAGATTTCAAGGCACGACGATTTATCATGCGCTTTTATCAGGGGTTTTTTCGACGGAGACGGGTCTGTGGGTTTTATTTGCAAAAAGATACCCAGAATACGACTCCATTCGAACAACCTTGCCGGACTTCAACAACTCGCATTAATCTTAAATCGGCTCGGAATCGACGCCAAAGTGAACGGTCCTTATAAAGGCGCTTACGAGCTTCTGCTGGCCACAAGGTCAGTAGTCAGATTTATTAAACTTATCAAGAGTAACCATACTAAGAAAAGGCGCATTTTTAAAATCGCCGAGGTATACACGCATACAATGCCGAGGTAGATGGATGATCTATCCTCGAGCGCATAACCAGGTAGTGCACCAGACATTTGGGTGATTCTCGAAAACTGGCGGGCGCAAGCCCATGAGGGTTCAAATCCCTCCCTCGGCGCTTAAATTTTTGTGACTATCGGGCACGAATACAGATACCTTTGCAGGACGAGGCGGGAAGTGGCACGTGAAAACAGAGACGCCATGCTTTAGGAATACACTCTCGCACTTGTGTATGTGTACTTTTGCAGTTCAAGATCAAATTTTGCGCCGTCCATATTTTGCTGTGCAGAGGCCCATTCGACGAACTTGATAGCATTGGCGGGGCTGTTCCTGACCAACCTAAGAAGATCGTCGTACCTATTGCCCCAAGTGACGCTGGTCGGTATTTTTTTAATAGTGTCGTAAAACTGTCCTATCCGCAGGACAGGAATCTGGTTTCGCATGCTTACGGTTTCACTGTGAAAACCGTCCCTGCCACTGAAAATAGGCAGAAGTTCCTTGTCCTCCCTGTAAATGTCATCAATACTTTTAACACGCTGTGCGTAACGCGACTGGGCGAACTTTGAGGCTGCAACTACAAGTTCGTACGGGTTTTTTGCGCAACATAATTGTGTGTTGAATTCTTCCATCCTATCGCTCTCATTGGCGCCAAAGTTTGCCAGAACTTCGTAAAATCCGTCAGGAAGACCGCCAGACTTCACAATTTCCGCAAAAGAATCTACAAACACACTAAATTTCCTGTTACGCCTAGGATCCGACTTTTGTTGCAACTCCGTCTGGCCGGAATCACCGTACAACAAACGATTGGCATAAGACCTGACAGCGTCCTGTTCTCCATGTCCAAGATTTTTAATCGCGGTTTCCAAGCAGCTGAGACAATATTTTGCGCTCTGCGGTTCGCCCTGGGGTACGGGTTGAGGTTGAAAATATAACGCGGGCCGATTCAAAGCAGCGTTTGATACTGCTGCCGACTTTTTTTGCGGACTGGAAATAACCGGTTCAGGTTTTTCTTTTGCTGGCTGTTTTTTCTGCGGTTCCTGCAATGATGACACGAAATCAAAAACCGCGTCTGTGTTGTTCGTATCCAACCTTTCCAGCGCAGAAAATAACTTATCCGTTTCGCCGTTCCTGTTGACCATGTCTGCGAAGATTTCAAATGCGCGGAGGCGTTTATAAGAGTACGTATCACCCGCTGGCTTTTTGCCGAGGATCCTCGAGGCGTACTCCACAATCCTCTCCTGCTGTGGTTGCGGCAGACCGATGATAGCGTATTTCAGTACATACGAAAACGCGACATCGCGGGGCAGTTTTGTTAACGCGGTTTCGCCCCCTAAAATTTGCCTTTGTTGCACTGTTCCAGCTTTTACCGGCGCAGGCTGCGTACGGATCGCAACTTGACCGACCGGGACAAACTTGACTGTTCCGTGGCCGCCTTCAATCTTCCCGCCACCTATAGCGAAATAGCCACTGCGAAACCTTTTGAAAGCCGCGATAACCGAACCATTGTTCAAACCCTGTGTTTCGGAGATCTCCTGCGCTGCCGAAGATATGGCGATTTCCCTGCCGGGATGTCTCTTTATGTAATCTTCAACTGCCACTTTCAGTGTTCCACTCTGTGCGTGTTTTCCCGTTGTGCTGGCAACGCTTCCCTCCTGGACAGGTTTATTTTCCAGAATAACTTCAACGCTTTCGATGAATGCTGCAACAGCCGGCGACAGTTTTGGCCGTACGCTTTCATTGAGAAGTTCTTTTAATGTGCGCAAATCTCCGTCTGAGAACAGTTCCATTGAAAGGTTTTTCGCAGCTGTGCTGATCATCGTTGGCCTGCCTGACAAAATAAAATTTTTACTACCTCGCCACCGCCGACTTGTATTTATCCATTTCTGACATGAACGCTTCAGTCGTAATGCCATTCTGTTGCTGAGCCCACGCCATCATTTTGCCTGCCGAATCCGGATCCCTTAATACAAGCCTGAAAAAATAGTTGTGCGGGGTTCCCATGCGCCCGTGGTCAAGGGGAATTTTTTCTACTGTCTCGTAAAACCTTCCAACCCGTTCGGGCCTGACAGAGTTTCTTGCCTCCAGCAGGGTCGGTTCAAAACCAACGCGGTCGCCTATCATTTCTCTGATTCTCGGGCGTTCCGTGTAAATATCGTTGATAGATCCCGCATCGGCTGCGTACAACACGCTGATCTCTTCTATGTGACTTGGCTGTATATCACCTGATGGAACTGTTGCACGTGGCTTGATTGAAACGGTTGCCAATGCCGTCGACTCCGCAACCAATTTTCTTACGTGCAGTTTTCCGCTGTCAGCACGGCTGATCTCGTAACCGTCAATCTTGTAATCGCCCCTAGCGAAGAATCCAAGATAATTATTAAGTGCTGTTCGTCTTTCACCCGGTAATGCCAGCATAACATCGTCGATGCCCACGTCACTCCCTTCGTTGGCAGTCAGATACGCCCTGACCCTCGGCAGCAGCGGTTCTTTCGCAACGCCTTTTTTCAGCGCTTCCACATACGCAACGCCCTGTTCGGTAAGTTTACGTGAACCTTCTTCCACATAGCCATCCGCCCCAAGTGACGTAACCGTCCGAGACGCGTGTCTTTTCGTGAATCCTACATACAACGCGATGTCCTTGTCAGAAGCGCCCGGATTATCATACAGGAACAGGAGCGTGAGGTCGCCCTTTTTCCGAGATTTTATTTTATCATTTGGTATTATTACATTCTCTGGCATGCCCGGTCCTTTGCCGTCTGTCGAGATTGTTATAACAGCCCTGCCTCCGGATACCTTGTACTTAATTCCATCGGTTGACTGGAGTTCCAACTTCCCGTGTTTGTACGCGTTCAAGCATTGTTTGATATAGCCGTGGGCATCGTCTGGAAATGCATTGTATACTGCATCATAATCAAGTGTGCCTGTATGCTGGACAAGGAACAGGCCAATACGATGCTTTAAGCCGTTCTGTTCTCTTTCCGGCGCAGACAAAACTTTTGCCATACCGTTGCTCTGTGCGGGTCCTTGACCATCAACCATCCCATTTATGTTATCAAGAAGCTGATGGACAGACCACGGTATCGAAGTGGTCGGATCTTTTTCCATGTCGCTGTAAAGTTTGTCACGAGCCGCCCGCAACTTGTCAATCGTTTGATCTGGCCGCGGCGTTTTGCCAGAATCAATATTTTTTCCGCGCCCCGATGTCATAATAAACTCTAGTTGGAAAAACTTAAAAACCCATGATAAGCCGGTGTATTATTAAGGTTATGCGATCCTGACATGGCCGTTGCTGTCGTTGCGATTGTGGTGAACAAGGAATGGATGCTGTTAGGCAAAAAAATTCTTGCACGAGTCAAGACAGCGTGGTTGCACGCCGGCTAGACTTCTGCAACAGATGATCAATGTCGGCTTTAGCCCCACATTTCCCTGATGATTTCCGCCGAGATTTTGGTGATTATACGCTCCGGAACAAAGACTTCGAGCGAAATTGTGTCCGAATATTTTATTTTTTTCAACTCGCCCACAACCTTTCGGAAGTCTATTGACGCAAGCCCGATAGGAAGGTGTTCGTCCGATTTTCCATGGTTATCGTGCATGTGGATGTGGTGTATGTTCTTCGAAAACTTCCTTATGTGGTTAGTGACATTCTTCATTCCGCCCGAAATGAAGGCGTGGCCGATGTCAAGATTAACGCCAAGACCCTTTACGCCGGATATTATACGGCCAAAATCGCTGTCCGACGACATTTCTGTCGTATTTTCCATCACCACCATCACGTCGTCTCCGGCATAATCAACGAGGCTCTTTGCGCTAGAAATATAATTCTTGATAATCTCCTTCCGCAACGATCTCTCGCTAAGCATTATGTTCTGCGAATGCGCATGGAACGTTATCTTTTGCGCGTTCAGCTTTTTTGCCACGTCGATGATGTTTTCGCATTCGGCGAGCCATGTTTCGCGGACAATCTGGCTGGGACTTCCAAGATCTATCCACCACGCGGCATGACCGAGCGAGAACATGCCGTATTTTTTCAAAAGTTTGTTTATTTTTGGAGCCCTTTTTGCAAGTATTTTCGGCGAACCGCACGGATCCTCTATGCCGATCTCGACAAAGTCGAAATTAAGGGCTCCTATATCCTTGATCTCCGAAATAACCTCCAACGAAGGATTGGTGGTCGCGCCGAACTTTGGCATTTCCATGAAATTAGTTCTCCTGAAGCCAATTTAAATGGCCTTTTATAGTTAAGAAATGCGACTTGCGATTCCTTTTCGTATGAACACTGGGAATGTATTAAAAATTCATTCCAACAAATATGGCAACTTTGTAGTTTCATAATTTTTAAAATACTTGGGTACGTCTCTGACATATATTCGCTTATTTTCTTTCAACCTAACCGAAAATCGTATAACATTTTTTAAGTTAGAACTACCAATCTTTTGGAAATAAAAAAGTGTGTGCGCCCATGAATTAGTACAAATTCGCGTATTGTCCACATGCGTGAAAATCTTTAACTCTGAATTTATTTTATTTAATTGTTCTATTATTATTTTGTTATTAGAATAAAAATGCACTGTATCACCTCGGTAGATCGTGCCGTCCGTGTCGACTAAGCCTCTGATACAGCTATTAATCAAATTTTGATCGTTTAGAATAAGATCTGGAATTGAGGCCTTGTTGATTATTTTATCCCCAAAAGGCAGTTTAAATTTTTCATTAAGGAATTTGCAGGCTGTTACAGAATACAAAGTAACATAAATTAAATTTTTATTTTTCTCTTTTCTTATGCCGGCTCCTATTTTAAATATTTTGCCGATTAAATTCGCTACATAGCTAGCATAGCGAATATCATATCTGGAATCTAACGATATTCGCACAAAATTCTTCGTTAAAGTGCCGTCTCCCAGAACTATACCAATAAATTCTGCCAAATTTTTATCCAGCTTAGGCACAACAACTTTTTTTAGGTTCCTTCCAATTATGCCAGAGTTCTTAATCCCAAGTTGTCTCCATTTGGCTATCATTTGCGGATATTTCTTTATCAAAGAATTGTAGCCGATTTTGCCGCCCTTCGACGTGCCCCAATTTTCCGGAAGTATTTTCCTGTACTTAAAATTTCTCCAGTTTATTTTGGAAAGTTCAGTCAATTTGTCTGCGACTTCTTCGGGCAATAACAATTCTTCGCACCTGTACTTTTTCAGCGCAGAATAACCGATTAGATCATGACTCATCTCCTTCAAATTCTTATTAAGTTTTTTGCAGACGGCTTCTATAAAACGTCTTTGTTGGTTTTTTTCGAACAGAATTCTCATACCATGATATTATCGTAATCGGATAAATAAACTAACGCTTGACTGAAGGACCTTATTTATACATACGATTTTTAATTATAGATGACGGATGGGTCTATGGTCTAGTGGTTAGGACGTCGCGTTCACATCGCGAAGATCGCCGGTTCGAATCCGGCTGGACCCAAACTTTTTCAAAGGAAACGTGTTTGTTTCCTTTGCACGGCGTGAAAAAAATCCTTAATTTTTCCATGCACGATTTGCATTACAATCTATCTTATCCAAAGCACGACATCGGCCCTTTCGATCGGTGTCGCACAGTCGTGGTTCATTGCCGGCCCCGCCTCGCATCCTGCTGTCCATGTCGCGAAACCGCAGGAATCTCTTTGTGTGTTGGACCAACCGCTAACTGCGCAGGAACATCCTGTACCCAGCGAGTATATCGCACTGCCCCAAGACGATGCATAGGCGAGACCAGAAATGGGATTTATGTCTGCGCTGATGCTGTTTACGTAGGAATATTTTGAATAAAATTCTTGTCCATTGCTACCACACCCGTCGGATGTCCATGAATTGGGAACTGTAATATTATTAAAAATCGCAGCTGTAACTGGGTTGGAACCGCCGTACCTGTTCTGCTGCCGCCAGTATGCACGCGTTGTTTTTTCGCCATTGACCAATGTGGCTTTTATGTTGGAGTCAGACAGCTTTGTCGATGTTGCGGAATTAGGGTCTGTTACGCTTCCCTTTGCGGCCGTGGTATAGCAATTGTTCGCTTCGGACGCCTTGCACACAGCCGCCAATGTCCATCCACCCTCATTGTATAGCATATCGCAGTAAGCTTGGATTTCGGTAACCCCGTCCGGTTTTATTGTGTAAACGCCATTTCCGGTTGAACCGCCAGAATTTAGGATTTCAAGGCAGTTTCGCCCGCTGCCTTGCTTGTTTACTGTTATACGCCTTGAATTGCACATCGAATTTGCACATATGGTAATGTCATGGTCGCCTATCGGGATCGATTCTGACAACAAAACTATGCTGCCTGCTTTGCCCGGATCTATTGCGCCTGTGACAAATTTTGTAGACACAGGCTGTCCATCTATCGAAACCGTAACATTGTATATCTGTCCACTGCCATCGTTACGAGCCACTATTTTGCTGCCAAATGTGTATGAGATGGAAAATACGCCGGATATCTTGGAATTAACAAAGTTATTTATGTAAATTCCTGCCATTCCGACTATTCCAACAGTAATCAGCATCAGCATTATCAGCGATATTACGGGTGTGATTCCGCGGTAACCCATAATACTATCTGGATCACGACAAATTAATCGTGCAAATGCGCAAAACAACGCTTTCGGAAAAACTACTTGAACATCTTCATCTGCGTTGACGCGATCTCCTCGCCGTTTTCGGCATCAAAGATTATGGACAGGGCTTTA
>JAZDLW010000005.1:0-46526 GCA_043801595.1 Candidatus Aenigmatarchaeota archaeon
AACTATATTCAATTCGGATATACCGTAACGTTGTTTCTGCTTTTCATTGCAGGGTTGTTTTTTGGCCTGCTAAACAAGAATCAGGATCTCAGGTCAATGGCCGTGACAGGCTTGTTTGTGTTCGGCGTCCTTGTATTGCAGACAATAAATGCGAGGACCGAAGATTCTGTGCGCGCAGCAATGATCGGTGTCATACCGCTTGTTTCATTGGGAGGCGTTTATTTTTCTGAGCTTATCAGGTCGTTGCTTGAAAAAAGGCAAAGCAAACTCGCAAATCAGGTCATGGCTGTTATTGCAGCAGTGTTGATCGTTTTTCTCGCATTCTATGGCTTCAGTATATCTATGCAAAAAGTTTCCGACATGAAATCCGTAAAACAATTCAGCCCGGACTACATAGAAGCCTGCAAATGGATGAATGACAACATCCCGAAAGGTTCGTACACTATAAACCTGTGGGGAACGCCCTGCCAGTTCTATGCCCCGAAAATAAATTCCGTGTGGACAGACCTGAGAGAACTGCCGGATATTCTGTTTTCAAACAGCGATGCGAAAGTGGTCCCGCTGCTCCAAAGAAACAACATCAGCTACATAGTGGCTGCGAAATTCTCAATTAGCAGCGAAAATGTGGTTACGTCAACGCCGCTTAGCTTTGTCCAATATTTGCAGAATTCTACCAAATTTTCGCTGGCTTACGAAAACACGGCCACGCTAATATACAAAGTAAACTATAGTTGATAATCATGATGCTGGCAATAATTTTGACTGCGACCGTTTCTTTTCTTGCTTCATTCTTCGTATTGCCGCCGTTCATACGTTTTCTTGAAGCATCGGGCATCGTAGGAACGGATATCCACAAATCGCACAAACCTAAAATAGCGGAAATGGGCGGACCCGCAATAATGGCTGGATTTCTGTCTGGAATATTTTTGTTCATCTGGCTCAACACATTTTTGCTGCCGAAACAGGCCGGCATTTTGAGCATCAGTGAAATAGGCCGGATGTTCGCGGGCATATCTACGATCCTGATAATCATGGTAATCGGAATGGTCGATGACATAAGCGTCCTTACCAGAGTAAAAGAAGGTGTTAAGGGGTTTGAAAAATACAAGCGCACCGGACTGAAACAATGGCAAAAACCTTTGCTGACATTGCCTGCGGCAATACCTCTTATGGCAATAATGGCCGGCGATTCGACAATGTCGATACCGCTGGTCGGAACAATCAACTTGGGCGTGTTTTACCCGCTGCTCGTAGTGCCGTTGGGTGTGGTTGGCGCTTCAAACGCGATGAATATGCTGGCAGGTTTTAATGGTCTTGAGGCCGGATTGAGTTTCGTAACGCTTTTGTCAATGGGTATGTTCGGTTACATCAACGGTGAAATGGCCGCGGCTGCAATAGCTTTTGTAATGGCCGCTGCTGTTTTGGCGTTTCTGGCGTTCAACTGGTATCCGGCAAAAATAATGCCCGGCGACAGCTTCGTTTATGCAACTGGCGCGACGCTGGCTGTTGTGGCAATACTCGGCAACATGGAAAAATTTGCTGTTTACATTTTTGTCCCGTGGATCGTTGAGCTCGTATTAAAAATGCGTTCTGGATTCAACGCGGAAAATTACGGACTCTTAAATCCGGATAAAACGCTTCGTACGCAGTACGGAAAATCTTACTCGCTTACCCACATCGCGATGAGATACGGAAGGTTTAAGGAATGGCAAATAAGCGGCGCAATAATCGGTCTGGAAATAATCGTCTGCATAATTGCCTTTTTTGCATCCGCCGAGGTTTTTCTGTAAGTGATGTTGTTATGAAAATCGACATGCATGTCCACACAAAGTATTCTGGCGATTGCGGCATGACTCCGAAAGTTATTGCGAAAGTGGAGAGGCGTTGCGGCATTGGATGCGTTGCTATAACCGACCACAACGCTTTCGCTGCTTTTGACGATTTCCGCGGTACAGGCATAAGCGTGATAAAAGGCGAGGAGATTACGACAGACAAAGGACATCTCATCGGCCTTTTTCTGGAAGAAGAAATCATGTCAAGAAATTTTTTTGATGCATGCGACGAAATAAAACGCAACGGCGGTTTGCGCATGTTGCCGCATCCTTTCCGTTCGCATGCTGAACCGGAAACGCTTGCGGAATCGGTTGATCTTATCGAAATTTTCAATTCGCGGACAAGCGCAGGGCTGAATGCAAAGGCGCTAGAGCTTGCGGATAGACGAAACATTCCGGGTATATGCGGCAGCGACGCGCATTTTGGCATGGAGCTCGGAAAATGCGTCGCAGAATTGGATTTTAATAACGCAAGAAAAGCCCTGCTAAAAGGAAATGCAAAACTATATTGCGAACAAAGTCCGTTCTTTGTGCACCCTGCCACGTGGGCTGTCAAACTGGCGCGAAAATTTACCGGCCGCTGATCATTTGATTGCAACCACGCACGGATGGAATAGGACTAAAATGCATTGCCGTATACGATTATACGAACTGTTCCCAGTATTTTATTTGGTCCGCTATCGTTTGTTCGAATTTTATTTTCGGCTCCCAACCGAGTTCTTTTTTAGCCTTCGAGTAATCACCTATGAGCAGGTCAACCTCGGCCTTCCTGAACCTCGACTTATCGATTTCGACTTTCATCTTCCCTTCAAGCCCGCTGAGCTTTATAGCCATGTCGACAACGTCGCCTATTCGCCAGCCTTTTCCCGAGCAGAGATTGTAAACTTCGCCGTTTTTCCCTTTTTCTATTGCAAGCATATAGCCGATGATTATGTCCCTCACATCCGAGTAATCGCGCACAGGAGCCATGTTTCCAATAGTCAACGTGTTTTTTCCGTGTTTTTTCCCTTCTGCGACTTGTTTCGCAATGACGGATGTTACAAATTCCTCGCCGCGCCTCGGACCCTCGTGGTTAAACGCCCTCGTGCGAACAACCGGTATGCCGTATGCTTTGTGATGGCAGACGCACATGTAATCTCCTGCGACTTTTGACACGGCATAAGGCGACAAAGGCCTCAGACAATTGGTTTCCTTTACCGGAATTTCCGGTATGACTTTTCCCTTTGCATCAAGCATTGGTTGCGGTGATACGACAACGCCGTTTTTCAAAAGCTCCTGATAATGCGCATCGTCTTTTATGACAAGTCCATACTCTTCGCTCGAACCTGCGAAATGCATTTTCTCGAGTTTGTCGTAATGGCGAACTGCTTCAAGAAGATTGGCGGTTCCTATTATGTTCGTGTAATACGTGTCCGTAGGAGACTCGAAGCTCCTTGTAACATAGCTTTGAGCGGCGAGGTGAAATATGATATCGATTTGGTTTTTCTTCAGCACATCGGAAATGGCAGACATGTCGTTAAGGTCGCCTGACACAAGCTTTATTTTGTTCATGATGTGGCCTATGTTTTTCCTGCTCGGAACAGACTGGCGTCGCACCATACCGAAAACTTTCGCGCCGTAGCCCTTAGAGATTAACGTTTCCGCCAGCCACGAACCTACGAATCCCGTGATTCCTGTTATCAGGACGTTCTTTCCATTCCAATAGTCGGACATGATAGTAAAATATGCGGCAATGTTTATATAAACTCAACAAGCAAATCCGCTCAAAAAAGTCCTTGTTTTACCCAGAAGCTTTTTAATGCGCCCGGATGATCTGCCTTCAAGCTCTTCCACCACACATATATCAAGACTGTCAAAAAACCTCATGAATAACAGTGCGAATGCGTATGTTATCGCGCCTGTGAACGAGCCGATTATCCACGCATATTGTTGGTCTATGATATCAGTCACGAAGACCGAAACTGCGAAGAAGACTAACCCGCCTGCGACCAATTTCAGCATGTCTGCACCGCCGATCTCGAACCTGATTTTTCTTCTGAGAAGATAAAAACTGGCAAACATCATTGCCAGGGTCGACAGCAAAAACGCCATTACTGCACCGGCAATGCCGAACCTCGTTATTAGCACAAAACCGGCCGAGATATTCACGAATCCGCCGAAAAGATTCAGGTTCCTGAACGCGTTTACCTCGCCTGCCGAATAAAGCATGTTGCTGAAAATACTGGCAATGCCGGAAAACAGGTAAGCGACAGCCATGTACACGAACAGACCGGAAACCGGAAGGTATTCGTCCGTTGTCAGCAATTTTATGATGTTAACGGAAAATATCGATAACACTATGACTAGTGGCAAAACTATGAAGGCGGAATATTTTACACTCCTGGTTATCAGCTCTTTTATGTTTTTCGTGTCATCCGACGCCCATTTCTGCGAAGATGTGGGAAACATCCCCTGCGATATGAGCTGCGGAATCATCTTTACCGGCGACGTTATGTAAAACAGTATTGAAAATAAACCCGCATTGATCGGCGTTGATAGGAAGCCGAGCATGACTATGCTGCCCTGGCTTACAGCCATTATACCTATGCTGCTCACAAGAACCGGGGTCGAATAAAACCATATTCTTTTTTTGTCCGGTTCTCCGCTGCCGACGGGTATCCACTTTATCCTGAGAATCAGCGCCGCTGCCGCCGATATGATAAAACCGTACACCGGACCGAGATAACCGAACCCCAGAATTATCAGCGGCATTGTCACCAGCAACTTCAAAAGCGAGAGCGCGCTGTCCGATATGAAAATTTCCTTCATCCTTTGCAAACCCATCATGTAGCTCGTCGTCATGTACACAAGATTCGCCGCAGTCATTACGACTATCGCAAGAAGTATGTCGTTGCTGCCGAACATGCCGTAATATCCGAATACGCTGGAAAGCAGGAAAATAACCGAACCGAGAATGATCGTCGTTATCGTCGTCGTCTTTAGCGTCCAAAGAACAGCCGATGATATTGCCTTTTTGTCGTTTTTCATCTGGTACTCGGGAAACAGCCGTGTAACAGCCGCGTTCATTCCCATTGTCGAAATGCCTACGAGGAAAAGCGACGTGTTAAATAGCACCGAAAACTTTCCTATCTCGCCGACAGGAAGCATTTTGCTCATCAGCACCCAGTAAACATAACCACTTAACGTGAGAACGATCCAGTCAAGGGTGAGATAAAACGTGTTCGATATTATTCTCGCTATGCTTCCCATTTCAATCCCGATGCCCGATAAAAACGTTAATAATATAACAAAGGCTATTTTGATAAAGATTCCATGAAACCGAAGTTGTTGATTATCAGCAGGGAGTACGCGCCCATGATAGCGGGCGTGTCGAAATACGTATCCGAAATCGCAAAACGTCTGAATGTCGAGAAAACGGTTTTAGCCCTGAAAGTCGAAGGCCGCCAAGATCGTGACGTTGAAGAGGTCGTGTATCCAACTTTTGCGAAAAAACGGGTGATAAAGGCTGCGTACTTTGTGCTGAAATCCGTGGTAAAGTCTGTCCGCAACGATTACGACGTGCTCGTCGGAAACGCTTTTATCGGCGGCATCGCTGGCGCGCTGTCAAAGCTGTTTACCGGAAAACCGTTGGTATCGATAATATACGACATTGATTTTCTGGATCGCAACGCCGCTGAATACGGAAAAGTCAACAGGTTCTTCAGGAAACATGCAATAGGTTTTATACTCGCATCGTCCGACAAGATCATCGTGGACTCGGATAAGGTGGAAAAGGACATAATGCGGTTATTCGGCACGGACCGGCAAAAAATCGTGACAATACCCTGCGGCATAACGCCCGCTGGAAAATTCAGGAAATTCGGAAAAACCTCGAAAAGGGTGATATTATTCGTGGGAAACATGGCTGAGAAAAAGGGTCTGACCGATCTCGTTGAAGCGATGGCACTGGTCGTGAATAAGATTAAGAATGCGGAGCTCTGGCTTGTCGGTCCTGACGCAGGCCTGTTCGCGCAGTTCAAGAAAAAACTACAGGAAATAGTTTCGAAGCTCGATTTGTCCAGCCGTGTAAAATTCATCGGAGCTGTAAAGCTCGTCGAGCCTTATTACGAAGCGTGTGATTTTCTGGTCCTTCCGTCGCGACATTCCGAGGGTTTCGGATTGCCTATCGCCGAAGCCGCTTCTTTTGGGAAGCCGTCCGTTGCCACACGGATATTCGAGGAAACGGGCGTAATAAACAAAAAAACTGGGTTAATAGTTCCGGAACAGAATCCTGAAAAACTCTCGGAAGCCATGCTGAAGTTCGTAAAAAATAAAAAACTGCGCACAAGCATGGGATTGAACGCCAAAAAGTTCTCTAAAAGGTTCGATTGGGACAAAACCGCGAACAAATTCGAAAAAGTTATCAACGATTTATAGGCTTTGTTTTATATTATAGGCATGGACAAGGTAAAAATCGCCGTGGTCGGCGTCGGGTTCATGGGTTTCTCGCATCTGCGCACTTATTCGGAGATGAAAAATTGCAACGTTGTCGGCGTTGTGGACAAGCTTCCGGAAAGCCGCGAACGCGCAGAGCGCACTTTCCGCGTAAATGCCTACGAAAATTTCGACGATTTAGCAAAGGTCAACGAAGTCGATGCTGTAAGCATCGCTGTTCCGACGCAGTTCCATGCATCGGCCGCAATACCGATACTGGAAAAGGGTATCGATGTGCTTTTGGAAAAGCCGATAGCGGCAAACTTAAACGACGCTGAAAACATAATCAGGGCCGCGAAAAAGGGCGGCGCCAAGCTTATGGTGGGACATATAGAAAGGTTCAATCCCATGGTCAATAAGGCGAAGGAAATAATTGCTAACCAGCAAATTTATTTCTGCGGAGCTTACAGAATGAACCCGCCCGGCCGCAGTTCGGACTCCGTAATCATCGACCTGTCAACTCACGATATAGACGTACTTCGCTACCTTTTGTCATCGGATGTCAAGAAATTCGGCGCCGAATCCGTGTCGGATAACGGCGTTGAAAAACATGTTGTGATAAACATGACATTCGAGAACAACGTGAAGGCCATGGTCGTGAGCAGTTTGCTCTACCCGATTAAAAAACGCGAGCTCGTCATACTCACCAAGGAGATGCTGCTGGAAGGCAACTACATAACGCAGGAAATAAACGTTTACAGAAAACACAACGCGAAAGAGCCGGAAAGTTACTCCCAGTCGCTGATAGGAACCATAGAATATGAATTGCTGAGACCGTTCATCCAGAAAAACGAACCTTTGAGGCTTGAGCTCGAACATTTCATAGATTGCGTAACGAGCGGCAAAAAACCGCTAATAAGCGGAGAAGACGGGCGTAGAACTCTCGAAATCGCGTTGGGTGTGGAACAGCTCTGCAAAAAAGGCTAGATATAAAACCCGCCGTTTATTCCAATCACTTGGCCTGTCATATAGGACGAATCGTCCGATGCCAGATACGCGGCAAGTTTTGCAACTTCTTCCGGCTTTCCGAATCTGCCGACTGGTATCTGCTGGACGATTTTCTGTTTTATTTCTTCGGGTATCGATTTAACCATATCCGTCTCTATAAAACCGGGCGCGATCGCGTTAACTGTTACGCCGTATTTCGCACATTCCTTGGCTATGGATTTTGTGAATCCGATTATTCCCGCCTTTGCCGCAGCGTAGTTCGCCTGCCCTATGTTGCCCATCTGCCCGATCACGGACGAGATGTTTATTATCCTTCCCCATTTTTTGTTTTTCATGTATTCCAGTGCATTTTTGGTGCAGTTAAACGTGCCAGTCAGGTTGGTCCGTATTACCGAATCCCATTGCTCCGCTGTCATGTTCTTAAGAGTCCTGTCGGAATTTATTCCCGCATTGTTCACAAGCACGTCCACTCCGCCAGACTTCGACGCTATTTCCGCGAACATTCTTTCAACCTGCGCAAAATCGGATACGTCGGCTTTAATTATGGCCGTATCCCCGCCGGACTCCGTTATCATCGACGCTGTTTTTTTCGCTTCCGTTTCATTGGAATTGTAGTTTACAAAAACAAAAAAATCCGATCTCGACAGCTCGAGCGCAACCGCCCGCCCTATTCCGCGCGAACCGCCCGTAACCAATGCAATTTTACCTGTCATACTCCTTATTAATTATCGCCGATTTATATCTTAGAATTTAATATCATAGTTATGACCGGGATAACGAAACTCGGCAGCAACATAAACATACACAAAACTGCAAAAATAGTCGGCAACGTAGTTATTTTCGATAATGTTGAAATAGGGGAAAATTGCATAATCGAACCCAACGCAATAATAGGTCACCCGCTTACGTCTTACTACAATGACGGTGATTACAAAAACCCGAAAACCGTAATAATGGACGGTTGCATAGTGCGCTCCGGAACGACTTTATACTGCGGTGTGGAACTCGGAAGGAATGTGAAAACCGGTACGAACGCGATCGTGCGCGAAAACTGCAAATTCGGAGAGAACACTATAATCGGCACAGCCGTTCAGGTAGAAAATGATACGGTGGTAGGAAAGGATACTATGTTGGAAACCGGCTGTCATATAACGGCGTTCGCGGAAATCGGCAACGACGTTTTTGTTGGTCCGCATGTCGTGACAACAAACGACAACAAAATGCTACGTCCTATCGACAGGAAAATGGGCAAGAGCGTTGTGCTGAAAGGTCCCACGCTTGAAGACGGCGTGCGTGTGGGTGCCAATGCCGTGATACTCCCCGGTGTTAGAATCGGAAAAAACTCTGTCATTGGAGCAAACGCAGTCGTTACATCGGATGTTGCGCCAAACTCTGTGATGCTCGGCATACCCGCAAAGTTTGTTAAAGAAGTTGGCGAGGAATACAGGATCTGACAACATGGAGCTTGAAGGATTGAATTGTCTTGTGACCGGTGGAGGAGGGAATCTGGGTTCATACGTAGTAGAGAAGTTGCTGCCAGCCGGCGCGAACATAACGATAATGGAACGCAGAAGCCACGACCACCTCAAATTGGAAAATCTCAAAAACGTGTTGAACAAAATTTCCGTTGCTTGGGGCGATATACGCAGCACAAGAGACTGCCACAATATGGCAAAAGGACAGGACATTATTCTCCACATCGCCGCATCAGGTCCGGTTCCTTACAGCATCGACTATCCAGCAGAAGTATGGGACAACAACGTAAACGGAACGTTCAACCTTTTGGAAGCAGCTGTGAAAGCGGGCGTAAAAAGATTCCTGTACATCAACTCGTCTGAATCTTACGGTCGGGCAAAACACGTGCCGATAAATGAGGAACACGGCTTCTATCCGTGCTCGCCGTACGGAGCCAGCAAAGCGGCGGGGGAACTTCTTGGCCAATCATACTATGAGTCGTACGGGCTCCAATTCATATCGGTCAGGATGTTCAACATGTTCGGCGTGAGGAGCGTTCCTTATTCGGTCATAAACAAATTCATAACATTGGCACTCGACGACAAACCGATAACGATAGCAGGAAGCGGCGAACAGAAAAGGGATTATGTATACACCGAAGACGCCGCGGAGGGCGTTGTTAAGGCGCTCGTGTGCGACAAGCTTGTCGGAGACAGTGTAAACATAGGTTCAGGCAAGAGCTTCTCCGTTTTGGAGATAGCGAACATAATCAAAAGACTGGTAGGGTCCGAAAGCGAGCTTAAATTTTATCCAGGCAGACCGGGCGAGGTTCCGCACCTGCAGAGCGACATAACAAAAGCTAAAAATATTCTCGGATGGACGCCTAAACACACGTTCGATGAAGGAATTAAACTGAGCATCGAACACATAAAGAAAAACAGGGAACGTTACAACGTAAAACCTGTCAGCAAATCGCTCTAGGTATGGACTACTTTTAGGTGTGGTATCTTAAGCAGGCTTTTGTTTTCCAATATAGCGGAAACTATTCTTTTTGCGGATTTTCCGTCGCCGTACGGATTTTTGTAAATAGCGGGTTTCTTTTTGAGCAGTTTGTCCGCAAGATTAAGCACATTTTTCTTGTCATATCCGGATATGTACAACGGCGCCTTCCATATCTTGTTAAGATCGAAGTTGTCATGGTACATTATCGTAGGCTTGTTGAACACCAACGCCTCACGCGGCACTCCTCCCGAATCTGTGATAACCAGGTCCGACGCCGCAATGAGGGATATAAATTCTAGATAAGGCTGCGGGCCGATTATGTTAAGATTCTGCGAAACCTTAATTTCGATTTTGTTTTTCTCCAGCCGTTTCCTGAATCTCGGATGCATTGGAAATACAATTATGTTGTCCTTCGACAATTCTTCCAATATTTCTATGATTTTTTTCAGGCTGTTCACGTCGTCTACATTCTCCTGTCTGTGGAAAGTCGTGAGCACGACTTTTTTTCCGTTTTTGGATACGCCAAACTTGCCCAGAATACCTTTGATGACCGTGTCCCTGTACTTGTAAACCATGTCGAATTTCGTGTTTCCAACCACGAAAACCCTCTTTTTTTCGATGCCTTCGCGCAAAAGATATTTTTTCATCTCTTCGCCTTCGCAGAACAGCATCTGCGAAACGTGATCGATCATTGTCCTGTATATTTCTTCTGTGCGTTCAAGGTCGAATGTTCGGTTTCCGGCCTCGATGTGTATTACGGGTATTTTTAGTTTCAGCGATGCTATGCACGCGGCAAGGGGCGTCATCGGATCGGCGAATACCATCGTAGCGTCCGGTTTTATCTTCCTGAAAACATCGGTAAATTTTTGCAACGCGTCCCCGAACTGCTGGAATTCGTTTCCCCGCACTATATCAAGGAAATAATCCGGCTCTTTTATCGCTATGCCAAAGAATACCTTGGCCATTTCAAAATCGTAATGTTGCCCGCTATGTATGACGCAATGACCCACTTTTTTGTTTCGTAACTCTTCTACAATGGGCGTGGCCATAATGATTTCCGGCCTCGTTCCAAGGACAACAGCAATCTTCATCTTCTTCCCGTTCTCATTGTGTAAATGAACATCATATGTCTCTTTATCGTGTTGATAATGTTCATTTTTGACTTTCGGCCTTTCTTAGCCCTATACTTTACTCCAACCTCGACTATTTTAAATCCGCGCATTTTCGCGTCTATCGCAGACTCGGAAACGCCTTCGAACCTATCAAACTTTATTTTTACGGATTTGGCCGCCTTCTTTTTCCAGACCCTGAAAATGCACGTAGGTGTGGAGAAATTCAGCCCGAAAATCACGCCATCGAGTTTATTCGCTGCCTTGCTGAGTATTTTTCTCAGCATCGGAACCTCGGAATCGTCGCCGCCTTTCGCGAATGGGGTTCCTATCACAATGTCCGCGTCCGTCTCTTCCATTTTTTCAAGCAGCTTCAATATATCTTCGGGCGCATATGTCAGGTCGCTGTCCGTGGTTATGACCAGGTCTCCGTTCGCCGCCTTCAGGCCAGTCCGCAGGGCTGCGCCGACGCCTTTGTTGATTCCGTGTTCGACAAGCCTTATTGTGCAAATCTTCCTTTTGGCCGACCTTATCACAGCAGCAGTATTGTCAGACGACCCGTCGTCGACAGCGACTATCTCATATCTTCCCAGTCGGACCTTGTTTATTGCAAGAAAATCATTTATTTTTTTGAGCGATTCTTTGGCCGATGAGCCTTCGTTATAAAAAGGGACAACAACGCTTATCATCGGATCACGCACGATAGATTATTATTAAATCCACCTGATTAATATTAGCTATGACCTCTTGGCGCGAAGATGCGTGCGTATTCATCGGTGTGTTCCTGCTATGTTTTGCCTTTTTGGCAAGCAGTGTGAATGTCTTCGATTTCTTTGCCTATTACGACTACATGCAAAAATCCGTAAATTTTGATTTTTTCGGGGCTGCCCAAAACGCGTTCGGGGTGTGGGGAGGCGGGGCGGGAGGGTTCAGCCGTTCAAGCTTCTATGTTTTATTGTCATATCCGTTTGCGTTCGCGTTGGAATCGTTAGGTTTGGACGTGGCGTTCTCGCTCAACATGTTCTCAGCGATAATGATCGCAGTAAGCGCCGTGTTCGTGCGCCGCAGCGTGTCGTTGCTGTTCGACAGCAAGCTGGCCAACTTTTCAACTCTGGTATATATTATCCTGCCGTGGGTTTTGTTCAACGGAATAAACGCGACGCTTTCCTCAATGCAACTCGCAGTAACGTCTGCATGGCTTTACCTTGTCCTGAAATACAGGACGAAAAAGGAACCGAGTTACGCTTATGCTGCCAGCGGTTTGCTTGTGCTGGATGTATTAACTCACTTGATTTCTTTGCCGCTCGCACTTCCACATATGTACGTGCTTCTGAAAGGCAAAAGAAAACCCGTTTTCATGCTAAAAAATCTGCTTATCCTGTCCCCAGCCGGCTTGGCTTTCGTATATTTCAATTTTTTCAACAGGGCGTATTCCGCCAGTTTTTCCCTGAATAAATTCGTATTCTCTTCGCTTCTCGTTTCGTGGGAATTCGTAAACGCGCTTTCGTTCCCTGTGTTTGCATTGTCGCTGTTTTCTCTCGCGGCGTTTTTGCTCGGAAAATACAAAAAATCGTTGTTTCACGACATATTTTTGCTCGCATTTATCGCAACAATACCGACAATGCTGATATTCCATTATGTTCCTATGGCGAATTTCAACTCGATTTTCGTATTCATTCCGTTATTGGTCGCACATGTGTTCAGGAATGCCAAAAAACCGCTGGTTGTCGGTTTGGTGGTCATCGGATTAATCCTCCTTAAGACAGTGCCGATGGCCTACGATTTTCATTATTACCCGCACCCTCACACCGAATACGTTAAATGGCTCGGATCCGTGATCGGCGATAATTACGTTCTCGTAGGACACGAATGTGCTGCCGCACGCGTATACATTCCCGGCAGGGCCGTGTGCATCGGAGAGGAAAATAACATGACACCGGATAAAAAAGTGTTTCTCACATCGCAGTACGTAGAGAACGAAAACCAGCTTGAACTCGGTTACGCTGCAAAGCTTCTGAAAATAAGCTCCGCAAACCTGGGAATAGGAAAACCGTCCTTCCTCGATGCAAAAAACTACACCTTCTACGCTTCTTTCACAGGCAACATTCGACCTGTCGAGGACCATTACGAGTGGCTGTACAGCGTTTATCCGAACCCGCTATACAACCTGTTCTTTTACAGCGCCCTGCCAACGCCAAGGTACGACCTTTACGTTCTAAACCAATGATTTAAAACCGGAAATACGATACTAAGATAATGATACAGATATCAAAGCCTATCATAGGGAAAGAAGAGATCGATGCTGTTATTTCGGTTCTCGAGTCTGGGATTTTAACGCAAGGCAAGCTTGTGGGAAAATTCGAGGATTCGCTGCGAAAATACTGCGGTTATCGTTATGCGATAGCCGTTAACAGCGGAACTGCTGCACTTCACATCGGTGCAATCGCGTTAAACGTAAACGGAAATTTCGCTGTTCCTGACTTCACGTTCGCTGCAACCGCCGGCTCGGTAAAACTGTCTGGCAACATGCCCATATTCTTTGACGTAAACGAAAAAACATTCAACATGGATTTCTCCAGACTACGGCAAGGAAAATTCGTCGCGACAATACCCGTGTCCTTGTTCGGCCAGCCGTACGATGTCGATGAAATGACTGCGATACGAAAAGAAAGCGGGATCAAAGTGATCTCCGACAACGCCCAATCATTGGGAACTGAGTGGCGCGGAAAGAAAAATTTCGGCGATGACATCGCAATATTATCGTTCTATCCGACAAAAAACATAACTACGACCGAAGGCGGAGCGATACTTACCGACAACAAAGAACTGGCGGAAACTTGTGCATCGTTGCGAAACCATGGTCAAAAGGAAAAATATTCGTACGAACGCGTGGGCTTTAATTATCGTATGACCGAGATCGCCGCGGCAATAGGGCTGGAACAGATAAAAAAACTGGAAGGCTTCATCGAAAAGCGCATTCGAAACGCAAAAATGCTGACCGAACTTCTCGAAAACTCTGTAGAAACGCCTTTTATTGATCAACGCTGCCGCCATGTATTCAACCAGTACACGATAAAAACCGACAAACGCGATGCCGTAATAAAAAATATGACTGCAAACGGCATAGGTTATGGCATTTATTATCCGAGCCCTCTGCACTCGCAGAAGGCGTTTTCTTCGGACTCCGAGTGTCCTGTAACAGATAAATTATGTAAAAAGGTTTTATCGCTGCCTGTACATCCATCGCTTACGGAGGATGATATCCAAAAAATAGCCGAAACTGTCAGAAAAAGCGCGTGATTTATAAGCCGCGCGACGCTACTTATTTAAATCTTAGCGTAAATTTATGTCATTGTGATACCATGCCTTCGGCAAGTTCAAGATTCATACTAGGTGAAAACGCCCAGACGCCTTCTTACAGAGACTCGGAACTAAGACTCGGTTATCTTACGGATATGATCTTTATCAATGACGGCTTTGGTTTGTCTCTCGATAAAGTGACGATGGCGCGTATCCCTAACTCGAGGAAAATAGATCCAGACATCGAGGCGCGAATAACATCGCAATGGAAAGCGGAAACCGATAAAAATCCGAATGCGCACGACGCTCCGCGGGCGAGATTCGAAGGGTCGATGTTCGACACAAACACCGGACGCTTGTTGGTGAATTGGAGCGAGGAAAAATACAGCACGCACAATTCTGTCAGAAACCTTAATGTCGGCAAGGCTTACCAGGCAAACCTATGGACAATAAACGCCATTCTTCTGCCCGGCGACAAAAAGCTTCCGATAGGTTTAAGAAATCCTGAAACAACTGATCAAGGCCCGATAAAGCATTTGACGCCTGTCGGATTCGTAGACATTGTAAAGAAACCCGTATACGGCAAAGGTGGAACTGTTGTAAGTGAAATGTATGGTGTTGAAAGTATAGCTGACGCTGTTTCAAGAAGGCTGCACGATGAGTGGGATGTTCCCGAAGGTGCGTTCGACCAGTCGAAAATGAAGTTGATGGGCATCGTATACAACTCGCACAAGAATTTTGATTACGATGCCGCCATTTTGGTGCCGTTGGACTGCTACTCTGAACAATTGAAATCAAAACAGTTGAGAAGCGCAAACCCGAAGGGAAAATACGACGCAGTCGAACTGGTCGATATGAGTAAATCCTCGCTTAGTTCACTGTTGTACGAATTCGCACTCTCGCCGGACAAAAGTTCCGGCCATATGCGCGGTGACATGGCTTTAACCATAGGCGCATTGCACGGCGGCGAGGAAGCGTACTTGGATGCGCTTGAAAACACGCTTCTCAGGCTTGCAAAGCTGAGATAACTATTTATTCAGCAGTTATACCAGAACCGTCTTTATTAGCACACCGTGAAAAATACAATTAATATGAAAATCCTTCATGTGTGCAACCATTTTTACCCGAATGTCGGCGGAATTGAAACTTACGTGAAGGAACTGTCGAAAAATCTTATCAAGCTCGGCCACACAAGTGATGTGCTTTGCCTTGATAAAAAATATAACAACAGAAAACTGCCTGCAAAAGAACTCATCGACGGGATAAAAGTGATGCGCACCGGATGTGTCGATCTTAAGTTCTACAAGCTCGCGCCGCAGGTCTTGCGCTACGTAAAAGACTACGACATCGTGCACGTGCATGCCGCAGGCTTTTTCTCCGATTTTTTATCCATAACAAAACCTCTTCACAAAAAGAAGCTTGTTTTGTCCACGCACGGCGGGATATTTCACACAAAAAGAATGATGCCTGTGAAGAATCTTTACTTCTTTTCGTGGGAAAAACAAATGCTGAAAAATTTCGACCGGATATTCGCGCACAGCATAAACGATAAAGATCTGTTCGCCCGCATCGCGCCGCTGAATAAGATTGACTTCATCCCGTATTCAATTTACTTCAGGGACTATCAGGTTCCCAGAAGGGCGGAGAAAAATTCGATGTTATTCGTTGGTCGAATTGGAAAGAACAAGAGAATAGACCGGCTTATTCGTGTATTAAAGACTGTTTCCAACAAAATCAAAGACGCCAAACTCGTGCTCGTCGGCGGGTATCTGGACGACTACAAAGAACTTTCCAGTATGGCGAAAAGGCTGGGCGTCGAAAAAAACGTGATCTCAGTGGGACCGAAATACGGCAAAGGCCTGATAAAATTTTATGCATCGTCGCACATATTCGTATCGGCTGCAGAGTACGAAGGTTTTGGAATATCGGTTTTGGAGGCGATGGCTTCGGGTTGTCCTGTTGTTGTAAATGACATAAAGGCTTTCCGCAATTTCGTAACAAACGGCAAAAATGGTTACATTGTTGACTTCGAAAACACGGAAAAGGCTGCGGAAAACATAATCCGCGTACTGCGATCGGATCTGTCATCAGTATCAAAAAACGCAAGAACATGCGCAAAACAATACGACTGGTCAACGGGCGTAAACCGCGCGCTCTCGGAATACAAAAAACTTTTTAAAAGGTAATTGCCGAGATAATAAGAGTGTGAAAAGTAGAATGAAAGAACGATTCATACCATTTGGAGAGCAGCAACTGAAGCGATATGAAATAATCAACCGGTATTTAAAGGGCAAAATTGTCTTGAATGTTGGGTCTTCGTGGGGAAACTTCAACAAATATTTGAAAAGCACCAACAGGCTGAGAACTATCGTCGGTGTCGATGTTTGCGGTAATCCGGACATCGAACATGACCTAAATGTCTTCCCTTATCCAATTAAGGACAAGAATTTCGATACGGTTGTGGCTGGAGATATAATCGAACACCTCTTACACCCCCACAGTTTCTTTCATGAATGCCATAGAATTCTGAAACCCGGTGGTCGTCTTATCCTCACCACCTCAAATGCCACGTCGCTGTACTACATCATGAATCCGAACACCTGCGGCTTTGGAAAGAATCCGCACGTTTACGCATGGACAATCCCCATGCTGGAAAAACACATTGAAAAGGCCGGCTTTCGTGTTATTGATAGCGGGCTGATAACCTGTCATTGGAATCTCAATATACTCGCGCGAATGTTGTGTGCCTTGGTTCCAAACCTCAAAACCGAGATAATAATGGTGTGTGAAAAATAAGATGACAAAAGCAAAACCGCTCATATCGGTTATAATTCCGGCGTACAACGAAGAGGAAGGCATCAAAGGCCTGCTATCCGATTTGGAGAGGCAAACGTACAAAAAATTCGAGGTAATTGTTGTCGACGACAAGTCTACGGACAACACGATTGCGGTTGCAAAAGAATTCGGCGCCAAGGTGATCGTGTCCGGAAGACATAACCTGTCATATTCAAGAAACCTCGGTATCAGGAATTCGGAAGGCGCGATAATCGTCAACATGGACGCAGATTATCGTGTGAACAAAACCTTCATTGAAGGTATTGCCGAATCTTTCGACGACCCCTTGGTGCAGGGTGTTAAAGTACGGGAGATTTTGGTGCAGGACACGCTGACTGAGAAAATAGATTACCTCAGGACATTCTACAAATATGGCGGATACACAATAGCGATACGCGTTTTCAGGCGCGGAATATTCTCCGACGAGACGCTGACATGTTTCGGCGAAGATATCGCAATGAACAAGAAAATAACCGGGAAAATTGCATTGTGTAAGAAAGCGCTGATAAAGCATCATCGTTTCCACTCGTTCGGCGAGATGGCAAGGTCGTGGAGAAAATATCCGACCGGCTGGCAGTACTACAGGAAATACGAGAAGCCTATAGCGATATTGAAATGGTTTATTCCGTTTTTCTACCCGTTCGCATCGCCGTTCATAGCTATCCACCGATTGATCAAGTTCCGCGATCCGGTCGCGCTTCTGATACCCGTGTACGACACGGTGAGGACAATCGCATACATTGAAGGAGCAGTAAGGATGGTGCTTAAACGATGAAGCTCGCTTTGGTGAGTTTAAACCAGGAAAGCATCGACGCGCCATTCGGACTGTGTTATCTCGCATCCTATCTGCGGAAATACCTAGGCTTCAACAACACCATAATCATAGACCGCGAAGACCCGATAAAGCGTATACGCAAAGAAAAACCCGACGTAGTCGGAATAAGCGCGACGAGCATTTTTTTCACGCAGGCGAACGAGCTTGCAGCGAAGATAAAGACGGAATTCGACGTGCCGATAATGATCGGCGGCGTCCACATAACGTCGCTGCCCAACCAGTTTGAAAAATCGAATTTCGACATTGCGGTTCTGGGCGAAGGCGAACAAACGCTCCTCGAGCTTGTGCGCACCTTTGAGAAAACCGGTTTTGTTGCCGAGGAATTAAAAAAAATAAACGGAATAATGTTCCGCAATAACGGTTCAGTCGAACGCACGCCACCCAGAGCGTTTATCACGCCGCTGGACAACATACCGTATCCTGCGCGGGACCTGCTGGATATGGACAAATACCTCCTTCCGCGTTCGTCCCTGTTCCGCGGCGAACTTGTCGTTGCTGCAGGCATACTTACATCGCGCGGCTGCCCGTACAACTGCGTTTTCTGCGCATCGAAATTCTGGCAACGGGTAATGCGCCTTCATTCCGCTGAATACATTGTGGGAGAACTGAAAGATCTCATCGAAAAATACAAAATCGACCACGCAATAATCTGGGATGATCTTTTTGTTGTAAACAGGAAGCGTATAGAAGATCTCCACAGCCTTATGAAATCCGAAGGAATACTCGACAAGATAGATTTCATAGCAAACGGCCGCGCCAATACCATGGACGAGCCAATATGTAAAATGCTGAGCGAGATGAATGTCAAGATCATATCGCTTGGTATAGAATCCGGATCCCCGAGCATACTAAAATACCTGAAACAAGGCTCCACGACTATTGAGCAGAACAAAAACGTCATAGCAATGTGCAACAAGTTCGGCATAAAGGTGAACGGGTTTTTCATAATGGGCGCGCCCATGGAGACTGAAGCGGATTTGCAAATGACAATGGACTTTATAAAAAACAACAACCTGGACTCGCTCTCCGTGTTTCAGCTCGTTCCATTTCCGAACACGGAAATATGGAACTACGCCAAATCGAAAGGTTTGGTCAATGAAGAAATGACAGACTTCAGTTACGCGCAGCTTGTTAAGCCCGAGTTTAAACCGAACATGGCAATGAACGAAAATCTTGATGTTGAAACCCTCAAAAAGTGGTATTTCGCATTCCAAGAAGAGGTCGATAAAAAAGCCTACAACAAGTTCAACTTCAGGATGCGATATCTGAAATATTTATTGAACCCGAACTTCCTGTCAAAAGTCATTGAAAGGCGCGGAAATATCGTGAAATACCTAAAATTTGGTAAGTAGAATGAACGACGAAAACCCCAACGAATTTGAAGAGATATACTCGGACTACGATCTGCATCTCAAAGATAAAACCACAGTCGTAAAGGCGAACATGTCCAAAAATTATCTTAAACCGAAAAGCAGGGTTTTAATTCTCGGGTGCGGACCCTGTTTCGAAGGCAAGGTCTTCAGGAACGCCGGCCATTATGTTGTCGGCGTTGACGTGAGCGACAGGTTCGTCGATGACCATAAAGATAATTTCGACGAGTTCATAAAGGCTGATGTGTCGCAAAAATTCTCGTTCGATCCGGAATCGTTCGACGCAGTGATCGCATTCGAACTGATAGAGCATCTTGGATTCGTAAACAATTTCATAGCAGAATGCAACCGCGTACTCAAGAAAAACGGCGTGCTGATTTTGTCAACGCCCTCCCAAAGCTACTGGAAAACACGGTTAAACCTGTTGTTCGGAAACGACATATTGTCCGACATACATCCCCGAACATTCACTCCGCGTTCGCTAGCTGGGAAGCTGGAAAAACTTTTCGTTGTGAAGAAGATGTTCGGAATCGGCGCGTTCGGATTCGCGTTGAGTGTGCGTTTTCCATTAATAAGCCTGTGCGGCGACTTTATCGCTGTCTGCGAGAAACGTTAGCCGCCGATCATCACTGATACGCCGATCTCTTCCTTGCCCTTTTTCGCCAGCTCATTCGCGGAGAAAAAGTTTGCTGTGGACGCGGTTATCCCGACCAGATCAGGTTTTTCTTTTTTCAGCCTCTTCATTTCGTCTTCTTTGTCGACTAAACCAATGCATTTCTTCAGGTATAACGCTATGTAGCACAAGCCCAACAACGGGTCTATTGTTATTTTGTACGTGCTGGCCAAGACGAGTTTCATCAAATCATCTCCTGCAAACCGCGATAATTTTATACCCGAACATATTTATCAATGGTACTTTCTCCAAAATCCTTTCTAGGTGTGCCAGCTTTCCGCTCGGAAGGAATCTGAACGTGGAAACTGTGACCGAAGAGAAGCCCGCGTCCTTGAACGCACGCCTGACCGAAAACGGGGTAAGCATCCTCTCGTTGGCAGATGTTCTCCCATTTTTTTCCTCCATTTTATGCAAATAATACCCCAATGGATTTATAGCATTGGGTTCTATCACCACCAAGCGACCGCCCGGTTTTAATATTCGCTTAAGCTCCTTTACAGCAATGTCAGTCGAAATCAGGTGATGCAACGATGCAAGAATAAAAACAAAGTCGGCAAAACCGTCCCGTATTTTTATTTTATTTACATCGCCGGCAAAGAACCTCGCCTTGTTAAACCCGCTTTCCTTGAAAAGTTCCCTTGTGTAACCGACGATGCAAGGCGAGATATCGAACCCCGTGATATTTTTATATCCCTTTTTATACAGCAGAAAAGAAAGGAAAGCCGTGCCGCACATCGCGTCAACTATCACACTGTCCTTTTTTATCATCGGTCTTATACGCTCAAAATATAAATTGGAATTCCTGTAATCGTTTAACCGCCTTATCTTTTCAATCTCTGCCCGGATTTCACCTTTCATACGAGATTGAAATCTAATTTCGATTTTTCTATCCTGCAATTTGGCCGTTTTTTTCACTCTCCAATTCGTTCTTTTCAAAAAGGTTTCAGGGACGTTTTTATTTCGTCTATATCCCGTTGTATCGCGTACATAATTTACCTATATGTGACAAGGATGTTTATAAAAAGCGGGGACCCTGCGGTTTTGCTCTTTCCGGCATCCGATTTTATTGGGGGGATGTTCTTCCTCGCTGGAAGGTTTGAATTTGTTGCCGGAAGAACTCGCACCAGCAGATAACATACGCATTAAAATTTAATGTTTTTACGATACCATGATATTGTTCTTTTCAGTCCTTCTTCCAGCGTCGTCTTCGGCGTCCATCCGATCTTTTCCTTGATATGCTTGACTCCAGCTCTCAGCGCGACAAGATCACCTAGCCGCGGTTCCGAATGCGTCACTGCTGATTTCGAGCCTGTCATGGATATTATTTTTTCCGCCAAATCGGATATGGAAGTGTCCTTTCCCGTTCCTATGTTAAAAACTTCGCCCTTTGAATCGCCCATATTATCCATGACCGTTTTGTAGGCGTTAACGGCATCGCCGACATACATGAAATCGCGCGTCTGTTTCCCGTCGCCTTCGATTATTAGCGGTTTGTTCTCCAGCGCGCGGTGTATGAATGCGGGTATTACTGCAGGATAACCGCGCAGGTTCTGGTTCTCACCGTATGTGTTGAAGTTTCTTATTATCGTTACAGGGTATTTGTACCATTCCCACATTGACATGCAATGTTTCTCGCACGCAAGCTTGGTGACGGCATAGGTACTTCTCGGGTTTAACGGATGATTCTCATCCATGGGCAGATATCTCGGATTTCCGTAAACCTCCGTAGAAGAGGCGTATATCAACAACGGCTGTGACGACGAAGCGAGCAGGTTTTGCGTGAGCGCAAACGTGCCTTTCTCGTTGTTGTTAAAATATTTCCATGGATCAGCCATAGATTCGGGTATCGAAATCGATGCTGCAAGATGGACAACAACGTCCGGGTCGAAATCGTCGATAATTTTTTTGTCGAGCTGGGCGTAATCAATGTTCGTCCTTTGCAGCTTGGCATCAGTTTCTTTTGATTTTATGAACGGGTCCTCTGCCGCAAAGCTTCGGGAAAAATTGTCTATCCCCATGACTTTGTCGACGTTTCTGTCATTGCACATAAGATCGACAAGATGTATTCCATACAGGCCCGCCGCGCCTGTTACTATTATCCTCACGCGCTGTTCGACTCCCATTTTATCTGTCTTCTGATGCCTTCTTCCTTTGTGACCTTTGGTGCCCATCCGAAACATTTTTTTGCCTTGCTCGAATCGCTTATGTAAATGCGCTGGTCTGCGAGCCGCCAGTCGCTGAATGTGTAGTTCGCTTTTTTTCCTGTTTCTTTTTGTACAAAATCAATAAGTTCGAGCAGCGATATCGAATTATTGTATCCGCCCCCCATGTTAAACACCTGGCCTTTTGTGTCTTTTATTTTCTCAGTAGCAGTAATAATCGCATTGACAACATCGCTCACGTGAAGTATGTCCCTGACCTGTTTTCCGTCGCCGTATATTGTGATTTTTTTGTCCTGCAATATCCTTCTCACAATCCAGCTTATCCAACCCTGGTCTTCCAGCGATTTTTGCATTTCACCGTACATGCACGAACATCGGAAAACTATTGATTTCGTTCCGTACGTGCGGGCACAATCGAGGAAATACGAATCCGCCAAATATTTGGAGCATCCGTACGGGCTCTCCGGGTCTATTGGATAATCTTCCGCTATCCCATTTCTGTACTTCTTGTCTGCAAACTCGTACCGCGTCTTTTTCTCCTCAAGTTTGATGTGCGCCATGTTGCCGTAAACCTTGTTCGTGGACGTGTAAAATAAGACCGCGTCATCGGCAGCCTGTCTGGCTGCTTCTATTACGTTGAAAGAGCCGATCGCGTTTGTATCGAAGTCGTGCCTCGGATCCGTTATCGACGTAGTGACAGCTGTCTGCGCTGCCAAGTGGTAGATCGCGTCAGCGCCTGCAAATGCCTTTTTGAGGCTGTCAAAATCAGTAACGGATTTTTGTATAAACTCGAATTTTTTATTTTTTACTTTGTCCGCGAACTTTTTCCTGATGTATTCCAGGTTTTCAATAACCTTTCCGCCTGGTCTACTCAAGTCGTCGACCACTCGCACTTCATGACCGTCGGAAAGGAGCCTTTCAACGATATTTGTTCCGACGAATCCCGCACCGCCTGTAACAACAAACAACATTTGATCACTACTTATTTGTCCGGAAATTATTAAATAACTTCCCGCATCCATTCCGCGGTCCGTTTCAAGCCTTCATCCAAGCTGATTGTTGGCGTCCAACCCAGCAATTTCTTCGCTTTCTTCGTATCTGGTCGACGCCTTCTCGGGTCGTCCTTGAGGTCGTACGCCGGTTCCGAATGAACGATTTTCGAAGACGAATTTGTGGTCTTTAACACTTTGCCGATAAGCTCCGCGATAGTTATCTCGGATTCGTTGCCGATGTTAACAACGTCACCGTCGATATCTGGCGTGAGAAGCAATTTAACAAGCCCCGCGATCTGGTCTGTCACATAACAGAACGAACGTGTCTGCGAACCGTCTCCGTACATGCTTATCGGTTCATTGCGAAGCGCCTGATAAACGAATTTTACAAGAGCGCGTCCGTAACCGCCCGGGCTTTTCGCGTCAAGTCTCGGACCATACGTGTTGAAAATGCGCGCTATCCTCACGGGTACGTTTTTTTGTTTCCAGTACGAATAACAGTAAGCTTCGGCGCAGCGTTTGCTCTCATCGTACATGGATCTTGGACCGTAGGAATTCACATAACCGTAATACGTTTCCGGCGTCGGAACCATGTTGTCTGGCGGATTACCGTAAACTTCGCTCGTGCTTGTAAAAAGGAAGCCTTTCGACGACACTGCTAATTCTAACATTCGCTTCGTCCCTATAACACCCGCGTCAAGTGTCTCTATTGGAATTTTCTGGTACAAAGGAGGCGAAGCGACGCTCGCCATATGAATGACGTAGTCGAATTTTTCATTTGTTTCAAACGTTGTTATATCGGCGCGCAGCAGCCGGAAATTTTTATTGTCTTTAAGATGTTCGATGTTTTTTGGAAAACCCGACGCCATATTATCCACGCACGTTACGTGGCCGCCCATCGAAAGGAGCGCATCGCACATCCAGCTTCCCAAAAAACCCGCCCCGCCTGTTATCAGGAAACGCTGTCCTTCGATGTTCTTCCAAAAAGGTTTCAGGGACGTTTTTATTTCGTCTATATCCCGTTGTATTGCGTACATAATTTACCTATATATAAGTGACGATTTATAACTATATTTTCAGTTTGGTCGGTATCATGAACGTACTTGACATGGAAAGGAACGATGTCCCAGCCGCGATAAAGAACGGAAAAATAACGCTTTGTGTGGTCGGCGGCGGTTACGTCGGACTGCCGTTTGCAGCTTTATACGCAGACCTTGGCGCAAAAGTTTTTGTGTGCAACCGCGACGTTAAAAAGGTAGAGATGACGAATGCCGGAAAAACGTACATACATGAAGTAGGGCTCGACGAACTGGTAAAGAGCGCGGTTTCCAAGGGAAATTTGACAGCAACAACCGACGTATCGGACGCTGTATCGAAAAGCGATATAATTTTTATCACAGTAGGGACGCCTATTAAGGAAGACGGGTTTCTTGATGATTCGCAGGTTAAAGACGTTGCCCGAACAATCGGGATGTCTATGAAAAAAGGTTCTTTAATCGTTTTAAGAAGCACTGTAAATCCTGGCACAACAGAAGATGTTCTTCTTCCGGTCCTCGAAGAAAGTTCCGGGATGAAACTGAACGAATTCGGTTTGGCCGATGCGCCAGAGCGGTTACAGGAAGGAAAAGCGTTGGAAGGTTTGAAAAACGAGGCTACTGTAGTCGGCGGTTACAAATTCCATAAAAAAAGCGCGGAAATAACAGCCGGCGTTTTTGACATCCTACACGTCCCTATATCCATCGTTGCTGATCCTACGACATCCGAGTTTTCAAAGTTTGTCTGGAATTATCTGCTTGACGCCGCGATATCGAACGCCCAGATCATAGCGCAATTGTGCGAGAAACTGGGCATCGACTTCATGGAAGTCCGCGAGACCGCGAATCTCGACCCGCGTATCAGGATGATGGTATGCGGCCCCGGCTCCGGCGGCTCTTGTTTCCCGAAAGACGTCACCGCAATGTTCGCACTCGCGAAGAAAATGGGAATAGAAAATAATTCTTTGAAGTCTTTGGAGCTTGTGCGTGTTATCAACGGCCGTGTAATGGCCGAACATGTTGTCGGCCTCGTTGAAGAGGCGCTCTCGGATAAAAATTTGAAAATTTCCGAATCAAGCATAGGCATTCTTGGCATAGCGTTTAAAGGCGAAACCGACGACACACGCGAATCGCCTGCGCTGAAAGTGATGGAAATGCTCGGGAAAAAATGCAAACGCATAGACGCGTACGATCCGTATGTGAAAATCGTGAAAAATATGGACAACATTAACATCGCAAAAAGCTGGCAGGATGCTGTGAAAGGCAAAGATTGTTGCGTTATCCTTACCGAGCACCGCGAATTCGGTAAAATCAAACCCGGCGAGCTCGCATCATTGATGAAAACAAAATGCTTGGTTGATGCAAGGCATATCATCGAGCCTGATACTGCAAGAAAGCTGTTCTCATATCGCGGCGTCGGGCGCGGCGCGAGGTGATTTGTTGAAAATCGCCATTTCATCGTCTGCGGGCGGCCACCTCACGGAAATATTGCAGATTCGTGGAGCCTACGACAAATACGATAAATTCTTCATAACAGTGAAACGTAAGGATACCGAAGATCTTGCAAACGCTGAAAGGGTTTACTTTGTCAAAGACACGGGAAGGAGCGTAATCGGACTGTTAAAAAATATCGTGCAATCGTTCAGGATAATAAGCTCTGAAAAACCGGATGTGGTTATCACAACAGGCGCCGGCGCCGCGATCCCGTCGTGCATAATCGCAAAGTTGCTAGGAGCAAAACTCGTTTACATCGAAAGTTATTGCCGCGTAAAGAGCAAGTCGATATCCGGAATATTGTTGTACCCGTTCGCCGACGTCTTCCTTGTGCAATGGGAATCAATGACAGCGAAATATGGAAAAAAAGCGCAATATTGGGGTGGGGTATTTTGATTTTCGTTACTGTGGGCACCCATCAACATCCGTTTGACAGGCTCGTAAAAGAGATCGACAAACTCGTCGGAGCAGGCGTGATAACTGAAAAAGTGTTCATGCAGACCGGTAACTCGGATTACGCGCCGAAAAATTGCGAGTTCGAAAAATTCGTCGGGTCGGATAAATTTGAAAGGCTGTACGCGGAAGCGGACACGATAATATGTCACGCTGGTGCAGGCAGCATAATAAACGCGCTGAAAAACAGGAAGCATCTCATTATAGTTCCGCGACTGAAGAAACTCAACGAACATAATGACGACCACCAGCTCGACCTTGCCAAAGCAATGGAATTGGAAGGCAAGGCTGTGTGCGTTTACGACGTGGAAAATCTGCCGGACGCGATAAAAACGGCTTCGAACTCAACAACACCGAGCATGAGCAATGTTCTTGAGAAGCGTCTTGGCAGTTATCTTGATTCATTGGAAGGGGAAAAATGAGGATAGTTCACATAACCAAATATTTTGGTGGCATTGGCGGCGTGGAAACGTATACAAAGTCGATAGCCGAAGCCGCGCGCGACAAAGGCAACGAAGTCACGATCATCTGCGCATCGGAAAAAAACGTGCGGAAAGAAAAAACTGAAAACGGAATAAAAATAATTTACTTGCCAGAGATTACGCGCATTATGAACGCGCCGATCACAAAGCAAATAGTAACGGAATTGGCAAGGATAAAACCCGATATTATACACCTGCATATTCCGAACCCGTGGGGCGAAGTTAACGCCTTTCTATACAAAATTGTGAACCCGAAAGTGAAGATCATCGCAACGTATCATTCCGACGTTGTCGGGTACAGTCTGTTGATGAAAACGCTGTCGTTTCTCCGTACTTTGTATCTTGTGCCTTCGCTGAGCCTGTTTTGCAGCCGCGTAATTGCTACAAGCGACAATTATATATCTGGCTCTTTGGCACTTAGAATGGTGGGAAAAAAGGTTGTAGTGATACCTCTCGGCGTAGACACGTCGAAATTCTCGCCTGCGCAGAAAAGCGGTGGGAAATTTTGTTTTCTCTTTGTCGGCCGCCTGATACCGTACAAAGGTTTGGAGTATTTGATAAAAGCCGCGGGTATACTTAAACTAAGCGATAAAAAATTCACAATAAAAATCGTCGGCGACGGAAAACTCCGCAAAAATTTGGAAAAACTTGCCAGATTGTTAAACGTATCGGATGTTGTGAAGTTCACGGGCAGCGTGGGCAACAAAGATCTTCCGGGCGTTTATAGGAATTGCGACGCGTTCGTTCTGCCTTCGGTCTACAAGACCGAAGCTTTCGGAATATCCCAACTTGAAGCCATGGCTTCGGGAAAGCCTGTGATATCAACGAACATCAGGGGCAGCGGAGTAAGCTTTGTTAACAAAGATGGCGTTACGGGCTTCGTCGTTCGCCCGAAGGACGAGATAGCGCTCGCGAACGCGATGATGAAACTTTTTGACAATAAAAAATTGCGGATATTTATGGGAAAAAACGCGAGAAAGCGCGCGGTAAAAGTATTTGACGGAAAAATAGCTGCAACACGCACTTTGCGCATCTACGATTCATAGGAAACAGTTGTTTCCTATGCACGGAAAGCCTTGCTTTCCGTTGTGTGATATCCGATAAAACTCGGCGAAGAAATTAGCAGCGCGAACAAAAGGCTGGATATTCTATAAAGCAGTATTCCCGATGTTGCTGTTGCTAAGGTCATGTTCGGAACGGCCTGCGTTAAAAAGAAGGCCGCCGATGCTTCAAACGAGCCTATGTTTCCAGGCAGGAAAGTAAGCAGTCCTATTATCGTCGCCACGCTCGCGATCGATGCTATTACAGTAAACGGAACATTCACGTTTATTGCGAGGAACGAAAGTTTTATTATAAGGAACTCCATCACCCACGCAATCAATGTTATGATTATTATGAGCGGCATTTGCCTGCTTTTCGACGCCAGAATGAAACCCGCGTGAAAATTTCCCGGCAGCTTCTCAAGCTTTTTGCGCAACTTTTTTATGGCCGGAATGAACTTGAACAGGCTGTAAAACCTGTCGAACAGAAATGTCAATAATCGTTTGTTGCTTGCTGCTACAAAAACCAAAATCAAACCTAAAACGACCAGGCCTATTCCTATGGCAAGAAGCTTGTTTAAGAACGCGACGAGCGTAAAAAGGCCGAATATGTAAAACGCTGCCAGCGCAGACATGTCGAGTATCCTTTCCAAAAGAATCGTAGGAAGCGTTTTCGATATCGGATATCCGAGGCTTCTTTTGAAATAATAACTTCGCACAGGCTCGCCGACTCTTCCCGGTGTTATGTTGCTGATGAAAAGCGACGCCATGTACGGTTTCGTTATCTCGGCTGCCGTAACCTTTATTCCTATGGCATCCAAAAGCAGCCGCCATCTGACAATCTTTATCGCTATTATCGAGACAGTTACGAATAGCGCGCCCGCGACAAAAACTGGGTTTGCGTTTGAAAGTGTTTTAACTATTGCGCTTGGGTTGGAATTAACTATTAGAACAGCGAGCAACGCGACCGCTGCCAGCGATAATGCGATATTCAACATCCTGTTACGCACAAAAACACTCCGATTATCCGTTGTCAGTGCCCGTTACTCTTAATGAGTTCCTCGAATTTTTTGAGGTTCGGATCATCATTGACAGGTATCCAATAATTGTTCGGTATCAATATCTTACACATTTCGCCGCTCTTCGCGAGTTTTTTGAAGACCGTACTCTCATAACTGAAAACTTTCAGTTCGGTGCTTGTGAATTCGCCGAGAGCTTCGGAGCTGATCCCCCAAATACCAACGCTGGAGTCCTTCGATATGAACGGTTTTTCTACGAAGTCCGTAACTTTGCCGTTTTCGTCAATAATTTCTCCGTACGGGTAAACTGTGCCTGGCGTGCAAAGTATTGCGACTTTGAAGCCTTGGTTTATCGCCGACAGGAACACGTTGGCAAAGTCCAGCGGAAAATTTTTGTACCTGACAATCATATCGTCAGGTTGATGCCAGAGAAAATCGCCGCCGATTGCCTTGTTTTGCAAGGCGAGCTTTATTGCGCCGCCTGAACCAAGTTTTTCCGGCTCTACCGAATACAGGTTTTTTGTTCCGAAATTGGATCCGTCGCCATAATATTCCGATATGGAGTTACCGCGGTGCGTGTTATCGATAAGGAAACGGAAATTTTTGAACCCGAGGTTTCTCCACGCATCGAAGGTGTACTTGCTAAGCGGCTGCCAGTTTATCGGTATCATATGCTTTGAAAAACTGTCCCTGGTCACATGAACCAGTCTGCTTCCGGAACCGCCCATCGCAAACACGACCGGAACTTTGTTCGCTTCGGTTTTGCGATCCTCGATTTTCAAGCCCTGCCCCGGCTTGACGTAAAGATGTTCTCCGACCTGTACGTATTTCTTCTTCATCTCTTCCTCGTTTGAAATTTCCCTTAACAGTTCGTGCACCATGCGGATTCCTTGTAAATCTTTATCACCGTTGTTATTAAAACGTTTAAGTCGTCCCTCTTTTATATTTCAGAATTCATAGTGTGCGTATGAAATTGGAGCTTGGCGACCTTGTTCCGTTGGCAGCGATTGTCGTGTTTTTCGCAGCCTTTGGCGTAAACGCGGCGGGTATGGCAATAGCGTTGCTGCCGGGTTTCCTGTTTTCGTATTTCCTGATAGAATGCAGGAAAACCGTTCGCATTCTTCTTTCAATACCGCTGACAATACTGCTCGTTCTCGTTCCGACGTGGGCATTGAACATTTTTTCATTTCCTGTGAACGGGCCTGTGCTGGTTTTCATATCAGTTGCGTATTCCGCAGTGTTCGCCGCGCTGTTGAAAAAGTCAAAGGTAAAAATCGGCCTCAAAAGCGTTATCGGTATTGATACGGCTTTGTTAATCGTCTTGGCTGCATCTGCGGTTTTGATAACGTACCCGTTGCACAGCGGTTTATTGCCGCGCACGGACGGCTCTTCGCACTATTACAAAATATGGCAGATAACGGAATCGTTGAATAATGCTAACCAGATACCATTTTGGGATTCAGGGTGGTATGCCGGTTATCCGCTTTTTGATTTTTATCCGCCGATGTCGCATTACGTCACAGCGTTCATGAGTTATTTCATCCCCGCCGACCTGAACATAGTCTTCGATTACGCCATGATTACAGCCTATGTATTCCTTGCCATTGGTGTGTTTGTCCTGTGCCGTGCGCTGGGGCTCAACGCGTTTTCTAGCTTTTTATCGGGCTTGATTGCCGTAGCGTCGCCGAGATTGTCGACAAACGCGATGTTTTCCGGTCAATTCCCAACGATAATGGCGTTCGCGCTGGTTCCCATATCTGTTTATGTTTTCATCAGGGCGTTCACCGAGAAAAAAACAGGGTTGTACCTGCTGTCCGGAATTCTCCTAGGCGTGGATTTTTTAATACATCATCTAACCGGATATTTTCTGGGAATACTGTTCTTAGTTTCTTTTCTCACGCTCGCCCTGAAAAGGGGCGCGGATGTTTTGGGTTTTTTGAAGATCACGCTTTCGGCCGCGCTTATAGTGGCGTTTTGGCTGGTGCCGTTCTTCATAAACATGCCGTTCAGCGACTACTCCAAAAAAACGGTTCTCGGTTTCAACCCGGATGTTTTCTTGGCCCTCACGGAAAGCCCGGACAAAGCCTGCTCGGATTTCTATTGTTTTGAGGCCATGGGATTGGAACTCACGCTTCTGGCCTTGGTGGGTGGCCTTGTCTGGTTGTCCGGTCTGGCAATCGGCAAAGGAAAATTATACATATCACCGCGCATGGAACTTGGGTCCGTGTTCACGGTGTCAATGTTTCTAGGTGTGTTGGTCCTTGCCTTGGCGCCGTTCATAGGCATAACCAATTACATACCGTTCGGGTCCTCTTTCGGTTCGGAAAGGTTCACTTTCTACCTGATGCTCCCGATCGCTATACTGGGCGGCGCAATCGCGGAAATTGCCAACGGTTTCAAAAACAAGGAATTCGTGGTTGCTGGCATCGTTGTCTCCTTAGTCGTCGCGGTGTTTTTGTGGAGGTACATAGATCTCGTGAACTTCCGCGCGGCGGATTGGAACACAGAAACCGCGCCTTTGAGTTCTAGCGGTTTGTCCGATCTTTACTCCGAGCTGCGATCGCTGCCCGCAGGGCGCGTCATAACGTACGGTATTTTTCAAGGTGCAATCGTCGCGGCAATACCTGTGCAGACCGGCAAGGGGGCAATATCCGGCTGGCAGCCGCAAAGCTCTCCAAACTACAAACGCGTCGCAGGAAAGCTGGAAGACATCAGCGGACAGAGCCTTTTCAACTTCAATGTTTCGAGCAGGTCCGTGTATTCCATATACCAGCAAAGCTGGACAAAATGGATCGCGATAAATCTCTGCAGCAACGAGGGTGCCAATGCTGTAAATTCCACATTCATCAAAGACGAGAGATATCTTTTCGCGTGGCGCAACGGCAACAATCAGGGCTGTCTCGTTATTCTCGAAACGCCGAACACCGAATTCGCGGAATCAATAAAGCCCATTGGAGTTGTAAATGACGCACAGTCCATAAAAGACAGCATCTACGATACGGAGAACGGTTACAACGTGTATTTCACAAGACGCGTATCCGACATTCCGATAAACGACTACAAGCTGGTTATAAACAAGGACGTGATATGGGATGAAAGTCTCGCGAACGATATAGCGTCGATCGCGTCGTCCGAACCGAAACCGTTGACGTGGCAAAGAAACGAAAACGGCATAACAATCAGCAACACAACAGGCTGGACCCTGATAAAGGAAACATACTACCCGCTTTGGTCTGCGTACAACAACAACAAAAAACTCAAGATATACGAGAGCGATCTGGGCTTCATGCTCGTTAATTCAACCGGCGACCTCCAATTAAAAATCGAAAAACCCGTTTATTACCTTGCGTCGGCGGCAATAACGCTCGCGTTCTTTATTCTTATTTTATTTTTCACTTTGTCAGGCAAACCTGCCTCGCATAATCCCGACAAGGAACCTGATGCCGTCCTTAATAGGCCTTAATTTCGTTTTTCCTACGCGCGGATAATACTCGATAGGAATTTCTCGTACGTTGTATCCTGCGCGCAGCACCCTTGTGGTCATCTCAACCTCCCAATCAAGACCACTTGATTTTATCCTGATCTTATCAAGGATCTTTTTCCTGAAAACACGCAGGCCTGTGGAGCCGTCGGTTATTTTTTTGCCCGCCAGCGCTGAAATTAGGGATGAAAAAAACGCGTTGCCGTAAAAATTCGAGTAATCGCTGCTTCGCATCCCTGCTAGCGATGCAAGTGCCCTGTACGCTGCGCCGGCAATTGTGTTTAGGCCGCGCTTTCTATTGAAAAAACGCGACCCGAGAATCATGTCTTCGCCTGATCGCACGAGTTTTAGCATTTCCGGAATATCCTCGGGCGGGTACGTACAGTCTGCATCTATTGTCGCGACAACATCGCCCTTTGCAGCGTTGAACCCTGTTTTCAACGCAGCCGCCTTTCCCATATTTTTTTTGTGCCTGATAATTCTTATTTTTCTGATTTTTTTCGCTTCTCCGTAGGTGTTATCCGCGGAACCATCATCGACAACTATTATCTCGGCCTTCTCCGGAAAACGGACCTTCTTCACGCGCTCAACGGTTTTTCGTATGCCCTTTTCCTCGTTGTACGCCGGAACTATGATTGATATCACTCGATCATTCCTCTCGTTTTTATATGTTATGATTATTTTGTATAATAAGTATGGTCGTCGCGTTTATTCTGGCAATACTTTCCGCGTTTATGATCAGCCGGACGCTTATCGCGGATAAATACAGCTATGAGCGACTGTTCGTATCGCTGGTTTTATCATTCGTGATCTTGTTCGTTTCAGGTGTGCTGCTCAATTTTTTAGGCCAGATAAATTATCTTGCCCTGATAGCCGTGAATGCCGTTTTTCTGGCAGCGCTGTTTTACAAATACAAAACGCTGGAACTGGACCTGCCAAAACTGGATCTTGTCGATATCGCCGTTATCGTCGTGTTTTTGCTCGCTCTGGTAATAAGAGCCGCTCCCGCCTTTTCCGATCCGATGCCGTTCGGAAGCTACGACATAATACAGCATTACGCCATGGCGATGGAAACGTACGAACGCGGTTCGGTTCCGAACGATTTTCCAAAATACCTGAACTGGTTCGGAACATCTCAGGACAACGTTAACGGCGTCTGGGTTTATCCGCCAGGTACGGCAATAATGATGGCCACACTCAAGGCCGCGTTCGGATTTTCGTGGCCGTTCACAATATATTTCTTCTCTGCGCTGCTCGATGCGCTTACTGCGATAATTATTTATCTCTTCGCCGGAACAATACTAAAAAGCAAGGGCGTCGGCCTTGTCGCGGCGTCCTTGTTCGCAATATCCGGTAAAAATCTTTATTCGCTCTACTTCGGACAGGTTGCGTACGAATTCGGAATAATGCTTGCGGCGTTCGCGTTATTCGCTTTCGCTGTTGGCAGGGCTCACCAAAAATTCGTTTTATTATCAGGTATCGCAGGCGGACTGTCGTTTATAGTATCGCCTCTCGCAGCAGGCTATTTTCTTTTTGCCTCCTTCTTCATTTCGTTGTACGGCTCCCTGAAAGCCAAAAAAATCTCACATATGAAGGAATTCACTTTTGTGGTCGTTCTATCCGTAATCGTATCGTTGTTTTTCCTGCCGAAATTCGCGATGTGGTTTTCATTTTTCGGGGCAAAATCAACAGCGGACGCATTCAACCCTGCCGATCTTGTGTGGCCGTTCAAAATGATCGAGAAACAACCAGGATTACCTGGCTGGTACTTTGATCCGCTCACAACAATGGGATCTGCTTGGCTCGTTCTCTTGGTTGCTGGTTTGGCGTTGCTTGCATTCACAAAATTCGAGGGAAGAGGCGTTGTTGCTGCGTGGTTCGTCGCGGATTACATACTAACGCACTCCTACCTTGTGTGGGGTCCGCTCGGTTACAGCATTCTCTATGATTACGCTGGCAGGTGGATGGCGCAGTCTTCCGTTATCCTTGCCCTGATCGCCGGTCTGGCCGGAATGTATTTTTTCTCGAACAAAAACAACAAATTAAAAATATCAGCTTCTGAGGGAATTTCGCTCGCGTTGGTTATCGCAACCGTAATTGTTTTGATTTATGCGCCGGAAAAGCTCGTAACAGCGTCTGGCATTTACGCACAGCCGTACAGGATGTCGCCCGACATGTACAGCGTGCTTCCTGAAATAAGGCAGGACACAAAACCGCTCTCAGCAATACTCGTGCTCAGCCCGAGTGTGCAGGCTGCCGACGAACGAAGAGGGCTGATAGAGGCATTCTCAAAAACACGCGTTTACACGCAGCCGCAGGTCTCCAACAACACGCTTAACCTTGAATACGTTCACAACTACACAACAGGCTCGATAACATACAACACACGTTACATAATGTTCGACTACGGCGGTTTTGCAAAGTCGTCGCAGTTTTCATCCTACGTGCAGGGAATGACAAACTTCGAAAAATCACTTTTCAGTGGAAAGGCACCGGATTTCGTTAGCGGTGACGTCAGGGTTTACAAAATAGGAACTGCCTGATCATTTTTTATTGATCGCGTAAAATGCTATGGAAACCACAATGTACGAAGCAATCAATCCTGCTGCCAAATTTAAGAAAAGTATATTGTACATGTAATGCTGCGGCGACATAATAAACATCGCAACCGAACCTACGTTCGAAGACGGGCACGGCGCTCTGATGCATCTTGTCCCGTTATCGTACTCGATGAACGGCACAAAAAGAAACGCCACAACGATCACGGCTGCAATCTTTCCTATCGTGAGCTTCAAAAGTTTTGACCACTTCATAAAATAAGTACGCTCTGCCGCTTAAAATAGTTTCGTTTCAGCGTGCGGTTCGCGCGCAAGCACGAATTCCATGTCGCCGTATTTCGAAATCATGTTCTCGAAAAAACGGTTGCCGAATATTTTGAAAACCGCATCAATCGCCGCGTTCGGCATTTTGGAATAAATTTTTCTTAAAAACAGCCCGCGTTTTATCCCCCGTCCTATCGCTTTGTGCCATGTTTTTTCGTATATCGCAAAGAATTTTGCATCGTAACGCTTTTTTTTAATTGCATCGGCGAAAACTTTCGCAGCTATGCGCCCGCATATGGTGTTATAGATAACACCCCCTCCTGTCAGCGGTTTCGTCTGCGCAGCAGCATCTCCGACCAGTAGGACTCTGTCAGCAAAGGATTTCTGGAATCCGAAAGGTATTATCCCGCTCGACAATTCGTATTTATCAACATTGGATTTTGCCAGAAAATTTCTGAAATTCTCTATGTTTTTCGGACCAGCTTCACCGGCTAAACCGTATTCCGTCGTCTTTCCGCGCGGGATTTTCCAGGCAAAAAAATTCGGGTAGAGCTTGTTGTCAAAATACAGGTCGACGTGTTTCGAATAATTTTCGTCATCGGTTATTGCCATTATTCCGTTGATTTTATGCGGCGGCTTTGCTCCAATCATCTTCGCGATCGCCGAATTTGAACCGTCTGCACCGCACAGCAGTTTCGCGCCCAGCGTTTTTTTTCCTGCAGTTATCCTAATGCCGTCGCCGCCGATTTTCGTGTTCGTCGCCTTTTCACCGGTTATCATTGCAACACCGACGTCTTTCGCAATCAATGCCAAGTGTGAATCAAACTTTGCTCGATCCACGACAAACGCCACAGTCTCCTTTTTGTCGATTTCAACAACATTCCCGTTCGGCGATATCAGCCTCGCTCCGCTTACTTCGTGTTCCAAGTAATCGCTTTCGATGCCTACAAGCTTTGCAAATCTCGCAGAATACAATCCCGAACAGTGCCGCGGAAACCCTATTTTTTTGTGTTCTTCGATTACGGCAACGCTTAAACCAAGTTCGGAGCATGCGATCGCCGTATTCAAGCCGGCCGAGCCAGCGCCGACAATGGCAACGTCGTATTCAGTCATATTTATCACTATGCATGGATATTGATAGTTGATAATATGTCTCTTGTTAACAAGACAAACTATAAATACGGCTTGTTGTTTACGCAATTTTTATTGTTGGCTGCGCTGATCATCATCGCAAACACAATACTCACCAGCGGTGACTGGGTGCACAAGGCCGTTGATCTCAGCGGTGGTACTGAGATGACATTGCGTTTCTCCGGTGCCTACGACAACACACTCGAAGAAAGCATCCTAAAAGAGTTCAATGTGCGGCCTAGCATATCGCGTAGTGCAGACGGCGGCAGCATATCACTCGCCAGCAACAACAATCTGAACACTACCAATGTAGTGGCGTTTCTCAGGCAAAACGGTTTGCAGATAGACGGTGAACCATCTGTCCGTACAATCGGACCGGCGCTGGGTTCTTCGTTCTGGAGTCAAGCCCAGCTCGCGATCATTCTGGGTTTCGTTCTCATGGCAGTCAGCATATACTCGATTTACAGGTCTCCGGTGCCGTCCTTCGCAATAGTCTTCAGCTCAGCCTCGAACATAATAGAAACCGTGGCTATAATGAACCTTGCCGGTATGCAGCTTTCGATGGGCGGCGTCGCTGCTCTGCTAATGATGATAGGTTCCTCTGTCGATAACAATGTCGTTATGACGACAAAGTTGCTGAAAAAGGGAATCAGTTCCGAGGAATTCGATACCACATTCCACAGTTCGATGATCACTGGTCTAACAATGGGCGCAACATCATTTGCTGCGCTGGTTGCCATCGTGCTGTTTTCCCCGCAATCCGTTATCACGCAAATCGCATCGGTTCTTATCATAGGTTCCGTACTTGACATACCGAATACATGGCTGCAGAATTCCGCGATATTGAGGTGGCACTTGCATGCTTAAACTATACAAAGTATTGATACTCGTCGTGTTCGTAGCTGCCGCAATGTTGTCAATCGGCTACGGCGTTGGTAACGGCGTAACCGTTTCCGGCGGCGTCGGCCTGCTCAGGAGCGGCGGGACAATAACAGACGTCGATGGGAACAATGTCCGTAGCGTGCAGGACTGGTATGATTTTATCGCAGCAGACGGCGCCCATTTCGTAACATACAACGGGAATTCTTATGAGCTCGAATCCGCGTTACTGCGCAATGTTACTGTAAAGGACCTGAAGCGCAGCAATCTCGACATGGGTATAGATTTGCAGGGCGGCACACGCGTGATGCTCAAACCAGCGGAAAAAGTGACAGCGGAAACTGTAAACACAGCAATAATTCCTGTGCTACAAAGCAGAATAAACGCTTACGGCCTGCAGGAGATAACGCTCCGCTCTGAATGCGACATAGAAAACTGCTTTGTTATCGTGGAAATCGGCGGTGAGAGCAAGGACATTATCGAGCGCCTGCTTGCATCGCGCGGTAATTTCGAGGCGCGAATACCGCTGGAAGTGAAATTGTACAGGGGCACGGGAACATTTTCGCTGGGTGGTGCAACGCACAACGTAAAGCTGTCGGGCAGCGATGTGCTTGTCGATAACAACGTAGTGATGCAGGGCGGAACCATAAACATCGAAGGAGTAGACGAACAAGTTTTGAATGCCACAAATGACTCGGTGTTTCTGTCAGCGATCGTGTTAAAGGGCAGCGACATTGAAAACGTTTTCACAGACTCGACGCGATCGGTTATACAGCGTACCACCGACGGTTACGAATTTTCATTTTCAATACTCATATCAAAGGAAGGCGCCGAGCGTTTTGCCAAAGTAACATCTGGCATAGGTCTTGACGTGACAAGAAGGACTTATCTCGCATCGCCTATCATACTTTATCTCGACGGGAAACCGGTAACAGAGTTGAACATCGCATCAGACCTGGCAGGCCGCGTGCTAACGGAAATATCAATACAGGGTTTCCGCCAGGACAGGCAAAGCGCGGTATCCGAACGCTCCACGCTGCAATCGATCCTTAAGGCCGGCGCGCTTCCGGTCAGCATGAACGTTGTAAATGTCGAAAGCGTTTCTCCGAAGCTCGGAAGCGGCATACTCGATGCCGCGTTTAAGTCGGCGATATTCGCGATAATCGCTGTGTCCGCGGTTGTCTTGGTAAGGTACAGGAGCATCAAGATCGCACTGCCAATGGTGATCACGAGTGTGTGCGAAACAATAATATTGTTGGGCATAGCAGCTGGCGGCAACGATCTTCCTTGGGTCGCTGCGTTCATAATTAACACGTCACTGATGGTGCTGGCTTACCGCAGCAAAGTGCACATCGATATTTCGGATATAATCGGCGTTGTTTTAACGCCCGCGATGGCACTGTTCCTTTCGTGGACCATGGATTTGTCCACAATCGCGGGATTCATAGCATTCCTCGGCACGGGAATAGGTCAAATGATAATAATCTCGGATGAAATGAAAAGGGTGCACCTCGTCGAAATCTCATTTTGGGAAAAAATAAGGCGCGCATTCTCGATGATATTCGCGTCCGCGATAACAGTGGTGTCCACGATGTTTGCGTTGCTGTTCATTGGCGTCGGGATTGTCAAGGGGTTCGCGATAACAACAATGATCGGTGTTTTGGTCGGCGTGCTCGTTACCCGCCCGGCGTACAGCCAGATTGTAGAATATTTCTTGTCGAAAAAAGAAGTCATTCTAAAATGATTACGATGACAACGCGTGTATTATTGCCTGCGTCGAATCGTTTTTGTGGACAGATTCCATCGAGGAAATAAATTCCTCAACATATGCCATTTGTTTTCCGTATTTTTCCCGGAGCCTTCTTGTGAGTGCTTCGTAATCCGCAAAACTTTTATGCAGTGTCATCATCATGTACGTCTTCCCTCGCAGTCCCTCGCCGCGGGCGAAATAAACAACCTCCGGCATTTTCGCAATGTAGTCAATCGCATCCTCGATCTGTTTTGTTTCCGAGTAGTCGCGCCAGTCAAAAAACGTTATTGCGGCAATCGAAAAGCCGACGACCTTTTCATTGACGTTTGCCCTGTATCCCTTGATCGTGCGTTCTTTTTCAAGTTTTTGCCGTATCCTCGTGACTGTTGGCTGTGTCAATTTGAGTGCGAGCGCAATGTGCTTGTCCGGTTTTCTTCCGTCACGGAGCAGTTCGAATAAAACCTGCTTCTCCTTGTCTCTCATTTCTGCCATGAAAATCTCTACTAACTATTCGGAAATTTGTATTTAAATCGTAGTTTATGAGACACGTCTTGATTAACTATGCAGTGTCTCGATGAAAAAACCGCATAACTCTTTTATGTTATGCGGCTAAATTTAAAATGGTTGGAATATGAAAACCTTTGGAGTTGATCCGTTGTTGACGTTATGCGTATTCCACCACATTAGGGAGAAATCCCGGTTGAGGACAAGCGGTCTGAAAGGGATGATCAGTTCCTGATAGTCGGGTGTTGTGACCATTTAAGGCCGGGAGAATTTTGGGTGTGGGTTTTCGTTAGTCTGTAAAAGACGCCTCATCCAACTATATTTTTTAGGATATAATTTTCGGAAAACCCATTTCACTCTATATTCGTGTTACCAGTTCGTCCGTGTCGGTAGTTAAAATTATTGCGTTTTCTGTTTGTCGCTTTCTATTTTCATTATTGCAGCCGCCATGTCACCCTCTTCTTTTAGAACCTGCTCCGCAACATCTTGCGGCACACCCGTCTTCTGCATAATAAGTTTTACATCATCTACGTTCTCGTTTTTGTTTTCAACCTCGCCCGTTATCTGGAAGCTCGTTTTTCCCATCATATTCGTTTTCACAACCTCCGGATTTTTGATGACTAGGGTTGCGGTCTTGCCGCGAATGATGACCTCTTCGGCATCAATGTTTTCCATCTGCACGTTCTTCATCAACTTTTCAAGGTCGCGTTGTGTGAACATATCTTTACTTCTCGGAAATTCTTTATATTCTTTTTCGTGTTTCTTCTGCGTTACGCTAAACAATATGTCACGTTTAACCAGCAAGGCCGTGAATGTATTGCTTTTCAAAGCCAATTTCCGCTTTTCGCCTTTGTTAATGCATGTGAACCTAAAATGAGGTAATATTACTCCACGTGAAGTAACAGGGAGGTTAATCTGCGGTGAATTTATATCAACCCGCACAATATTCATCATGTCGGAATTAGGCTACGCCTGCGGTGTCCTTTGCGCTAGGGGTTTTATCAAAAAAGGCAGAAACAATTGCATCGGGCTGAGTACTAAAAACAAGGAGCTTATTGACGCATTCGCAGCAGCACTGCGTTCGGTGTGTGGCCGCGACATGCTTGTTATTCAAAAAACTATAGCCCAGAAAACATATTTTACAGCAAATATTTACGGAAAGCATATTGTGGAAATCTTCGGCAATATCGGATTTTTGCCAAAAAGGAAAACATGGTCGCCTCCGGATATCGCGTACCATAACCATGATTTCCGTTCTTCGTTTCTCGCGGGTTTTTTTGACGCAACCTCAGTTGTCTATTTTGACCGTGAAAAATTTTTAGTATCGGGCAATGGTTACAGATACCTGCGTGTGACATCGGTGAATCTGGAAGGTCTGATAAAGATAAAAAAGCTGCTTTCGCTCGACGGCGTGGAATCGTCTCTCCGCTCGCGCAATTCGCTGCACTATCTGGTAGTAAAAGGCAAATGGCGGTTGGTTTCGTTCATCAATGCAATAGCGCTGCGGACACAAAAAAAAACCCGTCTTCGGGAGTGCATCAGCGCTTCAACGCCTTCGCAATTGCCCAACCCAACAGACCGCCCACAATAACGTCTGTGGGATAGTGAACGCCCACATAGATCCGCGATATCCCTACCAAAATCGCGAACGCAAAGAACAAAATACGGTATTTCTTTGCTGCATCTGAAGCGAAATCCGCCCACGCGAACGACGCCGCGCTGTGCGTGGACGGGAATGAATACGACGATTCTTCGGGTACTCTCAATATGCCTGTCGGTCTCGGTCTGCAAAAAACCTGCTCAAGGAACAGCGAAACCAGAATCGACGTGATGATTGCGGCTGTATAATTTATTCCAGTCCTCCTGTCTTTCAGCGCAAACGGTATTGTGCTTAGCGCGAAAACAACCATGGATATGTTGCTCACAAAAAGTAAAATTGACGCGACATTGTATGCATCATAGCTGTTTATTGTGTTGAATAATATGGTTTCCAATATCATGTTTATCCTGCATCCACCTTGATCTTCTCTGTAATGCCCTCGGGTGTGTTAATCTGTATTTTTGCGCCGCACTTGCACATTCCGCTCAGCGGTGCGGATGTGAAATTCGCCCCGCAGCCGGCGCAGACAAAACCATCGAACACGTTGCTCGGTTTTTTCGGAGTCGTTTCCATCAGCGATCTCTGGCGTCCTTTGCCGAGAAGTTCTGATTTCGAAAAGCCGAGCGCTATGAATATTCTTTCAACCGGCGGGAGCAGCTGGTTCTCGACATAGTATGTCGGGTCTATATCTATTTTATTCTTCACCACAAAATCCGGATCCTCGCTTCTTCTGGAAAGGAGCTGGTTTCCTTTTGTGATAACGTAGCCTACCCTGTCTCCGACGCCCGGCGCTTCGGCCGGGTTGCGTTTTTGCATTTTTTTCACGAGCTCGATGTGCGGTTGCAAACCCGCATAGTTCGCTGGGCTCTTTGTTATACTCTTGGTTATCACAAGTTTTTCTATCGGAATTTTATTTTCCGACAGGTTCTTCATCACCACATTGAAATAACTGAGAGCCTCTTTCGTGTCTCCGCGCTTTAGAATTATCTCTATTGTCTTCGTCATTGTTTCGGAAACAAGTTCGCACCAGTCGCGTCGGACTGTCTCAATACCTTTCGTCTCTATTTTATCCTTCCAAACGCCGTTGTCCTTGACAAACTTCCACGCAGCGTACCTTTTCTTTGTCAATATCAAAAAACTTTTGAAAATCTTTTCAAATTCCATCTGCATTACGCCTGAAAGCTGTTTGTTTATGTTCGCAGCCAGTTCGATCCCTTTATCCCAGCCTTTATCAAGGTCGGTTTCGGGTATCTTGATCATTATCGAGTCTGTGTCTCCATACACTGCAGGATATCCGAAATCCTGTTCGACTGTCTTTTCAACGGTCTGTATAAGGTAGCGCCCGCTTGAAGTTATCGCGTTTGCTATATCCAAAACGTAGAGTCTCGCTTTCGTGTAGCCCGTGTAGCCGTAAAAGGCGTTTGACAGAAGTTTCAGCGCAAGCTGTTTCGCGTCCAATATCCTTAATTTTTCTTCGTCAGCCTCTCCTCTCATAATCTTTTTCGTTTTCACGCGTTCGTCCATCAGGTGCGTTAATATTCCGGGAATTATCCCCTCCTGGACGCTTTTCGAAACGAACGTGTACCCTGTGGGCGTTTTAATAACATCCTTCTCTTCTTCGTTCTTCACAATGGTTGTCGGGCATATGTTGTAGCTTCGTATTATCGACGGGTACATGCTGCGAAAGTCAAGGACAACAACCAGCCCATCAGAGTGAAGGCCTGTTTTCGGCGTAAGCACGAAACCGCCCTTTAACCCCTGGTCCTCCTTTTCTTTTTCTTTTTTCTTTATGTCCAAGGAACCTGGCTTGCACGGAACAACGTAATTTCTTTTATTAAATTCGCGCAGCAGCAGATTTTCTATGCGGGACGATTCACCGCTGTCGAGGCTGTCCTGCAGGAGGGCACCGCTCAGCTTCGAAAGCTCGATGTATTTGTCAAGAAGCTGTTTTTTAATGACGAGTTTTAATGCCAACTCCGCGTCCTTTCTTGCATAATCCGCAAGCCTGGTTATTTTTTCCCTGTCTCCGCTGTTCCACAGTTTCGATATCTCGGAGTGTGCCACATCAAGCTTCTGTTCTTTGAGCAGTATTTTCGAAACGTCGGTCAGACCGTAGCGTTTAAACGAGAAGTTCTTCTTTATCAATTGATAACTATCAGCGACAATCCGTCCGGGCAATGTCGAACGCGATCTGTTTTTCATTATCTCCTTTGAATAGGCCTGTTTATCCGTGCATCGTCCGATTGTACGCGGCACTTTGAAAATTTCCATTCTCTTCAGTATGAACGGTATGTCGAAGTTGTTGATGTTGAAACCTGTGAATATGTCCGGATTGTATTCCGTTACTATTGACCTGAACTTTTCGAGCATCGAATCTTCGCCGAGACACCGTATCACGTCCTTTCCGTCTGCCATTCTTGTTGTCAATACAAGTGTATCATGGCCTGCGTGCTGCGGGCTGAACGCCATGCTTATCATTATTATTTCGTCCTCCTCCGGATTCGGCAGCCCGCCGCGCTTTGACAGCGTTTCTATGTCAACGGACAAATAACTCATCTGCGTGTTCGTTACTTGGATCGAGGGCGATATTTTTGTTATATTTACGGTACGGTCAGCCTTCACTGTTGCGGTTTTTATATCCGCGCACTCGACATCGATCCAGCTCATTCCGCTGATCATGAAATCTGCCATGAATCTGTACTTGAAAAGTATGTCCGCCTCGAAAATTTCTTTGATAGACGGATGTTCTTTGATAATGTCTCTTAGTTCGGAAACCTTGGCCGGATTTCTCATCACGACCTTGATCATTTCCGTCATATTTCTTGAAAAGCCTATTGGGAGCCGCTTTTCTACGCGTTCGCATTTCACGACATCGGCCGTGCGACCGCTCAAATATTTAATTATGTCCGCTGACTTGCCTTCCTTTGGGAGCACATAAAAATACGGCATGTACCCTTTGACAAATCCGCAAACACTTTTGTTGTTTTCGTCCTTGCCGAATATTCTTATCACTGGGCTGTTCTCGATCAACACGTAGTCGACGTCCAATATTTGCAGCTTCATGTTCCCACTAATAGTCCTGTTACATAATTTAAAAGCTGGTCATTTCTGCTGACCGCGTCTTTAGGTCTATCCTTACGGCCGGCTCGCCGTCGTCCGCGCATCCGACAGCGATAAAAGTGTAGCCTTTGTTATTTGCAACGCCGGTTTTATCCGATTTGCCAAGCAAAATTATATCCGTTTCCTGGTCTATCACAAACGGATCTTCGAGAAAAGCGGGCGCAATCTTGTCATCGCCTATGTAACGCCTCTTTGAAAAGAACCTTGCCTGCGATTCTATGCCGTCCGTATGGTTTGCGCGCAGATTTTGCAGCACGAATTTCGCGTTTCCTGTGGTTATGGTAGCCTTCGCGGCATTCGGGAAAACGTTTTCCGAAGTTACGCTCCCGTTTTCTATCCGCATCACAGCACAGGAACCGTCGTTTCTATCGTCCCCGCTGAAAATAAAAACAAAGCATTCTCCTTTCTTGTTGGCAATATTTTTTATTGCGTTTCCGGTTCCTGCTTTGGCCCACGCAAAAATCGCCGAACATTCCTTTTCCGAGAATCTCACGCGTTTTTTTATTGTCAGTTCTGGGTGCGTTATTCTTTCCGCAAAAAGTTTGTTGTCGGAAAAGAAGCCCGTTGCTGCGACAACATCGTTTTCCGCGACGTCCTCCTTTGTTCTTAGTGCAACTTCGCAGTGCCCTGTCAAATCCTCCAGAACAAACCCGCTTTCAGTCGGTTCTCTTACAAGCCCCAGGATTGTGTTTCGTTGCCCGAACCTCGCCCTGTTCATAGACACGGGTTTGTCGTCCAGCCGTGCTGTTATGAACGGCGCGAGTGCGAGTATTTTATTCTTGTAATAATTCAAGAAATCCTTTGCTGTAATTTCGTTTCTCGCGATTTCCGGTTTTTCGATAACAATACCCTGTCCCGATCTTATTTCCGAAAGCGTGTTCTTGTCCACTGTCTTGAGTTTTTTTGCAAGAACAGTGTCATAATCCCGCTCTGTTATCTCGCCGGCGACATCCGGCGAAACCATCACGCCGCTGTCCAGCAATTTTCTTATCAAAACCTTGTCCATGAACATCGTCTTATCACTCGTCTACTCGAAGTAAAAATCTTTTTTTAGCATTTCGCACAGGTCGTCCTGCGTGTGCTTCGACGACAGGATGCTGATTTCTTTTGTCCTGCCATGGCGGCCTTTCGATGTCGTGCGCACTGACAATATTCCGAGCATGCCTAATTCGGATATCAGGTCCGAGGAGCGTCTCGGCCCCAATGGTTCGAGCCCTCTTTTCTTGCACACTTCTTTGTATTTTTCATATGTCCCGCCTGTTGTGAGGCCGGCGCCCTGATTGTTTAATATTGCCCACAAAATCGCCTGCGATTGCATTGGCTGCGAACGGACTGTTTCTACGACGCGGTCAACGTTTATTTTTTCCTGCGCTTTGTCGACGTGCGCCTCGTCCAGCGACTTGTCACCGCCCCTTTCGGCGATTTCTCCCGCAACTCTCAGCAGGTCCAGCGCCCGCCTTGCGTCGCCGTGCTCCTGCGCTGCGAGCGCAGCGCACTTTGAGATCACGCCGTCCTTTACGGTTCCCCCCATAAAAGACAGCCTGGCACGTTCGCTGAGTATGTCCCTGAGTTCGAGCGCGTTGTACGGCGAGAAGACTATTTCCTCTTCGCCGAGCGAGGATTTTACGCGCGGATCCAGCGACTCCGAAAAAGACAGGTCGTTCGTAACGCCTATGATTGTTAGTTTCGCATTCGACAGGTCCTGATTGACCCTTGTGAGATTGTACAGGATGTTGTCGCCGACCTTTGAAACCAGCGCATCGATTTCATCGAGCACAAGCAAAACGTTCTGCTTGCACGAATCGAGGTTTTCGTAAAAAATTTCATACAATCGGCTTGTTGGCAGACCGGTAGCAGGAACATCGCAGCCAAACTCCTTGCAAAGCTGCGCAATCACCCTGTATTCGGTGTCCGCAATTTTCTTCATCTTGCAGTTTATGAAAACGGTTTTTACGTTGATTTTGTTCTCGGCAGCCATTGAAGCGAGTTCGTTCACAACATGCTTTATACACAACGTCTTGCCTGTGCCCGTCTTCCCGTATACGAACGTGTTCGATGGTTTATTGTTGCGAAGGCACGGTGCCAGAATCGAAGCGAGTGTTTCCATCTGTTTGTCGCGGTGTGGTATGTCGCTCGGGTCGTAGCTTGTTGCTAGCGGCTCTTTTGACAAGAAAATGGCGTTGTTGTTAAGATAACCTGAAAATATTTTGTGCAAAGACGTCTGCGGAATAAAAACCACCAACCAAGATTTCATTTGAATTGTTGGTATTTATATTCTATGCTCCCTACCCCACCCCCTGCTTTCCACTGGAACCTTTGAACGCCGCCAGACCGTAAAATTCCCTGTATTTCGGGTATGGACCGTCCGCTGGATGAAAAAACGTCTTTGCTTTCGGTGTGGAATCCCTTGGAAACACGTAAAACCCGGCAGCCTCGCTCCCGAGCAGACAAACAAAAACAAGGTAGTCACACCCTTCCGCAAGCTCGTAGAATGTCTTTGCCTGTTCGCCGCCTGCCGCGAACAAAAAACCTTTGTTGTTTTTCGTGGAATATCTCACTTTGAAACGCAGCAACCTGTCTCCCTTCAGTGCGATAAAGTCCGGACCGCCGTCAAAAAACAAATCCTGCGGCGCCCAGCCACACGACAACAACTCCAAAAACACAAGATATTTTGACAACAGGAAACCGAGGTTGCGATTTTTGATTTTCATATTATTATATTATTATTTAT
>JAZDLW010000011.1:0-34987 GCA_043801595.1 Candidatus Aenigmatarchaeota archaeon
GTTTTCGGCTATTTTAAGGTCAAAAGAAGCGATCATTCGCCTTATTTATTGACTTTTCGATAACAATAAAACAAGTTGGTTATGAGAGCGTACGATCTCCATGTGCACGCAAGCCCGTTTGGCGGCGAGAATTCTGCTGAAGAGGTAGTCGAATTTGCAAAAAAGCTGGGTTGGAGCGGCGTTGCCTTATGCTGTTCTCCTGACAGCGAGTCGTTTGATAAACAGCTAAAAATTTTAGACAGCCTGAAAACAAGCGACTTCGACGTTGTCAAGGCGGTCGAGATAAAAGCGGAAAATTTGCAGGAATTTTACAAGACGATCGACTCGGTCAGGAAAAAAGTTGAAATTATCGTTGTCAGCGGCGGCGACATCGAAGTGAACAAAGCGGCCGTAGAAACGAAAGAGGTTGACGTGTTGTCGCATCCGGAACGCCAGAGGAACGATTCCGGAATTGACGCTGTAATGGCAAAGACGGCAGCCGACAACCAGGTTCACATCGAGCTTAATTTTCGCGAAGTTCTGAACTCTTATCGCAAGTCACGGGTGCATGTGCTTTCGCATATGAGACAAAACCTAAAACTCTCGGGCAAATACGGATTTCCAATCGCAATAACATCAGGTGCTTATTCAAAGTGGGAACTGCGCGCGCCCAGAGAGTTGGCTGCATTTGGCCTGAATCTTGGAATGCATTTGGACGCGACGTTCCAATCGCTTGCAGTCCAAAGGTTGGATATTAACCGCCAGAAATTAAGCAAGGATTGGGTTATGCCTGGGGTGACGCTGGTTGATAACTGATAAGTTGAAGTCGTTGAAGCCGATGATCGGCGGTAAAAAGAGATATCTCGCATTCGAAATAATGTCCGAATCTCCAGTGGAATTTTCCGATTTTGTGAACGTGTTCTGGAACTCGTCCATATCCTTTATCGGCGAAATGGGATCTGCGAAAGCGTCACTGTGGATCGTAAAGGATTTCTGGGACCAGAAACAGCAGAGGGGCGTCATAAAATGTTCGCATAAGTTTGTGGAAAGAATAAGGCTCGTAATGTCATTGATCAACCGCATAGGCGATCAGCGTGTCATAATAAACATACTCGGCGTTTCCGGAACTTTGAACTCAGCAAGGGCGAAAGTCACGAGTATGCGCGACCTTGCAAGTTACAGCTAACTTTATAGTTCTTTGATTAAACTTTTTCAAAGGAAACGTATCGTTTCCTTTGCACGAAAAGCTAAAGGCTTTTCGTTGAAAGCTTCGCTTTCCGTTGTCTTAAGAAAGTTTATACTATAAGAAATGCGAATAAATGTTATGACGATTACAAGAAAGGTCACTGGCGTAACAATGATTTTGGCAGGATTCACGTTTTTTGCCTGGTTTGTGGCACTCAATACAATATTTCCGGCAATACCCGAGGGGCTGCAGGGAACGGCGAGTTTTTTCATGATTTTATCCGCGGTCACGGGCGTGGGTTTTTTGATTTCCGGTGGAATGACATTTTTCGGTCACGACCAGTACACGCAGGAGACTGCAAAGAAGCAGGCTAACCAACCGGCGGCTAAGGATAAAGAAGAAAAAATCGAGAAGTCCGAGGAAGAGGAAATACAAATTGGAGAGCCTTCCGGCGAGAAAGACAACAAAAAAGAAGGATGGCAGTCGCCAAGCAAAACAGGCTGGGGCTAACGTATTTAAGCCATGAACAAGGTTAATAATAAGTTCGTTAAACTTTATCGCTAACAACGTTTGGGTGATGTTATGGAATTGACTCCGGAATACATGGGATATGACCGTACTATTGTTGTTTTCTCGCCTGATGGCAGGCTTTTTCAGGTAGAGTATGCACGCGAAGCGATCAAGCGTGGAGCAACGGTTGTCGGCGTGAAAACTAAAGATTCAATTGTCTTTGCAGCGTACAAAGTTTCTTCGGAGTTATCTGTTCCGGAATCGCTTGAAAAAATTTATCTTGTTGACGATCACCTCGCAGCCGCAGCTTCAGGTTTGTTAGCCGATGCCCGCGTTCTTGTTGGTATGGCGCGCAATCGCGCACAAGTTAACAAAGTAACCTATGAAGAGCCCATAGAAGTCCCGACAATAGTACGTTTCATAGCGGACAAGATCCACATTTCAACATTGTACGCAGGCATGAGGCCTTACGGCATAGGTTTGCTTATTGGCGGCATCGATTCCAACGGTCCGAAATTATTCGAAGCCGACCCGTCCGGCACAGCAATAGAATGGAAAGCCCATGTTATCGGGCGCGGCGCTGCGGTTGCCGAAAAAGTATTGAGTCACAAGTACGACGACAAGATGAAAACCGAAGACGCAGTCAAGCTTGCGATCGAAGCGATACAGAAATCCGAGAAAGACGTTACACCGCAAAGCTTGGAGATTCTTGTTCTCGAAGGCGCAGCCGACAAAGTCGTCCAGCGGCATCTCACGACAAACGAAATAAAGAAACACATGTGAACTTGATCTAACTATTTATTTTAAATTCTAGCCGAACGGCTTGTAAATAATATTATTCGGTCTCGGGGGTTTAATCCGGAATCTATGTTCCCTCTGACCAGCTTGAAGCGTATTTTTCCTGCTCTTTCGTAATGTCATCTATCCTTATTCCCATGGAATCCAGTTGCAGTCGCGCAACCATACTGTCCAGGCTTGCCGGCAATGTGTGTATTTTCGGTTCAAGTTTTCCCTTGTTTTTCAAACCGTATTCAACCGCAAGAGCCTGGTTCATGAACGACAGCGCCATTATTGTCGAAGGATGCCCTTCCGCTGCTGCCAGATTTACAAGGCGCCCTTCCGCGCACAAATACACCCTGTTCTTGTTCGGAAGCGTGTATTCCTGCAAGTCTCTGCGTATCGATCTTGTGTTTGTCGAGATTTTTTTCAAGCCCTCGACATCGATTTCAACATCAAAGTGTCCCGAGTTTGCGAGTATGGCGCCGTCTTTCATCGCCTTTATGCTTTCAACAGGTATTGTGTGCTTGTTTCCGGTGACGGTTGAAAAAACGTCGCCGATTTTCGACGCTTCCGCCATGGGCATTACGCGATAACCGTCCATCACTGCCTGCAATGCTTTGAACGGGTCGACTTCTACGACAATGACATTCGAACCCATGCCTTTTGCGCGCAATGCTACGCCTTTTCCGCACGGACCGTATCCGACAACGACGAAATTTTTACCTGCGAGCAGTATGCTCGTCGCGCGCAGTATCCCATCGATCGTGGACTGCCCTGTACCTATGTAGTTGTCCATCAGGTGTTTTGTGTTCGAGTCGTTGACAGCAATAACCGGATATTTCAAAGCACCGTCCCTTTCCATTGCGCGCAGTCTGTTGACACCGGTCGTTGTTTCTTCTGTTCCAACAATAAGAGTTTTCAGCAGGTCTTTGCGTTTTGTGTGTATCAGCGTGATCAGATCGCAGCCGTCGTCGATCGTTACGTCCGGCTTTGTATCGAGCACGCTGTTCAAATTTTCATAATAATCCTTGACATTCTGGTTTTTCCATGCAAAAACATCGACGCCTTCCGCTGCAAGCGCTGCGGCAACATCGTCCTGCGTGCTTAACGGATTGCAGCCTGCTATCGCGACCTTCGCCCCGCCCGCGACGAGCGTACGTACGAGCGCGGCCGTTTCTTTCGTAACATGAAGCGCCATGCCTATTCTGATGTTCTTGAACGGTTTTTCCTTCGAAAACCTTTCGCGGATTTTCAGCAATCCGCCCATCTGCATTTCCGCCCATTCGATCTGTTTCCTGCCTTCTTCAGCCAGTTTCGGGTCTTTTATTCTTGACATTTCACTAAATTTTATATTTCGGAATACTTAAATTGACAACTTGAATTTAGAATAGTGTTCGTATGCTCGTCAACGGTAAAGATTACAGATCCGTATGGTTCGAGAACAATAAAACATTCTTCGTTGATCAAAAAAAGATACCGTTTAACTTTGAAATAGTGTCCTCGTCCGATTTCGCCGAAACCGCTTCGTTTATCCGCGATATGACTGTTCGTGGGGCAACGGCCATCGGAGCAGCGGGTGCATTTGGCATGGCGCAAGCCGCAATTGAGGCTGAAGAGAAGAAGGATTTTCATATACTCGAACTGGCGCGCGATCGCCTGGTCGCAGCCCGCCCTACTGCTGTTGATCTTAAAAACTGCGTGGAGCGCGTTTACAATAAATCAGTTGTCGGTAAAGATGAAGCAATACACGAGGCGAATAAGATTTCCGAGGAAATAGTGTCGCAGTGCACAGCGCTTTCGAATCACGGCAATGATCTGATAAAGGATCATTTCAAGATCGCGACCCATTGCAATACAGGTTGGCTCGCCGCTGTCGACGTCGGAACAGCGCTGGGCGTCGTATTCGCTGCGAACAAAAGCGGGAAAAACGTTTTCGTTTTCGTGGACGAGACAAGGCCGAGGAACCAGGGTTCGCGATTAACAGCCTGGGAACTATCGAACGAGGGAATAAATCACGCGGTTATTGCAGATAACGCGCTCGCATATTACATGCAGAAAGGCGAGGTTGACATAATGATCGTCGGAACAGATCGTGTTTTATTGAACGGCGATATTGCAAACAAGATAGGTACGCTGGAAAAGGCGATAATCGCGAAGGAGTTCGGCGTTCCTTTCTATGTGGCTGCGCCGATAACGACATTTGACAGGGAGCACGACAGCGTTGGCTCTATAACAATAGAAGAAAGGAGCGCGGATGAAGTTCTTTACCAGTACGGCCAGTGCGACGACGGCAAGATCGGTCGCGTAAGAGTTGCGTCGCCCGGATCTGACGCGAAAAATCCCGCATTCGATATAACGCCGGCAAAATACATAACAGGTCTTATAACGCCGCACGGAATAATAAAACCCGAGAAATCGGAAATTTTAAAACTGATTAAAACGCGCTGAGGTATTTTTCAGCCAGTCTAAGGTATTTTTCTGCAACCGGTTTAGCTCCCCGGTCGTTTGTTTTAACGCTTTTTTCCAGCTCAACCTCGCCCCTTACGAGAGCCCAGTAGAACATGTAGATCGGTAGCAATTTTCTGGCACTTTGGTCGTTGTTAATCTTGACATACTCGTCGGTGTATAGTTTTGAAAACTTTTCCAATCCGTTGAATTCCAGATCCATTGCCAGCGCAGCGATCTCGTACGCGATGTCTTGGACGCGAAACTCGTCGTTAAACTCGATTGCATCGAACAACGATATGTTTGTTCCGTCGATGAAAAAGTTCCTCGAGTGCGCATCGCCGTGCAGGTCGCGCACGAACCCGTTCGCGGTGCGTTCAAGAAACAGCGTCCTGTTGTTTTTGATGAAATCGTTGAATTTTTTCCTTGCGGTTTCATAATTTTTTCCAAGCCCGCCGAGCGTATCGAACGTGGCGTTGGCGTGTTTTTTAAGCGATTCGGCGTAGCGCGTCACGAGATCCGCCGGAATTCGCGAGCTTTTGAAAAAGTCCGCCATGAACGCCGCGGTTCTTTTTACGGTCGTTTCGGTCATCTCGCCGCGTTTTATTATTTCTGAAAGCAGGTATCTCTGGTTCATCTGCTTCATTTTTACGGCATGCTCCACAAGCTCGCCTGCTCCGTATCCAACGTGTATCTCGCCGTCCTCGCCTTTCACGATGTCCACGACATCGAGGTACATGTCCGGATTTAATCGCTTGTTCACGATCAGTTCCTTGTCGCACATGGCTTTGCGGTTGGCAAGCGTTGAATAATCAAGTATTCCGCCAAACGCGATGGGTTTCTTTACCTTGTATGCAAAATGACCTGTAAGAAAAACCCAGGATATGTGCGTCTCTTTTACTTCTATTGTGCTCGTGGTATGCGGGTACGATTCCGGATTCGTCATCGCTTTTACGAGTTCCTTAGCTTCCATTTTGCATCTCCTTTAGAATTTTGTTTACGATTTCATCCGTATCGTTTTCCGTATCAACGATTATATGATTTTCTTTTATCGGTTCAAATATCTTTTTTACAGCCTTGTACGCCTCGAAATCGGCTTCCGATTCATCGCCTTTCCTTGACATGATGCGGTTTTTTATCATATTTTGCGGGGACACGCACTCGACAATTAAAAATCCGGTTTTGTTCTTTTCCGCTATTTTTTTTGCTTCTTCGCGCAGCGATTTTTTGTAGAATGTGGCGTCCAATATGCAGTCGAATCCGTCGCGCGATTTCCCGTCTGCAAGTTTAAACATCGTTTTGTAAACCGTTTCTTTGTCCTTTTCTGAATACTTTGCCTTTTTCTCCGGTTCTTTGCGTATTACGTCAGTTCTCAGTATATGCGCTCCCATGCGGGCCGCCAGCGCCTTCGCAATCGTTGTTTTTCCTGTTCCTGGCAGTCCGCATACCAGAATTATCATGAATATATAAACGTCGGTATTCTTCTTATACTATGAAATTGGCTGCGCTCGTATCGGGCGGGAAGGATTCTTTATACGCGATATACCTTGCAAAAAAGCAGGGCCACAGCGTGGAATGCATACTTTTAATGATTCCAGAAACCAACGAATCCTGGATGTTTCACCATCCCAATGCATGGATCGTAAAACTGCACGCGGAATCGATGGGCGTTAAAATTCTGACAGCCTTCACAAAGGGCGAGAAGGAGAAAGAACTGGAAGATCTGAAAGCGTTGATATCAAAGGCGAGAAGCGGTGTTGATGGTATAGTGTCCGGCGCGGTCGCATCGCGATATCAATCAGACCGATTGAAAAACATATGCGATGAATTCGGTTTGGAAATAATCTCGCCGTTATGGGGCCGTGACCTTAACACATATTGGGAAGAATTGCTTGACAACGGTTTCGAAATAATAATCACGTCCGTTTCAGCGCAGGGGCTCGGAAAAGAATGGCTCGGCAGAAGTATGGATAAAAAAGCAACCGAAGAGCTTAAAACGATTGCGAAAAAGAACAAAATGAACCTTGCGGGCGAAGGCGGCGAGTTTGAGACGCTTGTGTTAAACTGCCCGCTGTTCAAAAAAAGAATAAAAATATCGAAATCGGAAACAAAGTGGGACAGCAAAATGCAGACCGGACAATTTCTAATAACGGAAGCGACGCTCGAGTAAAATTTTAATTTTTGTTTTGCGACACTGTTTCGTCCGTGGCTATTTATCAAACAGTTTGACAGCTTAACGGGTTTTCAGGCTACACGAACGCGCCTTTCGTCGCTTCGCTGCACTTGCAGTTCCGTTTTTCCGGTATTCTAGCCAAAACTTCTTTCACTAATTCTTTTGTTTTTGCCGAATTTTCATGCAAAATTTTTATCACATCTTCAACGTTCACGGGCTTTTCTGAAAACGTGTCGTAATCCGTGACAGTTGCTATGCACGCATAACACATTTCGGCCTCTCTTGCCAAGACGCATTCAGGCACGACAGTCATGTTGATTATGTCTCCGCCCATACTCTTGTAATATTTCGACTCGGCTTTCGTGGAAAATCGCGGGCCTTGCACAACAACAACCGTTCCATTTTCATGCATAGCGTAGTTTTTGTGCTTGCCCGCATCGAAGATTATTTTCGATAATTCGGGGCAGAATGGCTCCGCAACGGAAATGTGCGCCACTTTGTTATCGTCGAAAAATGTGGAATTCCTTCCGTGCGTTCTGTCAATAAACTGATCCGGTATTAGGAAATCGCCTGGTTTGATATTTTCTTGCAGGCTGCCCACTGCCGCCGCCGCAATTATCCGTTTGACGCCCAGCTGTTTCAACGCCCAGATATTGGCTCTGAAGTTGAGTTTGTGCGGCGGTATCGAATGTTTTTTTCCATGTCTTGGCAGGAATGCTATTTTCACACCGTTAAACTCGCCTACGGTTATCAGATCGCTCGGTTTTCCATAAGGTGTTTCGACGTTTAATTCACGCATGCCTTTGAGCATTTCAATGTCATAGACACCCGTTCCTCCGATAATAGCGATATCCGCGGTCTCGTTCATGTCAATCCCTAATTAAATTCGTGAATTTAAATTCATTTACGTCGAACAATCCTTTGTCCGTTAGTTTTAGGGACGGTATTACCGGTAGCGCAAGGAAGGACAAAGTGGCAAAAGGGTTCGGCAGCTTGCAACCGAGTTCTTTCGCAAATTCATTGATTTTTTTAATTTCAGACGCAACCGATTCTGCGTTTTGTTCGGACATGAGCCCTGCTATCGGCAACTCGATCTTTTCTTCGACATTGCCCTTATCCGCAGCCACAAGCCCGCCGTTTATCCGCTTGAGTTCGTTTATCGCGGCCAGCATGTCATCGTAATCCGCTGCGACACAAATTATATTGTGCGAGTCATGTGCTACCGTGGATGCGAGTGCGCCTTTTTTAAGGCCGAAGCCTGAGACAAACCCTTTGCCTATGTTACCTGTCATTTTATGCCTTTCCACCACAACCAGCGGCAGTATATCGTTGTCAGTGTCGGGTAAAAGAAACCTGTCTGCTTTCAACTTCGCAATTTTTTTACTCGTGATTATTTCATCCGGAATTACGCCCATCACCGTTACATTGCTGCCATCCGCTTCGATCATCAACCTTTCTTTTTTCACGATTTTTAGTTTTACGGAATTCCTGATAACGTTGGGCGCGCGCTTGTTTTTCGGTGGCCATAAAATTTTGCCGGAATTGTAGATAAGCTTCCCGTCTATGAAAACCGCTTCCACGTCGAATTTTTCCAGATCCCTTACAACCACAAAATCGGCTTTGTAGCCTATTTCTATGGCTCCCAGCCCTTCCAGTTTGAAATATTTTGCGGGATTTATCGTCGCCATTTTTACAGCGGTTATAGGGTCTATTCCCAGCGACACGGCCTTTCTCAATATCCTGTCCATATGGCCGTCATTAAGCAGCTCATCCGCATACACATCGTCCGAAACTAGCATGCAATTGCTTTCGTTGTTTTTGATTATTTTCGCAAGTTCGCGAAGATTCTTTGCCGCCGAGCCTTCGCGTATCATGATACGCATACCAAGGGAAATCTTCTCGCGCGCTTCTTCCGCGCTTGTACATTCGTGGTCCGACATTATTCCTGCCGAAACGTATTTTTTTAACTGCTTCCCGGTAAGCCCGGGCGCATGACCGTCGCACACCTTTCCCAGTGCCAGCGCTTCGTTTATCTTCTTCATGACTTCCGGGTCTTTGTTAATAACTCCGGGAAAGTTCATCATTTCTCCAAGCCCTGCGCATCTGGGGTTCTTCAGAAGTATGGACACGTCCTCTGCGTCGAGCCTTGAGCCCGACGTTTCCATTTCTGTTGCCGGCACACATGACGGTGCAGTGAAAAACAATCTCATCGGGGTATGCGTGGAGAGCATGAACCAGATTCCACGCACACCGCACACATTGGCTATCTCGTGCGGCTCGAATATCACACATGTTGTGCCGTGCGGCACGGCTGCGCGTGAGAAGTTTTCCGGCGTCAGCATCGAGCTTTCGATGTGTATGTGGCCGTCTATCAGCCCGGGTAACAGGTAATAATCTGAGAAATCATACTCATTTTCAACTTTACCTTGCGCGGTTATTCTGTCATCAAAGTATATCGTTTTTTGTTCGATTGTGCCTCTAATTACGTTCAAAACATTTGATTTGATTGCGTACATGACATTCTTGATATAAACAATCGTCGCATATTTAAAAAAGCATTAACAGCCGAACGGTCCGGTTATGGGGCAGGCGGTCGAGTTTTGTTTTATCTTCTATGATTGCGGCAAAAATCTTCATTTTAACCAAGTCCGCAACCGCTTTTTATGGCAAGGCCTTCCAGCGAAACTTCGCCCGACAGCCTTTCGCCGCTCTTAAACTCCCATGTCGGGTATCCGGTTATGTTGGCTTTGTTGCACACCTCGGTCTGTCCCGAACCGTCCGGAAGCGAACACTCTGTGTAATTTACGTATTTCCAGCTGCTGCCGAATAATTTTTTTTGTGCTTGGCAGTGCGAGCACCAGAACGCGCCGTATTCCTTTACACCGTTTGCTGTAAGGCATTTTGCGAAATCGCCGTATTTTCCCGCCTTCGTACTCGAGGAATTAAGAAGAATAAACACTATGATCGCTAAACCAACAACAATAGCCGCAGCGAATGCGTGTTTCTTTTGTATCTTCATGTACTGATCAAAATAAGATGTGATTCTGGTTTAAATAGGTTTAATCGTTTCATTTTTTGCGGTTCTCTTCCAGCTTAAGTAATTTTTTTATTATATCATCTCTTTTTTTCGGATCGAGCGATATGTTATTCTCTTTTACAGCATGTTCCTGCTTTAAAAATACGATTTTATTGGGCTCCAAATCTTCTTTCAACACAACACCGGGGCCTACTACGCTATTTGGCCCGACTCTAACACCGGGCATCAGCGTAACATTCGATCCGGTTTTGCAGTTTTCGCCCATTATCACGCCGAGATGGTCGTATCCTGACGACATTTTCCCCTTTCCGAACACGTCCACTTTTATCTCGCTTTCGTCAAGCCGTACGTTTGTTATTACAGTTCCGGCAGCAAGGGAGCAGTTATCGGCAATAACAGAGTCGCCGACATACGCTGTGTGAAACCAGCAGTTGTCGCCTATGTAAGAGTTTTTTATCTCTGTCGAGAACCCGATAACGGAGTTTTCGCCTATATTCGCGTATTCCCGCACAAGACAATTATTGCCTATTACCGTATTGCGCCCTATGTAGCACGGACCCTTTACAGTCGCATTTTCCATGATGCGTGCACCGGCGTCTATCACAGCATTCCCTTCTATTACGGCATTCGCTGCTATTTTTGAGGTTTTGTCGATTTGTTGCTTTTTAACGTTGTCCAGGAAATGCTTCGTCATGTCGAATATGTGCCACGGATATTTTATCGCCTTCCACGAACCTGTGTACTTCACAGCCTTGAATGTTAAGCCGTCTTTTATCATCCTGTTGATGGAAGCCTCGTAAACGTCGTCTTTTCCGCTTTTCGTAGTTTCGAGATATTCGATAAGTTTCATCGCATCTTTGTGATAATGAAAAACTATATTTACAAGCGTGCTCGGTTCATTTCCTTCGCCAGGTTTTTCTACTATACCGTTGATTTTATCGCCGTCAACGACAAGATACCCTCCCGGAAAATACTTTTCGACCTCCTGCGCGAGTATGTACGAGTCTGCATGCCCGGTTTTCACATGGTCGAGCAATGCCTTGTATACGGTCTTTTCAAATATGTCGTTCGGGTTTATTACTATGATTTCCTCGTTCTTTAGCAACCCTTTTGCGGCCAGTAAAGCGTTCGCCATTCCGTCCGGTTTTGTCTGCAGAGCGAACTGTGCATTATAGTTTTTGTCACTCAGCACGGTTTTTATTTTTTCGGAATTTTCTGGGTTGCATACGATTATGAAATCCGAAAGCCCGTTTTCCTGCGCCATTTCCAGATGATGCTCCAGCAGCGTTTTTCCCAAAAATTTGAAAAGCGATTTGTCTTCCATCAGCGGAAACATCCTTTTCCCTATCCCGCCGGCGAGCAATACGATCTTCATGCTTTTTCACCGAGTTTATCCTTCAGAATTTGCGTAAATGTTTTTTTAAGATCCTCGAACCTTTCCGTTGTTGTCGCCTCGACATAAAGCCTTATTTTCGGGGACGTGTTCGATGCGCGTATCAGTATCCAGCCATCGTCGAAATCCAGGCGCACGCCGTCCATGTCCGATACGCGGTCATACATTTCTCTAAACTCGTTTAACAGGTCTTGTACGATCGTGAACTTCATGTCGTCCGGGCACGGGAAAACGATGTCTTCGAACGGGTATTTTATCATCGAATCGTAATGGTAGGCAAGGCTTTTGTTTGTACCTGCTATTATTTCGGCGATTTTCAGCGGAATCAGCATCGCGTCGTCAAATGCGAAATATTCCGATAAAACGATGTGGCCCGATTCTTCAACTCCGAGTAGCGCGTTCTCGTCTTTGCATTTGGATATTACGAATGTGTGCCCGACCGGGACTTTTATCACTTCAGCGTCCTGTTTTTTCAATTCTTTTTCCAGTGCGGACGAGCATGCGATTGTTATGACAGCCTTGCCGTTTTTATTTTTCAGTATCTGTCGCCCAAGCAATATCCCGATCTCGTTTCCAGTTAGCACGCGCCCCTTTCCGTCAACCAACGCTGCCCGGTCGCCGTCGCCGTCAAACGCAACACCGAAATCCAGTTTTTTATCCTTCACGGTCTTTATCAGCGTTCCGATGTTGTTCGGAGCAGGATCGTTTGGCCTGTTCGGGGACGAAGGATCCACGTTGCAATAGACTCTTGTGGTATCAAAACCTAGAGCTTCGAATAATTCCGGCGCGACCAGTGACATGCTTCCGTTTCCGCAATCGACTGCGATTTTGATTTCCTTGTCAATAGCAAACTTCGAATTCAAAAATTCTATGTAGTCGCGTTTTAGGTCGGCATATTCCACCGAGCCTTCGTATTCTACATCGATGTTTTCATCGCTGTCGATTATGCCTTTTATTGCTGCGGGCGATATGGCTATGCCCTCTCCAGTGTACATTTTAAGTCCGTTCCATTCCGGAGGAAGGTGCGATGCGGTTACGAACGCAGTCATCGATGCTTTTAGCTTCCAGCCCGAAAACAGGCATACGCCGAATGATGTTGTCCGTACGTTGATTACGCCCACGCCCTGCGTCGTTATTCCCTTTATCAGCGCGCGTGAAAGCAACGGCGATGACGATCTGACATCATTACCAACGGCAACAGGTCCGGATATATCGTTCTTTCTTACAAAAATCGCTATAGCTTTTCCGATATTTTCCATTATGCTTTCATCTACGTCTTTGCCGTATATGCCCCTTATATCGTATTCTCTGAATATTTCCATTATAAAAACCTTTTTGCATCCATCAAATCCTTGACAACATGATCGGCAGCGTTTAAGTTTTGGTTATGGGAGTGCGGGCTGATGTATCCTATACATTTCATACCAGCCGATTTTGCAGATTTCACACCTGTCGAGGAGTCTTCAATCGCTATGCAATCGCTTGGATTTATTCCGAGTTTTTTACTCGCTAACAGGTAGGGTTCCGGGTCAGGCTTGGCGTTTTTTATATCTTCGGATGTGACCACGACTTCGAATTTTTTTCCCAGATCAAATTTTCTTAGGCAGAGATCAATCCAATTTTTAGTCGATCCGCTTGCTATTGCGAGTTTAACTCCGGATAAAGAATTTATTAGCCGGATAGAATTTGCAATAGGTTTTATCGATTCAACAGATTCCGCCATGATGTCGAATTTTCTATCCATAACGGTTTTGATATCTATGTTGATTCCATTTTTGGTCGAAGCTTTTTTTAGTATATCCTCGAACCTGATGCCTGTGGGATGTTCGACTTCCTTTAGACCAAGTTCTTCCAGTAATTTATTTTCCGTAATTTTGTGAAGAGGTTCACTGTCGACTATAACGCCGTCCAGATCAAATATAACCGCTTTTATCATATCATTCCACCGTCACGGATTTTGCCAGCGAGCGCGGGCGGTCTATATCGTTTCCCAATTTCGCTGCAACGTAATATGCAAGCAACTGCGAGGCTATTGTGAAAGGTATCGGTGATACAAGGTCGTCGACCGCTGGCACGTCTATTACAACATTTGCGTGCGTCGTACCGCCTGCAGCTATCGCGATTATTTTTCCGCCACGTGCCTTTATCTCCTCTATGTTGCTGAGGATTTTTCTGTCGTCCTTTGGAATAAACGCAACAGTGTACATATTATCGTCTATCAGGGAAATCGTCCCATGTTTCAAAAATCCGGCTGCCATCCCTTCCGCGTGCAGGTATGAGATTTCTTTCATCTTCAACGCTCCCTCTAACGCAGTCGGTACGTTCAAACCTCGTCCGATGTAAATGTAATTCCTTACAGTGAAATGTTTTTCCGCAATGTCCCTTATTTTTTCCCTGTTGTCTATGATCGTTTTCGCCACTGACGGCAGTTTTTCTATTTCGTTTTCAAGCAGCGAAACGTCCCTTCCCTTTAGCTTCGCGACCTCAAGTGCCAACCTTAAAAGTATCATTAATTGCGATGTGAACGTTTTCGTAGCGCACACTGCAGACTCGAATCCGGATCCCTGAAGTATTGTCAGTTCACTTTCCCTTGTTGCCGTAGAACCTATTACGTTTACTATTGCTGCTGGTTTTGCGCCCCTCTCTTTTGCGAACTTCATTGCCGACAGTGTATCATAAGTTTCTCCTGACTGCGTTACCGCGATCGCCATGGTCGAGCCGTTGATTATTCCTTTTTGGTGGAACTCCGATGAATCGATTGCCTGCACGCGTTTGTGCGCGATCTCGGAGAACCAGTACTCGGCTATCATCGCTGCGTGCATGGACGTGCCTGTTGCAATAAGGTAAACCGTATCGTGGTCGTTTATCAGCTGCGCCAGCCTTCTCACTTCCTCTGCGTAAATGCCTTTTGCTATTTTTATCGTGGTCGGCTGCTCGCAGATTTCCTTTAACATGAAATGATCGTAGCCGGATTTTTCTATGGATTCCGATTTCCAGTCTATGGTCATTTCTCCTTTGATTTTTTCCGCCCCTGTTTTCGCGTCAATGATCCTGTATTTTCCGTTTTCGATCGTGCATATTTCCCCGTCGTCAAGAGGGATCGCGCGGTTCGTGAATTCAAGGAACGCCGAAATATCCGACCCGATGAAGTAACCATTTTCCGAAAGCCCGAGCACCGCCGGGCTCTCCTTTTTTGCGCAAACGAGTTTTTCTTCGTTCTTGCTCGCGACGACAAAAGCGTACGTTCCTTTTACGCTTTTTAGCGCGTCGCGCACTGCAGTTTCCAGGTCGCCGTTGTAATAATCTTCGATCAAATGCGCAAAAACTTCGGTATCCGTTTCTGAACGAAAAGTGTGGCCTTTAACTTTCAGTTCCTTTTTCAATTCGAGATAATTGGAAATTATGCCGTTGTGCACAACAGCTATGTTGTTTTTGCAGTCAAAATGCGGGTGCGCGTTCGCCTCTGTTACGCCGCCGTGCGTCGCCCATCTGGTGTGCGCAATTCCGATTTTTCCGGGCAGTTTAAGCTCGTTTATTTCGTCCGCAAGCTTGGAGATCTTTCCCACGCGCTTGTACGAATGAAAACCGTTTCCATTTATCGTAAGAAAACCGCATGAGTCGTATCCCCTGTATTCAAGGCGCGACAGCCCTTTAACAAGAATCGGCGCAGCGTTCCCGTTTCCGATATATCCGATAATTCCGCACATTTTCAAAGCCAGTAGATTTCTCAATATTTGTCCGGATCCGCTTATAAACTTTCCGTAAAAATTGTTGTACCGTTATAAGTTATTTTATAATACTCCTTCGCTTTTTCCGAAAAATACCGGTAAAAACGCCGAAACCGTTATAGTAATATTTATAACGCTATGCATGCAATCATAATGGTATGTTCCGTGTTTCCAGCACCGATTCGGGATTGGCATCGAATGCGATGGTTGTGAAAAGCCCAAAAAAATTGAAGTCGCTTACGAGTGATCTGGGATGGAAAATTTATCAGGAACTCGTCAAATCGCCGGCTTCGCCAATAGATTTGGCGAGAAAATTCAAGATGCATGAGCAGAAGATTTACTACCACATAAACCAGTTGCGCAAAAACGAACTGATAAGGCTTGTCAGGACAGAGGAAAGGCAGGGCGCGCAGGCAAAGTTTTACTCCGCCCGGCCCGACGCACTGGTAGTGATGCCGGAAAGCGTCGCGTCCTATAAATTCGCGGCATCGTCCGAAAGCATTCCCGAACTTTTGAAGGATTTCATAGACGGCAGCAAGGCGAATTTCCGGATCGTGATCGGGTCTCCTGATCCGCACGGAAAGTATAAGGCACGCGGCTCCGATTCATGTTGCGCCATAGATTTGGCGCTGTTCCTAGGATCTTTTACGTCGGGCAATTCCACGCCCAATTACAAGCTCGACACCGAGATGCGCGAAACCGATTATATGCAGAACCTGATCGTAATCGGCGGGCCGAAAACCAACCTCGTAACCGCGGCGCTTAATGAGAAGCTTAAAATTCGGATGGACGAGGCGTACGATTGGAATATAGTTTCAAAACTGTCCGGACATTCGTATTCCGAGGACGACAACGGTTTCATCGCGATTGCGAAGAACCCCTGGGATGAAAGCAGGAAAGTGATGGTTCTCGCAGGAAAACGATTCCCAGGTACGCGCGCAGCAGTAATCGCCTTTGTCAAGCATTTCGACGAGGTCTCGAAAGGCAATAAATACGACCCCCGTTCGTCAACGAAGATCGTAAAAGGAATCGATTACGACGGCGACGGCGTTGTCGACGATGTAGAGTTTCTGGAGTAAGACGAGAAAACTTAAATAAAATGTCGTGTAATTTCTTATGGAGCCAAGATGTCCGATTTCAAGATTAACCCGCTGTCCAAAAGAAAACTTGAAAGCACTCTTCGCATGCTTCATAGGGTTTATCCAATAGTAAGCGACGACGAAAGTTTTGATAAAGCTTTGCCTTCCAGCCTCGATCCGAAAAAGTATAGGCATGTCTTTGAAGAAATGGGTGTGGACCAAGGTAGGTATTGGGTGGCGTCGAAAAAGACGCGAGTAGCCGGCATTGTCGGCCTGTATTCCTACGAAAAAGATAAGGATGCATTGTGGGTAGGCTGGTTCGGAGTTTCCCCAAGATACAGGGGACAGGAAATCGGCAAAAGGTTATTGGACTACGTAATAAAGAAGGCGGAAAAAGGCGATAAAAGATATCTGAGATTGTGGACCTCCACAGATCCTAACGAACAGCTCGCTCATGTCATGTACGAAAAAAGAGGCTTTGTCAAGACAGACGAAGGACCTTTGGAAGGTAGCCAGTTCAAAAAATTAATTTATGAACTGGACTTGGACAAAATCAGGAAACCGAAAACCAGAAAGGCCGGCACATACGAAAAGTGAAACCGGTTTCATCATGGGTTGGTATTTATAACTATTTTGTCCAAATTAATTTTATGAAGCGCTTGAAATTTCTTGACTATTTGCCGGAACTGATATTAACCGGCAAAAAAAACACGACATGGCGCGTTAACGACGAAAAAAACATACAGCGCGGAGACGAGTTATCGCTTTGCAACAAGGACGGCGTTGAGTTTGCAAGAGCAGTCGTTATCAAAGCCAAGGAAACGGTTTTCGGAAAACTTACTGAAGACGATAAGAAAGGGCATGAAAACTTCGCAAACAACGAAGAGATGTATAAGACTTATTCCAGATATTACAAAATGGAAATAGCGCCGGAAACAAGGCTTAAAATAATCAAATTCAGGTTGTCGTGATATTTTTATTTATACCAAACGATGAGAAAGTATGGCGTTTCATCATTTCAAGGGAAGCGGTCTTAACAGGTCTGAAAAAATCCAGAGATTTGTTATCAGGGCAATAATGGAAAGCAAAATTCCCAACGAGAAACGGGAAAACTCTTTGGAATTCGAGTTCAAGCACAGCTCCGGCGTTATACAAATAGCAAGGATATTCGCGGAAAAACGCGGGCTTAACGTGGAAATCGCAGAAATAATCGCAGCACTGCATGATATACACGCCATAATCAACGGAACGTACAAAATTCATGCTTCCGAAAGCGCTAGGATCGCGCGCAAAATTCTGGAGGAATCCGGTGATTTCAAAAAAGAGGAAATGAGCCTTATCTGCAATGCGATCGAGCATCACAGCGAAAAGGATGTTTACACAGACAATCCGTATGTCGAATTGATCAAAGACGCGGACACATTCGATTGTTTTCTTTATGCGGATCACGGTTATGACGACAAGCCGCCGAAACTGCGGAAAGAATATTTCAAAAGGATCATCAGCCTCCGAAAAGAATTGGGATTGCCGCAAAAGGAGTTTTACAAAAAGGAATTGGAGAGGTTGCAATGACAGAAGAATGGTTCAGGTGGGAGCGCGAATCTTCGATACAATCCATGTTTCCGTGCCTCAAGGCGTGGAATAAACCATTCAGGGATTACGTCGGCTTCGGTTGGCCCACATCTATACTAATTTATCTGAAGAACGTCGTTGCATGGTGTTTGAGACGGGACGATGTGTATAAATTCGGACAAAAACTAATTGATTATTATTTAGTACAGTATAATTTGTCGAAATTGAAAACCGATATAGAAGTCGAATCTGGAAGATTGAATGCAATCTTCAATGATATCGACAGTACCAGACTGCCAGATTTAGACAACGATAAGGTTCTGGCGCTTTACAATTCCTTGGTAAACGAGTATATCGAATGGTACAAGATCGGAGGTTCAATAGAGCCGATAGATATGCAGGCCGAAAAAGTACTCGCAGAAACACTCGTGCATATGGGCAAGGATACGAAATTACTTTCGTCCCTAATTGTCATATCAAATGAATCGTTCGCAATGGAGCAACAAAAGGATTTGCTTCGAATCGCTGCAAAGATAAAATCAACAGAAGGCGGGGAATATATTTTCAGCAGATCAACCGAAAAGATTGTTGAAGAAATGTCCGATGAACTGAAAGATTTTATAGACGCGCATACGAAGAAATATTTTTGGGTGAAAAACAATTTTCTCTCAACGTCGATGTTAGACCATAAATTTTTCGTGGGAGAACTGAAAAAAATAATGGCAGAAGTAAAAGATCCGGCTTCGTATATTTCAGGGCTTGAAACAAAATACCAAAAATCATTGAAAGTAAAGAAGAACCTTATCAGAAATATGAGATTGCCGGATAAGGACAAAAAACTCATAGACCTGCTTGATTTTTTCGGCTGGTTCCAGGATTACAGGAAAAAATATGTTCTAATGACGCTGCACTATTTGGATGTTTTGTTAGCAGAGATAAGTGAAAGGAGCGGTGTATCTCTGGACGAACTCAAGTTCACATTTCCGGGGGAAATGGAACTCATACTAAAGGGCGGTTTTTCGCGCAATGAGATCTCAAAGAGAATGCGCAATTGCATGATAATCTGGAGGGAGAATTCCGACAACTACGAGTATTACTCAGGTGAAGGCGCGTTCAAAAAGGAGAAGGAGATCTTTTCAAAAGATGATAAGTTGCCGGAGGTCATGGAGATCAACGGTTCCCCGGCCCAACGTGGCATAGTACGCGGCGTAGCATTTGTAACATCGAGCGCGATTGATGCTGGTAACATGAAGCGCGGCCAGATACTAGTGGCACCGATGACTTCTCCGGATTTCGTTACAGTCATGAAGAAAGCCGCTGCGATAGTTACTGACTGGGGAGGGCTTCTTTGCCATGCAGCGATAGTTTCGCGCGAATTCGGCATTCCGTGCGTGGTTGGCACAAACATCGCCACAAAGGTTATCAAGACAGGCGATATGATAGAGGTCGACGCCGACGAAGGTGTAGTAAGAAAGATTATCGGGTGATTATAACAGATAATCACTGCACGTAAATAATCAAAGATATCTGGTGAATTTGTTTTTATCGTCTACAAGGACTATTTTCGGGTTTATCGCCTTTTCCGAAAGCTCGAAACCCATCACTATTATCTTTTCGCCTTTTTTGATCACGTGGCTGGAAGCGCCGTTCATGCAGATCATTCCTGACAGTTTTGGACCCGGTATTACGTACGTCTCCAGCCTCGTGCCTGTCGTATTGCTTACAACAAGGACTTTTTCGTATATGACCAGGCCCGCCTTTTCCATCAAATCTTCATCAATCGTTATGCTGCCGACATAGTTCAGCCTCGCATCCGTGACAGTGGCATTGTGTATCTTCGACCTTAGCAGGAAGCGCATGCTGTTACTTCGCATTGAAAATTATTAAATACATTCTCTTTTGATTGAACTTTTCCTAAAAGTTCATTTGGTAGAACTTTTGTTAAAAGTTCTATCGGAACCCTGATCTGGAAACCGCATTAATATCGGCAGAAATAACTATGATCATGCCCAAATATGGCCGTCATTTGGTCTTTCCAGCAAGGAAAAACTCGCTGGCGGGTTTTGTCCCTGTTAAAAACAATATACGAAAATTCACGCAGCAGATGCAAGACTCTGCAAATTGTTACATGTGCAAGACCATGAAAAAAATCTCAGGCGTGGAAATGTGTCCGCGCCATCTGAAAGAGTATCATTATTTCAAAACAAAACCCATGATTAACTCGCTGTCGCTGGAAGGGTCGAGCCCGCCCGGCATATTTGTCGGCCGCGCCGGATATCCGAAAGTATTTGTCGGCCCGCTCATTCCGCCTGTGCACGGCGATACCCTGATGATGGATACCCCTGAAATGTGGAATAACCTTCCTATAGACAACATCGTCTCATTCCGTTCGCAGCTGGTGAGGGGAATGAAAGCGGTCGATATTACGGATAACGAGTCAAGATTCGCGTGCATTATCAAGGAGCTTGCGCTTGCCAAAGATTCCGCAGAAGTCGAGGCGAATTTTTCAAAGATGCCCAGAGGCGGCTCTATGAGCGAAGATTCGCAGCCGTTCGGCCCGTCAGCTCCGATAAAGGATATTTTTGTCGGTTCAATGAAAACCGAACAGAGTATTGATAAGGCCTACTCAGACACGGATTTGTTATCTTCTGACGCCATCATGGATCTTTACAGGAAGGGAATATTCATATCAAAGATACAGCGTTCTTTTTCAGCAGGCTTGTTCGGTCTTGGGAAAAGGAGAAAACTCGTTCCTACGCGCTGGTCGATAACGGCCGTAGATTCGACACTGTCGAAAATAATTTCGGAAAATTTAAAAATGCATCCGTCAATAGACGAGTTCCGCGTTTATTATTACGAGGCTCTCGACAATCGCTGGGCGGTTTTAATGATGCCTTACGAATGGTCTTACGAACTTATCGAGGCGTGGTATCCCAGCACATTATGGAACCCCGCATCGCAGATAGTGATAATGTCCGACCACGAAGGCAACGAAGGAAAAAAGGAGTACAGCCGGATCGGCGGATGTTTTTACTCCGCGCGTCTAGCAGTTTCGGAACATCTTGAAAAAGAACATCGCCAAGCCGCAACAGTAATAATGCGTGAAACGCATCCCGGATACATTCTTCCGTTAGGCGTATGGGTTACGCGAAATGCAGTGCGCGAATGCCTGACAAAAGAGCCCGCGAAATTCGATAACCTCGTCGCAGCATTGGACCACATATCTACAAAACTTGCGATCAAAACCGACAGGTGGATACAAAACTCGGCTATATTGCGGAACACGATGTACCAAAAAAAACTGGGAAGTTTTGTTCAGAAATAATTTTATTTCGATTTCTTTATTTCTTCCGTAAGTAATTCGTTGACAAGTTTCCCGTCTATCTTTCCACGCACTTGTTTCATGACAGTTCCCATTAATTTCTTGACCGCGCCTCTTTTGTCCTTCTTAATGACATTGGCGCTTTTCTGCACAACCTCTTTTATGACAGCCTTTAACTCGTCTCTCGTTATCGCTTTCATTCCGAGTTTCGTTATAGTTTCGTCAACAGTCTGGTTCGGGTACTTGCTGACCGCCTTTAGCACTTCAGGCACGGCTTCTTTTCCTATTCTTCTCGCTTCGAGCAACTTGAATATTTCGAGCATCTTTTCTTCGTTGACTTTTTCGACCTTGATGCCCGTTCTCCTCAGTTCTTTCATAGTCGACATCAGAACAGATGCGATAAACTTTGGCGATACCCCTGTTTTTTCGGCAATGCTTTCGAAATCATTCAGGTATTCGGATTTTATTATCTGTTCCGACAAGTCTTTTCCCAGTCCCATCTTCGTGAAACGATTGAGTTTTCTGTCCCATGTTTCGGGCATGTGTTTTCTTGTTTCCTCAATCAGGTCCTTTGTTATCCTGAACGGCGAAATGTCCGTTTCCGGATATAATCTCGATGATCCGGGCAGCGGCCTTGAAAACTTCGTTGTGCCGTCATCGTTCGCGGATCGCACTTCGCGCGGAATTTCGAACAAGGATGTCTTGCATCGTTCAAGCACAGCATTGCACGCGCGCAAAACTTTTTCGCCGGCGCCCGCAACGATTACAACACAGTCTTCAGATTCGAAATCAAGGAACGCTTTTACGCGCTCGATTTCCGCGTCCATTTGGTAATTCGTCAGGTCTTCATCTGTGTGCGTTATCCCGCCGACCCCATGCGCCGACGCATAATCGGACAGCTCGCGTCCGAACGTTTTGCCGGGGCAAAGCTCTTTTTTCAGTAACGACCCAAACTTCGAAAGGTTGAACGCGTATATTCGATTATTCTCTGCCAGGAGTTTTTTTATGAATTTTGATTTTGTTTCTGCAAATATTTCCGTTACATCCTGCGGTTTTTCGAACAGTTCAAGCCTGCATCCGCGCCTTTTCAGCTCTTCTTTTATCTCCACCAATGAAACCTGTCTCTGCGCCTCGTATTCAATCGCTTTTTCAATCAGTTCGAGGGTCTGCACGCCCTTTATCTCAACGCGATTGCCGCCTGCGACAGAAACGTTGACATCCTGGCGTATTGTTCCGATTCCGCGCAAAACTTTTCCGGTGGAACGGACGAGCATTCCGAGGTGGTACGCAATCTCAACTGCATCCTTCGGCGTTAACCCTTCTAACAATCCAGTAGATATTTCTACAAGCGGTATTCCCAACCTGTCGAGCCTGTAAACAACATTCTCGTTGTCGTTGCTCACTATGCCCGCTGATTCCTCTTCAACAGCGATCGCGGGTATGAGTATTTTTTTATTTGCGTAGCTTAGTGTGCCGTTAAGTCCGATTATCGCTGTTCGTTGGAAGCCCGAAGGGTTTGAACCGTCGATGACAGTTTTTCGCATAACGTGTATCTCGCCTGGTATATCAGCCTTCAAAAGCAGCGCAAGTTCGAGAACAGTCTTCACAGCTTCCGGATCAATCGGATGCGGCGGTTCCTCGTCTATGTCAACGAGGCATGTTTCCTCCTTGAAAAGGTGGTACGTAAACATGCGATTTCGGACAAATTCGTACGCTGCTGCCATGTCGACCGAACCCATCTCTCCTGCAACAGCGCGAAGCTTCCTGTTTACATTCGCGATCGGTTGCTCCGTTGACATCCTCGCCGGACAGTCGCAGAATAATTTGCGCGTAGTTGCGAGTCGCTGGTGTATCTCAACCCCGTATTTCAATCCGACTTTTTGGTAATCTATCATATAACCACTAAAACTGTTTTAATTCTCTTCTTTTGGAAATCTCGCCGGCCATGTTGGTAAGGAACAGTTCCTTGACTTTTGCAATATCTTTTGTACTGCCGAGTATCCACGATAATTTTGCAAAAGCCGTCTCTGTCGTCATGTCCTCTGCGAAGATCACGCCCGTATCAGCGAGTAATCTCAAATTTTTGTACACGCTCGCGCTCGTTGCGCCGTTTATGGTTTGCGAAGTTATGACAACAGTAACGCCGTTTTTCACAACGCTCTTTATTGCGGGTATCCACGATTTTTTCGGATCTTCTGTTGAGGTTGGAACGTGCCCCAAACCCGTCCCTTCTATCACAATGCCCCGAAAACCGTTCTTTGAGTAAAAATCCAGAACAGCCGGATCCGAACCGGGATACGTTTTAACTATCGCAACCTTCGGTTCGATGTTTACATTTACATTCGGCACGCGTTTTTTATCCTTGACCAGGTAGTTTTTTGAAAGCATTGTAACGCTGCCGTTGCTTTCAACGCGCGCAACAGGACTTGCGTTTATCGGTTTGAACGCGTCGCGCCTGCTCGTGTGCATTTTTCTTACCTTTGTGGCAGGCAGTATCAAGCACGAATCATCAGAAGGATTTTCGTGCATGCAAACCGCAACGCCCGCAAAATCCGTTTTCGTAATAAAGTTCACGGCGCACATCAGGTTGAGAGCTGCATCGCTGCTTCCGCGGTCCGACGATCGCTGCGCCCCGACCAGTACGACCGGAACAGACAAATTTTGCAGCATGAAACTCAGCATTGCCGAGGAATAGTGAAGCGTATCAGTTCCGTGCCCGATGATTATGCCGTCGAGTCCCAATTTTATGTCGCGTTCGACCTCTTTTGCAAGGTAGCCGTATTTCATCGTGTCAATGTCCTCGGAAGCGATGTTCATCACCATCCTCGATTTTATATTCGCAACCTTTAGCAGTTCCGGAAACATTGCAAGAAACTCTTCTGGCGTAACAGCCGGCGATACGCCGCCCGTTTTATAATCGACTCTGGACGCTATTGTCCCGCCTGTGTGCAGGATCATTATTGTCTGTTTTTTCGGGTCAAACGCAAGCGCGCGCGTTGCGAATTTTTCAACCTTGGGTTTTGTCCCCAGTTTTTCGAGTTTTAATTTCGAGTTGTACTCAATACCGATGTTGTAACCGTTCTCAAGTTTTATCAGAAGCACGTTCGGGTCGCTAACCTCGCTTTTCGGCATAACCGTGCCAATATACACGTCTTTTTCCTTTGTGACCTTTATTTCATCCTCTACATCTATCTTCTTCTTTCTCAGCGCCTTTTCCAGCGGTTTCGAGTACATAATCTTCTCCGTTTAGAATTTGTTCAGTTTTTTCAGTTTTCCAATATCAGTTCCATCCAGCATGTATGCTTCAGCGTTTTTGACATCAGCCAGCCTTATTACCGGCGCATTGCTTTTCCCGTGCGGGTCGAAAGGCCTGCCGCCAACGAACCGGTTAAAAGCTGGTATTATTATGATTTTCAGAACTTTAACCTTATTGTTCGTAACCGTCGACCGATAATGCTCTAAAAGCTTCCTTTTATCCAGATTAAGTCTTATCCAAGCTTGCTCTATGAATTTGAACCCTAATTTATCCCTAAATCCAATACATGGATGTATATGACCTATTAATAGATATTCTGCCTCTAAAACATCTTTTTTAGGCCAGCTGTGTCCGTGATTAAAGTATACATCATTTAAACAGAAACCATCTGTGCCGTGGAACTCTACTTCCGGAGATATGTGGTTCTTCAGGTCTCCATCGTGATTGCCAGGTACTATATCGACTTTTATCAGTTTAGACAGGTTATTTAAGAAAATGGGTATCTCCCGCATCTCCTGTATGGAGAAATAAGGTATATAGTGCTTTAAATCTCCAAGTAACACCAACCTGTTCGCCTTGGTCGTTTTAATGAGCTGTTTTATCCTTTCAAACAGTTTTCCCGTCTGTTTCGGGATTCGTATACCTGCTTTGTATAATTCGTACTCAACCCCGATGTGCAAATCCGCAATAACCAGTGTTTTTCCGAACAGCACCGCAGGTTCGTTCGTTACAAATTTCGGCTCAATTTTCGGCATTGTATAGTCTTCTGCAAGCCTTTTTTTAAATGCGAAAAATATGTGTTTTAATGCTTGGGATACTTTGAGTTTACCTGATTGAAGCGGTCGATGCTGAAGAAAACCGAAAAACCGTTATGAAGTTTTAGCTTAGGGTTGTTATCCACCCGTGCGCCTCTTTCAACAGCATATTCAAATGCGTTTTTTTGCTGAAATGGTGATTCGCATTTTTTATTGTCACCATCTTTTTCGCGGTTTTCAACATTCCGTAAAACTTTTTAGAATGCAGTATGTCGCAGCTTCTGTCCCTGTTGCCGTGTATTATCAGAACCGGTATGTTTAATTTTTTCGCTTCGTCGTAGGCGTCGCGTTCGATGTTTTCGAGGAATCGTTTGTTTACTTTTGTTTTGGCAACCTCTACCATCTCCCCTTCAATATGTTTGTACGTGTCTTTGCGCCTGCTGATTGCGATTTTCATATCTATCGCGGGCGCCATGAGCATCAGCGCATGGATGTCTTTGTTCATCACGGCCGCCAGGATCGCGACCATTCCCCCGAGGCTGTGACCGGCCACGATGATTTTTTTGAATCCCGTGCGCTTTGCATAGCTCACTGCAGCGTTAAGGTCGTCAACCATCTGCTCTATGCTTGAATCGCTAACGTCGCCTTCGGAATCCCCGACACCGGAGAAGTCAAAACGCATTGTGGATATTTTTCTCTTCTCAAAGTGTTTTGAAAGTTCTCGCAATACCTTGTAATCTCGATCTGTGCCAAAGCCGTGCACCGATATTATAATGTAGTTGTCGTCGGGTTTGCCGTGGATTACTCCGGAAAGCAGATTTCCGTTATGGCCCGCAAAGCTTATTTTCAGGGGCATAATAAGATTCCACGAATCCCGCTTATAAGATTTGCCATTCGCTTATTTAGGAATTATTCTTGACACGCTGCCTTCTTTCCTTATTTCTATGATATTATCGACAAACGCCTCCAATTCCTTTTCATGCGAAACGATTATGACCTGGTTGCACTTTAGTTCATCGAGAATGTCGCGCATTCTATGAAGCTGTTCTTTACTAAAGCCGTCCGTGGGTTCGTCGAGTATCAACAGGTTGTTCTTCAGCGAGATGGACGTCTCTTTGACAAGCGTGTTCAGAGCCAACCTGTACGCCAATGCCACCGAAGTCTTTTCCCCGCCGCTCAGCGTGTCAATGTCCTGTTCATAGCCGTTCTGTTCTATCATTGGCGTGAACCTGTCATCGATGCGGACCGATATGTCTCCGGAATCCATCAGCATGGAAAACCATTTTCTGAACAGTGAATCAAAACTCATGTTGTAGCCGGCAAACACGTGTTTTTCGATATTCTCGACAGAGGGCGTGAAGTACAGCCGCAGCCAGTCAACGCGTTCTTTCGCGGCCTTGATCTCCTCGAGCTTCGTTTCCATTCCGCGCACCCTTTCCGTATCTTTTTCGATCATAGCGCCGATATCTTTCAGCCTCTGTGTTTTCGACGAGCGGGCATTGGAAAGTTCTTCGATGTCTTTTCTGTGTTTTTTTTCTTCTGCGTCAAGATCGCTTATTTTCTTTAGCTCGTCGTCCAACCGTTCGATATCATTGGCAAGCGCTCCTTTCCTGGATCTGTAGTCCGAAACCAGGATATTGGATTTTTCCATTTCCGTGCCAATGTCTTTTTTCCTTGCGATTTCTTCGTTCAGCGTCGTATCAAACATTCCGAGTTCGCTGTTCACGGTCCTTATCTCGGATACGGCTGACAGCAGCGATTCGATTCTGGCATCCGCGTTCCTGTAGCTTGACATCGCATTTTCCATCGCCCCCAGTTTGGAGGAGTGGTCGATCATCTTATTTTTGAAATGGTTTGCATCGATGTTCTGCTCGCACAGCGGGCACACACTCTCGGTAACGAGTTTTTTCATGTCCTCCATTCTTGATTTTATTCTGGTTATCTGCGAGAGCAGTTCTTCGGATTCCGCTTTGACGGTTTTTCGTTTTGCGTTTATCGCCTTTTCGTCTATGCCGTTGTCCATGCCCAAAAGACTAAACGCCGCTTTCGCGTCTGTTTCCAGCTTGGATTTTTTATCTGTGAGAATTTTTATCTTATCCGCGGTTTGCTGGATTTTTTTGTCCGAATATGACACCTTCTGCATCAGTAATCGGGCGTTGCTTTCCTCGAGCATTATTGTTTTGTCCAGCGAATTTATTTCGGCTTTCAGGCCCGCATGCTTCTCCTTTAATTCGTGCAATTTTTCTATATCCATTGTTATTTTTTCAAGCAGAATTTTAGAGTCGTGTATTTTTTTATCCAGCGTTGTTATCATATCGTCAAGCATGCCGCGTTCTGTTTCGTACTCCTTAATGCTTTTGCGCACCTTTTCGAGGTCCGATACGCTGTTCTCTGCCGCTTTTATGTGGATTTTCAGGGATTTTTGTACTTCCTCCGAATTGGCCGCCGCATTTTTGTACTCCTCCATCATGAAAGCGCGCCTTATCGTTTCGAGCCTTTCGTCCGCGTTCGACAATAATATCTCTTTCATCCTTTCTTGCGGTGTGAATATTGCGTACCTGTAGATGAGCGATGAAGCTTGCGGGTGTACACGTTCGTTAAAACCGAGTATTGCCAGAACTCTGGCCTTCATTTCCGAAACAGAATAATCCTCCCTGACGTTGTCGAGCACGAGGTAGCAATCAACTTGAGAAATCTTTCCGTTCGTCTTTTCCAGCGAACGCTTCAACAGAAGCGTTTTTCCTGATACCTCAATTGTCAGTTCGACAGACCCGCGCGAACAGCCGGTGCGGAGGAGATATTCGCCTTTCAGGTCGTAACTCAATCCGAAAAGGGCGAACTCTATTGATATGAGTATTGTGGTTTTTCCAGATCCTACGTCGCCCTCGAACAATATCGCGCCGTCAGGGAATAAGACATTCTCATCAACGTAAGATCTTATATTGTGGAGTTTCAAGTTCCTTATTATCACGTTTTCACCGCCAGTATGTGCGACGCCTGCGAAACTATCCTTTCAGTGTAATCGCCTTTTGTTTCATTATCTTTTTTGTTTTCCTTGATGGAATCAAGCATTCGTTTTGCCGTATCAACACCCTTGCCGCCTTTCAGATCTTCGGACGAATAGGAGTCGCAAAGTCCGATACGTTCCCTGAAAACATTTTCTTCAACAGACGTCCTGTTATCCGTTCTCAGTTGCACGTCAACGAACTCTTTCGAGGCGAGCGCGTTGCGGTTTATAAAAACATTCACCGCGCCTTTCGAGTAGATTTTTTCCCTTATTGTTTGCATTTCTATATCCGACGGTTTGCCGTTGGCCAGCGTGCCCTTGATTTTCACCAGTGCAATGGAATTGAAAAATTCATTCTTCATGATCGTATCGTCGATAATCGCCTTAACTTCGTCCGCGGTCTTGTTGTCCGCGTTTATTTCAAAGAGCTTGACGTCATTGACCATTGTTTTTACAAACTCAGTCTTTTCGACCTTTTCACCGAAACTGACTATGTAAAAACCCCTATCCTCGCCGTTCGCCGCGCTCTCAAGGTCATTGTACTGCCAGCCGAACGTGGCGCCCGGATAAACGAATAGTCCGTAACCTTTTTCGTTTTTTTCGATTCGTTTGTGTATGTGCCCGCCAGCGTAATACTCAAACCCGCACGGAAACAGCGATACCGGCACGCATTCGTCGTTTACGATGTCCGCCATAAGTTCGCTGACGCCTATGTGAAAGGCGAATATCCTGAAACCTTTCTCCAGTTCAAGAGCTTCGCGGTCAAGTATTTCGTAATAGTGCTTTTCAAGCGACGTTCTTCGTCCTGATATGCCGGCTATCTTTGCCCCGGTTTTTTTATCAATCAGGAAATTGAGGCGGAGCTTTGTCGCGACGTCGTCGCTCACGTCCATGACCTTTGTAAAAAGTCCCGCGCTCGTGAGCACGTCGATTATTGAAGTCGCGGCAGGGCTGTAATCGTGCGAACCGTAGATAACGTATATTTCAATCCCCGCATTTCGCACATCCCTGAGTTTTTTCGCCGCGCGTTCGACAATGTCCAGATCTGGTATGTTCTTGTCAAAGAGGTCGCCGCAGATAAGGACAAAATCGACTTTGTTTTCCATGCACGCATCCATCGACCGCAGGAACGCGTCTAGGTTCATTTCTCTCAGAGTCTTGTCGCGCCATGCGCCAAGGTGACAGTCGGATATGTGCGCAAATTTGTACATCAGAAGACCCTTCTTAATTCGGATTTCGGCTTTTCAGCAGCAACCCTGGAAAGCTCCTCCACTGCCTGCACTATTGCGGAATCTGCCAAAACGAACGCCAATTATGCGATATTTTATAAAATTTAAATAAGGGCTCGGTTTTGCCATTCCGGTAGTAGCTTATTAAAAATGCAACAATAAAGTGGTATTATGTCCGAAGAACAGGGGTTGACAGTAAAGAAATCCGATAACTTCTCCGAATGGTACACGCAAGTTGTGCAGAAAGCCGAATTGGCGGATATGCGCTACAATGTGAAAGGATTTTTAGTACACCGTCCATGGGCTGTCCGAATCATGAAGAAAATGTACGTGCTACTGGAGGAGGAATTGGAAAAGAAAGGTCACGAACCTGTGTGGTTCCCGTCTGTGATTCCCGAGTCTTTTTTCAAAAAAGAAGCCGAACATGCAAAAGGCTTCGAAGCGGACGTGTTCTGGATAACCGAAGGCGGAAGCGACAACAAAAAATTCGAAGAGCGTCTGGCATTGCGACCGACTTCTGAAACGGCAATGTACACGATTTTTCCTTTGTGGATACAAGGCTGGAAAGACCTTCCGTTAAAGGTTTACCAGAGTTCTCAGGTCTGGCGTTACGAAGGCAAGGCGACGCGCCCGTTTATTCGGGGCCGCGAATTTTTCTGGATAGAGGCGCACGACGTTTTCGCAACCGAGCGCGAAGCGCTCGAGCAGGTAAGGGAGGACATGGAAACGACAGAAAATATACTTCACAAGGAATTTTGCCTCCCGTTTGTTTTCCTTGTAAGGCCGAAACATGACACATTTCCAGGCGCTGTTAACACGTTCGCTGCGGATTCCGTAATGCCCGACGGCAAAATAATACAGCTTCCGTCTACACACATGCTCGGCCAGAACTTTTCAAAGGGCTTTGGGATAAAATTCATTGATAAAAACGAGGAAAAGGTCAATGCATGGCAGACCTGCTACGGTCCGGCTGTGTGGAGGATATTCGGCGCAATGATCGGTATCCATGGTGACGACAAAGGCTTGATCGTCCCTCCTCGCGTATCGCCGATAGACGCTGTGATAGTTCCGATATTTTTCGAAAAAAACGCCAAGGAAGTGCTTGAAAAATGCGAAACGATCAAAAACTCGCTGGAAAAATCGGGTTTGAGAATAAAGATAGATTTGAGAGATTCGTACACGCCAGGCTGGAAGTTCAATTACTGGGAGCTCAAGGGCGCGCCTGTGAGAATAGAGATCGGTCCTCGTGATGTGAAAGCGAAAAAAGTCGTTTTGGTCAGGCGCGACACAGGCGAAAAAGCGATAATTGATGACAAGCTCGCTGCTGAAAGCGTAAAAAAGGCGTTGGACGCAATCCAAAAAAATCTGGTTGAAAAGGCGGATAGATTTTTCAAAGAAAGCATCAGGGACGCGAAATTGTTCTCCGAGATGAAGAAAACGCTCGACGAAAAGGGCGGGCTCGTTAGGACAAACTGGTGCGAAAAGATTGAATGCGCTGACGAGATAAAAAACAAGGCGACTGCGGAAATACGCGGCACATTGTTCGGAAAAACGGAAAAAATATTCGGTAAATGCGTTTCCTGCGGCAAGGATGCGAAATCCGTTGTCTACATCGGACGGGCGTATTGATTTTTCAATTCTATCGCATCGCCGTTTCTCATACGTTTAGCATGTTCCACTATCAGTGCGTGGTATTCTTTGAACAATTCTTTGTCCAATCTGAGGCTTTTTTCAAACAATTGCTGCCATTCATCATACGTAGCATTAGCGTCTAAAAATCCGAGTGCGGAAAAGATCCTTCTTGTGTACGAATCAATCACGAACACAGGTTTGTCCGCAGCGTAAAGCATTATCGAATCAGCAGTTTCCAGCCCGATTCCTTTTAACAAAAGCAGTTCTTTTCTGAGGTCAACAGCATCTTTCACGAAAAATCTTTTCAATGAACCGTAGTTTTTCATTATGTATGAACAGAATATTTTCAGGCGTTCGGATTTCTGGTTATGGAAGCCGGAACTTCTGATTATTTTTGCGAGCTTGTTGCGTTCGATTTTCGATATTTTTTCAATGTTGACCAAATTATGCGCGTGCATATTTCGGATCGCCTTCTCGGCATTTTTCCACGAGGTGTTCTGCGTTAGTATTGCTCCGATGCACACCTCTAACCGCTCCTTGTCGTTTATCGGCCCGCCGTAATACGATGTTTTTCCGTTGCGCGTAGTGGGCCACCATCCCTGTTTTCCGTAGGCTTTCCGCAGCTTCTGATAGATTTTTATGAGGCTCATAAAAGCTTTTATTTCAGCCGGTTTATCTGTTTGTCATGGAACTCAAAAAACTGCTTGATTTTATAGAAACCGAGGATCGAAGATTAATAGAGAGCTTCGGCGATCGCGTTGCCTACGACAACAGGGAAAAACGGATTCTCGCCAGAACTGTTAAGCTCACAGAAGAGCTGGGCGAACTTTGCGACGAGATTCTGGCGCAGCAGTCGCTGCAACGAAAAGAAAAACTCGACAGCGTAGAAAGGAAAAATCTTGGCGAGGAATGCGCGGATGTGGTAATAACTGCGCTGTTATTGTATAAAGCGCTTGACGTCGATATCGAGAGCGAACTCGATAAAAAAACCGAAAAAATAAGCAAAAGGTACGATTAGTTCAAGGTTCGAGTTTTACTTTTTTATCCGAGGGGTTTTTCCGTGTATTTGTGGTTTATGACATACTGCCCGCTATGCAGCTTTGAATCAAGGCACCTCGACGCAACACTGATTCCGGGATAGGCTTTAACAACCCCTCCGATCTTTGCCCGTATGTCATTATCTTGATAATAATCCCTTACAGAAACAGGGTCTGTTGTTCCTATGACTGCACCGTTTCCGCAGCCCCATGTGTAATACGCAACATCATCTGGGATAAGCCCCTTGGAACTTTCAAGTCGGCTGGCCATCTGCAGCAGCGGTATAAGCCTTGGTGCGTCAAAAACATCGGAATAATCCGCGCCAATGCCCAGAGGTTCAAGAAGCCTTCTTGTTTTCCCTATAAGTCCGCCGCTTGAGACGTTTATCCTGAATTTTATTTTATCAAGAATTTCTTCCGGCATCATCGAATCGACCCTGAAATATGGTGTCGAAGGCTGTGCAACAAGCTCTCCGAGGGTTCTTTCATCGTCGAACGCAAGCTTCGAATATTTTCCTCCGAGTTTTTTGTTCAGGTAACCGAACGCCTCGGAAACATTGACTTCATACCATTTCTCCCCGAAAGTTTCTGACAAAACTCTCCGTTGGGTCGTTATTCCATTCGACCTCTGTTCCTCGTAAAGCAGCACAAGGCCGATGCCCGGTTCTATTTTTTTTCCGGTCTGCGCCAGCTCTTCCCTAACCTCGCTCAGGACAACGCCGTTCATTATATAAGTGTTTACGTCGTCCGATTCGTGGAAAACGCAGCCGAGCAAAGGTATCATGTGTTTTCTTCCAGCCAGTGACATGTAATTGACAATTTGGTATTTTCCTGTAGAATTTTCTGCATGTACGCCTACGCTCGCAAATATAGGAATGGCGCCGTCTCTCGGACCGTCATCGCCGGCCATTGCAAGAGTGTCCTCTATGTCAGTCATTTTGTCGATTTGGTAACAGACCATGGATTTTGATCCTGTGCCGTCCGCGGTCATCAAAAAACTGGATTTTTTATTCACACGGATAAACGGCATGCCGTTTTTGGAAACTATTTGGAAGTTCTCACTGTCAGCGACATGGTCAAATGTTTCGTACAAATCCGAATCCATGGAATTATCAGCGAATATTGTTGGTTTCGTTGATCCGTCGTATCTGCTCAACAAAGTGAACATCCAACTCATTCCGCTTTTTCTGACCTGGTCAGGAAGATTTGCCGTCTCTCCGCCTGTTAAAACAACATCGTTATCAATGCATGCGTTTATCACAGAATTCCTTAAACGCATATTCGCTCCTACGCCTTTTGCATACGCCGAATCCCAGTCGCAGACGTTTGAGGCAAACATTGGCGTGCACCCGTTTGTCTTTTCCATCGCAACCATTTTTTTTATCAATCCTGAAGACAGTGCGCCCGCGTCGGAATGTTCGGGGGATATGTCTTTTGTCGAGGCGATATCCGATGTAAGATGATATAGGCCCGGGTAAAGTTCAAACATGGCCACCTTGTTAAAAGAATCGCCTTGTTTTATTTTTGTGCCGTGTTTTTGGGCTGCGACGTACGTCTCTGTTTTTCTTTCTCCCCATGCCTTTGACAGTCGTTCTTTTTCATCCTCGGGAACATCGTCGATATAAGTCCTTATTTTTTTGTCGCTTGCCATTTTATACCTCTTGTTGTTTTGTATGAACAGACAAAAATCAATATGCAGTAAAGGGATTTAAGCGCGCGTCAGAGTTCAAGCTTGATTTTGTTCTTGTGTTTCTCCCTGTAAAGGCAGTATCCGAGTAACGCGACCATCGCAACGAGGAAAAAGGTGATCGGATTAGAAGCCGACGATAAAAATCGTCCTGTCAATGCGTTGAATTTTTCATTGTTCTGGCTTTCGCGGTCTCTCGTCGCTTTATTGTACGCAAAATCCGCAAGCCGTTTCGCCTCCCTGTACGACAAAAGCGATGAGCTAAGTTCGCAGTCTTTTAGCTGTTTGTAGGCATCGTATGTTTTTTGTTCAGCATCGTCCGCGTATTTCCTAGCGTAACTCATGTTGTAACCCTCGTCTTCATATTCCGTTATCCTCGACACAGCAGTCACGGTTGATATTTCGGACGCCTTCAAAGCTGCGATCACGGTTTTTTCCTGCTCCGTTGGCATGTGAAGCATTCTTACTACAAAGTTTTTTGAATAATCTTTCTGCGGAGTTAACAGTCCTGCGTTTGATTTTACAACCGCGTTTACAATAACATTGCTATAGCCGTCATCGCCGCCGTTTCCGCCTTCCACCGAGAAGAAGCACGTTTCCGTTCTCGGAATAAGCGATCCCTGCAACGAACATACATGCTTGCCATTGACAAATACATCCGAATCTGTCGAGAGCATAGGAGATTTTATCGTAATGTTTAACAGGTCCGAATCTTTGCAGTTGTACGCGTTTATTTCTTTCGGTTCTACCGCGATCTCCACGCCCTTGAACACGGAAGCGACAGCATCCAGTGCGGTTTCGATGCATTTGTTTTTCAGGCAGTAATCCGCGACAACAGTTTCCGCTGTCGGCAATGCGTTTGCGTTTGGCAACAGGATGAATAATAAAACAAAAAGCACGGCTGCAGCATGTTTCATGCTTGTCATCGTCCAACCTTATAAGTTATAACACAGGCAATCGTTTAATATCATAAAAACGGATAAAATGATAGTATGGCCGACGATCCGCTACAAAAGGAAAAGTTGTGCCCGAAATGCGGCACTGACATAGTAATGACAACCAGGTGGGACGGCAAGCTTGAACCGATGTCGAACAAATGCATAAAGTGCGGGTATGAGTTTGAAAAACGGGGCTGGAAACAAAAAATAAGGAATTTCTTCACTCCGAGATGGAGCGGTAC
>JAZDLW010000017.1:0-37373 GCA_043801595.1 Candidatus Aenigmatarchaeota archaeon
CATAATACTATCTGGATCACGACAAATTAATCGTGCAAATGCGCAAAACAACGCTTTCGGAAAAACTACTTGAACATCTTCATCTGCGTTGACGCGATCTCCTCGCCGTTTTCGGCATCAAAGATTATGGACAGGGCTTTAAGATTCTTTAAAAATATGTTTACGTGCCAGGACGGCCCAGCTTCGCTCTTGGAGTTTGTCGATGTCCTAAGCACGAGCATTACCCTTGCAATGTTTTCCGCCTGGACCTTGGTTTTGCACTTCGATAATATGTCCTCCGGTTTTGCACAGGCTTTGTCGATGTTCAGCGGCGGTATTTCAGACTCTTTCATGGGCGGCGAAAGACCGGAAAATTCCAAATCATTGCCATTGAAAGAAAACGATGCCAACTCGTTTTTTGACTTGTTGTACAAATTAACCATAACCTGCTTTGGGGGGGTTGAAAACGAGTCGGTCATGACAATAATCGATGATAGAAAATAACCGTCTGTTAACAATTTACTGACCTTTTCATTACTGTCCAACAGCCCTCTGATAGCAGACAAATCAATCAAACAAACCAACCGCTTAATACTTCAGCTAACCGCAGACAAATAAATAAGTATAACATCAACTCAAAGCTAGTAAACTGGCGCACATCAAAGATGTGTGCCTGGCTACGGCGGGTCCGTGGTCTAGTGGTTAGGACGTCGCGTTTACACCGCGAAAACCACCGGTTCGAATCCGGTCGGACCCATTCCAAGTCCTTCATAGAAAATCAAGGATTTTCTATGCACGACACAGAAAATCAATGTGTTTTCTGTGCACGGAAAGCTTCGGCTTTCCGTTGAAACCATAGGTTTTCGTTGTTTAACAAAAAGTGCTTGGATCTCCAAAAATGAGATAGACCTGTAAGGGAACTTTGGTTCCCTTGGGGGGGGGGGCCGGTAGATCAACGGTAGATCGCCACATTGGCACAAGCCTTTTCTTTCATAAGGAAAAGCCTTGAGGGAAAAGAAACGCTTACGACATTGTGGAGGCTTCGGGTTCGAATCCCGACCGGTCCATTCAAAATCCCTTTTAACAAAAGGTATTTTGATTTCCCAAAATGATTTGGGCGCTCGAGAGCACAAAATAAATTTATTACATTGAGGAAAGGGTAGTACGGTAGGGGAAACCTTGGTTTCCCCTGCGTTCCGATGAAGAAAACCCTATGGGCGGACTGAGGGCGCTATTTTTACAGCCAACCGGGCAAAAACTTATTTTATTAGGGTTGCGAATAAACATTTAATAGGTAAGTGGGATGGAAAGTTTTGCGGTATTACTTATAATGTCCTTGCTTTTTCTTGGAATCCTGTTCCTTGGAACCTCGTTAATGGAAGGCATTCCGGGCGGAAATGTCGTGCAAAAAGTTTCGAAAATAGACGTAGCATCAATGCCTCAGTTCTTCCTCGGATTCACGAAAGAGGACAAGGCCAGAACAATAAACTACGACTCATTTGTGATAGGCGCAAACTCCTCAATGAATATACGCGAAGTTTTGGTGCAGGACATCGCGAACGGACTGTTTTCGTACAAAGATTTGTCCCTAGAAATAAACCTTCAGCCAGCCACTGTAACGGAAGCGGTTGCGGGAAGCGTTTCTTTGGAAATAACCAGCACGAACAACTACGGCAACCTTGCGGTTTCGTGGAATGGAAAGGAGTATTACAATGACAAGCCAGCGGCTGGGAAGATTGATGTAAACATACCGAAAGAGGCGATAAAGGAATCGAACACGCTAATCGTCAAATCAACAGGGCCGGGTGCACGGTTCTGGGCGTCGTCTTTCTACGCCTTGCAAAATGTGCATTTTGACATAATAACAAAATCGAAGAGAAGTCTGTTCTTCGATGTATTTCCAGAAGAGCTCCCGACGTGGAGCGCGGGTGTGTTGAACTTCAGAAGAGCGGATTATTCTTCTGCCGATGGAACATTAAAAGCCTCGATAAACGGGAAGGCTATATACGGCAGGTTCCCAAAACAAACCGATTCGATTGAGATAGGCCCGTCAGATATAAGGTCTGGCAAAAACGTCATAACTCTGGAAAGCGACAGCACATTCTCGTTAAGCAATGTTTTCTTGAACGTGTTCCTCTGGCGCAACAGGACGCCCGGTGTCTCGACGTCATTCAAACTTAACGGGGACGATTTGTTCCTTTTGAACAGCAGCAAGTTCTCGGGCGTTGTCGAGATAAACGTGGGTTCTGTGCTAAAGCCTGCAGCCATCGAAGTCCGCTTCAACAGCAGCAGGGGAATTAAATCGATTTTCATAACCGAGTTGAAAGATACCATTGATGCGGAATTCGGCGCAGACCAGGTCAACGAAGGCAACAACACGATGACACTGCTGTCCGACGGCTCAATGGAAATAAAATCCGTGGACATATTCCTCCAGGGTGGATGATTGTGTCTTTAAAGGACGAGCTGATAAAGAAGGCTGCGGAAAAAATGCAGGCAAATGAAAAGCCGGCGCCGCAGCAATACTCTCCGGGAAAGAGCTGGAAAAGCTTAGTGTACAGATTGCTCGCCGCTGCATTGTACTTTGTCGTGCTGTCTTTATTCAGGTTCTGGACAACGGGTGTTTTTCTGATAATATTTTTCGTAATCATAGGGCTTTACATTTTTGCGTACGGCCCGATTGACGCGACGGGTTTCGTGACGTGGGCTGTCATAATAATGGTAATATTCGGAGGCGGAGGCTGGTTATTGGTTTACAGCCCGTGGAAATCCACGATAACAGCCTATTACAACAACGCACTAAGCAGTGTGAACAAAGTCGCAGAAGCGTCGCAAAACTTTTTCTCGCAGATGGACTGTCTCACCAATCCGCTGTTAGAAAGATGCTACAAGTCAGGAACTACGACTGTGCAAAAAAGCAGGAACGGACTTGAGTTAACAAGCTTATCGGCAGAGCCGTCGGTTATGGTCGGGCAAATCGCCCGCGTGTTTGCGGCTGTTAAAAATCAGGGCGACTCCAACGCAACGGTTAAAAAAATGAGGATAATCGCTGGCGAAGGAAAGGACGCGAAAATAATAAACAAGATCGATTGTCCGGAATGCGCAAACGGCATAGTTGGCGAAAAGATAATGCCAAATTCCAAACGGGACCTGACATCGGAAATAACAATACCGTGCCAAAAAATATCATCATACCCATTCACGTTAAACATGGAATACGAATACGACGCAAGCGCTGCTCTACCGGTAGATGTAATGAACTCGCATGACTACAACACAAAAACAGCGAACAAGGACGTGTTTTTGGCTCAGCCGACCGTCGATTCATCAAGCGGGCCTGTCCAAACAAGCATTTCCGTGGGAATAGAAGGCTACCAACCGTTAAAGGGCGGGACAAAAAACATAGTGTTCGCAAGATTGACCAACCTTGGCACAGGATCATTCAAGCTGAATAACGCGAAATTATCGTTTGCGCCATTCAGTCTGACAAACTGCAAGGTTAACGGCGATTCCACCGATCCTACGAAAATCAACGACCCGTCAGGAAGATCTTACGGCAATGAAAAATTCATCACAATAAGCTGCGACACAAGCGTAAACAACGTCGAGGGAACGAAAAGGTTCGTTGCAACAGTCGAGGCGTCGTACCTGTATAACGTAAACAAAACTGCTTCCGCGGATGTCGACCAATCGGGATTTGACGCGTGCAACGCAGCGACGACGACAACAATCGCGACAACAACCACGACTTCGGTACCGCCGACGCCTTAAGCAAAAACAGCCAACCGAAGCGCGTCCCTTAACCCGGGCGCAAGACCCAATACGAGAATAACAAGCTTGATAAATGTCCGGAAATTTTTGTCCTTTATGTCCTTGTCGAGGATCAGGATAACCGCGCCTATGATCAGGAGCTTCAGCGGAAACATCGCGACAGGCCCGAATAAACCCATTAAAAATGTCGGGACCATGTGCTGCTCTCCATAGTTAAAAAACGATATTGCGACGAATGTTGACGATGCGTCGAGCATATGCGCGGCGAGAACAGCGAAATTTTCTTTTGTGAGTATTTTTGCAAACTTCATTCCCGCAAGATAAATCACGGCGTTTGAAATCGCAAACAATGAGAGGACATACACAAGTCCCGCAAGGTTGTGTGCGTTGGATAGTATGAAAATTATTATAACAACTGCAGGCGCAAGTGCAATGAACGACAGCGTTTTCCAGTACGCGATTTTCATTTCCTTTTCCAAGATTTTGGAGATTACAAACGACACGAGGAACAGAAAACCCATCAAAACGTAAATGGAAGGCGTGTCAAAGATAATTTTCGGGAGTATTCCCATGTCTTTGAGAACATGCAACGACGATGCTAACACCGCAAACGACGAGAATGCCAGCGCAAAGTTTTTATCAATGGTTACGCGCTTTTTTAGGACCTTTTCATATAAAATGTATGCAACAAAAAATAGAACGATAGCATACACAACCGTGTTCACGACATTGTATTTGCCTGTTTGGTTAACAAGCGGATCGATAAAATAGTTGTTTGCAATGTCCTCGAACAAGCCCATAGTTTAATATCCTGAAGCAAGATTAATCTATTTATGAAACACGTCATGGCCGTTGTTGCTATTGTGCTCGTGGTTCTGGTTTCCGGCTGTACGGATAACAACACAACGCAGCCGATGAAAACCAATGAAATCGTTGTTTTGGAAAACACAGAGGCTGTTCCGAACGAGGTGAAACCGGAAAGGAATTTCGTGCTTAACGGATTTGTTACCAATAACGCCGAGGAAAAAGTCGGCAATGTCCGCGTAGAGCTTTCAGACTATTGCTCATCCGTTTTTGACGTTGAAAAGACGACGTGCGCGCTGACGTCATCGGACGGCTATTCAGCGTGCGCATTCCAGCTTGGCATCGGGGCGTCGAAAAAGTTCCAGTGGAACTTAAAAGCGCCCACGGCTGAAAGAACAGCGAACCGCAATTTCGACTGCAGCATGATCGTTAAAACAAACTACTCATACGTTTCCCGCGGATCTGTCGGAGTAATATTCGCAAACAATGCGGAGATAGCTGCGCGCGAGGCGGGGTTGTCGTCAGTTACGAGCGACGGCCCTGTAAAGACGTACATAACAATAGAATCTCCGCAACCTATTGGAAAGGACGAGATTTTTGACGTAAAGATCGTAATCAGGAACGAAGGTGCGGGAGAGATCGAGGGCGGAGGGATAACGAAGCCGAATTTCAAACTAGCCGCCCCGTCGGAGCTTACGGTGAACTGTGACACGCCGCTATTTATCGACTTGTCCGGAACAAAAAAAGAATCCGACCCTATATTCTGTACAATCAAAGCGCCGGACTCGCTGCCGCCGAGAGTTACGAAATACCTGACAGCCGAGTTATCGTATGCTTACAAATTTACGAGCGTCCTGCCTGTAAAACTGGTTGTGGAGAAGCCGTAGCAGATTTAAATAAACACGCGGGGAAACTAATTAATAGAAAGTTTTAAGGCGTGCGATAAATGAAACTGGCAATACTCGGCATTGTTTTGGCTATAATCGTATCAGGCTGCACGACTACTGATGCGTCCACTGGCAGCAACGGTGGTTCTGTTGTTATCAAATCTTTTGTTGCGGACAGCACTGCAATAAGGGGAAACGACAAAGTCTCGCTTTCTGCGGAGATAGTTAACACAGGCGACTCGAAAGCAACAGCCGTCAAAGTTCAATTGTTGGAATTGGATGTCAAATGTGATGTTCCATCCTGCGATGCGACCAACACACAATGGGGTTTGCAAAGCGGTAAAAAGAGCGATAGTATATCCGACCTGAGAATAAACCAGCGCGGTGAAGAGGCCATACCGAAACAATATTCTTGGAGGGTGCAGGCACCACAATTACCGGTCGGCATAGTCCAGAATTACCAGGCTACCGCAAGGGTATCTTTCGGTTATTCAACAACCACGATAAAACAGATCCAACTCGTCACATTTGATGAATACCAGAGGCTAAAGGACAAGGGCGAAACGCTGCCCGTAACTACGGCGCAACCGTCGAACGGCCCGCTGGGCGTTGATGTGCGCGTAAACGAGCCTGTAAAGATTGAAGGCGGTTCCGAGACATTCATGCTAGTTGTTGCTGTAACAAACCTTGCTGGCGGAAACACGTTCCTTGACAATGACCCGAACGCTGTTACAAAGTGGAATCTAGCAAAGCTTACGCTTGCACTGCCTTCGGGCCTAAGCATGGTTGACAGCACAGGCGATTGCGTCGCTTTGACTGGTAGTGGATTAAACATAGAACTTTCAAAGGGCAAGGACTTCAAGATTGCGTGTGAGGTAAGGGCAACCTCTCCTCTCGCTGCTGTCTCAAAGACTGTTGTTGTAAGGGCTGATTATGGGTATTTCGTTGATGCCAAACTTGCAACTCCAATAGAGGTGACCGGACGCGAGAATTATGTTACTCCTACAGGAACGCCGACTGGCGGCGGGGCTACGACAACAACAGTAGTCGGAGGCACGAGTGCGGACACAGAAGCGCCCGCAGCTGTTTCAAGTGCAAATTTCCAGGTTTCGGCGGCGATTAAAGACCCGAACACTGCAGGGAAGTGGATTATTTCCGCAATAACGTTCACACAACCTTCTGATAATAAGGGGGTAACAGCGTTTGATATAATAGTGGACAAAGTACAGCCAACAGCAGATTGCGGCAATTGCGCAAGCCTTGCAAGAATAACATCGCCTGCTGTGAAAAATACCGGCGACCTGATAACTGCGGGTCCTGCAAACAACCTTGACCAGCAGTCAACGTACTACGTAGTTGTCCGTGCAAAGGATGCTGCAGGAAACATAGGGCCGATTGCGCAGAAAACCGTACAGACAGGACAATACTAGGCTGGATTTATCGGGAAAACTCTTTCAAAACTTTTTGTCCGCTTTTTTGGGGCAGCAATTCCTCATTACCGAACAACGGAACACCGTAAACGCCGTCGTAACCGGGTTTATACTTCAAACCGCTGCGCGATTTGATTATTGCGGCCGCGATCCTTTCGTGCGTGACCTTTTTCAGCTCTTCAAAGGAGGCGTCCATTAGAACATTCAGCTCTGTTCCGAACCTTGAAACAATTTTATCGTGCTCTTCGGTCACTTTTTTCGAATAAAGCGCGCTCACGCCGGTGACGTGTGATATTATTTCGTACAGCGGCAGCAATGTCTTGAACGGTATTGCGGCTTCCGGAACAAAACCCTCGGGTCGATCTGCGAGCTGCTCTACGCGATTTAAAACGCCTATGGTAAGCATCCGCTTGCAGCGCGGGCAGATTCCATTCATTTTATTCGTTTCCTCCGGATCAAAAGAAACATTGCAATCTCGGTGGCCGTCTACGTGGTATTTTCCGTAATTCGGGTCGACCTCTATCGTATAGAGGAATTTTTTATTGTCTTTGTTTTTGATAGCGCCGAAAATTTCTTTGTAGTCAGGCGCTTCGAGATCAAAAACATTCGCCTCGCGTCCGAGCCGCCATGCCCACGGCGAATGCGAGTCGGAATTCGAAACCAGCGCAAAATCATCGAGGCTTGAAACGCGCCAGTTCATCGCAGGGTCCGAAGACAGGCCTGTCTCAACAGCGAATATACGCCTTGTCTGGTCTTCGAAACATTCTTTGACAGAATCAAAGCCGGACATCGAACCGAGCATCGAAAACCAAGGTGTCCATATGTGCGCTGGTATGATGAAAACGTTCTTTGATATCGACGACATCATCTCGACGAATTCAGGACAGCTTATTTTTGTCAATATCGGCCTGCCGTCAGACGCGAGATTCCCATATTTGTCCAGCTTCTCATTGATCTGATCAACCGTTTCGAAATCTGGCGCGAATATGATGTTGTGGATTTTTTTCGTGTGCTCCTTGACCCTGTAAATCAGAGACACTTCCGATGAAAGCATGAACATGGTTTTGGTTTTTTTATCCGAGAATAATCCCGCATCGTCGATTTTTTCCAGCGATGATTTCAATTCGCGCAGCTGCAACGGGTGGGTGAAATCGCCGGTTCCGAGAATGTTAAGGCCTTTTATCTCGGCGAACCTGCCGAGGTTCGCTATGTTCATCTGCGGCGAAGTGGCGCGGCTGTATTTTGAGTGCGAGTGCAAGTCTGCAATGATCTGCATATTGTATAACAAACTCTGCTGGGTTAAAAATGAGTGGGCCCGACCGGATTCGAACCGGCGACCGTGCCGTTCTTTTACCAAGAATTACGGCGTCTACGCAGCTTAGTTTCGCAAGCAGAAGCTTGCGGGCCTTATAAGACCGTCGCTCTACCAAGCTGAGCTACAGGCCCACATCAAACTGAAACCGGTGTTATTTTGCGTGCATAGGTTTCGATTTACTTCTTAATCATATCTGCCGCAAGTTTAAAAAGATGCAGCGACTCTTTCGAAGAGCTTAAAAATACGCCGTCTCATTCTAATGGTATGAGAAAGGATCTCATCAATGCTGTTGAAGACGAATTTATTAACGCGGATTACCGAGTCGCATTATCGAGAGGTTCGTTTGACGTTGTCGCGGCCGGTAACAATTCAATACTAGTAAAGGTTTTATCAAACATCGACTCTGCCACAGAGACGCAGGCAAAAAGCCTTTTGACCGCAGCCCGTTCGATCGATGCGAAGCCGATGTTCGTGGGAACGAAAACGCGCAAAGGCGAGATGGAGGAACTGGTATACCATCGCTTTGGGGTGCCCGCAATCGCGATAAACAGCCTGCAGGACATAATCGCGAACAGGAAAATATTCAGCCACGCGGGAAAGGGCGGAAGCGTTGTTTACATTGACGGCGCAAAGATGCGGGCGAACCGAAAAAAACTCGGATTATCGCTTGGCGACGTGTCGCGCGAGGTCGGAGTTTCGAGAACGTCGATAATATACTATGAAAACAACGGGCGGGCGCGTCCGGAGATTGTGGAAAAAATCGAGTGTTTACTCGGCTCGCCTGTCGCGATCAACGAACTGCACGCAGCGAATGCCGAAACTTACGAAAAACCGAAAGGGCTCGAGGCTGTTGTTTCGAGAAAATTAAGCAGGATCGGGTTTTCGACAATGCAAATTTCAAAAGCTGTGTTCAACCTTGTCGCGAGAAGCGAAAACGTAATACTTGCCAACGTGTCCGAAAACAACAACACATTCCGCAAAGATGCCCAGATGCTTCACGATATATCCGAGATAACCGGAAAGCGCGCGGTGTTCGTGTCGCAAAAATTTTTCAGAAGAAGCGTTGAAGGCGTGCCGGTAATAATGAGAAGCGAGCTCGAAGAAATAAACGAAATCGAGGCGCTGGAAGAGCTGATAGAGGACCGGATTTAATTCGCACACAATTGGGCTATCTAATGAAGTAATAGATATGGCGTACTATGAAGCGTTATTTTTTAATTCTTGCCCGTACGGGAGAAACTGCGATAAAGGCTCCATTCAATTCACGGTTTCGATAAAGGTCGGCGCAAAGCATTTAAGCCTGCCAGCTTTGTTATTAGCATGCAGGAATACGAGGATATCATAAGATCCGAGACAGAAAAATCGCGCATGACCAAATTTCTCACAGTATCCAATGATACGTACGACTATGCCATTCTTCCGCTTGAACGAAGAATGACGCATAAATTCAGAAACGCGGTTGCGGATGCGTTGCTGTACATGCTCGAAGAAGAGTTGAAAAATTCAAACGTGATTCTTTTACCGGAGGCGAAGGCTTTTCTGCTGACAACATTCGCCGACAAAACCGGATTGACAGTGGTTCCGATAAGAAAGCGCGACTACAGAATACCAGACCAGATAACAATTGAACAGAAAAAAGCTTACAAAGGGGCGGCCGACATGTTCTGCGTTGGCCTGGAAAGGGGCGACAGGCCTCTTCTTGTCGAAGATACAATCTCGTCCGGAGGGACCGCCATGGCTGTGGAAAGCGCGATGCGAAGAAGCGGCTTTCCCCTTGTCGGAATAGGAACACTTTATGCGCGCGGTGACGGTGTGGAAAATATCCTCAAAAAAACAGGCTATGTTGCAAAAGCCTACGCAAGATTCGAGGTTCTAGATAACATGCCCCGTATAACAAGTTTTTACAGGAGATTGTAAGACAAAACCCAAAACCGGGTTCTGTCTGATATGCGGTTGTTTTGGCTAAAACGCTGTTTTAGCCAAGAACAGTTGCTAAAAACCGCCGCAGCTTATTGTTTTTCAATGACTTTTTTGAGTTTCTCTAAAACAACAGGAGAGAGTGGTTCTTCTAAATCGCCTTCATCAACCCACTCAAAATATGTGAGTTTTGTTTTATTATCAGAAATTGGTTCGTATGTATAACGAACATAGTATGAACCGTTCTTTTGCTTCAGTTCGAATGCTTTGTTTAGTTCGAACCGAGTAACCTGATATTCTGTCCACTTGCCCTGCTTATTGAGATTCTTGTATTCGGTTCCTAATCTTATGTGGGATTCGTTCGTTTCTTCACAGACAACTGTATTAATCCATGAGGGTGTATTGGCGGGGTTTACCGTAAACTCGAAGACCTTTGGACAAGGACAATCGATTTCGATTACTATTTTATTTTCTTTCACACATCACGTACAAACTTTGTTTTAATAAGCCAAACCGATTATTCTTCAGATCCGGCTTCTAAAGCGATCGTGCAACGACCGCCCTTGACAATGGTAAAAGCAACCGATAACTGGACAATACCCAAAACCGGCAGGTATTTATATAAGCTCTTTTACATAAATTTAGTGTTCTGATGACTGGGATGGGCAACGCCCATTCCGAACAATGTGGAGGTTTTTGATATGGTGAATGCAACTATGGGACAAATCAACGGACAACCTGTTTTAATTTTGCCAGAGGGCGCGCTGCGAACAACAGGCAGGGATGCGCAGAGAAACAATATTGCGGCTGCGAAGGCTGTTGGCGATGCTATACGAACAACACTCGGACCGCGCGGAATGGATAAGATGCTCGTGGATTCACTTGGTGATGTTGTGATAAGCAATGACGGCGCAACGATCCTCGGCGCGATGGAAATCGAACACCCTGCCGCAAAAATGATGGTTGAAATATCAAAGACGCAGGACGAGGAGGTTGGCGATGGCACGACAACGGTTGTTGTTCTCGCCAGCACGATGCTGAAAAAGGCGGAAGATCTTCTTGACCAGGAAGTCCATCCCACAGTGATAACAAAAGGCTACAGGTCGGCGAAAGAGAAGGCGCTTGAAATTTTGAAAAGCATTGCAAAAAGCGTTTCGATGAAAGACGAGACAAAACTCGTACAGATCGCTGTCACGGCCATGAACAGCAAAGCTGTTGGCGAGAATCAGGAAAAGCTTGCAAAAATTGTTGTGCAGGCGGTAAAAGAAATTTCCGAAACAACCGACAACAAAGTCACGATCGACGTTGAGAATGTAAAGCTTGAAAAAAGACAGGGCGGTTCGATAAGCGACACCGAACTGATAAGGGGGATAGCGATAGACAAGGACGTTGTTCACCCGTCAATGCCGAAAAAACTCACGGATGCAAAGATCGCGCTGCTCGACGTCGCATTAGAAGTCAAGGAGCTGGAAACTGATGCAGAGATAAGGATAACGTCGCCTGAGCAGATGCAATCGTTCCTTGCAGAAGAGGAAAAAATGCTGAAGGACATGGTTGAGAAAATCGCAGTGACAGGCGCTAACGTTGTGTTTTCACAGAAAGGGATTGATGATGCTGCGCAACATTACATGGCAAAGAAGGGAATAATGGCTGCGAGAAGAGTTAAAAAATCCGACATGGACAAACTCGCAAGAGCGACAGGCGCGAAAGTCACGTCGAACATAAACGACCTTTCGGCAGGCGATTTGGGTTACGCCGGTTTGGTCGAAGAGAAAAAAATCGCGGGCGAACAGATGATATTCGTGCAGAAGTGCAAGGATCCGAAGGCGGTTACGATTCTAATCCGCGGCGGTTCGGAGCATATTGTTGACGAAGTCGAACGCGCAGTAAACGACGCGATAAAGGGTGTGGCTGCGACAATCGAAATGGGAAAATATGTAGCCGGCGGCGGCGCTCCTGAGGCTGAGATAGCGAGACTTCTTCGAAAATTCGCCGAAAGCTTCCCCGGGCGCGAGCAACTTGCAATAAACGCTTTTGCCGATGCTATGGAAATTATTCCGCGCACGCTTGCAGAAAATGCGGGATTGGACACAATAGACATGCTCGTTAAACTCCGTGCCGAGCACGACGCGGGCAATGTTTCTGCGGGTGTTGATGTTCTGGCAGGCAAGATAAGCGATATGGAAAAACTTAACGTGATAGACCCGTTGAAAACGAAAATACAGGCAATAAGTTCCGCATCCGAGGCTGCGGAAATGATACTCAGGATAGACGACGTGATTTCCGCAAGCAAGCTGAACAAAGGCGGCGGAATGCCGCCAGGCGGCATGCCGGGCATGGGCGAAGGCGAGATGTAAATAACATAGGAAACAATGGTTTCCTATGCATGACGTAGGAAAATCGTTTATTTTCCTACGCACGGAAACCTATGGTTTCCGTTGTTTGCATTGCAAATCATTGCGAACTTTCTCTGATTTTCCCTGAAAAGTCCTGACCAATCGCCCAGAATAAGTATTTATTGGTAGAAATCAAAATCTACTTTAATGAGCGAAACTCCTGATTCTGAAGAGTACGAAATCATAGCTTTATCTCCAATTAGAAGATTGGAAAGGCGTATTGACCAGATTGAAGGCGGAACAAGCGCAAAGGAAATGAACAAACTTGTTGACGAGATGATAGAGCTGATCAAGGCAAACCAGCAGATTGTTGATGATCTTGTCCGCGCAAACTTGGACCTGAGAAACGAGATCTCAAGAATACCCTCGAAAATCGACGAACTGCTTGGAACGCTGAATGAATTCGTTTCATTACTAAAAGCTGCTTCACAAGAGGAAGTAACGGGTATGTCTACAGATGCTATGAAACCGGTGACGGAAGGATTAAACCAGATTGTCGAATATAACAAAAAAATGGTAGAGACCAATCAGGTGATGATCGGATCGTTGGATGCGATTGATAAGAGATTGAAAAGACTCTACGTTGTGCCACCGAGGCCAACAATAGGGACAACAATGAGCACACCTTTAATAAGAAGATAATGACAATTTAATGTAATTGCTGATATTTATGCCAAGAATTGAAAAAATGAAGACTGGTGTTTTTGTCGATGTTTTTGTTGTGATTATCGGCGCGATATTGGTCGTAACCGGGTATCTTGTGATGGTTCTGATGACCGCGGTGCAGCAGGATACTGTTTCGAGAAGCATATTGATGCTTTCCCTGCTCGCGATTGTTTCGAGCATGATACAGTTAGCATCGCTTGCAATGCTTGGTAAGATTCGCGAAAATTTGAGGGGTGCAAAAAGATGAAAAAGGGAATAACGCCTGTAATATCGCTGATAATGCTGATGCTGATTACTGTCGGAATGGTAGGCGTTGCCTATGCTTGGTTCTCCAATTTACTCACAACGCAAACTGAAAAAGGAATTTCAATACCGCCGGGCGGGTCGTTCTGTGCAGCTGTGGGCGGAAACAACAAGATAAGCATTTTGATACAGAACAACGGCGCAACCAGCGACATAAGCACGGCTGTTGGCGGTGACGTGATAATTTTGCAGATTGACGGCACTGATGTAGGAAGCGATGTATCAAGGCAAAGCGTGACAATACCGGCTGGAAGCGGAAAACTTATTGTAAACGGATATGCGTGCGGTGGCACGGCATGTACCGCTGGCGTACACAATATCCGAGTCGGCACGCGCACAGGTATAGTCGAATCGAGTGCATACTGCAAGTAAGCTGATTAAAATGGCAAAAAACCATACGCGAAAGACTTTGACAAATACATTCATTGTGGCAATAGGCGTTCTGCTCGTTGTCGGCGGTTACATACTGATAGGCGTAATGAGCATTTTACCGCAGAATGACAATGTGACAAGGGCGCTTGTAATGCTCGCAGTTCTTGTCATTTTATCGAGCATAGCACAACTCGCAACGTTTTCGATAATAGCGAGCACCAGAGAGGGCAGATAACTGTGTTAAGAAAAGGCATAACCCCGGTAATATCGCTAATAATGCTGATGCTGATTACTGTCGGAATAGTCGGAATTGCGTATGCCTGGTTTTCCGGCTTGACAAATGCCACAACAGAGGACGCTGTTTCAATACCGCCTGGTGGGGCGTATTGCTACAAACTCGGCGGAAACAATTATATCGCTGTTATGGTGCAGAACAACGGCGCACAGAGCACAATAATGCCTGCGGATATTATAGTTGCAACAATAAACGGCATTGACTGCACATCCACATTATATCCGGCAGGGTTGGGCGTTCCCACGTACTTCCCGTCAGCCGGCATAGCGCCTGGAAAGGCTGCAACGGTTTTCGCAGGAAGAGGTAACGCGGCATTATGCGCAAACGGAACGACTTACAGTCAGGGAACTTACCAAGTGATTGTCGGTACTAAAACCAACTTGGCGCAGACACAAGTAATCTGCAAGTAATATTAATTTACCTGCTTCTACAAAGATAATACAAGTGTGATGCTGTGAAATCAGGATTTTTTAAAGGTCAGAGCGAAGTAATCACTTTTGTTTTACTTGGCGGTGTGATTGTTTCACTGGTCGGCGCTGCGTACATGTGGGGCGCGCCGCTGACAGAGAAACGAAGCTCGATGGCAGAAGCGGAAAGCGTGCAGGCATTTTTTAATGTCCTAAATTCGAAGATAACGGACATGTCGCAGACGTGCTCTGGAACGTGCACAGAAACGATAACGCTCACGCCGAAAGGCGTTTTCAGCGTTTTCAACAATGAAAGGTATTATCTTTCCCGGCCCGCTCCCGGAGGCACTGAGCATAACGAATACAACAACAGCGTTACGCTTACAACGAACGCTGCGAGAAGCATATACGCGCTTGACAGATGGATAGGCTTGAATACCGGAAACGTCGGCAAGGTTGCAACCTTTGGCGAGGACGACGGCGTGATAATGATCAGGATGGTAAAGAATGCTGCGGGTGACCACAACGCTTTATACAGGTTGTGGTACAGGGAAATCGATACTCTTAAAAAAGGCTACTTGGTCGAACTGGAAACGGGCAATGTGCAAAACGCAACTGCAGGCAAGATGACAATAACGTACGACGGAAGATTCGTGGTCGCGAACGGCGCGGCAAACGGAAAGGACCTAGAAATAAGCAGGATAAAAGTCGACTTCGCATAAACTTTCTTAGAAAGAAAGTTTAATCAAAGAAGCGAGAGTTTAACCAAAACAACCTTTTTTGTATGATTTGACAAGTTAGTGTTATGAAGGGACAATACCAGATCTTTGAACAGGTAATAATATTCGGAATAGGACTGATAATTCTAACAAGCGTTTTCGCGATTTTCAACCTGCTAGGCGAGCAGGTAAACGTCATAGCGATACACGACAATTTCAAGGATGTCGGTCTGGTCGCAGCTTCAAACATCATAGAGCTCTACGGACAGGGAAAATACTTTTACAATGCGACTGCCAAGCTTTATGTGCCAAAGGTCATAGGAAACCGTTTGTACGAATTGAGCATTGACAAAAATGGGGTTCACGTTAACGCAACAGACTCCGGTATATACAGGTCAATAATAGGCTTGTACAACCTGAACGGAACTGTTTTAAAACTAAGGGGAGTTGAACTGAGCATGCAATCGCCCCTGAAACTCATATTTTACAATTACACCAAAGAAGTTGTGCTCCAAAGATGACAGGCGTCGTTTTTTAAGTTCATGGACTGCCAATAGATTATAATTGGGATAATTTGACAGCAACTTTAAACGCTATCATGAGAAGGGCGGCTGCGAAAAAAGCCGCCTCGACTGTCGTCGACAATGAAATTGCCAGCGAAACGAATATAACAAAAAGCGTGGGCAAAGTAATGCTTAAGGTAGCAGAAGCAAAAAAAGACGGGGCGAAGGATTACACAATACCAAAGGCGAAAGTGAAACTCGTTGTAAAAAGACTGTTCGGGGTGTCGAAGAACGTAAAAATCGGCCTTCCGGTTGAGAATATTGTAAAAAACCCGCACGTGCTCAAACGAACAGCTGAAAAATACGGCGTATCGGAAGCGTCAATAGAGGATTTGTACGAACGGATAAGAAGGCTCGAAGAAAACTCGCTCAAAGCGAGCCTTAGGCCAGAGGACATAATATCGCTTCGCAACGAAATTTCATCAATGAAAACGATGCCTGATTTTGGAAGGCTCGGAGACATAGAAGAAGTGCGGCAAAGCCTTGCGTCGATTGAAAGCAAGATAGGCGACGCGCCGGAATCGACGGACAAATTAAGGGACGCGGAGATAGAACGCGACAGTCTGATAAAATCCAAGGAAGAACTTGAGAAAAAATATTATAAACGGGAGGTTGATGCGGACACATTCAAAAAAATAATGCAGGATTACGAGCAGAAACTCATACAGACAGAGCAAAAGATAAAGAGTTACAAACAGCTCGCGCCGAGCGAGCCAAGGTTTGACATGAACCGCGTTTTTGGCAAGTATTCAAGGGGCTACAAGGCTGTCTTCTTCCCGCAAAACGCACAGCCGCAATGGGCGATGCAAGCCCAGATGGTTGCTCCGCAGCAGTTTTCTCAAATGCAACAAACCGTACAACCGCAACAACGCGTTGCCGAACCGCAAATAATTGTTCCAAAAACCGTAATCGACGGAATAAGCATACCACAGAAAGAACCGAAACCGTTTGAAGTTAATGAGGATGAAGCGGAGGACATGATGAAAATAAACACGATCTATCCGCTCATTCCCAGAAAGCCCGCGAAGGGCGAGATAGTTTACGCGTACACCAACATAAAATGGGATTCGCAGGAAAATGCGCTGATTTACAACGTGTTCGAACCAGTGCTCACGCCGGAAGAGAAACGAATACTTGCAAGAAGCAAGGACATTCTCGAGGAAAGATTAAACATAGACCTACGAAAGCTGAGGAAAGCGGAAGCTGTGAGTTACCTGATGCGCCAAACGGACGATGTGTTTTCCGTAATGGGAATCAAACTTGGCACTAAAAGGGTGGATGTCTTAAAATATTATATCAAAAGGGATTTCGCCGGGCTTGAAAGAATCGAGCCGCTGATGAACGATCCGAACATAGAAGACATAAGCTGCGACGGGACGAATATCCCGTTGTTCATATTCCACAAAAATCCGATGATAGGATCGATAAGGACGAATATAAAATTCCAGGACCAGAAATCACTGGACACGTTTGCAATAAAACTGTCCCAAAGAGCGGGAAAGAACATATCCATGGCTGAGCCTTTGCTCGATGGCATACTGGCGGACGGTTCGCGTGTGCAAGCCACGTTAGGCACGGACATAGCGATGCGGGGGTCGAATTTCACAATAAGAAAATTTACAGACGTGCCCCTGACGCCGATAGATCTCATAAACTTCGGAACGGTAAATGCAACGTCGCTTGCTTATTTGTGGATCGCGGTCGAGAACGGAAAATCGGTTCTTATCGGCGGTTCGACGGCGTCCGGAAAGACTACGATGCTGAATGTGCTGTCGCTTTTCATAAAACCCAACAAAAAGATTGTCAGTATAGAGGACACGCCCGAATTGCGTTTACCGCATCCACACTGGGTACCCGAGGTTGCGAGAACGGCCATATCAGATAACGAGGGCAAAAAGATCGGAGAGGTCGATATGTTCGACCTTTTGAAGGAAAGCCTGAGGCAGAGGCCGGACTATATTATCGTAGGCGAGGTGAGAGGCAAAGAGGCGTATGTGCTGTTCCAGCAGATTGCATCCGGCCACCCGGGAATGTCGACAATACACGCGGACAGCATCTCGAAACTCGTAGATCGTTTAACGACGCCTCCGATAAACCTGCCCGGAAATCTCATACAAAATCTTGACATATTGGTTTTTACTGACACAACCTCGTTCAAGAACAAAAACGTCAGAAAAGTGGACACAATAATGGAAATAGTCGGTTATGAGAACGGCGCGCCTATCGGCAATCTAGTTTTCAAGTGGGATCCTGCCAAAAAATATCTGAAAGCGGTCGGCAATAGTGCGGTGCTTAAAAAAATAGCGTACTCAAGCAACACTTCCGAGACTGCGATGCAGGAAGAGGTCAGTAACAGGGTGAAGGTGCTGGAATGGATGCAGGAAAAGGGAATAAGCGACTTTGCTTCTGTTGCAAAAGTATTCAGCATGTACAACTCCGACCCGGAAAAAGTGCTTGGAATGGCCGAGTGACAACAACGGAAAGCTTTAGCTTTCCGTGCATAGGAAACTGGTGGGTTTCCTATGACAACGCAATGCTTATTATCGACCAAAACCAACTCGTTTTAGTTAAACTTTTACAAAAAGTTCAATCAAATAAACTTCTTCCTAAGAAGTTTAATCAAGAAATTGATAGGGCTGAATAAATGTTAAACAAAATTGCATTCAAATATTTTGGGGCAATTGTAAAGCCTTACCTGAACCACTTCGAACCGCTGAAAGGAGACCTGCTTAAAGCCGACATGAAAATATCATTGCACGAATATGTCTCGAACATGACGTTTCTTTCGTTCGTGACCATGCTCATAGGCTGGCCGACGCTGTCGCTGCTATTCGGGCTGGCGCTGGGTTATGCAAAGATAAGTTCAGTTGCGCTTTCGGTGACTGTATCATTTACCATGTCATTGATGCTGTGCGCCGGCGTTTTCGTATCAATGTATTATTATCCGTCTATTTCCGCGAGCAGCAGAAAAAGAAAGATAGACAATTCACTGCCGTTCGGAACAATGTACATGTCCACTATTGCGAGCTCGGGCGCGCCGCCCGCAAAAATTTTCAAGATAATATCCGAGTTCTCCGAGTTCGGAGAGCTTTCAAAGGAGGTTTCGAAAATATACACAGACACGGAAATATTCGGTATGGACATCAAGACTGCCATACAGAAAGCGGCAGAGAGAACGCCTTCCGAGAACCTGAAGGACTTGTTGTGGGGAATGGCAACGGTCATAACAACCGGAGGAAACCTGAGCGGTTACCTCAAGGAGAAGTCGAAAATATACATGGCAGATTTCAGGAGGAGCATAGAGGAATATTCGGAGCAGATGTCCCTCTACATCGAGATGTACATAACGCTGATAATCGTCGGTTCCGTATTTTTCCTGATACTAAGCGCGGTAATGACAGCTATAGCGCCGACAGCGTCGGTGATATCGCTCCAGTTTTTCGTAATTTTCATATTCCTTCCGTTAATTTCGGTTGGTTTCATAATGCTTTCAAAGGGCATATCCCCGACAGAGGAATAAGATGAAAGACAAAAAACAAATTGCCGGTAAGAAACTACTGGACAATATAAAGAAACACTTTCCGCCGATAAATGACGAGAATGCTGTCGCCGTTTACCCGATGATCATAGCAATCGTGCTCCTGCTAATAGGAATATTTCTCGTTAAAACCGAGGAAGGAACGCCGGACATCGGTGTCATAGGAAACCTTGTTTTTCTCTCGGTGCTCGTTTTGATAGGACCCTACCTGATCAAAAAATATCTCAGGTTTATGCTGGTAAAGGACATGGAAGACAAATTTCCGTCTTTCCTGCGGGATATGGCCGAATCGCAGAGATCGGGAATGAACCTTGTGCAGGCGCTCAGCTCGGCTGCCGAGTCGAACTACGGAAGATTGACGCCCGAGATAAGGAGAATGATAAACCACTATACGTGGGGCGTGTCGTTCGAAAGAATTGTGGATATTTTTGTGAGCAGGACAAAAGATTCCGAACTAATGACAAGGTCGATGAGGATAATAAAAGAAGCGTACTCGTCCGGAGGGGACATAACCGCTACGCTAGACTCTGTTGCGAGGGACGTTGCAACGATAAAGGATGCGGAAAAGGAGAGGAAGTCCGCTCTGGGGCAGCACGTAATCATAATGTACGCGATATTTTTCATGTTTATTATCATAGTGATCGCGCTGACAAAGATACTGATACCGATGTTCGGCCAGCAATCATCCAGTTTGAGCGGTTCCGCGTCGTTCGGTTTCAGCGATCCGTGCAGGCTGTGCATCGGCTACAAGGATATCAACTGCGCTCCATGCACAGTGTACGGAACCGTGTGCAGCATGTTCGGAATGAAGTCCGGAGTCGGATGCTATTACACCGCGCTTTTCTTTTCGATGCTAATGCTGCAAGGTATTTTCGGCGGGTTGGTCGCGGGCCAGATAAGCGAAAATTCTGTCGTAAGCGGGCTGAAACACTCGATGATAATGGCCGGCATCGGATTCGCGACGTTTAGCATACTTGTAAGAATAGGCTTCCTCGGTGTTTAGAATGAAAGGCCAATTCACAATAGAATTTATCATAGCAATAGTCTCATTCATCGTAATCGTTGTGTATGTGATGAATTTTGTGAACAAAGAAGTTCCGCTGTTCACAGCAAAGCACGCCTCCGACGAGTTGAGAACGCGCGCGTACCAGATATCGGAAGTGCTGGTATTCGACGACGGAGACTGGGACTCGTCTGATCCTTCGCATATAGGGCTGTCTAGCGGGTACCACGTTCTGAACAGGACAAAGGCGCAACGCCTGAATACACTTTGTTCAACAGAAGCGGGTTATAAAAAAATACTTTCAACGCTCAACATAAACACGCACACAACACCGAACCAATACACAGACTTCAAAAGTTACATGATATCGGAAAACAAATGCCTTGAACTGTTCGTCTATGACAATACCGGCGCGATAGTTTCCTGCCCGCCGGCCGGATCGCAAACTTGGGAATGCATCAGCACGTTCGCGGGCGGCGCAACGCAAAAATACAGTATTGTAAGGTACGCGCCCGACACAAACGGAAACGTAATAAATATCACGGTGGGTGTATGGTAATGAAAGGGTTCATACGGATAATAGAAATAATCCTCTGCGTATTGCTGATACTGTTTGCCCTCATGCAGTTCTCTTCGCTGTACTCGAAAGAAACGCCTTGGCCGAAAAATTACCTTTCGCTGCTTTCGAGGGACATGGCATATACTGTGAACTTTCTTGGAAACGACTGGCAAAACTCCACATTCGTGCGATCGTCCATGGGCAGGATATTGTTTTCCGACTTCATCGAATACGAATTCGGACTGAAAAACACTGTCAATAGAAACGTGATTGCCGGCTGCTTCTGCTCTTCGCAGGAATTATCGCAACTACGACAACAGCTAACGAGTTTTACGCTGAACAACCGAAACGTGAACTTTAACGTACTCGACATGGCGGATGTAAATGACTGGAACTCGCTCGATGTCATTGTCTACGGCCATTACCAGGCAATGGATTCACAAAAGGCAAATATACTGAACTTTCTTGCAAACGACAAGGGTATAATGCTAATCGGTTCGCTGTCTGCCGACCAGATAAGCTCAGACTCCGTGTTAAGGGACGTCTTCGGTTTGAAATGGATGATCAATCCTGTGTCCGGATCATCGTCCGACGCTTTGTTCATACCGACGCATCCGTCAAATGAAAGTTATGAAATAATGAAATACTTCTACGGCTTCCGCGCGTCACACTCGTCGATGATACTCAATTCCGAGACGGGATTGGGACAAATATCCTGCACGAACAGCACAAGCGAGGGAATTCTAAAAACACGCGGGACTGACAAAAAATTCTGGATAATGGACGCTTCTTCAAAAAGAGTGAGCGGGACTTACTGTGATTACGTTTTGTATGTTGATGAGAACGGAAACGGACAAATCGATGTCAATGAAGGACCTTACGGTGTAAATGATAATGTCGTGTTGAACGGATTTTCGATGACAATCAAATCAATAAATGTTGGCGCGTATAATGAGAAGGCTGAGGCTGAAAGCGGTACGGGCTGGGGTCTGGCGTCGGCGTCCGGTTTTTGCACAGGCGACGGTGACGATGTATGTTCGGATGGCGATGCAGCGTACACGACAACACAAAATACGCAGATAAATATTCCAATAGCCGTTAACAGGCCTGACCGCTACGAAGTCTGGCTGCGCTCTTACATAAGCGATGCTCCTCAATCAAAAGAAAGGGTGTATTTTGTGTCGATAGACGGCGGTTCGGAGACTCTTGTTGATCCGTTTTACCAGAGTGACCCAAATTTTGCAGGGTCGTGGGGATGGAACAGGACAGGCATGGCAGGCGGATTTACAATACTTCTTGATGCCGGAACGCACAACATAAGGCTGCGCACGCCAACGAACGCGGAGAATAACAAATGGCAAAGCTCGGGTGTGGACTGGATTTTCCTAAGAAACACAACGTTTAGTCCGAAAAACAGCGTTGAATTGTTATTCAACAATCCTTACAGACTTGTTGACTTTTCACAAACAGGCCCGTATCCGGACAACGATAAGGTGGACAGGATAGCTGTGGCGAACGGAAGAAAGTATATGAACGGCGGAACCGAGATAGGGCCTGTCGCGGCGCTGATAACGAAAAAAGGTATAACGGAAAAAAGTTCCGGGCGGGCGATCTGGCTGGCTTCGAATGCCGATGGCAAGGATTTCGAGAATTTGGTGAAGTCGTCGGTCATCTGGCTGACTCCGAAGGAGTTTATTAATGAAAGAAACCCTTCTTTGGGAAGCAGCGCGTCGCAAGCGTACGCAATACTGGAGAACGGCGATATGAGCAACCTGTACCAGATATTCGTCACGCTGTGGTATTCGAGAAGGTCTGATTAAAATGTTTTGCCCGAAATGCGGAAAAGAAGCGGAGTTGATTGACGGGTTCTGCAGAGAATGCTTTCTAAAAAGAACAACACTGATAGAAGCGAACAACAAATTCGTGAGATGTTCCATCTGCGGTAAATGGCTGGCAAAGGGCGCATGGAAAAAATTCGACGAGGCTGTGAAAGATTCGCTTAAATTCAAAGGAGAGCTGCTTGATTTTTCAGTAACGGACACCGGACGCCGTTTCATAGTGGATTATACGCTCGAATTCGTGGGCATCATATTCGAAGGAACACTTGAGATACACCCGTCGATAAGAAAGTTTGCGTGCACAAACTGCTCGCGTGAGCGCGGCGGGTATTACGAATCGATAATACAGCTGCGAGGAGACTGGCAAAAAGCCTACGATTTATCGAACAGGCTGGGAACATCGAAGATTGAAATGAAGAAGGAGGGCGTTGACCTGTACGTTATCAAATTCTCCGAAGGAAACAAATTTATCAGCGCCATGAAAAAGACATTCGAGCCTGAGGTCAAGGAATCGTCGTCGATGGCAGGCATGAAGGACGGAAGACAGATAAGCAGAAAAACGATAATGCTTCGGTTCAAACCGGAAATATAACTGTGTACGATACTTTATGGCCGGAGTATAAATTAAAATTTAGATTCGACTTTTCCACAACGATTTCAAACCTATAAATCTGACTCGCAAATAATTGGCATGGAACAAAAGATAATAACGCTCAGTTCGGATTTCGGGAAGCAAACCCAGGGTGTCGGAAACATGGAGGGCGTAATTTACGCCATAAATCCGAGCGCAAAGGTTGTGCATCTCATGCACGGTATGCCCGCTTTTGATATTTTTACCGCTGCGCGGACAATGGAAACTGTATATTACATGCCAGTCGGATTACACGTTTGCGTTGTAGACCCGGGCGTCGGAACATCCAGAAAAGGAATAATCGTAGAAACAAAACGCGGCGATTTTTTGATCGGACCAGACAACGGGTGTTTAATGACTGCTCCGAGGATTCTTGGTGGAATCGAAAAAATAGTCCAGATAGAAAATCCCAAGTACATGCTCCTGCCTGTATCACCGATTTTCCACGGAAGGCACATATTCGCGCCTGCCGCAGCGCACCTGTCACTGGGCGTTGATATTGCAGAATTTGGCGAAGGAATAAAAATTAAGGATTGTGCCAAGGCGCCGTACGATGAGGCTGCTGTTAAAGGCAATACCATAAAGGCGACCGTGATACACGTCAACCACTTCGGCTCGGTCCATCTCAACATATTGCACGAAGAATGGGACAAGCTGAATGCAAAAGAAGTTTCCATGCAATTCGGGAGCACAACCGTATCAATGCCTGTTGCAACTACGTTTGGCGATGTTCCAGAAGGGAAACCGCTTATATTGAAAGACGACTATAAAAGGATAGAAGTCGCGATAAACATGGGATCTTTTGTTAAAAAGCACCCTCTAAAAACAGGCGATATTGTAAAATTAATGGCGAAATAAAATGGAAGAGCAACAGCAGGAACGAGTGCGATTACCGAGAATCGGGGAGATAATGGGTTTGGTCATGGAGCTGCTCGGCGGCGACAAATTCAGAGTAAATTGCGATGATAGCCGTATCAGAATATGCAGAATACCAGGGAAACTGAGAAAAAAAGTGTGGATACGCGCCGGCGATACAGTGCTGGTAAAACCTTGGATAGTGCAGTCGGACATACGCGGCGACATAGTTTGGAGATATACGGGAACGCAGGTGTTGTGGCTGAAAAAACAAGGTCACATAAAACCGAATCCACAGGTGTAATAAACAAATGATTGAAATTGTAAAGCTTCCAGAGGAAAGGAAGGCCGTTATTATCGGAAAAAATGCAAACGTAAAAAAGACAATCGAAGTGCTGACTGAAACGGAGATAACAATCAAAGACGACGTAAGCATCGAGGGCGAAGACCCGATCGGAATAATGGACGCAAAAAACATAATTACCGCAATAGGCCGCGGTTTTTCTCCGGACAAAGCTAAAAAACTTTCTGGCGGGGAAAACATTCTTGAAATAATAAGCCTGCGCGACATGCGCAGCCCGAAGAAAAGACTCGTGCAAAAGGGAAGGATAATCGGAACAAAGGGCCGCGCAAGAAAACTTCTGGAACGGTTCACACGCTGCGACATATCCGTGTACGGTGATACCGTGTCGATCATAGGACCGTGGGATGCAGTAAATTTTGCCAAAGATGCCGTATCGCAACTGCTGGAAGGAAAATCACACGCCACTGTTTACAGATTCCTGGAAAAAGAGGGCGCCAGGAGCAAATCGACGGAAGCGAACGGTTAACCTATAAATACCAAACGCTTATAATTAAGAACGGCTTCTAATAAACTTCTCATAGGAAATTAATGAATTTCCTGTGAGAAGTTTAATCAAGAAAGTGCGCAAAAAAGTTGATGGTCATGGAAAAAATTCAAACCGCTGAAGATCTGGCAAGGGACCAGAGGGAAATATCAATATCGGAATTTTTTGAAAAGAATCGCCATCTCCTAGGCTACGATAACAAAGTGAAAGCGCTCTTGACTGTCGTACGCGAGGCTGTTGACAACTCTTTAGACGCAACGGAAGAAGCAAGGATAATAGCCGACATAAAAGTTTCTGTGAAACCTGTCGGCGATCTTAAGGACAGATACAGGATATCAATCGAGGACAATGGCCCTGGAATTGTACGGGAAAATATAACAAGGGCGTTCGGAAAGCTTCTGTTCGGCTCAAAATTCCATCGTTTGCGCCAGAGCCGCGGGCAACAGGGAATAGGAATATCCGGCGCTGTCATGTATTCACAGCTTACAAGCGGAAAGCCCACAAAGATAATTTCGTCCACAGGCAATGGCAAGACGCATTACATCGACCTTATGATCGACACTTTCAAAAACGAGCCCGAGGTTCTGAAAGAAGAGATAAAGGAGGGAAAGAACTGGCACGGCATTAAAATCGAAATGGAAGTCGAGGGAAAATACGTCGAACACCAGCAGTCGATTGCCGAATACCTAAAACAGTCTGCGATGTCGAACCCTTATGCACAGATAGTTTACGATTCGCCCGACGGCAAGATTGTGTTCGAACGCTCTGTTAACACGCTGCCCGAAGAGCCGAAATCCATCAAGCCGCACCCGCACGGAATAGAAATCGGAATATTGCGAAGAATGCTAAAGACTACTGATGCGAGGACGATCACAGGATTTCTCACATCCGACTTTTCGCGCGTAGGACACAGCTCTGCCAAAGAGATATTGCGAATTGCGAAGCTGGGCGAGGATACGACTCCCAAAAATATAGACGGACCTCAGGTAGAAAAATTGTTTCAGGCAATACAGCAAGTGCCGCTCATAAAACCGCAGCTGGACTGCCTTTCACCGCTGAAAGAAAAATTAATCGAGGAAGGTTTGAAGAAACAGCTCAGGCCTGAATACGTTGTCGCGGTTACAAGGCCGCCGGATGTTTACCGTGGAAACCCGTTCCAGATAGAGGTTGGCATAGCCTACGGCGGCGAGCTAAACGCGCAATCGGTTGCTACGTTGTACAGGGTTGCGAACCGCGTTCCTCTCATGTACCAGGCAGGAGATTGCGCATTATCGAAAGCCGTGAGCGAAATAGAATGGAAAAGGTACGGAATGGAACAGGCAGGAAGTTCGAGCCTTCCGACAGGACCGATAGCAATATTCGTACACATCGCATCGGTATGGGTTCCGTTCACGTCCGAATCAAAGGAAGCGATCGCTTCGTATCCGGAAATAATAAAAGAAACGAAACTCGCATTGCAGGAAGCTGGACGCAAATTAAGCATATACATACACAAGAAGAAACACGCGGAAGATTCGGCGCAGAGGTCCAGTCTTTTTGAAAAATACATACCGGAGGTTTCCGATGCACTTGCGAGACTTAGCGGCGCGAGCAAGGCGCATATCGCCTCGAAACTTGAAAGCATGCTCAAAAAAGGAAAAATAGTTATCGAGGACAGCGCACCAGAAGAGGACGAAAAACCCGAGAAGGAAGAAGAGGCTGAATAAAATGGCGACGGACGCAATTAAAAAACTTGAAAACATGGGAAAGAAACTTGTAAAGGACATAGAGGAGGAAAAAAATCCCTCCATGAGCATACCGCTGCGAACGCTGTCGAACGTAATCTTCGACAGACAGAACAAGACCCTAAGAATAGGGGACAAGACGTTCGTCAGGTCATTCTTCAATGTCGCGCACGCGAGAAAATTCCTGCAAACGATCGAGGTCGCCTCGATAAGCAAAGACCTTCTGACAAACGAAAAACATGCCTCACTAAGGGATGTGTTTTACATGGCAAAACGCACCATACCGAATACGAAAATAAACGTTGTGGATGAGCAGCAAGAATCCGATTCTGCTATTGAAGACCGGGAAATGATCACGGAATCGTGGCGCGAACAATTAAATATCAACGCCAACAAACTCGGCGCTGTCGCAGGCAACGTAATCGTAGAGGATGCCGGAGATTTGATAGACTGGTCAAAACTCGGCTCAGGTGGCTGGTCGATACCGTCCAATGTGGAGAATTTAAAATTTAAAAAAGTCGATGCAAAATACGTAATCTACATGGAAAAGGCGGCTGTGTGGGAACGATTAAACGAAGACAAAGTCTGGAAAAAACTCAATTGCATCATAATATCCTCGCAAGGACAGGCTACCAGAGGAATAAGAAGAATGCTGCAGATACTTTCAACTGAATACAAATTACCGATCTATGTGCTGACCGATTTCGACCCGTGGGGAATATACATATATTCCGTGTTAAAGTTCGGCTCGATAAATCTGGCGCACATATCAGACCGTTTGTCCGTGCCAAACGCGAGATTTTTGGGAATAACCGCGGATGATATAGAAAAATACGAGCTGAAAAAGCATTTCATAAGTTTCAAGGATGTGGATTTTTCAAGATTGGAACAGATGAGCGCTTACGACTGGTTCAAGAACAACAAGGACTGGCAAAGACAGTTTAAGATGATGAAGGATTGGAAAGCGAAGGCTGAAATACAGGCTTTGTCTGCCAGAGGCATATCTTTCATTTCGGACAAATACATACCCGAAAAGATAAAGAACCAGGAATGGCTGGATTAAAAAGATTAATTGCGCTGCTGTTGATATCGAAATCTGCAACGGGAACGCTCTCATAATTTACTGATCAATACGATGAATATCGGTACAACAAAAATAACCACTGCTATCACCACTGCCATCATGTAAATCGGATTTGGCTCCGGTTCGCTGCTGTTCTGGCTAACGGAAAAGTCAAATGTTACATTTCCAGAATTGTCCGCCTTCACGACAACAAAATTAATTTGATAATTTCCACTCTCCGGAAATTCGTACCTGAAAAATGCGACAGTGTCCTTCTTGGCTTCGAATGACGTAGCAGGAAAAAGCGGATATCCGGGTTTTGATATCCTTGCGTGCAGTTCGTCCGGTATAATGATGCTTCCGGTTGCCGCGTCCTTAACCACCATTGTCATCGTTACTTTGTCAGATGACACTGGCGTTGCACTGGGCACGCCCAACTCGAACAAAAACCCACCCGATTCCTTTGACATCAATATCCCGTCTGCCGATGAGCTTCCGGCTGTCATCAGAAATAAAATAACGGCAAAGATAAACGCAATCTTTGCTGACGCCATGAATTAAGGACTGTTTTTTGCTATTAAACTCCGTGTGTCCTGCAGAACCTATTTAACCTTATACCGAACAAACTAATTTTGCAGAAGAAGCATAGCGCATATCTCCTATGCACGCTTATTTGCTTGCCCCGGTAGCTCAGTAGGTAGAGCGCGTGGCTGTTAACCACGAGGTCGGTTGTTCGAGTCAACCCTGGGGCGCTTTTATCCTTTTCTAGACATCTTTTGTCATGCCGATAGAAACCAACTGGTACGTGATCACCGGGGGTCCATCATCGGGAAAAACGAAGACGTTGGAACATCTGGGTTTTCTGGGTTATCGCTTTGTGCCGGAGGCGGCGCGCGTGCTGATAGATGCAGAACGAAGCAAAGGAAGGTACGTATCCGAGATACGGGCGGACGAATCGGAGTTTCAGAGAAGGGTGCTGCAAATGAAGATTGATGTCGAGGACAGGACGCCGGAAGACCAGATGACATTCTTTGAAAGGGGCATACCCGATACGATCGCTTATTGCAGGGCACTCGGATTCGATGCGGATTGTGCCGCCGCTGTTTCTGCTAAACGAAGATACATTGGGGTGTTCCTATTTGACCGGCTAGTGTTCAGGCGCGATTATGCGAGGACCGAAAACAGGAAATTCTCCAACAAACTAGAGTTATTTTTATACGACGTGTACACGGAACTGGGCTACGATGTCGTGCACGTGCCGGCGATGCCGATAGACGAAAGGGCGGAATTTATCCTGAACAAAATAAATATGTACAGAAAGGTGTGAGCCATACAGCATTATACGAAATTCGGGACAGTTTTTTTGGGAGGCGCGGCCATAGATAAGCGTTTTTTTGAACTTCTCGGATGGTGCAAAAAATTCCAGAACGCTGGATTGATTCCGGACCCGAAAATAAAAAAGGGCGGAAATCTCAGTTTTCGCGATGGCGACGGGTTTGTCATAACGCCGAGCGCAAAGCCGTTTGTTTCGCTCTTGGCTGAGGATCTTGTAAAAGTTGAAAAACCAGATTATGAAAAAAACATTGTTTATGCACGAGGAAGGCTGTTTCCAGCTTCGGAGACGTTCATACATGCAATGATTTACGAAAACTATCCGGTAGTCAATGCCGTATTTCACGGCGAGTGCGAACTGATAACAAAGAACGCGGAAAAACTGGGTCTTGCCGTTACGGAACAATTTCATCAATACGGCACATTGGATTTGGCAAAAGAAACGCTGAAATCGTTTTTTTCAAATCCGAATGCACAATGTATCGTAATGCGCGACCACGGCGAGGTTTATGTTGGAAAGGATATGCAGGATGCCGGAGAAACGGCTTTGCACATTCTGGAAATGGCAAAACGCAACGCAGGCGAATGACAGAATTAACGGATTTAAAGCGACTGCTGTATAATTCTTTTGATCGTTATGGAAAAACCTCACATTAACGTCGTGTTCGTCGGGCACGTAGACCATGGAAAATCCACGTTAGTGGGGCGAATATTATACGACTCGGGAAAAATCCGCGAAGACGAGCTGAACAAATTAAAGGCGATTGCGAAAGAGGTCGGAAAGGAAACTTTCGAATTTGCATTCGTGATGGACGTCAGCAAGGAAGAACGCGAACGCGGCGTAACGATCGACATAAACTGGAAAGAGATAGAAACGCCGAGAAACAAGATAACGATCATCGATGCGCCGGGCCATCGCGATTTCATAAAGAATATGATAACCGGCGCAAGCGATGCGGATGCGGCGGTTCTCGTAGTCGATGCGGATGCAGGAATGCAACAGCAGACGAAAGAACATTTATTTTTGATAAGAACGCTTGGGATAGACCAATTGGTTGTTGCCGTGAATAAAATGGACAAGGTCGGCTACGCGAAAGCGAAATTCGACGACACAAAGAACCAGATTGAAAAACTCGCGAAGCTTGTCGGTTATATGAACATCATATTTGTGCCTGTTTCCGCGTACATGGGTGACAACGTTGTGAAAAAATCGCAGAACTTGCAATGGTACAACGGACCCACATTATTCGAAATTATTGACAAATTGAAAGAGCCGGAGAAGCCGCTGGACAAGCCGTTGCGGATGCCTGTTGACAAAGTTTACAGCATAAAAGGAATCGGGACTGTTCCGATAGGAAGGATTGAAACGGGCATTATAAGCATCGGTGATATTGTTGTCTTTGAGCCGTCTGGCTCAAAAGGCGAGGTCAAGTCAATAGAAATGCACCACAAACAAATGACCGAAGCGCGATCAGGCGATAATATAGGATTCAACGTAAAGGGTCCTGACAGCAAGCAGATAAAAAGGGGTGATGTTGTTGGAACTCCAAACAAGCCGCCGTCTGTCGTAACGCACAAGGGATGGATAGAAGCCAAAATCGTTGTTCTTGACCATCCGAACGGCTTGGCGATCGGGCATGTCCCGTCAATGTTCGTACATACAGCCGATGTTCCTGTGCAGGTCATGGAAATTCTAAGCAAAATAGACCCTGCGACAGGACAGGAGACTGAGAAGAATCCGAAGATTATAAAAGCGGGCGAGGCCGCTCTGGTGAGATTAAAACCGATGGCGCCTGTTGTTATTGAAAAATCATCGGAAATACCTCAGCTTTCCAGGTTCGCGCTGCGCGAAGGCGGGATGACAATCGCAGCGGGCGTATGCATAGAAATTAATAAAGGTTAGTTACTAGAAACAGATGCTATAGGCATGCATCTGTTTCGGTCTACACACGGGTTCGTAACTCAATCCGGGAGAGTACACGGCTGAAGCCCGTGCTGTTGGGGGTTCAAATCCCTCCGAACCCATTTTATTTGCAATCAATTACTGTACTGATTTTTTTGTAATTTTTCGCCACCATAGTGACGTTATGCTTGCCCTGCGCGCACGAAGATCCGCAGTTGTACATATCAAGAATATTCATAGTGTTTCTCGAGCTGGAAACTTTGCCGAACAGGCTGGATGATATATTAATCCCGTCAACATCAACCGACGAAAACAGGTCGGAAGAAAGAGGAACGCCGCCATCGTTAAACACGATAACGGTCAATGCAGACACATTGTCCATCTTTGCGCAGAAGCTGAAACCGGCTGGTATTCTGACACTAATCGGAGCGCAATCGACCGATTCTGAAAAATGGCTGGTGTGCATAATTCCGATGCAGCCGTCATCCTTGATAATTCCGTAGCAAAGGGTCTGGTCGGCACATACCTGATTGTTGTTGTATTGCACGCCACCGGTGCCTAAGTAAACCAGTATAACGACAAGCAGCGCTGTTGCGTATGCGTATACCCGACCGGACGATGAATTCGCTGGAAGGAACAATATTACTGATGCAATTGTTCCTATAGAAGATAATAAAACACCGACTATATCCTGTGATAAAATCCTTGCCAGCAAAGCGAAAAGACCTGCAATTATTGCCAGAAACGGCAACAAACGCATATCTAACTATCGTGTAACGGACGATATAAACGCCGACAGCCTATTTATTACGATAGTTTTTGAATATTCAATGAAGGATTTTTATGGTCAAAGAAAAAAGGATTGAAGAAAACGAATACGTTGAAGACAAAAATTTTGCCGAGCTCGGCAAGGCGGAACCGCTTAAAGGCGAGCTTGTAGAGAACAGAATAATCGTTTTTTCGCATCCGATGGTGAACGAGTTTTTCGAGCACGGCTACGGAAAAATCGTGGAGAACCGCCTTGAACTTGCATTTGTTGAAGCACTCTACCTTGTTGACAAGAATAAACTCGCTGTTGCGCACAAAGGCAGGAAGCTCGGCTTTGAAGATTTGATAAAGGCCGGCTTGGAAATAGACAAAGAGCTTCATACAACGTACACCGTTTACAAGGACCTTCGCGAACGCGGGTTGACTGTTAAAACCGGCTATAAATTCGGATGTCATTTTCGCGTTTACGAACGAGGCGTAAAAATAAAACGCGGGCCCAAGGAAGCGCACGAACATACGAAATGGATCGCCCACGCTGTTGCAGAAGATTATACCTGCTCTTTTCCGGAATTGTCGCGAGCTGTGCGATTGGCGCATAACATCAGGGCAAAAATGCTCTGGGCGATTGTCGACCAGGAAAACGACGTGACATACTATCAGATATTAAGGATACGACCCTAAGTTGGTGGATCTATGAAAGTAAGAGATATCATGACAACAGAACCGATTACCATAAGCTTTGATGCGTTTGCGTCGGAAGCGATAAGCTTGATAAAAGAAAACCGTGTGCACGAATTGATCGTTTTGCGGAACAACAAGCTGGTCGGAATGGTAAGCCCGAAATCGCTGATAGGACGCTCTGTCAAATCGAACGAAAGAATTTCAAACCTTATGTTTGTTTCGCCCGTATTGAACCCAGACGACGAGATTAACGATATTATAGAAACATTCGTGCTTTCCGGCTGCAGGGACATCCCGGTTGTTGAAAACGAGAAACTGGTCGGCGTTGTTTCCGAGATTGATATTGCCACTACAATAAAAAGCGGAAAACTTGCGAAAGACGTGATGAGACCCGTAAAACACACGCTGAAGCTTGACGACCACGCCGCCGTTGCCAGGGAAGAAATAATAAAACACAAAATAAACAGGTTGCCGGTGGTCGGCAAAGAGGGAAAGCTAAAGGGAATGATTTCCACTGTGGATCTTTTGGATCTGATTACTCCGGTAAAAGGACAGAGAAAGGGCGACGCTTCCGGACAACGATTATCTGATGTAAAGGTCGACAGCCTGATGGAAAACAAGATTTTCGCTGTAAAACCGGACGATAAGATATCGGATGTGCTTAAAATCATAGAGGAATACAAGGTATCGTCCGTTATTGTCGTCGAAGACGGTCGGCCTGTCGGAATAATAACCCCGAAGAATATACTCGGGCTGATGGTTCCGCCAAAAACTGATTCCACGAATCTCGTAGTTATGGGCCTCTCCAACGAAGCCGAGAAGTTTGTCGCGGAAAATACGGCAAGAAGATCTCTGGAAAGAATGGCTAGGATTTCGAATATCATATCGGCCGTGCTTGACTTTAAAGAGCACACGAAAATAGAAGGCGGGGAACGTGCAAGCCACGAACTTAATGCGCGCGTCAAATGCTCGGACGGCGATTTCTTCGCAACATCCGCAGGGTGGGACATAAAAAAAGCCACAAAGGACGTGTTGGAAAGGCTTGAAACCGAACTGAAAAAGAAAATGGAAAAAAAAGGAGTGAAGCCGCGTGCGCACAACAAACAGTTTAACTCGCGCTTATCATCGCGTTTAATCTAAATGAAAGGTTCTCTATCTTGCATCTCTCCTGTTTTGTCGTGTTTCTTTCCCGTATTGTTACGGAATTATCGTTTAACGAATCGTAATCTATTGTTACGCAGAACGGCACGCCTATTTCGTCGGCGCGCGCGTATCTCTTGCCTATCGAATCCTTTGATTCGATGTCAACGCTTAATCCGGCTGACCTCAATTTATCCGCCACTTCCGACGCTTTTCCAGGAAGACCGTCCTTGTTAACCAGCGGAAATACCGCAGCATCATAAGGCGTGACTGATGATGGCAATGAAAGATAAACGCGCTCATCGTCTTTCCTGTACGAAGCTTCCATCATGCAATAGAACAGCCGATCAACGCCCATCGAGATCTCCCATATGTGCGGAATGATCTTTTCGTTAGTTTCCGGATCCACGATCGTCACGTCCTTACCGGATATTTTTCCATGTGCGGCCATATCAAAATCGGAGCGGTTGTTGTTTGCAACGATCTCCACCCAGCCGAGCGATGTCTTCACTTCGGTATCCCAAGACTCCTTCGCATAAAACGCGCGCTCCTCGTTGCCAAGCTGGCGGTTTCTTGTTTTTCCCGCTGGTATTCCGCACTTGTTGAAGAACTCCGACATAACCGCAAGATAATACGCGGCAAACCTGGTCATGAGTTTTTTTTCGACCGCTTCGCTGGCAGTCATCGCCGTGAAATCCTTTTTATCGCCGACTGTTTTCAGGTTGAGCGTTACGTTTTTAACATTTTCAAAGTCCTGTATGTCTGCCTTGTTCGGATTGAAAAACACTTCTGCCTCGGCCTGTGTGAATTCGCGCGCGCGGATAACGGCGTTGCGCGGAGAAATCTCGTTCCTGAACGACTTACCGGCCTGCGCTATTCCCAACGGAAGTTTGCGCTTCATGACTTTTATCAGGCGTGGAAAGTCGACGAAAATCGACTGACACGTCTCTGGTCGAAGGTAGGCGTCCTGCGGTTTCGAGGCGCCCACGCTGAGTTTAAACATCATATTAAACTTTTTCGTTTTGCCGAGCACGCCTTTGCAGTTCTGGCAGGCTATCTTATTCTTTGCAATGATATCGTCAAATTTTTCGGACGCCATCGCTTCGGGAACCGATTCTCCTGTTTTTTCCCCGATAAGCTTGTCCGCCCGGAAAATCGCACCGCATTTTTCGCATTCCACAAGCGGGTCGACGAAACTGCTGAGATGGCCGGATGCGCGAAAAACGTCCGAAGCCATGCATATTGATCCGTCTATTTCAATCATGCTTGTTTTTTCAACAACCTCTTTTCTCCACAGGGACACCAGTTTTCTTTTGATCGCCGCCCCATAAGGGCCGTACTCCCAGAATCCGGACGGGTAGTTATCATAGATTTCCGAAGACGGAAATAAAATACCCCGCCTTGAAAACAGGTTCATCATTGTTTCGAAGTTCATTTTATCACTGATATTTATTATGATAGAGCAAGGTTTAAATGATAAGCATTCAATGTTAAACTATATAATCTGTTTGTGGTCGATAAGAGAGATGCTATGAAAAACGACGATTTCATCGTAACACCGTGGGAAGTCAAAGGCGACATAGACTACGAAAAGCTGACAAGGAGTTTTGGCGTAAAACATATCGACGAAAAAATTCTCCACGAACTGCAAAAGTATGCAGGCAATCTGCATTACTTGCTCAAGCGAAAAATCTTCTTTTCTCACATGTATTTTGATGAGATATTGAACGAGGCGAAAAAGGGCAACAAATTTTATCTGTACACCGGGCGCGCGCCTTCCGGTCCTGTACATCTCGGTCATATCGTTCCATGGATTTTTACGAAGTGGCTGCAGGACAAATTCGACGCGCCGCTGCTTTTTCAGATTCCGGATGAAGAGAAATTCCTTTTCAAGGACAATCTTACGCTGGATGCGACAAAAAACTGGGCGAAAGAAAACATATTGGACATAATAGCGCTCGGATTTGACGCGAAAAAAACGAAAATATTCCTGGATACCGAGTATGCGGGTCATATGTACAAAACCGCGTGCATGGTCGCAAAAAGGACGACACTTTCGACTACGAAAGCGCTTTTCGGGTTTGACGACTCAAATAACGTGGGTGAAGCATTTTACACGTGCATGCAATCTGTTCCTGCGTTCCTGCCAACGATAATGGAAGGAAAACAAACGCGCTGCCTGATACCCTGCGCGATAGACCAGGACGTGCACTTCAGGCTGACGCGCGACGTGGCGACGCAGATAGGATTCCCTAAACCCGCAACGATACTTTCACGGTTCCTTCCAAGCTTGACCGAGGGCGGCAAGATGTCGTCGTCTGCCGAAAACACTGCGATATTCACCACAGACAACGAAAAAACGGTCAGAACAAAGATCATGAAGTACGCGTTTTCGGGCGGCCGCGAAAGCATGGAGGAGCACAGAAAAAAGGGCGGCGTACCAGAGATCGACGTGCCGTACCAATATCTCACGTATTTTATGGAAGACTCAACCAAATTAAAAAAAATATACGAGGACTACAAGTCCGGAAAAATGCTGAGCGGCGAGATAAAGGAAATAACGGTCGACGTGATAAACAGGTTTCTGGCCGAACACCAAATGGAACGCGAAAAAGCAAAGGATGTTGCAGAAGAATTCATGCTAAGGGACTGACACCACATTCTTTTCGTGTGCCTTTCAAACTTTTAGGCTATTTTTACGTGTAAAACCGTATACTAAATTATGAAAGCCATAACACCGGTCATTTCGCTGATAATGCTTATGCTTGTTACAGTAGGAATTGTTGGCGTGTCGTATACGTGGTTCTCCGGACTGATGGCAAGCAACACCGAGAAAATTATAACCATTCCTCCTGGTGGCGCGCAATGCTACAACAGCAAAATAAACGTACTTGTCAGGAATTCGGGCACTGCGTCGAATATAACGGACGATGATATTGTTGTTGCCGATATCAACGGCGTTAGCGTACGCAACACGCTGTTCTTTGGAAATTTCAACCAGTCCGGTCTGGTCGGCTACTGGCGTTTCGAGCAGTCGAACGGCTCGGCTGCTACGAACGATTCTTCGGGTTACGGCAACATGGGAACCTTGACGAATATGAATTTGACAGGGAATGCAACGAGCGGTTTAACAACAAACGGTCGGTTCGGAAATGCGCTGGTGTTTGACGGGGTGAATGATTACGTCAGTCTGCCGAGCTCTTCCTCCCTTGAATTCGGAGGGAAAAATATATTCACAATAGAATCTTGGGTCAAGTGGAACGGCGTAGGACATAATTATCAACTAATCGTGGATTTGGGCGCGTATGACCTCTTTTTTTATCTTATCGGCGGCATACCGAGCGTAACTTTCTATTATGGTCCCGCTTCTGCCTATACTGCACAAATGACTGGCTCCTTCTCCTCCGATATGTGGTATCATCTGGTCGCAACCTATGACGGCAGCAACCTGAGATTATACAAGAACGGGGTTTCAGGTTCACCGGTTTCGACTGGCGGAGTCCTTGTCAGGGATTTTAGCAACACCAACAGGATTGGAAACTCTGTGCCCGGCGACATGGGAGGTTTCAACGGCGCAATCGACGAGGTCCAAGTTTGGAACAGGGTTTTAAGCCCTGAAGAGATCTTGCAGCTCAACAAAACCGGTTCGGGAAATTTCACGATTGG
>JAZDLW010000031.1:0-25280 GCA_043801595.1 Candidatus Aenigmatarchaeota archaeon
AGAAGCAATGTTGCTGAGATGACAATGGATTGTTTATAGCACCGCAATCCGTCTAACTTTTTCCGGCTTTCGGAATTACGGTTATTTTGCCGGTTTTCGGGACCGAGATCTGCAGCGAACCGCGCCACTCTGTCACATAACCGCCTTCAACCTCGACTTCGTCGTCCGGTTTCATCGAGTCGATCTGTTTTTCCCACAAAGACAGTTTTATGGAGCCTGTTTCGTCCTTGATGTACGCTTCTGCTACCAGACGTTTTCCGAAGCGCGTGTTAACCTCTCTGGGCTCGGTTTTTTCCGATACTTTACCCTTAATGCTCACGTCTTTCATGCCTACAGACAATTCTGAGATATTCATGTAAAAGAATTATCGCATTAAGCTAAAATAATCGGCTTATGTGCTGTTCGTGCCGTTTGTCTGGTCGGTTGCGGTGGTCGGTTTTAGTGTGCAACCTATTGGCGGGTACAAAACAATCCGGCAAAAGCCCTGCTCAATCGTTGCAGTATCAATGCTGTCACCCTTTGCAGACCACTGGCCTATCTGGCTGGATATTGCCAGACGCGGCAGGTCGACGTAATCGCTTTTCGAAGCCTTTACTTCGGACAAAATAACCTGGTCGTTAAACTGGTTTGCCAGCGCTTCCAACAACGGAATTATTTGGCCGCATTTTGTGCAGTTCTGCGAATCATATATAAATTCTATGACTGTTCTTCCGTATTGCGATTCAAGCGTTTGCTGCTGGTCTGGCGCAAGAAGATAATCAATGATATTGCTTTTCGGCAGAGTTGTTGTTGCTGTGCTGCCTGTTGTTAGCGGGCTTGCCTGCAATACCGCAAAACCGATCAGGGAAACTAACATTGTCGCGCCCATGAACACAGCCATCAATAAATTCGAACCGATCTTCATGTGCAAACCTTTAATAGTTAGTCTTTAAAAAGATAAATCTGGTGTTTCGATGGAGTTGAATTACTACAAAACGTGCCAGATCTGCAACCTCGCATTCGACACCGAACTCACCGAACGCCAATGCTGCGACCCGTGCATTAAAATGCTGAAATATCTGCGTTCGGAAGGACGTTTAGACCGTCGATGGTTGGATTTTTACACCTGACAAACCTTTTACCGCAGAACTCGCTATAATATAGCATGACAATAGACGGAGCGGGCAAGATTCATTTTCTGGCAACATTCGTCGTGGCTGTTGCTGCGGTTTATCTTGTTGTTACTGGCCAATTTGAAACAAGACTTTTAGGGTTTGCAATACTGATAGCGGACATAATACAATTCGGGCTGTTCTACGAGAAATTATGACCTTAGTATTTCTTCGGCCTGCAAAAGAACGGCTTTCGGGTCGCCAAATATCTTTCTTAGCGTCGGCTGGCCGGCGTTGATGACGTCCCTTACAGTAAGAACGTTCTGTTCGAACGCGCGCCTTGTGTCGGTTTTTTGCACGCTTTCCAGGATCGTTATCGGATAAAATTTCTTTTCATCGATAAGCTCAATCAGCTTTGGCAATCCAAGCGAATAGTTCCAGCACATCAGTTTGATCCCTTTGCATGTTGCGTATTTCACAGCATGGTCCGACATCTTCGTATTGCAAACCAGCCACGCCTCGTCGAACTTGTTGTTTTCACGCGCGTCCTCCCATTTTGCCCACGTTTCCATTGCATCGCCCAGTCCTGTGAACGCGTGATGGTTGGAGTGATGTTTGCATTCGATCATTGCTGTTATTTTTCCGTCTTTCGCGATCAGGTCTACTTCGTGCTCGACGCATCTGCCTTTCACGATCTTCGACCACTCTACGGAATAATCGTGCTCTTCCAAAAGGCGTTTGATGTATTTTTCGAAAAACATCCCTTCCGGACTTAAGTTCGCAAGCGCCGCGCGCAGGTTGTATTTCATTGATGACGCAACGCTGTATTTCCTGATCTCCAGCAGAATCATCTGCAAAAGTTCCTTTGTTGTCATTTTGTCGTAAGCTTTTTTCTTTACATTTGCGAGAACAGAGTCTGCCTGCGATTTCGAAATTCCGGAACGGATGCACGTGTTGATGATTTTATTGCCGTCGAATTCTTCCAGCCGACCGTCGACTTTTTTTACAAACATAATATATATATTTGGTAAAAGTATATTTTAATCACTAAAGCGAACTTACGGGTTGGCTAAATTTGAATACTGGCACTTTAAGGGGCAAAATTGCGGTTTTCGGCGCGTTTCTGTTAGTCCTATCCTTCGTTTCGGTCGGAGCTGGCGCATTTACGGTTGATTTCACTTCAAACATTTCCGTGCAGTTCAATTACAACATGACAATCTCCGGAAATATCTATAACAACACCGGAGAAAACGTAAACGGTTCGAATTGGTTTGTCAATGCTTCGCTAACGAACGGAAACTTTGTACGCGCAATGCCTTACATACTTTCCTCAGCGCCGACAAACTCAAGCTTCAATGTCAGCATTAACACGACAGGCATATCAGGCCCGTCGTCCGTTTTCCTACAGATTTCAAACGGGACAATGACTGTGGGTAGAACTCTCAAATTCATGGTAACAAACATATCGAGTGCTACAATATCGTTTGTCGGCAAATCGCCGCCATTTTCGCCCGGTGACTTCATAACAGCGAAAATTGTTGCGAAAAACTGGTCTGGTGTGACTGTTGTCGACCAGACAACAATCAACGGAACTATATACGCTGCCGATGGCCCGAAAACGACATGGGGATCTAACTCGTCAAAAACAAACGCGAACGGCGAAACGCTGCTAAACTTCTCAATACCAACGAACGCCGAAGCGGGCAATTATATATTGTCAATTGAGGGCAGGGCAGGTTCGATATTCTTCGGAATCGAAAAATATTCGCTGACTGTTATGGCAAAAGACAGTTTTGGCAATATCAAAAACGCGTTCGCGCCCGGAAGCGCAGCCACAATCGAATCGAGATTGACTTACACAAACGACACGTCCATTTCAGGCGCTGCAACAACAATCGAAATAATAGACCCGACCGGATTGTTGACAAGTTCTTCCGGTTCGTCGTATACTGATGGCCGATTCCAGTACAACTACACAGCAACCGCAACAGGAACTTACAAAGTGCGCGTACAATCAGGCGGGCAGGGAGCTGCAGGCTCGTTCGCAACGCGCACGATGTCTGCGACAATAGTGCCGAGAGAGGCTGCATCGTTCTTCAGGGAATTCGCTGGCAAAAAATTGTTCCCGCCAGGACAGAATGTCTCGTTAACGATATTGCCGACAAACGTAAGCAGCGGAGAGATACTGCCGTTAGGATCGACGTCGTATGACTGCTCGCAAAACAATTTTACAATACTCGATACGTATTTCGCAAACAACCAGACATCGCTAAACAGCACTATCGGTAAGTGGCTTTCATTTGTGCCGACAACGCACACGGGCGTTGCGGTGTGCGGAATAGAATTCAATCTTACATCGAACTATGTCGGGCTGTTCGGAATAAAAATTAATGTCACCACAGCGGATAATTCCAATTCTATAGCACAGGGATACTTCTCAATACAAAGATATGGTTTATCGGTTGAACCGTCTTCCGACTATGGTGATAACGAATTCATGTCCATGTTGTTGCCCGGCGCGAATGCGACGTTCAAGCTCACTGCATTTGACATATCCAGCGGCGAAAATCTTAACGGCTTTAATATAACGAATGCCACTGTGCAGAAAATAACACTGTTATCAACATCCGGTCTGGGGGCAACGGAAATAACGGACGTAACAAACAGCTTCTCGTTCGTCGATGCCGCTACTGCTGATGGCAACGAACCGTACCTTGTCGGAGGACCTATACCGTCGATTGCGGGTCCGCAGATAATCACAATAATGGCGTCTGTGAACGGAACGAATAACATAACCGCCGATGCTTTATATCTCGGCAAATACCTGATGGGCTACGGAACGCCTTCCGGAAACAGATACGGCGGGGAGAGCGGCGGTGGAGGAGGCAAGCAGGAAGGCGGAATGGGAGAAGGTATGTCGATAGACTGCTCTGGAACAACAGAATTCAATGTAATGGTTTTCGATGCAAAGACGTTCATGCCCGCGAGCTCGGTGTCATTTTTATCCATTTTATCTGCGAGAGACGAGTTGACGGGAAGCGATATAAGTTCGTGTTTGGCAGTAACAAAAGGCCTGACCAGTTCGTCGGGTCAGGCAAAGATAAACGTAACTTTCTCGAGCGCATGCACATACGCCGGGTTCAATTTCGTGCAGTTCAACGTGTCGTTCCAGGATAAAACAGACCAAATACCCGCAGGTTTCAGCTGTGTATCAATGTCGATGACGCCGAACACCTACAACAACTTGGGCCAGCAGAGATTTTCATTTTCGCCGACCGCGAACATAACAATGCTCGTGCAGAATGTTTCATACACCGCGAACTCGTCGCGCATTGTGGTCGGCGGAAACGCCAGCGTTGTAACCCTGATAAACATGAATCCGTCAACAGGCGCAACTGTGCTAACGCCGATTAGCCTGATCAATGTTTCTTTGGTATTGCACAACGGAAACTACGAGGGCAACATCACGATAAACCCGATGCAGTTCATGTCTGCAGGAAAACCGCTAACAAAATGGCCCACAGGCTTCTTTGAGCTGCGAGTAAAAGTGTGCGACAACGCATCGACAGCGACAAAAGGCTATTCGGGCGCTTGCGGAACGTCATCAAACTCGGGATTCAAGATCGCGCCGTTTGATATGTGGACAGACTGGTGGATGAGCGCGAATGCACAGGCCACGTTCCAGCCTGGACAAGCTGTTGTAAATATCAGTTTATTTGCGGACCTATGGCCGTGGAATGTCGCGAATGTGTCAAGAATCGTTGTCGAACTTATGAACTTTGAGACTGGCAAGAAAACAAATACGACATCCGTAATGTGGCTGAACGGAACGCCGGCATTTGATCCTTATTACGCGGGGTTCGGAATTCCCGAACCGTCCAGCACAATTGAAAATATAACATTCAACTTCACAATACCCGTTACAATTAAATCAGGAAATTACGGTGGAATAATAACAGCTACGAACGGCGGCAGTGGTGAAACAACCGACGAGATGGTACAGGTCACGATCAAAGGGCTGACTATCGGAGTTCCGCTAAAGGAAAACTGGAACGCGCCGAACGGGCATTGCTGGCCTACAAGCTATTACATCCAATTTTGGAATTTCACAGCACCGAACGGCATGCCGCTTGGCAACATGCACGTACAACAAGGCACAACAGACGGGTGGACATACCAAAACTGGACTCACATAAACAACACATATCTTGGAATGAATGCGGCTGTAGCGGATAATTCTATGATCTGCACAGGACTCACAGTAGCAACGCTTAGCGACATCGACAATTCGGCGTCAACAAACTACACAGGCATAAACATAATGGCTGTGTCGAATGAAACGAACATCTTTGTTTTCATCGGCAACAGATCAAGTGTTCCAGCAAACGGTTTGATAACCGCGGAAAATTGGAACATAACAGGAATAACACGGCTGAATAACACAAACACTATACCGTTGACCGGTTATGAAAAGACCTATCTTTGGACAGCAGACGGCGCATCGTTCATAAGGTTCGTCAATGTGACAACGCTCACGCCGTGCAATGAAGGGTCTGGACAGGGTTGCACAGTAATAACTAACTTTGCGTTTGCAGGTGGCGCCAAGATCAGGGAACTTATTCGAATGCCGTTTGTCGCATTCAGGGGAAGCGGAACAGCCGGTGCTGCTAATGGCGCCACGCCGCTTGCGAAGTACTGGTTCAATATCACAGATGTTGCTGAGATGAACACGGAAGGGTTCGGAATAAAGTCGACTCTGCCTGCTAACTCTACGGACTTTGTTGTGAATTTCACTGGTTGGACAGATTTCACAGGAAACCTGACAGATGCTAATGGGTTGGCGTTCGTTCCGCTAAACGTAACGAAGAGCGGAAGGTTCATGGCGTTCTGGAAAGTCAATTCCACGCCAGTTGAAAAATCTTCGTTCAAAAACTCAGTGAACTTCAATGTGCGCTCATTTAATTCGTATGGCAATTATGTGCAATTATTGCCGGCAACAACGCACAGAATAACATTGTACGCGAACCCGACGACGTTCATGACAGCTGTTGGAAATAATGCCGGTTCGGGTTTCAGTGAAGCTGTGGCGCCTACAATTTTCTATTCTGGAAACTTCACCGAAACCGCCGGAAACGAACTTGTTAGGGACGGTGTGATTGAGACGTTCTATTTTGTGATATCCAACTCAACGCCGATGAACGGCGCTGCGTATTACCGAGGAAACCTGACAAGGATGTACATTGACGATGATTCTAACATGACTGATAACTCGCAATGCTCTGCCTCGGAAAACGCAAACAACCAGAACCAGAATGAAACATCAAACCCGAACTGCCTGGGTTCTTCGGGCAAGGTTTTCAATTATCCGACAAAGATGATCGAATCAACGAGCAGCAACAAACAATTCTCATTCGGAGAAAACCTACGACTCGGGATGACTGACTGGTGGTTCAACTCCACACACGCAATACTGAACTTTTACGAGGCGAACCCGTCAATAGACTGGGCAACCGTAAACTCGATAACGCAGCGCTTCGGATTGCGCGTTTGCGCGTCGACATTCGCGAACAGTGCGATGAACGCTACGTTCATACTGAAGTATAACAACTGGATGAACGGCGAGGTTTCCGCGAACGTAACCGCATACAACATAACGCACAACATCGCGGTTAACGCGCCCAGCAACATGTCCGGATCGATATACGATGGTTGCCTGTTAACAGAAGTGTTGCCGCAGAAAGGAACATGGACGCTGGGAAGGAACGAAATATCAGGAACAACCTACGAGATCGATAACAACGGCGTTGCAACAGGAACCCAGGAAGATTTGTTCGCCGGACCGATCGAATATCTTAGCGGTGGAAGCAAGAACTTTGGATGAATGATTGAATGAGAAAAATAGTATTATCATTGATTATCGGCATGTTGATGCTGACGTCCGGCGCTTTAGCGGCGACGGTTACAGTAAACGACCCGTCTTTCGATTCGACGACAGCGGATGCCGGAACAACGAGAACAATAAGCGTTACGATGTCGACTGATACCGGAACTGCGACAATAAACTCGTTTTCGGTAAGTTCGTCGCCTTCGGGGTTAACAATAGGCTCTGTTAGTACGCCTTTCACTGTCGGAACATCTGGAGCGACGAAAACCTTCACAATAAGCTCGTCAACTGCGAATACATATTCTTTCACTGTTACGTTGTTAGATTCGGGCGGTTCGAGTTACAGCAGCAGCGCCTCGACAATCGAATACGTCAACCCGTCGAGCCTGACGCTCACTGTTGTTGAAGAGTCTTTGTCAACGGTTTACGATGGCAACAACACCGGAATAGCGATAAATGTTGAGAATGCGCTCGCGACTTCGCAGACTAGGAATCTCACGCTCTATCAGAACAAATCAAACACTTTCGTTGTTAACACTTCGCTGGGAAGCGATCCTGCTGCGCAAACATTGTCGCTGGCGGCGGGGCAAACGAAATCCGTTGTTTGGAACATAACGATCGGTTCGTTCGACGGCACAGGCCACGCGATAATAAGGCTCGGCGACACGACATCGTCGAAAGTTTTCACGCTGACAAAGGGGACGACAACTACAACAGGGTCGTCCGCTACAACAACGACATCGAGCACAGGAAGCGGTTCTTCCGCAACGACAACGTCCACGACCACAACAACCGTAAATACGGGACACGAAATACAAAAAATCGTGCAGGATATCGTGCAGAGGAAAAACGATGAGATAAAGTCGCTTATAGACAGCAAAGAAGAATTGAAAACTGGTCTCAGACTCGCGCTCGGAAAGAACATTTCAGAGGAGGTAAAAGCAATTGTTGCTGCGGCAACGGAAAAAATACAGAAACAGATAAGCGTAAACAGGACCATAGATGTTGACACGATAAACTTGCGGTCTTCGGTCATTTTAAAAATAAAATTCAACGGGACTGAACAGGTCAACAATTTCATTGTTAAGGACATTGTTCCAAAATCGTTCGCTGCCAGAGCTTCGAATATAACGCTGTCGGCTCCGAACGCAATTGTGAACGTAACAAACCCTGATCCGGAATTTTTGTTCACCTATGCGAGCATGCTGCCTGGCGCTGAAAACACGATAACGTACAGCGTAAATGAACGCGTATTTACGATACTGGGTGAATACTCTGCGCCGATAATACTCGCTGGTTCGACACAAACTGCGCCGTCGAACACAACGCTCACGAACACGTCCTCGACTACTACAACGACCGTGCCTGCTGGCGGAGGCGCGAATAACTCGCTTGTTTTCATTATTGCCATTGTACTGGTACTTGGCGGCGCGTTCTGGTTCTACATGCAGAACTACGCCAAAAAGAAGCCATGGCAATCTATGGCAAAACAGTCGCGATAAAACGTTTTTAAACCTGCGCCTAGAAAAGCTGATTAGTATAACAGCTAAACGCATACCGATGTATGTGTTAGTTTGGATAGCCCCGTAGTGTAGTGGTCAAACTTGTGTCTTTACTGGCATAGGACTAAGCACGGGAGCCTCTGGAGTTCCAGACCGCGGTTCGAATCCGCGCGGGGCTACTTAACTAGAAACAGACGCTGTTGGTATGCGTCTGTTTCAGTTTCCCTCGCATACCGTATATTGTATCGGTATGCTTCAGTCAACCGAGATTTATAAATTCCAGATTTCAATATGGATTGATCTGAATGGAAAAGGAAAAAGTCGTAATAAAACTGGGCGGTTCTTTCCTGTTCGACAAGGGGCCGAACACCAAATATATCAGGGAAATAGCCGACTCCCTCAAAAAGCTTTCTGGCAAATATCATTTTATCATAATCATAGGCGGAGGTGCTGTGAACAGGATGTACGTCGAAGCCGCACGGGAGATGGGTTCCAACGAGTCTTATTTTGACCTCATAGGGATAGACACGTCAAGACTCAATGCAAGGTTGTTCGCTGCCGCGCTCGGCAGCTCAGCTTATCGCGAACCGTGCAAAAGCTTTGAAGAACTCACAGCCGCAGAGGCGACAGGCAAGATGATTGTTTTGGGCGGGCTTGTGCCCGGACAGTCGACAGACGCGGTTGCAGCAGAAGTGGCGGAATATCTGAACGCCAAAAAACTTGTGATAGCGAAAGACGTTGATTACGTTTACTCCGACGACCCGCGCAAAAACCCCAACGCAGTGAAATATGAAAAACTTTCGAAAGACGAACTCATCAACATAGTTTCTAAAACAAAAATACGCGCCAAGGAGTATTCTGTGATAGACCTTGTCGCTGCGATGGTAATACACCGCGCGAGTTTTTCTACGGTTATCGTGAACGGAGCGGATGTTAAAAATATGGAGAATGCGATTGTCGGGGAAAATTTCAAGGGAACGAGGATAGTCTAACTAAAACATGCCGAGTTACCGACTGAAGCATACCGTATATTGCATCGGTATGCTTCTGTTAATACGGCATGTTTTTAACTGAACGGGGGTGCAAACATGAAAAAGAAGAAAGGAAATAAAAAGAAGAAATGCGGATGTTGCTGCAGCGGTTAGTTTGATTTAACAACTTCGATGACATCAGCCGGATAGAGAAGCGCGCTAATTCTTTGCGAATTAAAAATTAATTGCGAGTTTATCCTTAACGACTAACCTTACCTTAAACAACCTTGTTGAGGAACTAGCGTTTCCTGCTATCGCCGGCGTCTGGAAAAGCTTAAATTGTTCGATTTTCAATTGATTGAAGTGATGATATGCCAGTAATAGGAATGCAAATAACGAAAATAGAAGCGACACGCAAGAGCGATCCGAAACCAGGTTTTAAGGTTGAATCGACCCCTACGATAACGTCTGTCGAAGAGAAGGAAATTCCAGCATTGGGCAAGGATAAAGCGCTGACAATCGGTTTCAGTTTCACGGTTGATTACAAGCCTGACATCGCATTCCTAAAAATAAACGGCGAACTTCTGTTCCTCGAAGAGGGGGAGAAAAAAGGCATGAAGGCCTGGGCAAAAAACAGGACTTTGCCAGAACCAATGATGATCGAAGTTTACAATACGATATTCAGGAAAGGCCTGATAAAGGCGCTCGCATTGTCTGAGGATATGCAACTGCCGCCTCCGCTGCAGATTCCAATAGTAACGCCGAAAAAGGTCGGGGAAAATGAGGTCGAAGGCCAGAGCAATTACATCGGATAATATTCTGCTTCAAACCGACGCGCTCTGCAGAAAATAATTTTAAAATTTTAAACGAGGATTTGCGACGCGGAAAACTCGGAATATAACTCAGGCGCAAGCTGTTTGACTTTTTTGAGGACAGCTTTGTTGCCCTCGCCGTTCGTGAATCGGTCTTCTACAAAAATCCTGCCGTCCGGCAGGACTACCATGTCCGCAGTTTCCATGGGTTCGTACGGTTTAATCTTGAGATTATCGAACATCATGTAACTTCCTGACAACGACCGATCGACCAGCATGGTCCTCCCGTCAGTCAAACCATAAAAACTGAAAATTCTCGCCGGCATTGCGTTTGGCCTGTATACCAGCTGGTTGATGCCGTCGCTTACCGGACCATCAAGCATCCTTACTGGATTCTTATCAGCGAACGAACCGTGGTTTCTGGCTATATTGCCAACTGCGAGCAGATAGTCTATCCAAGCCATAAAAATAATCGTAAACATACAGATTTAAAGCCGATGCCTTCAGTGTAATAAAATATAGGCAAACACCTCATTGTTTTATGAGAGCGCTTTTCGTTGGTAGTTTTTAAAGGAATCCTAATGACTAAAGCTTTATTTGTGGCTAGACTGCAGCCTTTTCACAATGGGCACCTGCACGCAATAAAAAAAATTCTGGAGAAATACAATTCTGTTTTGATAGCAATAGGCAGCTCGCAAGCCTCGCGCGAGCGGAACAACCCGTTTTCATTCGATGAAAGAAAAGCGATGTTAAAAAATGTTCTTAAAGGCGAGGGGATTTTTGAAAAATGCGAAATCGTAGGGATTCCGGACGTTAACAACGATGAGGAATGGCTTCGACTTGTGGAAAAATACGATTTCGATGTGGCAGTTACAGGCAACGCATGGACACGCAGGTGTTTGGAAAAAAAATATCCAGTCTTCGAGCCCGCGTTTCTTGAACCGGAAAAATACAACTCCACCAGCATAAGGAACGCGATACGCAAACACGACGCTTGGAGCGATCTGGTACCGAAACAGGTTTTTGATTTTGTAACGGAAAAAATCGATTCCGGCGAGGTTTTGATAAGCGGACAAGCAGAACGGAAACGCGAATGGTAAATATTTAACAAACCCGCGGCAATTAGTAAATTAGGCAAAATTATGGAGCGGTATAAAATTTCAGGCAAAGTTATTTTCGTGACCGGTTCGAGCCGTGGCATAGGGCGCGCGACCGTGCTTGCATTCGCAAAACAGGGCTGCAAGGTTATTGTTACTTATTTCAGTGGCAAGGACGAAGCGGTGAATGTTGCGAAAGAATGCGCTGATGCGGGCGCCGCAGACACAATGGTTGTCCAATTAAACATAACGGACAACAAAAGCATCGCGGCTGCTATTAAAAAGACTGTTGAAAAGTTCGGGAAGATTTTCATACTCGTGAACAATGCGGGCGTTGTTGTCATGAATAGGTTCGAGAAACAGACAATGGAGGACATTGAAAAACAGGTTCGGACAAATCTCGAAGGCACGATGAAAATGACGCATGAATGCCTGCCGCACGTCGAGGATGCGATAATAAATGTCGCGAGCATTGCGGGCAAGATTCCTTACGAAACCGTAGCGCCGTACTGCGGGACAAAATTCGGGATACGCGGATTTACGCAGACATTGGCGCTTGAACGAAAGGACATACGATTTTATTGCGTTAATCCGGGAATAACCGCAACGCGAATGACGAATTTTCGCGGGAGACCGCCGGAACAGGTCGCTGATGTTATCGTGAATGCGGCGAAAGGCGTTTACAAGGTGAAATCCGGAGCTGACATTGATATAGACGAAATTCTGAAATGATAACATGGACGTGAAACTGGGAATGTACAGACATTACAAGGGAAAGTGTTACGAAGTTATCGGAGTCGCGAAACACAGCGAGACGCTTGAAGAGCTTGTTGTTTACAAAGCGTTATATGGGGATAATGCATTGTGGGTGCGGCCGAAGAAAATGTTTCTCGAAACTGTAGACGCCAACGGAGAAAAGGTTCCGAGGTTTGCGTTGGTTAAAAAATAACCTACCTTATTTTTGCTATTGGCGGCATTGTTAATTTGTGTTTATTCTTTTCGGTCATAGCAACAACGTTCTCGATTTTTCCGATAGCGATGTTAAGATCTTTCGCAACCTGCTTTGGCGATTTCTTTTCATCGAACAACGCTGCAAGTATTTTATCGAGCTCGTCGTAGGTTGTTCCGAGTTCTTTTTCGTCGGTCTGTCCTTTCCACAAACCAGCTGTTGGCGGCTTTGCTATTATTTTCTCGTGTATGCCCATTTCTTTGGCGAGTTCGCGAACTTCGTGCTTGTATAGATCGGCAATGGGCAGGATGTCAACTCCGCCGTCGCCATATTTTGTGAAATAACCGATTAACATTTCGCTGCGGTTGCCTGTTCCTACGACCAAGCGGTTCATCGAGTTTGCGTAATAATACAGGACAATCATCCTTGCGCGGGGCGCGAGGTTTGCAAGCGCGATACTGTTTTTCGGGTCTGCGGAAAGTGCCTGCTCCAATTCAGCCAGGATTTTATCTATGCCAACGATTTTGCAGTCCATGTCGAGCCTTTTCGCAACAGCCTCTGCGTCGTTGGTATCATCGCTGCTGCTAAATTCGGATGGCATTACGATACCGAGAACTTTGTCCTTTCCCAGCGCTTCGACGCATAGCGCTGCTACTAACGAAGAATCTATGCCGCCGCTTAGGCCAATGACTACGCCGTTTGGTGCTTTTTCCCTAATGAAACGAACGATTGTTCGCTTTGCACTGGTAATATTCAAGCAATCGCCTAATGCAATCTAAAGGGTTTCAAAGTTAAGTAAAACAGACGAACTGTAAAAAGCATATTATATATGGTATAATCGTTTGCCGGCAAAACTCACCTTCTTCACAACAGTTTTACGATTTTTCACGTTGTCGACAAGGCTAACAAATCATCAAAAAGATCGTTTTGCCAACGGGTTTTCTGTCGGTTTGTTCCGACAAGTGGCGACAATTGGTCGTGTTTATCGAAGTGTCGGGTGATGTGTCGGTTATTTTCGCCCATAAAGCAAGGGGCGCATCGATGGTAAGTCCCTTATGATGGCGACCAGTTCCTGTGCTGTGTAAATTTTGCCTATTTCTACCTTAAGCATTGGCGCGGAGATCTCATCCAGACCTGCATCTGCTCCGTCGGAACACCCATCCCAGTTTCCGCATTTGACACACAATGAATCATACTGGTCAGTGATCTTTACGGTGGTTCGCGGGTGCTTTACAATGTAATCCCATGTTTCCGCCTCGTGTTCGACAAATTCGCGGCCATAACCATTGAAGTTGCCGATTTCTGGGTCTTTCCCCAGCTGATACCATCTGGCAAGGGATGCTTCGACAGAAGGCCGGTACAACGTGAAATCCGCGAAACTGAAAAGGTGGTGCGCCCTGATTTCAACAGGTTCCTGTAACGTATCTTGTTTTGAACAAATCATAAAAATCACCTGAAAAGCTCTGTGTAAAGAGTTTTGCCGTTTCCAGTCATTGCACATTCGGCTTCCCTGAATCCGTCTTCGTCAGCATAAAGGCAGTTTCCAACCTGTCCGCCCATAAAACTTACAAGCACGTTTTCTGGAAAGAAAAACTGCATATTATCGGGAAGAGGATCAAGATTGGCGTGCACACGCTCTGTGTTGATTATCTGCGAATATGCAATAGGCTGCAGTACACATTCATGAATAACGCCGCCTTCGTATTTTGACAACTGCGCGCCTATTTCGGCAAGACTAGAGATCCTTACGCTGGACATATCAAAACCGGTGCCTTCTCTCGCATATTCTTTCCAGTCGTTTTCCCTCTCCTTCAAGGAGTAAACGTGTTCCTCCATTGTGTCGGGTGACAAATAAATTTTCGTCTGCAATGAGTATACCGAGCCTTTCTCGTACCTTAGATCAACTGAAAACGGCCCAGCAGAAACATAAATTCCGGATCCGTCCTCGTGCACACTAATTTTGTCGGCTCGCGTGTCCCAGAGCTGCTGGCAGAATTTTGCAAAATGTGGGAAAACCCATCCCCTCTCCCTACTCACAAAAAGTTTTTCGGTCATGGTTTCACCTTCAACTGTTGATCGGCTTCCTTAGCGCAATGAACGCTTTTAGTTCGTTGGAAGGGTTTGCCATTTCAAACCCTGAAAAGAATTTAGTTAGCGGCGCGTGTACTATGAAATCCCTTACAAGATAGATACCGCCCGGCTCCATGACACGCAAAATCTCGTTTTTTATGTCTGACCTGTCCTTGTGCCTGTCCCTATTTTCGCCCTTTGAACTGACAATCTGCGGATAAGTTAAAACTTTGACAATCTGCATCGGATTCCCGTTTGCATGGCTTGCAAATATTATGTCATAGTCCTGTTCTTGGTGGTCGTACAACATGGTTGATAACGCTACGCCGAAATAACCTGTTGGGAACGGCATGCTTCTAGCATCTGCTCTTATGATTTTCTCGGGGTATTTCACAACACTTTTTGCGAATTCCGCTCTTTCAGGGTCGCCTTCCAAACCATAGCAGTCAACACCCTTCTCTTGGAGACGTTTAACCATGTAACCGCAGCCGGAACCAACGTCGATGACTCTCTTACCTAGATAGGCCTTCAGATCCACGCCCCATGCGTCACGCAAATCATAGTTAAGCGCATCCAGGAAAAGATCTGCGTCTTCGCCGTTGCGATAGCTTTGCGCTGACTCTGGGAACATAGCTTGCATCCAGTTTCTTGGTTTTACTTCCCTAAATAGTTATCACTGCCTCGTAGTCCCTCTTTCGTGGAACTCTAACCCTCACTTTGAAAATTAGACTACGCTACTTTAACATATAATTAAAATAATATAAATTATATCTTATATTATCTATTAGAACTATAAAATTAGATATAATACGATGGTTATTTAGCAGTATCGTTGTTACTGATTTTCTGGTGTTCTGAAGAAAGGTCGTGAGAGTTGTCATTTAAACGAACTGCACCTCCTTGTCAAGCTGTTCTGCGCGATTCTGGAGTTTCTCTAAAACTTTATCAGCGTCCTTGCGAATATTTAGTATAATACGAGCGATTTCTCCCTCTGCTAAGCAATATTCGTTCGGAGCCAGCTTGTTTAACAAACCAGCGTCAATCAGGCGACCGACGTATTTGTAGCAAGTTGAGCGCGGAAGGCCTATGTGTTGCTGTATCTCCTCGATTTTAGCGCTGTTTTTGGCTTCTTTTTCTATTTTAGACTGGTTGCGGCCAGCTAAAAACATGAATATGTCGGTTATTTTATCGCCTTGCTCGTCCCTGTTGATAAGACCCAATGAATTGAGAAGCCAGTTAGCGATCAATCTCGCGTCCTTTGTTTTCGGGACCGGAAGATCGGAAATGGTGATTTTCCGCATAATACTCGCAATGTAGATTTGTCTCGGATGGCTTATATAGGTTAGCAGACGATGAACAACGAAAACGGCGATTTCTGATGCTATTGCGAAAATCGAAGAAAAGTCTCGGAACATATATAAACATGGGAAAACTAGCCTTCGCAGCACCAAGCTTCCTGGGTAATTGATACGAAAGAAGCTATGTCACAGATTTTGTGGACTTTCCGATCTTTTGGTCCTGTTTTTCTCAAAATTTGTCATCTTTGTGACCAAGCCTTCAAGGTAGTTTGCGATCTCACGACCATCGTCTGTGAGCTCAATCATCTTAATCCTGCCTGTTTTCTTGAAATCAACAAGGCCCATTCTCTTGAACTTGTCAAGAAGCTTCACAGTGTGCGAATAAGTACAGTCAACCTCTTTTGCCAATTGCGTGGCATATTTGGGCGATTTTGCACAAATAAGGAGCCTTGCGGGCTTTTCGTGTAAAAACAAGGTTTCTAAAATGTTGTTTTCCTCGATTTCCTGCTCCAACTCTCACGCCCCCTATGCATATTCTTCTTGAATTTTAAACTTAAATACTTTTATTTATATATTATAACATATTTATTATGATATGTTTGTTATAAATTATTTAATATTAACTGTGTTATTTAACTCATATTATTTACTGCTGTTTCTAGATTCCAATGCGAATGTTGTGACAATCACAAGAAAACCAAGTACAATCGAAAGTGCGACTGTTGTCAGTCCTTTCTGCGGAATGGTTAGGAACTCGGATACGCTGTACAGTACGAATGTTGTTGAAAAACCCAAGATTATCAGTGTTATTGATTGCGCATACTTCTTCGGATGATCGATTAACCAACCTACAAACATCATTACCTCGGCCAAGAAGAATATGTAAACCGAGTTGTAGACGAACACGCTCACTGACTTGTACCACACATCAAAGCCTGCTTTTGCAACCGCTTCATATCCCTTGGATATTCCTACTATGCCTATTGCCACTGCAACGATGTACAGGAAGAACGCTGTTTTGTTCGATTTTAAGGAGAGTTTTGCCTCATTTATCATGCCACCGATAAGGCCTTCCAGCTGGAATCCTTTGATAAAGAGATAAGCGCCGAGCACGCCGAGGATAAACCTCCATGCCATTACATCAAACACCGAAAACAAAATCAGCGCCAATGCGGGAAGACCGAAAACGAGCCTTGCGAGCCGCGGATTGTCCAGGGAGTTTTTAAGAAAGTTTTGTATTGTGAAATAGATGCCTTCGAGCCGCTCGCTCTGGCGTATGATAACGCGGCGGACTGATATTATCCTGGCTTTCGAGCTTAGAAGCGGGATAACGTATTCGTCGCTTGCACCGTCACTTACAAAAATGATCCCTTCCGGATCGAACTTCTCTGTCACCTTGTCAAGCTGGCGGATGATCTCGCGGTCGGCTTTGAAACCTTCTTCCTTGTGACCGGTTATTGTCGCCACTTCGACGTCCGATGCCTTTGACAACTGGTCATAAATTTTGACAGCCTCGAATATCGCGTTCATATCGGATTCTTCGGGATCGCTCAATCCGAGTTCTGTCGCAAGTTTGATGTTTTCTTCCCGCCCGACTATCGGACCCTTGAACGATGTTTTCCGGCCTACATCATCGTCGCGGTCGGCGCACAAAACGAGTATTTTTTTCCTCATACATACCACCAAGTTTTATTAGAAAACCGTCAGGTTTTCTAATTGAGAAAACTAATGGTTTTCTCAATGAAATCTGATCAGAATTTGGTTTTCAGAAATATAAGCGAACGGATAAACGAGCCGCCTATAAAGAACGAAGGTTTTGCACGGAACCCGCGGACCGCAAAGATTAAATGTAACGTTTTGCAATGAGTGTTATGACCGAATTACCTTATGCCGCGTGCGAAAGAATTCTAAGAAAGGCAGGCGGCGGACGGGTTGGAAAGGATGCTGTCGACGAGTTTGCAAAAGTCCTTGAAGGCGTTGCTGTTGAACTGTCTGCAGAGGCTGCGACAATGGCACGGCATGCAGGCCGAAAAACGATTATTGACGCAGACGTGAGGCTTGCGAGAAAAAAGCTGATATAGATTTTTTATAGGAACAACAGTGACGCGCGAATATTAATACGCTCAATTTCAATTCTAAGCATGCTTACGCTAGACGAGATAACGAACAAGATATCCGAGCAAACCGGCCTTGATAATACGCTGATACAAGGCAAGATAGAGGATAAAAAAGTGGAATTATCCGGGCTAATATCGTCGGAAGGCGCTGCGCACCTTGTCGCACGCGATCTTGGTGTTGACCTGCTAAAACGCATTAACATACGATTAGAGGTAAAAAACATTGTTCCTGGAATGCGGAGCGTTGAGATAACCGCGCGCGTTGCGAAGATTTATCCTACGCGAGAGTTTGAACGCAATGGTAACAAAGGCAGGGTTGCGAATATTGTTTTGTGGGATCCTACCGGAACCGTGCGCATGTCGCTGTGGAATGACGAAATAAAAATCATAGAAACGCTGAAAGAGGGCGATGTTGTAAAAGTCTACGGCTACAGCAAAGAGGACAACAGGGGCAGTGCGGAATTGCGCCTGGGAAACCGCGGAAAGATCGAAAAAACCGATGTTGATTTTCCTGCAATCGAAGAAATCCATGTGCAGGAAAAACGGTCAAACATATCGGAATTAAGGGAAGGCTCGATAACAAAGATCCGCGGCGCGATTATGCAAATTTTTGAATCAGACCCGTTCTATGAAATCTGTCCGAAATGCGGGATACGCGTACGATCAAACGAAAATAAATTCTTCTGCGACGAACACCAGTATGTGACTCCGGATTATTCGATGGTGATATCCGGTGTTATTGACGACGGTTCGATGAGCATGCGGGTCGTATTTTTCCGCGAAACGGCTGAAAAACTTCTCGGCGTGACAGTAAAAGATGCGCTTGCTCTTGCAAAAGACAAGATGAACCGCACTGCCGCCATTACCGAAAACGCAGGGAAACTGCTGGGAAAGGAATTTATATTTTCAGGAAGAGTAAAGAAAAATGCGATGTTTGACAGGATTGAGATGATAGTTTCCGACATCGAAACTGTCAATGCCGCAGAAGAGGCGAATAAAATTTTAGTTGCGATGGCTGGTTGATATGAAGAAGCTTGAACTTGAGGATTTACCGGGTGTCGGCCCGAAAGTCGCGGAAAAATTAAGAGAAGTCGGTTTTACCGATTTAATGTCTGTTGCCGCTTCGTCATCGGGCGAACTTGCAAATGTCGCCGATGTCGGAGAAATAACAGCTTCGAAAATAATCGAAGCCGCGAGAAACGCGCTTGACATGGGTTTCGACACTGCTGAAAAGCTAAAAGAAAAAAGAAAGACCGTCGGTTTTATCACAACAGGTTCCAAAGCGTTAGACGCTCTTCTTGGAGGCGGCATTGAAACACAAGCGCTGTCCGAAGCGTACGGCGCTTTCGGAAGCGGAAAAAGTCAGCTGGGTTTTCAGTTACTCGTAAATGTGCAACTGCCAATCGAAAAAGGCGGCCTGAACGGGAAAGGAATGATGATTGATTGTGAAAACACATTCCGTCCCTCGCGCGTTGAACAGCTTGCCAAGGGGCTAGGCCTGGATCCGCTGAAAACGCTGAAAAATATTCTCGTGGCTAGGGCGTTCAATTCGGATCATCAGATGTTATTGGCCGAAAAGGCCGCTGACCTGATAGAAAAAAATGATATCAAGCTGGTTGTTGTTGATGGTTTGATGTCGAATTTTCGCGTAGACTACACAGGACGAGGGACGTTATCGGAGCGGCAGCAGAAATTAAACCGACACCTTCATCACCTGCTGAAGATGGCCGACACCCATAACGTAGCAGTTTATGTCACAAACCAGGTCATGGCACGTCCGGATATGCTTTTCGGAGACCCGACAGCGCCCATCGGAGGGCATATATTGGGGCATGCGTCAACAGTCAGATTCTACCTTAGAAAAAGCAAAGAGGACAAACGAATCGCGCGATTAATAGACTCACCGCACTTGCCTGAGGGCGAGGCTGTGTTTCGCGTAACGCCGGAAGGCGTAAAGGATTAACCAAGATTATTAAGTCAGAAGCGCTAATTCTATTTGTCGGATACCGACACTTCGACTTGTCGATGTGGACCGACAGTTGGCAGTCAAGATGGGCGTAATAGGATATATCAAATCCTTGTTTTACGGCAAAAAACTTACGCCTGCAGCCGCACAAACACAGCTTGCTCAGCCTGTTGAACCGATTGAACAGAACGTAAAAATGACTCCTTCCGAATTTGAAGAGTTTCTTCGTCAGGGGGGCAACATGGACTATGCTATAAACAAGGTCGAGAGTATGGAAGAGCGGATAAAGGCGATTTCCGAACACCCGATCCAGAAAAAGGTCATCGAACACGAACTATTGTCAGGCATGCTCGAAACCATGAAGGACATGAACACAAAGCTGTCCTATTTACCCGAGATAAACGAGCGCGTTAATTCATTACCAACTCTTGCGGAAACATACTCGCTGCTCCAAAAAATGACGCCTGGGGCGCCTACTAATGTCCAGAAAGAGCTTGAACAAATGGTCGGAAAGGTCGAATCGCAGCTCGATGAAGCGTATTTGCTGTTATTAAAGGGAAAGGGAGAGATGACAGCGGAACAGGTCTCGCAGGAGTTTAAAATATCGCGCAACACCGCTTCGGAACGATTAAATAAGTTGTGCGATCTGGGAAAAACAAAAAAAACCAGGAAAAACAGAAAGGTTTTCTTTACCCTCACTTCCGAAGGCGTGGTTTAAAACTTAGAAAAAATTCTAATCAAAAAAACTTCTTCCTAAGAAGTTTTTAGGCAACTTCTTCTTCGCTGATTATAACGAAGTCGCCGACCGACTTGACCGAAGAGAACGGTATTAAACGTCGCCCCTTCTTGTCTTCCTGCAGGTTCAACCCATCTGCGTGTTTAGTCGGGTCGACCATTATCAGGTTCATCAGTTCGCCGGATTCGGTTATGAAGCTGACATCGCCGACTGTTCCGAATTTTCTTCCGGTTTCCTCGGAAACAACGACTTTACCTACAAGGTTTCTTGCACGTATTCTCTCTTCGCTTGCCATTTTTTTAACCTCCGATAATCAAAACTAAAATAATAATAGGCTCCGATACTTTAAATACTTCCCTAGGTTATTGCTGTTATTGTCCTCACTTTCGGAGAAATTTTGTAAACGAATCCTTTGCCGCGTTTTTCCCTTAGTATGCAATCCGTGTCCATCAAGCGCCGCAGGATGTTGTTCACAGACCTCGATGCATGGTCTTCGGACTTGTAGTCTTCCACGCCGATTTTTGCCGCTATTTCCGACGGGTTCAACAAACCCTGCCCGGATAAAAGTTTCAGTATCTCTTTTTGTTTTTCCGGCAGCGACTCTATGAAATTCACGCTTGGCGCGCTTATTTCGGGCGGCCTTACGGCATCGGCGGCGCCGGCATCGATGATCTGAATTTTCTTTTCAGCGGCCTCGCGCGTCAGGTCGTCGCACATTTTCAAGACGTTGCGCGGAAAGCCGCCGGTTTTCTGGTAGATAATGTCGAGCGCTTCTTTTGAAAACGGACCCGTGCCTGTTCCGCCAGCAAACTCTATCCGCTTCTTTACAAGCGCTTCAACTTCTTCACGTGACAGTGACGTTAACTCGACGCGACTTGTGACCCTGTTCAACAATGTTTCAAGTTTTTCTTCCAGGACTGTTTCAAGAACCGACAATCCGGCGATCACAACGGAAATATTGTTGACCTGATCGGCAATCGTTCGCAACCACTCCAAGACAGGCAGCGAAGCCTCGTGACATTCGTCGACCAGAAGAACCATCTTCCTGTTCCTGAGTTTTTTGTTAACGTAGACCGGAAGTTCATACAACGTAACGCGGTCACGTGAAAGCAATCTGTCGAAAAATGAAGGTCGCAGAACGGATTTGAATATGTGAACGAAATCTTCCGGGTTCTGCGGCGGCTTTGTAATGTACAACACCAGATAATCATCTTTAACAGTCTCGATCATCTTTTTCAGGAGCGTTGTTTTGCCTGACCCTGTCGGACCTATCAACAGTGTGACTTTTTCGTTGTTCTGGGCGTTCCGAACCAATGTTGCCAGCTCCGATGAATAACCTACAAAGAGCTCTGGCATGATCTTCAATGAGAACGGGTTTTCCTTCCAGGATTGGGGCTGGTTAGCGTTTGCGGTCGTATCAACGATGTTCACGTTACTTCACTTAAGTAATATCACATTCACGTGAATATAAATTCATCGACGTGAAGACACGTGAAGATACGTTACCTTTAAATATCGGTAACGTGAAGTAACGTAAGGTAACGTGAAGTTAAACACGAGAATTGGGCGGTAAAAGTGGAAACTAGATACTTTCTGGCAATCGAGGTGGATGATCACGTGAAGGTTCACGTGAAGGAGCTGCAAGATCGCGTGAAGGACTGTGAAGCAGACGTGAAGCTTGTAGAGCCGGAAAACCTCCATTTTACGGTCAAATTCCTTGGTAACCTGGATCAAACAACGATAAGACGGGTTATTGACGTATTAACACCCCCTCTGGAGTGTGAATTCACTTCTAAAGTGAGCGTTCAGGGTATCGGTTCCTTCGGGCCTTCTTCGTCTCCTAGGATAATATGGGCGGGTGTTAGCACCGGAAAACCATACCTTGCCGGGCTTTTTGGGGTAATTTCCGAGAAAATCAACGATTTAGGCCTAAAAACCGATGAAAAAGAGCAAATTCCCCACATTACCATAGGCCGCGTGAGGTCGGATAAGAATATAAGCAAGCTGAAAGAAATTATATCAAAGGAAAGTGAGACTTTCTTCGGAGAAACCGAGATAACCGCGATAAAGTTAAAGACAAGCCGCCTTACTCCAAGCGGGCCGGAGTACTCTGATGTTCACGTGTTTTTGTTGAAACGAAGACCGTGAAGCAAATTTTTGGTTGTTTTCTAGGAAGTGTCGATCTGTCGGCTAGTGTCGGATATATCGATGACAATTCAAAGTTGGGTGAGACACCTATATTGACTGGAAACCGACAATTCGCATGTAATTTTGAATGCATAAATAGGCTATATATAACGCTAAAGCTAATAATAAAGAAAAATAGCCCGCATCTGGGCTAAATAAGGCAGATTATTACTTTATTCCGCTTTTTTACCCAACAGCGCGGCTTTGGTTATCACGATAACGCTGGTCCTTGGCAAACGATCGCGTTCCATGCCTACGAGAAACTTCACACTGTTAGCTTCGGCTATTTCCGTTAATTCCTTCGTAACCATACCGTCAAGGACTATGGCGTGGGCGCGAATGCCTGACAACGATCCTGCAATGTCTTTAGCAGGAACACGACCAAGTAGGTTCAGGCTGTCATCGTAGATGCATGCCGCTCTTGTGCCGACAAGCTCCTCCAAAGACTCCTTGAATATGTCAGCGTACTTCTTTGGTATCTTGATTGTCCGCTTCGCATCGTCGCGGTCATGCCTCTCTGTCATAGGTTCGTGGAAAGGTTTCGCCTCAACAGGCTCTGTTGGTTCCGAAGATTCGGTCGGCTGGTATTCTGTTCTTGGTATCATTGGTTCGGGCCGCGGCCTAAATTCGGTTCTTCTTTCCTGGTAGTCCGACTTTTGGCCAAAGGACTCCTTTCTCTCAAGCCTCAACTGCTCCATTGAAATCTTTTCACGAAGCGCTTTGTACACTTCTTTTTTTGTCAACTCTTCGACTTCTTTGCCTTGCGGCGCAAAAGCCACATAGTCGATGTCGGTAAGCTGAAGCAGTTCTTTCAAAATCAGCTCTCCGCCACGGTCGCCATCGAGGAACACTGTAACTTCCTTTTCCTTTACAATGTCGCGAATTTCGGGCGGTATTGATGTTCCGCCAACAGCGACTGCGTTTTTGATACCATTCTTCAACAGATTCAAAACATCGGCGCGACCTTCGACAAGCGTTATCGCGTCCGACTTCGCTACGTCCGGACCTGCGGGCAAACCCTTGAATACTGTTATCTCGCCTGTCCTGACTTCCTGTTTAATTTGTTCTGTTAGAACGTCTGATTCTGGCAGCGAATTGTATACCAGATCTTTCAATATCCGCTTTGCTGTCTCGACAATGTATTTTCTCTTGGAAATACGCACGTCTTCGACTTTTGTGATTTTGATCGTGGCTGCGCAAGGCCCGACACGCTCTATTGTTTCAATAGCAGCGGCGATTAACGCAGTTTCGGAAGCGTCCATAGACGACGGTATGATTATTCTTCCGTATGATTTTGCGTTTGATGAATTGATGAAAACCTCGATGCGTCCTATGCGGCCGGTTCGCTGCAATTCCCGCAATTCCAGCTCTGTTCCCAGCAGACCTTCCGTTTGCCCGAATATTGCGCCGATAATATCGGGCTTTTCTACAACCCCTTCAGCGTCTATCTGCGCTTCTATCGTATATTTTGTTGTTGACTGCGGCAATTTTGCCATTTGAATCATTCCTCCATGATTATTCGGATAGCTTGCTATCCGATCGATTAACCAGAAAAAACCTTACAAACCCAAAATCGGCCTGCCACAAACCTTCAACCGCACTGTGCAATGTTTTGCGCGGTTGTTTAATGAGTATGAACGTTGTTTCCGGTGTAAATCTAAGATCTTATGATATCGCGGGTTTATAAGGATTGCGGTAGCCGTTACATCCCGAGTTTTTCCGCCCCAAAAACCACACATCGCATTCCGACAGAACCGTAAATTATCTCATTGTTGAAAAACTGCGGCTTCTCGTTTTCGGAAGCGCCCACAGCGTAAAGCAAAGGCATGTAATGGTCGTTCGTAGGATGCGCCATTGATGCTGACGGATATTTCAGATAGTTAATAAGTTCTTCGTAATTTCTTTTCACCAGATTGGTTTTTACAACATTATCGAAATCTGTTGCCCAGTTATACGGGTCTGCGTCTGGATCCGCCATTGCAAGATTATGAACAATGTTCCCGCTTCCGATAATCAGAACGCCCTCGTTCCGCAATTGCGATAACTCCTTCCCGATATCAAAAGCCTTTTGTAATGAGAGTCTGTAATCGAGGCTAAGCTGCACAGTAGGTATGTCCGCTTTAGGATACATGTTTCGCAACACTGACCATGTTCCATGGTCGAGACCCCACTCGCTGTCCGATTCAATGTTGACTGTTCGAACAATATCTTTTATTTTATTGACAAACGCCGGAGAACCGCTGGCCGGATATTTTATTGTGTAAAGGTCTTTCGGAAAACCGTAGAAATCGTGAATTGTTCTCGGCTTCTCCATTGCCGTTATCGCTGTGCCTTCGGTCAGCCAGTGCGCAGAAACGCATAGAATCGTTTTCGGTTTCGGAATCTTTTTAGCGAGTTTTTTCCAGTTATTGCTGAATATGTTATCCTCAACAGCGTTCATCGGCGAGCCGTGCCCGATGAACAACACAGGCATTTTCGGCATACTATGATAAACAAAATCCGATTAATAAATTTTTCGCGGATGCCAACAGGATAAACGCATACAAACGAATAAAATCATATTTTTATTTTTCCGTCCGCAATGGCTTTTGCCAATTCAC
>JAZDLW010000001.1:0-12735 GCA_043801595.1 Candidatus Aenigmatarchaeota archaeon
TATTCTGCCAAAAAAAGATCGCGCAAAAAACCGTTATCAGTCATATTCGGCTCGCTCGATATTGCAAAGAAATATGTTTTATTGGACAAGACGGGTCTGGCGCTCGTAAAACATTTTATGCCCGGACCGCTTACGCTGGTCGTAAAACCGAAAAAAAACCTGGCAGGATCGCCGAAAGACGAAATCGCTTTCCGTATCCCGTCCGACTCGTTTGCTAGGTCGCTCGCAAAACGCTTCGGAAAGCCTATAACAGCGACGAGCGCGAACATGTCCGGAAAAAAACCGATATACTCGTTCCCGCAGGCATTAAAATTTTTCGACGATAAGGTCGGCATGATAATCGACGCGGGCAGCCTGCCGAAACGGAAGGTATCGACCATATTCGATATAAAAAATATGATCGTGGTCAGGAAAGGCGCAATACGGGAAAACAAAATCAGGAAATTTATAACGCGCAAAACGCAATAATCATAGATGTTCAGCATACAATACCCGTGGAAATACAGATGGAAACACAGGAACCTCGTGCTGATTTTCATTGCAACCGCATTTGCTGTGTACATCGCAAGCACTCCGCAGGTTGCGCAGCTGATCGAAAGCAGCGGTAATCTTGGTTATCTTGGCTCGTTCATCGCCGGTTTCTTTTTTTCATCGCTTTTTACTGTTCCCCCTGCAACAGTGGTGTTGATCCTGCTCGGAAAAACGCACGACCCGTTTATGATAGCGTTAATAGGCGCGTCCGGAACAGCGATAGCCGACTTGATAATATTCAAGTTTGTCAAAAAATCAATAGCAAATCTTAGCGAAGAGATAATTGAAGTGAAGCTTTTCATTGAACGCTATAATCCTTTGCATTTCTCAAAGGACAGTAAAATCGTTCAACGGATTAAATCACACATGCTGCCTATCCTCGCAGGCATTATCATAGCGTCGCCTATACCGGATGAGATTGCCATAGGTATGCTTGGAGCAGCGAATTACAGCAGGAATAAGATGCTGGTGCTGGCATTCACCGCCAACTTCGTGGGAATTTTAGTTCTGGCATATCTGGGGAAAACGTTGTTCTGATCTACAGCCCAAGCAAACCTGCGACAAAAGCCACGTTCCCTGAAAAAAACAGTATGGTCGGCAGGAGCAAACAACCCATACAGTGCGTTCTTTTGACGTTCAGGCGTTCGCATAAAATTCCTATGCAACTCGACGTAAAGAGCACGAGAACACCGTTCATTCCTGAAAACAGGAATACAAGCAGCGTTATGAACGAAATCACAAACAGTGAAAGCAGCGAGTAATTTATTTTTTTCATCAGCGAAAGCACGCGACCGGACATGCGCAACGACACGAAAGCTGCTATTCCCGACGACAGCAGCATCGAACCTACTAGTAGCGTTAATTCGCTCATTCCGATAACGCCCATGATCCTTTCAACCGCAACACTCGCACCGCTGCGCGGATTCCCGACAGTATAAAGCGCTGACATCGAGAATAAAGAATCAGCCGAGTTAACTGCGCCAAGCATCACAAGAAAGCTTTCCGGCGATGTTACAGCGAAAACTTTTTCAGACAGGATAACAGCCTGCGAAGCGCCTATGCCCGGCATAAGTCCGACAAAAAGTCCTGCAATTGTTCCGATAATTACGAATTTCGCCATGTCCGTGAACTTGATTTGGATATCGCCATGCGATTGCTCGGGTATCGAGGCTTTCTTCTCAACGCTGACGAACAGTGTGCTTACGCCGAATAAACCGGATAATACGGGCAGCAAAGCGTCCTGCGGCTGCAACAGCTTTGCGTCAAGCACGAAAAAACCCAGAAATCCGGACAGGAAAAATATCAGCGACGCATAAACCATCTTCTTGGCGCTTTTCTCGCCAAGGATCATGATAAGAACAACTGCCATCAACGCAAAGTGCACATAAGGCCTTGTAATATCGTAAACGTTGCTGAAAAATTTCATCGACAGGAATACGATCGCAGATCCTAAAAGCAACGCTGACGCCGCGCCGGCTATCATAAGAAAAACCGCTTCCAAACCTCTTCCATCCAGGAGCATTTTATGCGCAGGCAATACCGATAGCGAATTATCCTCGTCCGGGGCGCCGAGCAGTGCGGCCGGGATAAAGGATGAAAAAATATGCGACGACACCATTGAAGATATTATTATGGAAGCCTCCAGCGGTGTTAAATTGAAATAACGGTACAGCGACACTGTCAGCACGGCCAGCGTATTCGTGTGCAAACCCGGTATCATGCCCGAAAACAAACCCAAAAACGAGCCGGCCAGTGCTGCCAAAATAAAATTCTCTATCATTTGACCATTCTCTTAACGTCGGAAATGCGGTTCGGTATTATCTCCAACAAACCTTTGTACTCGTCCACAACGCCTTTTACGGAAATTACGGAACCTTTCGAAAATATCGAATACGCATCGCTGCCAAACGCGTTCTTCAAATCCTCGAATATTACAACATTGATATTGCTGTTGCCGTCGGATAATGTTACCGCAATATTTTTGTTTGCGAAATCCGCAGATTCGACATAGCCGATAACGGAAACATACTCGCCAACCATCGAATTGTCCAAAAGCGATATCTCGTAATTTTTCGGTTCAATGTTGCCTGCAACGCTGTAAATAAGCGCAAGCCCTATCACCGACAGGGAGAAAAATAATAACGGAAACCGGTCTCTCATCTGACCTTAATGCGCAAAACTGGAATAAAAGATTTCACGCCTTGTGCGTGATGACACATTTTTCGCCGCAATCTGTGTCGAGCTTATAAAAACGTGTTGTTGACGTGTATAAAGCTTGCGTTTTATTGCGAAAAAATATAAATACCTGCCAATAACCATAAGGAGAAGGTTAAACAAAAAGGTTGGGTATCTAAGATTGCGCGAATTAAATTCGCATTCAACCCTTTTTGAAGGAGTGATATGAAATGGCATACGAAAAATTGAACAGCAGAGGCGTAAAATATTACCTGCACCAGAGAGGCAAGCTTTTCTTCTTCTCTAAGGCCGCAGATGGGTCAGTAGACTTGCCTGCGGGCAACTGGGATGTGATCGAGAACGCAAAAACCGGTCTGCCGATGTTAAAGAAAAAGGTTTGAAAAAGTAACTTTATTATATTACGCAACCGCTGCGGGAAACCGCCCGCAGCTTTGCGGATTATTTTTTATAATCCGTTTTATCTTGCAAACGAGAGCGAGGGTTTGTCCATGCCGTATTCTATGAACTTTTTGAAGTTGTCAGCCTTTTCTTTCTCGATCCTTTCCTTTCCCGTCATTTTTTTGGGCTTTGGAATGCGCATCGCGAGCCATCTTATTGCACTGCTGACCGTATGGCTGGGCGTGCAGACAACCCAATATAACACCGATCCGGTTGCGTTTCCCTTATCCAGTACAATGTAGAAAATCCTGAAAAGCCCTTCCAGTGCGACAAAAGCCGTAAAGCTTAACACAGCCACGCCGAACAACGTGGGATATCTCAGAAAACTTTCGGTAAAAACGCCGTTAAGCAGCATGAATAACGCGGAAAAACCGAGGATAAGCTCAGCCGTTCCAGACACGAGACTCGCAACAGTCGCATTAAACCTGTTTTCCATGGACATCTGCATTTGCGCGGGTAATGCTCCAAGTAACGGATACGTGATCGCAAGACACCTTTTTGAAAGTTCTTTAGCGTCCATTGCAATCCTATTTACCGATCTTAGCTAAGGTATTAATAGGCGATTTTATGTCCAAAGGGGATATTTATATGGTGACGCTAAAAATGCCAATAATCACTAAATTTGAAGTATGATGCCCGTTTTTAGATAACTTCTGCTATCTCACAAAATAATAAATGCCATATACAGCAAAGTTCCAACGATAAAAACAAATCCTACTAACCCAAAAATAAGTAAAAAGTTACTAATAAAAGCCAACCATCTTTGAGATTTTCCTCTTGAAAAAGCTTCAAGTATTTTTAACAATCCAGAAAGAATCAGGGAAAATGCAGCTATAAGAAAAGATCTTATTGTTGAAATACTGATCACGCTTCCTAAAGGTTTGGTAATATCCAAAAGTGAACCTAAAATCAACAATGAAAATGTGCCCAATGTTGCAATAGATACCCCAAAAGTTGCTTTGTTATGACCTTTTTCGTATATAGTGTCCGCGATATCATTAAATACCCAACTTGGAAGCCCAAATAAAAATGACAAGAAGTCTTTCTTCTTGACTCGCTTAGATTTCATACAATTTAGTTGATGCAAAGTAGTTATAAATTGCTAATTAACCAAAATAACAGTGATCACATGAACACAGAAAACATCATCTTCTTAATTTCAGGTTTAGCTATTGTAATCTTCGCATTTATGATGAATGTTAAAGACCTGTTGAGTACTGCTATGTTAGGATTAGCTCTTAGTTTCGTCGTATTCATGATAATATTATCTAAAAAATATAAACACTGGCACAATAGTTAATATTCGTAGAAATTAGTCGATTAACCCTTTTCTATGCTATAAAGACGACTTTCGATATCAGGATAAATTTTATTTACCCACTTTTTCACAAAAAATTTATTCGTCTTATTATCATAGAATAGATCATATTCTATTTCTTCAAGTTGTTTTTTTATTTCTTCATAAAAAAGATAAACGACGCCATTTATGTTAATTTGATAAATATTACACAAACCCTGTCTCTCTTTTTTTTCTAATACCTTTGTTGTTTTGAAAATTAGAAATTTCTTTTTTTCTGCTATGATAATATTATTCTCCCATAAAGGTAGCCCAGGCGTCATAAAAATAGGGACATGATGTTTTTTAGATAATTGTAACAACTCTTCTTTTGTTTTTATTATTGGTTCTTTCTTTATTGATTCTCTGTTGTCAGAAACGGGATTAACATTTGTTATTACTATCACATGTTGTTTTTTATCATTTTTCATGAATTAGATTCATTCTTCAAAAGGTTAAAACCTGTCTTCTTAAAAAAAGTCATACAGAGTTAACATCTGATTAAAACGGATTCATTCTGAATGGTAATGATCGTATAACCTATAGGAAAGGGTCAAACTAACCTAAAGAATGTGTTATTACTGCACAGTTAATCATACTCAGATGATCAGAATATATTTATCATTTCTGAACATAATATAGGCGATTTTACGATCCTAACCCTCCCCGAGGCTGAAAAACTCTTTCGCAAATACGGAATCAACACAGTCGATGAAAAGCTCGTTAAAGACCGGAATTCCGCAGTAACCATAGCCGGCCAGATCGGACTGCCTGTGGTTGTTAAAGCGCACAACTTCATTAACAAAACCGAGCACGCTGCAATAAAAACCAACATAACCACTTTGGAAGCTGTGGCTGAAGCGTTCGAAAGTGTCGGAGCAGCCCAATATTCAAAAACCGGCAAAAAAGCCGAAGGCGTGCTTCTGCAAAAACATCTTGACGGGATCGAGTTTGCGATAAGCGTGTTCGGCTACCCTGATAAAACCATACGCTTTGGCCTTGGCGGCTTATTCACGGAAATTTTCAATGATTTTTCTTCGCACGCAGTTCCATTGAGCGAAAAAGACGCCGCTGCCATGGTCTCGGGACTGAAAAACAGCAGGATATTTGACGGGTTCAAAGGATTCAAACCAATCAAAAAGGACAGACTGGAAAAAGTGATACTCGCTGTTGCTGAAATGGTGCAACGCGAAGATGTGAAAGAGCTCGACATAAACCCGCTATTTGTAAACGGCGACTCTGCGCTCGTCGCGGACGCAAGGATCGTCACGGGTGACGGGTAATTGCCGTCTTTTTACCAGCATCTCACAATAGCCGTTATCGCAGTGGCTTTGCTTTTGCTCAATGTAATGCCCGACTACTCTGTGCTGTTTTTATCGTTTCTGATATCCTCGCTCATACCCGACCTCGACTCGAAAAACTCGACAATAAGAAAAAACGCCGCAATGATAATACCGGCCGCGATGTCGTTTTTCGTTGTCCTGAACACGCCGACGAACATGGAAACAAGGGTGTTGGGAGGCGTTGCCGTATTTTTTGCAGCGCACATCGCAATCAATTCATTGCCGCTTGCACACAGGGGCGCAAGGTCGCTGCATCGCGCGAAACCGGCAATAATGCTGCCGATAATGCTCGGGATGATTGTCTGGCTCCTGTTCCGCACGCCTGAACCATGGAAGATTATAACCGCATCTTTTCTCGGTTACGCCTCGCACATTGCTGCGGACAAAGTCATGAACAAGCGATGAAACGGATTTATTAATCAGTTTTTAGAAGAATAGTAAAGCCGGCGTTGGTTAACAATGTCGGCAAATTAGATACGGAACAAGGAGTGATCCAAGAATGACAGAAAGAATTGTAGAATTTGAGACAATAAACTCCAAGGAAACCAACTTTGGCAGGAATAATTTCCTGGAGATAGCGCGCAAACGCGCAAAGACTGAAGAGGGCGAGAATGAATTCCTTTCTATATCAAGAGGATTTTTCTCAAAAACCGGCGAAAAAATTTACAAAAGATCGGTTGCGATACCGTTAACAGACGAGATGGTCGAATTTCTGACCAGCTCAGTCAACGAATTAAAATCCGGCTGATATCAGCCGGATTTATTAAATTTTTTTCTGAATTTTTTTCACAACAAAGTATAGTTTTATATACTGGCGCACACAAATATTTATTAAGCTGATTCTTTTTTTAAATATTTTTAAAAAGATCCGCTTAGAAAGATGGAGGTTTTGAATTTGGCAAAAAAGAAGAAAAAATCAAAAAGATAGATAACTGGTAAATTTTATAATTTATCTTGTTGCTTTTTAATTTCCTTTTTCTTTATTTTTTCCGTATCTCTTGTCAATATCTTCAAGCTTTTTGTCGATTTTCTTCTCCGCTTCAAGCCTTTCCAGACCGTACGATGCTGTGTCAACGAAATTCGCAAACGACGTAAGATTCGGATGCACTTTTCTCACTTCTTCAAACATGTTCTGCGCAACTGCGCGGTAATCCGGATGCCCTTGCCGTCCGCTTCTTAGCTCGCACAGGTGATAGACTTCTCTCAGGTTCATCATGAAATACCACCTTATCCTGTATGCGAGAGGAACGACATATTGCGCCTCGTTCGGATATTTCACCGCAATCGCCCCGAAAGCAGATTTCGCAGCGTCCATCGCATCCGCGTACTCGGTTCCAAGTCCGGCCTCGCTGATTTCAGCAGGCATGTCGTAACCGTTATTGGTTGTTAACAATTGCCGCACCTGTGTAAGTATCCTGTGCCTGTGCAGATCGCGGTACATGCCGTAATTCCCTAAAATATCGAATTTGTAATAGGTGTTTTCGAAAGCGCGGCCAGGACGATGTCGCCTGTTCGCGCGCTGCGAAACATACGCTTCGATTATCCTTTTCCTCTCATCAGCGCCCATTTTCGAAACTGTCTCCCTTATTCTCGTCTCGGATACGCCAAGATGCGGATAGAGTATTGCTGCTATGATCTTTACCTCCGCATCCCTGTCATAATCGACAAGCGTGACGGTTTTATCGTTTTTCGCAATCTCTTTCAGGTTTGACGCAATAGCCTCCACATCGCCGTGGCTACTTGAAAGATAATTGACATAATCGCTTCCGTGCGATCCGGAAACCCTTTTTACAAACGACGGTATCACTGTGCCAAGCTCGTTTTTCATCGAATCCGATATGTTTTTCATCTCAGCCATCGGATTCGCTTTCATCTTCAGCAGCAAATACTCAAAAGCTCGTCCATTGCCGTAAAGCCCGAGATTTGTCAGTGTGCCCGCAGGCAGCAGCCCTCGAATCAGATCGCACGCTTTAGCCCTTACAGCCGCTTCGTAAGCGCGGTCCGATACGCTTTCCGTTCTCGGAAATCGCCCGATCACGAACTTCTTGACAGGCTCAATCGTTTTCGCGTAAGTATCGAACAGTAGGTTCATTGTCTCAATGTACGTGTCCGCAAATTCGGACGCCATAATCGTTGGTTCCTTGTAAAACTTGTACGACCCGTCCTCCTTTTGGTCGAAAAATACGTAGCGCGTCGATTTTTCCAAGGGCGAAAGGCCGATTCGCGAATCCTCGATTACCTTTGTGGCTACGATTGAAACGTTTTCGCAGGCAACATGCGCTCCGCCAAGCTCGGCAACAGAATCGTCGCCAAAATCAACCAAAACGCGATCGTAAAACTCTTCCGCTTTCTTTATGGCGGCTGATTGGTCTGTCGTATTCGTAGAACCGACAATTTGACTGAATCCCATCTCGGGTTTTTTTATAAACTCATCGAGTAAAACTCTCCGTAGGCTTTTCGAAGTCCTACTGTAACGCGAGAATAACGAACCTTTCACAACCTCTGGAAGGTTTTTTATAACGAATATATCCTTGTCCATGTTCGAGAAAAAAGGTCTTAGAACCGCTTCCTCCTCTGGCGTGAATCTCTGCTGCATCTGCTTCACATCTTAAGATAAAACGGGAACTTCGCGCATAATTCCTTTACACGCGTCTTGACGTCCGCAACTTTCGCATTGCTCCTCATCTCGGCTTTAAACGCTTTGATGTAATCCGCCCGGTCGCCTTTATCCGGAAGCTGGTAATCCTTTGTCTCGCCGATTACGTCGGCTATCCATTTTCCTATGACTAGCATCTCCTTCTCCTTCATTCCCCTCGTTGTCAGTGTCGGCGTTCCTAAACGCAAACCGCTCGGATAAAACGGCGATGAAGGGTCTTTCGGTATGGTGTTCTTGTTTGTGAATATATTTGCAGCCTCCAATGCTTCAGACGCGAAAACGCCTTTCCCGATTCCGAACTGCGTAAGGTCTATCAAAATCATGTGATTCTCGGTCCCATTCGTTACGAGCTTTATTCCGTTTTCCATCAACGCATTCGCAAGCGCCTTCGCGTTTTTGACAATCTGTCTGCCGTATTCTTTGAACTCGGGTTTCATCGCCTCTCCCAACGCAACGGCTGTCGCGGCAATCTGGTGCTCGTGTGGCCCGCCTTGAAGACCGGGAAAAATCGCCCTGTCGATCTTTTCAGAAAGTTCAGGATCCTTTCTCAGTCCTTTCGCAGTAACCATTATCATGCCACCGCGAGGACCTCTCAGGGTTTTGTGCGTGGTTGTTGTTATTATATGGGCGTATTCAACAGGGCTTTTGTGAACGCCCGCTATTATCAGGCCGGAAATGTGCGCGATATCAGCGGCTAAGTACGCGCCAACCTCGTCTGCTATCTTGCCCAACTCCTCAAACGGGAATTCTCTCACATAAGCCGTTGCGCCGACCCATATCAGCTTTGGTTTATTTTCAATGGCGAGGCGCCGCACCTCCTCCAAGTCAATGTAGCCGTCCGCTTTTACGTGATAAGGAACGCTCTTATAGAATTGTCCTGTAGCATTTGCTTTCCAGCCGTGCGTTAAATGTCCTCCGTCAGGCAGATTGTGCCCCATTATAACGTCTCCCGGCTTGCACGTTGCCATATAGACGGCAAAATTGGCCGGACTTCCGGAATACGGCTGGACGTTTGCATGAGGCACGCCAAAGGCTTTTTTTGCGCGTTCTATCGCAATTGTCTCAATCTGGTCTATGAATTCATGCCCGCTGTAATAACGTTTTTTCGGATAGCCTTCGGAATATTTATTCGTCAGTATCGAACCTAACGCTTCCAGCACAGAAGGCGATACGTAGTTTTCCGAAGGTATCATCTCCAGCCCTTCTTCCTGCCTGCGTAGGTCGCTCCGGATAAGATTCGCAATCTCCGGATCGGTTTTCGTCAAATTCGAAAGTTGGAAAAACCAGTCTGTCATTCGATCTGAAATACTGAATGATTTTCAAATTATAAATACAGACGCCGGATGGCAACAACCGCGTTTTTATATCGTCGTGCCGAAAGAGAATTGGCGATGACGAAGATTTACCGTCCCAGTCTGACCTTTGGAATGACGACAACTGGTAGCTTCGGAGCCGCAATTTTGTCAAAATGGTTTTTGGGAAATCCAAAGACCTTTTTCCCAAAAAGGGATTTGGTATGTTAACGGAAAAATACAAGCCGAAATCGCTGGACGAAGTCGTGGGCCAGAACCAGGTTATTATAAAACTTGAGCACTGGTTTTCACACTGGAAACGCGGTGAAAAATGCCTTTTCCTGTGCGGACCGCCGGGAATCGGAAAAACTTGCGTCATCGAGGCGTTCGCGGCTGAAAAAAATCTTGAACTGATAGAAATGAACGCTTCCGATTACCGTACTGCAGAACAAATAAGCAAGGTCGCCGGCAATGCGTCTGCGATGGCGTCGTTGACAAACAGAAAAAAACTTATTTTAATCGACGAAGTCGACAACCTCGACAGGCATGAAACCGTAACGCCGCTTGTTAATCTCATAAAAAATTCGGGTTTTCCGATAGTTTTAACGTCGAACGATGCGTGGAACATCAAAATAAGGCCGCTGCATGCGGTCTCGGAAATAATCCATATGAGAAGGGTGATGTCGTTTTCCGTAACAAAAAAACTCAAGGAAATTTCAGCAGCGGAAAAATTAAACTCAACGGACGATCACATAAAAGCGATAGCGGCCCAATGCGCCGGCGACCTTCGTTCCGCTATAAACGACCTGGAATCGTTTTCTTCGGAAACATACCGCGAACGCAGGTCGTCGATATTCGACGCTGTAAGGACAATATTGAAAACAAACAGCGCAAAAGACGCGAAAACCGCGATATCGCTGTTGTCAGAGGATCCGGAGTACGTTTTCTGGTGGGTTGAGAACAACGTGATAGAAGAATATAAAAATCCAAACGACCTCGCAAATGCGATGAAGACGCTTGCACTGGCAGACTTGTTCCGCACAAGGATAAAAAACCAGAACTGGAAAATGCTCGGCTACTTCATAGATTTATTCACATCCGGAACTGCGCTGGCGAAAAAAGAAACGTACGGCGGATTCACAATGTACCGGCCGCCCGATATTATCTCCTCGCTGGGCAGCACGAAAAAATCGCGGGCTTTGCGAAAAGAACTTTGCAGGAAGATCGGGAAAAAATTGAACGAATCGCCTTCGACCGTTAATACGGAATACCTTCCGTTCCTCGCAATGCTAAAACGAAACGACGAGATTGCAAAATACTTCAACTTGACGGACGAAGAAATCGAAATACTCAAAGCGTAATCATTCGTCGCAATCGTGGCTATATCGATAAACCTCTGGCAACGGAAGCCCGGCAGAAGCAAGCACCTTGTAAACAACCGGCGCCCTTTCTTCGATTTCAAGCATGGCCAAATCGTATCTCGCCCTGATTGTACCCCGTCTCAACCGGAACCTTACATTCTCCGCAAACGTCCCGCCCGGCAAAGGCGTTGACAGGACTCTTGCCTTCCACTTCGCATATTCATTAGGTGTATGATAGCGCCCTTGCATTATTCTCGAATCGGATACGATGTGATCTGGATCTGTGCAAACAAAGCTCATTAAAAACATATGCGCGTGCAACTATTTATCTACGGAAACGCAAGCTCTATCTTTCTCATTATGTTGGGCACGCTTCCAACGCTGTCCGCCTTTATTTTTACATAAACATCCATACATCCGATGCATGAGCATGACGCGCTCACGACCCACGAACCGCTGCCAGTCAATCCGGAAGCGCATTGCGAATAAACGTTGCCGTCAGAGGATGTATAAATCGAAAAAGTATCCGAATCCGAACCGCTCGCCTGTTCCGTATAAGCGCTTACAGCAACATTGTTCGTATCGGCGTTTGCAACCTTGAACACCATGAACGAATCGTCCTTCGACCAAAGGAACTTGCTCTTCGGGTTGTCGCAGTTCTGCTTTATCTTTTTCGACTTGTACGCGTCCGCAGTGCCTAAGATATTTTGGTAGTCGTGACTTACCGAATTGCACGTCCCAAGCACGGTTTTGCCGTCGAATTGTGCGGCCTTAAAAGATGCGAAATACGTTGCCCTATTCGACGACAATGTAACATTATAGTAAGCGTTCCTCAAGAGGTTGGTCGAGGTACAGCCGAGCGTGTAATTGTAATCGATTGAAAACGGCCCGTTCGCCTTGTTCTCAAAAAAATATTTCATCTCCTCGAAAGGCTGCGTGTTTCCGCATCCAGTATTGTACTGCCAATACCTTCCCATTTCCTCCGACACGTCAACGATATTTTTCAAGACAAACGCTTCCGAGTATGTTTCCGGCTCCGAAAGGTCCATCGAGGAATAGTTTTGCAGGCTCTGGTATATTCCCAACAAAACTCCTACGATTATAACCGCGGCGACAATGAAAAATTGTCCTTTCATTTCAAACCACTTGATTGAGTATAACCATCCTGATTAATAATCATGATCAAATGATTTGCAAAACACTTTGATAAAATGCTTTCTGGTTGACCGCCATTTATCCGATCTTCGCCGTAACCGCCTGCGCATGCATGACGCCGCCTATGCTTAGGACATGATTTTTCCCGACAAAACCGTTTTTTATCGCAACAGCAACGCATAGATTTCCGGCAAGATTTATTATTGTCGAATTCCGCATTTCCGATAACAGTTCCTGTTCACTGCACTCCCTGCCGCAATAAAACGTCTTCGAAACGCTTAGTCTCAGTTTGTTCTCCTCGAAAACCTGGCCAACAATATTCGAATCGCACGCTGCGACGACAATATCGCCGTTTCTTTCAAACCTGTTCACGAAGAACTCTGCCATAAATCTTCCCGCAAAACAAAATTTACTATGAAGTTTAATC
>JAZDLW010000020.1:0-2243 GCA_043801595.1 Candidatus Aenigmatarchaeota archaeon
CGGATTTTCTTTGTCGCCCCGTCGCCGACTGGAATTTCTATAAATCCGTTCGACCCGATTGGCAAATCGTATTGGCTTATCTGGTAATTCTTCGGCAAATCCGGATAGTAATAGCTCTTGCGGTCCCACTTCGTAAAGGAAGGAATCTCGCAATTCAGCGCCAGCCCGACAAGCACCGCATACTCAAACGCCTGCTTATTCATCACCGGCAATACCCCCGGCATCCCAAGACAAACCGGGCACACCCTGCTATTGGCCTGCGCCCCAAACTCCACCGCGCACCCGCAGAACATCTTGCTCCGCGTGCACAACTGCACGTGAATCTCCAGCCCGACTATCACCTTGTGCTGAATCATTTGATCGTTTGTTTTAACCACGAATTAGCCCAGCGCGGCTTCGCTTCGCTCAGCCGCAACCAAAAGAATTCATAGAAATAAAATTATGCCAAAGTATAGTAGCATCCTCACATATATTCAGGCTAACAGAAAGGATGCTACTATGAAATTGATGGAATTGTATCAAGACAGAATCATCGGTGCAATAAGAGGTTTGGACAGAATTCGTTTTCGCGGGACGCTGCGGTTGTTGGCGAACCAAAATGGTTTGCGAAAGTTCATGAGCTTCACGCGTGTTTTGCTGAAGGATTTTGGCGGATGGGCTGAGGGATTGACGGCGATGATAAGACAAAGCTGCCGGGCGAAAGCCGACGAACTGGGGATTGAGACACACTATCTGGAACGTCCAAGTATCGACAAGGAGAAATACGCTCGCGAGATTGCCGAATCTAAGGGAATCAAGGAAGGTCCCATTTGCATGTTAAGTACGGTCGAGCCTTGTATTGCACCGATGGTCAAAGGCAACAAGCGCCAGAAAAAACTCCAACTGGTGATGGCCCATCGCAAGTGTATATTTGTATATCATTATTTTAATGATCCTGTGTTCGGCTTCGGTCACGTTAGGATTCAAAGTTGGCTGCCTTTCAATATTTTCATCTGTCTTAACGGCCGGCACTGGCTTGAGAAACAACTACAGAGCAAGGGCATCGGTTACTCCAAGGACGGCAACTGTTTTCCCTGGATAGAGGATATCGACGCCGGACAGGATCTATTAAACAAACAGCTTGAAACGAATTGGTCGGACATTCTCATGAAACTGGCGTCAAAGAGTTGCCCGGCGTTGGCTGAGGTTGTCAGGCCTCTGAGGCCCGATTATTACTGGTCGGCGGATAATACGGAATGGGCGACGGACATCATGTTTAAGTCAAAAAAGGCGTTGGATGCGTTGTATCCATCGCTTTTGCATCATGCGATGCGTGTCAGCGACTCTGCGTCCGTGATGCGCTATTTTGGCCGGCGGGAGCTTGGAGGCAGTTACCCTGATGAGATTGTGAGCGATTATCGGCGGCGTTACGAGGGCATAAGAGTCAAGCATAGCAAGAATTATAACTCGATCAAGATGTACAATAAAAGCGGCAGCATCCTGAGAATCGAAACGACGATCAATTCGACTCGCGAGTTTAAGGTATATCGCCATCCCGATGACAATCTGAATCGCCCGGCGTCCTGGCAAAAGATGCGTAAGGGTGTCGCCGATTTGCATCGCCGCTGTAAAATAAGCGATCAGTGTAATAACCGTTACGCCGATGCTCTGGCGTCGGCCCAAGTGGAGGAGAAACTCAAAGAGATCGTTGCACCTGCCTGCAACAAAATAAGGAAGAACGGCAAGCGCTATCGTGGATTAAATCCGTGGCAAGAACAGGACTATCAATTGCTCAGCTTCTTGGCCAAAGGTGAAAATACTCTCAACGGTTTCAGAAACAAAGATCTCAGACGCTGCCTGTATCCTGAGTCTGAAGATGCCGACGCACAGCAGCATAGAAAATATGCCGGCAGAACCACCAGGCGTATAAAGCTGCTAAGAGCACACGGTCTTGTCAGGAAAGTAGCCAAGGAAAATCGCTACGTTCTGACGTCGAAAGGCCGCAAGTTCGCTTCTGCTCTTATGTGTGCTTCAGCCGTTGATATAAAAGGACTTACACAATTGGTAGCATAGAAATGACGCACAAAAAACAACGTCTTGACGGATTGTAGTACAAATTGACACGAAAAGTCATTAGGCATGGATTTTACACTGTTATTAGTTCTTATCTTTGCCACAGAGGACTTGGCGCGGCCTCTGGCCGCAACCAAAAATGCTTGCCAAAAAAACAAGATGTTACGCCTTTGCAGTACAGAGAACAGAGA
>JAZDLW010000022.1:0-90811 GCA_043801595.1 Candidatus Aenigmatarchaeota archaeon
GAATATCCGGCAGTTCTCTCAGGTCTGTCCACACGGAATTTATTTTCGGGGCGTAGAACTGGCATGGCGTTCCCCACAGGTTTATAGTGTACGAACCTTTCGGGATGTTGTCGTTCATCCATTTGCAGGCTTCTATGTAATCCGGGCTGAACTGCTTTACGGATTTCATGTCGGAAATTTTTTGCATAGATATGCTGAAGCCGTAGAATGCGAGAAAAGCGATTAATATTACTGCAGTAGCAGCCATGACCTGATTTGCGAGTTTGCTTTGCCTTTTTTCAAGCAACGACATGATAAGCTCAGAAAAATAAACGCCTCCCAACGCAACAAGCGGTATGACACCGATCATTGCTGCGCGCACAGAATCTTCAGTCCTCGCATTTATTGTCTGCAGTACAAGGACGCCGAATAAAAATATGGCGGCCACAGCCATCGATCTGAGATCCTGACTTTTGTTTAACAGGCCGAAAAACAATCCTGCGATGAAAAGCAAAAACAGCGTTACGGTATAGCCGAATTGAATATAGTTCATTACGCCTATGTCGATTAATGACAGGTTTGTTCCTGATTGCTGAGTGTAACCTGCGAATCCGTCGGTTGCGGTTCCAGCCGGAGCTTCGCCGACATAACAGTTGTTATTGGCGGGTATGCGCGGTTGGCATAGTCCTCCATAGGACAGTATTTCTCTTACCTGGAACGATGTTCCCACGAGCAACGCTATGATAAACAATGCGGCAAATCCTTTCATGTGTTTTTTCCAGTCGCTGCCTGTCAGGAAAAATAATATTATAAGCAGCGGAAAGACGAGCAGGCCCGTAAACTTTGACATTGCGACAAAACCGGCGGTTATACCCGTTGTTATGAGAAACTTAAGCTCGCGTTCTTTGGCGTACCTGTAGAACGAATAAAGGAACACTGAAAAGAAAAACACGAGGGGCGCTTCCGAATACACCAGAACGTTGTAGGTTATTATCGACGGTGTCACGAGATACAAAAACGAGGCGGTTAAACCGGCCTCTTTTGAGTGTATTCTTTTAACAAGGAGGAATATAACCAGCGCCGTGAAAAACGAGAACAACGGGGTGAGGAATTTTGTTACAATGTCGGACGTTCCGAATAAAAGCATTACACCGGCGTAAACCAGATGCGGCAACGGCGGGCGGAAATACGCGCCCGCGTACACAGGCGTCGCCTGGAAATACTTGGGTATTTCCATGTTTTCGACCATTCGACGCGGCGTTCCGGCATGGAAGCCCTCGTCTCCGAAAGCGATCGGCGTTGACAACGTTACTGTCTCGAAAGAGTAAAGATAAAACAACGATATCAGTACGACTGCGGCCCCCACTACAGAACCCGCGGACAGATTGAACTCAAAATCCTTTGCCATCACATCATCTTTGCTTGTGCAATACGTTTTCGTATATTTTAATGTATTCTTTCGTACCTTTGTCCCAGTCAAACTTCTTTACAGAGTTTGGAGCATTTTTCGCAAGTCGGGACCTTAATTTCTTATCAGACAGAATCTTTATAACATTCCCGGATATGGAATCCGGAGAGCCAGGCTCTGACAATAAACCATTAAATCCGTTTTTTACTATTTCCGGAAGAGAGCCTGCAGCCGACGCAACGACCGGAGTTCCGCAGGACAGCGATTCGGCTGCCGAAAAACCGAAGCCTTCGGAGATGCTCGGAACAACGCAGACATCGGCAGATTTTATTATGCCAGGCAATTCGGGCAGCGGCTTCGGGTCGAAAACGTCAATGCTGTCCTGCAGGTCGAGTGTTTTAATAAGGTTCATAGATTTGCGATACTCGCTTGCTGGGTTTCGCGACAGCAGCAACATGAGTTTTGCCTCGGGAATACGGTTGGTAACGGTTTTCATTGCGCTGATAAGGTAGTTGATACCCTTTGCGACTCCAGGCCTTCCGAAAAACAGGATCAGCGGGTAATCTTTTTTTATTTGTGCTTTCGTTTTCGGATTGAACAACTTCCTGTCAATTCCGGGATATACTACATGAGTTTTCTTGGCGTCGAACCCGAAATCCAGCAAACGCTGCTTTGTCGCATTGCTTATCGCGGTTGATACGTGATTCCTGTAATGCCGCAGGGAAAGGTTTTCCAGCGAATAATTTATCAGGGACATCGGAGGTTTTTGCAATCTTAAAAAAAGCCTGTCCCAGACCTCAAAAAATGTTGCAACAACAGGCTTGTTTATGAATTTTTCGATTGTCATTACTGTTCCCAGTCCGCCCAGTGTCGCGGCGTGCACAATATCCGACTTTTTCGAAAGTTCCACGCATTTTCCGGCCGCTGCGAGAGCAAACGAATGGCGGAACGGGGAATAAACACGGTGTATCCGCCTGTTTCCGTCAGACTCGAAGTCCGGCGAACCTTTTATTTTCTGTGTTATAATGTCGATTTCTATGCCTTTGTCTGCCAGTTTTTTTGTCATGTTGTCGAACAGCGTTTCGGCACCGCCTACGTGGGGCGTGAAGAAATCCAGCACAAAGAGTATCCTTGTCATCCGGCCATCAAATCTTATATTTAAAATGCATGTATTTCAATGAATAGCGATGTGTGATAAATGAAAAACATTGGAATATTGCTGCCGGCTTATAACGAGGAAAGAAACATAAAGATTGTTCTGCGTGAGGCGAAGCGATTTCTTCCGAATGCGGTCGTAATCGTCGTCGACGACGGGTCTTCTGATAGGACTTCGAAAATAGCGAAAAGCGAAGGCGTGCACGTAATTGTTCATAAAGAAAACAAAGGCAAGGGCGAGGCGTTACGGAGCGGGCTAGAATTTCTCGACAAAAAAATGAGCGGAATAAAGTACATTGTTGTTGCCGATGCGGATAGGCAGTACACGATCGCAGAGGCGCCGAAGGTTCTGAAACCGCTGATTGACAACAGCGCGGATTTTGTAATGGGGTACAGGGATTTTTCGGGCGTGCCATTCAGGCACAGGCTGGGAAACTTTGTCTGGAAAACCGTTTTCAACATACTATTCGGAACAAGGCTGAAGGATACAAATTGCGGTTTCATAGCAATGAAAAAGGAGGTCGCACAGGCTGTCATAAAGGTAGTTGGCGGCGGCTACATAATCGAAAACAGTCTTTTAATAGAAGCCATGAAGAAGAAATTCAGGATTACGCAGGTAAAGGTTTCTGTTAGGTATAAAAAAACAAGCGCCATACGCAGAGGGTTGAGAACAGTGCTGGGGGTTCTTGTTTTTATCCTTGACAAGGGTATAAAATATCGACTGGGAAGATAATGGAGATTAAAAAAAGCTTAAACCGGTTTTTTGTTCCGATAGCGATAACCGCGTTTTTGGTTGCAACATTCCTTCTCGCATTAAAATTAAGGGCAACGCCCGCGCTCATAAATCCGCCATGGCTGCCGCAATTTGACAGCTATTGGTTTTTCAGATACGCGAAGATGATCGTAGACAATCATGGCGTGCTTCCGAACTGGGACCCGCTAAGCTATTTTCCACCTGGAAGACCAACGGATAAATCGACGCAGTTTTACACGTACCTGCTTGCATACTCTTTCCTGGCTGCGAAGAAGTTTATTCACGAACTAACACTGGTTCAAAGCACAAAGTGGACAGCGGCGATACTTGCGTCGTTGGCTGTGATACCCTCATATTTCATCGGAAAGTACATGGGCGGACGTGTTTCCGGATTGTTAACATCGATATTGATAGCGGTGTCTCCGGCAATACTCGTGCGTACAGGTGCGGATCCGGACAACGACGGTTCTGTTGTCGTTTTAACAATGTTTTCGTTTTTCGCTTTGATGAGGCTTATCAAGGAACCGAACTGGAAAAACGCGCTGCTGTCGATAATTGTTTTGACAATGTTCGCGCTGAGCTGGTATCCATTCTGGTATGTTATAATAATCACGATAGCCGGGATACTGTTAAATGTGGCAGTGTCGTTTGTCCAATCCGCGATCAAGAAGGATAAACGATTGTTTGAAGAAACAGTCAGCCAGTCGAAGCCGAGACTAAAATATTCCGCAATAGTCGTTCTGGGTATTGTAGTTGTTCCGCTTTTGCTCGGCGTAAACACGATCGGCTATTTCGGCGGTTTCCTCCAATTTGGAACGAATCCGCAGGGCCAATCAATAGTCAACGTATCGGTCGCAGAATTGCAGAAGCTGGACATATTTTCATTGGGCGGTTGGCAGCAGATTATAGGACGAACAGCCGGTCTGGAATTTTTAACATATATCATACCGACTTTGCCGCAATTTTTGATTTATTTGGCCGAGGCTTTGGCGGTTATAGCGCTTGCATATTCGGCTTGGGCGACGCACGCAAAAAAGAAAAACACCGAAGCAGCGCTGCTAATAGCAGACGCGGTTGTTTCGTTATTCTTGATACTCCTGAAGGCGGATCTTGTGACATTTTTGCAGATTGTGCTATTCCTCGGGCTTGCACAATACGCGATACTTGCGACATTTCGCCGCAACCGTTCCATGGGAACCACGTTATTCGTGTGGATAGCATTCACATTTTACGCAATATCGTCTGGTGTGAGATTCACGCTGCTGTTCGCGCCGGCAGCGGCGGTTGCTGTTGCAGTAGGCTTGGGCGAGCTGTGGTTATGGGCGAACAAGAAAGAGGCAGGAATATTGCACTCAATTGAGAATAAAATACTTGGTGAAAAGGATGAGTAGCGTAATACTGCGTTCGAGCGTTGGGGCATTGATATTATTGTCAGTGCTGGCAGCAATATCCGCCGGTTCGTCGCTTTCCTCGCAGCTCGGTCCGTCGGTCGACGCGAACTGGTACAATGCGATGATTTGGATAAAAAACAACACACCACAAGATTCTATTATCACGTATTGGTGGGACCAGGGACACTGGATAACCGGGATTGCAGAGAGAGGAGCATTTGCTGACGGCGCACACTGCTCGTTGGAAGGATGTAAACCGTACCCGTTGGATACGAGAATAGTGGACATTGGAAAAGTGTTTACAACCAGCGATGAAAATCTAGCGACGCAGATATTATCAAAGTATATGAATTTCACCGATGCGCAGTGTGCGTTGAACAAACGGGCGTTCGGAGACATAGTGCCTTGTGACTCTCCTTCGGAGATGTACGTTCTCGCAGCATCGGATCTGATAAGTAAATATCCGTGGCCGTCATATTTCGGATCGTTATGGCCCAATTACTCCGGACAGGGAACGCAACGGCAGTATTTCCAAATCAGCCTGCAACCGTTAAAGGACAGCAACGGAAACGTGATGGGTTATTACGACCAATGCCTGCGTGCTGATAGCACAGGAAACTGCCAGACATACGATTTCCTGCTTGTGGAGAATAGCGGCAAGCTTGTCGCGATTTACCAGAACAGAAACATTGTTAAGAATGTGGATTATCCTGCCGTTTCCGGACGAAAAACCGATACCAGCGAGAACGCGACGCTGGACGGGACTTTTTGGGTCGATCCGTCTTACAGCTACGCGTTGTTCATGACACCTGATGTTGAAAAAAGCATATACACAAGACTTTATTTCTACGATGGCGCCGGGCTAGAACATTTCCAACAGGTTTACTCAAATGGAGAGGTTAAGATATACAAGGTAAGTTTTTAACCGAAAACACTGTGATTTATGTAATTGCCATACCATTTTATTGTTTCTTTCTCGCAACGTTTTTAGTTATGTTGCCGGACAGCGTCTCCGATGTGACGAGAAAAAATAATCTAATACAAAAAGCACCTCGGGCACGAAATCTTATATTTAAACCCTATGTATTTCTAGTAGAGTGTCAACAACATGATTGAAAAAATGAGAATAGGTATAACTTTTCAAGATCCGCCTTGGGTTTCAAAGGGCGGCGCAGAGGTATTTGCGTTCGAGGTTGCAAAGCGGCTTTCAGCGCGCGGTCATGACGTGACACTAATAGCGGCAGGAAAATCTGGGGCAGAGGTGCGCGATGGAGTCAAAGTTGTTTACACCGGGATGAAGGTAAAGACCGGCATTCCGGCCGCTGATTGCCTGCTCGGATCATTGATGCATTTTCTTACAGGTCACATTGGCCTAGGCGATTTTGACGTGTTGTATATGCATACAGGTATTCTTAGCAAGTTGCTATCAAGCACGCCCTGCGTTATGCATACATGGGGTGAAATCATAGGCCCCAGTCCGGTAACTCTTACGAGGACATCTATAGACGTCGCTACGGCGTTAACATCGGACAGGATAGTCGCGGCGTCAAAATACGCGGCCGAACAGTATACGAGATTCGCGGTTTTCAGGGATAAAGTCAGGCAGATTAACCCTAGCATAGACACGAAAATTTTTCGTCCTGTAAGACCAAGGATAATTGAAGACTACGGGTTGAAGGGGAAGAAGGTGATTGTGTTTGTAGGGCGTGTTATCCCATCAAAAGGAGCTTACGACATGATTGAAATCGCAAGGCTCGTTACTAAGGAGAACAAAGACACAAAGTTTCTGCTCATAGGGCCGGGCAACGATAGTTTTGTAGCCTCTCTCAAGAAACGGATACAAAACTTGGGCATGGCAGAAAATTTCGAGTTTGTCGGGCCAGTCGACAATAAGGATCTTCCGGACTATTACAGTGCTGCTGATTTGAGCATACTGCCGTCCCACTTCGAGACGTTCGGAATGGTAAACTTAGAGTCGCAGGCATGCGGTTCTCCTGTAATCGCTTACAATGTCGGCGGCGTGTTCTCTACGATAATCAATAACAAGACAGGTTTTTTGGTCAAGTACGGCGATTATCAGGGATTTGCGGATAAAATAAATCTAATACTTTGCGACGCCGCCCTCAGAAAGCGGATGGGAAAAGCGGGGATCAGGCGCATCGGAGATAAATTTGTGTGGGAAAAAAACATCGCTAAACTGGAAAAGGTTTTCGCCGAGGCGATCGGATCTAAATAATCGCAGAAAAAAGATTTGTGGAGAGGTTGAATTAGTATGCTAGAAGAGCGGTTTTTGAAAACGATCGCATGCCCAAAGTGCAGGGGGGTTGTAGAGCTAAAAGGCATGTTTTTTGTCTGCGTCCTTTGCAAAGCTTGTTATGCTGTTATTGATGACGTGCCGGTGATGATAAATTCGGAATCATGGGCGCTAAAAGACGCCAAAGCCAAGAATTTCGTCCATCACCTGAAGATTTGAACCAACCGCCGAATGGTCAATCTTTCGTCAACGTAACTAGCATGAAATCTTCATTTTTGGTGTACTCTATGCGGGGTTTGTTCAGACATAAATTTTCAACCAGCTGTGGAGTGGGACGCCACACGTGTTCTGGGTTTTCCACAAGCGTTTTATCATAGTTTTTCTTTGCCGCGTTCGGGACGGTTATAAGTACCTTCCTGCCGACCCTGAGCGATTCCTTAACTATTTTTTTAGCCTTTCCAAAATCAACATGTTCCAAGGTGTCTGGTATAATCACAGTATCGAATGAATTATTCCTGAACGGCTGGGCTGTTGCGTCGGCGATGACAAAATCCACGTTTTTCCTCATTTTTTTTGCCTGTTTTATCCTGTATCGGTCTATGTCAAGTCCAACAATGCCGCCCACCTTTTCTATGATATAACCGGTGCTGCAACCTATTTCCAGGATTTTGCCGTTTGCGTGTTTTTTCAGCCACGCCACCCTTTCTGTTTGCTGGGGTATAAGATAAATCCGGTCAGGGTGCGGCGGCGGTTCGTACACCATCGCGTACATGCTTTTGAACTGTTCGGCGAGCCTTGACCAATTGACATTTTCACTGTTTACTGTGCTGGCCCGGTCGCTCAGCATGAATATCAGGCGGTTGGGTTTTTTATCATCATCAGAGTACACGGTTGTTATTATCTTTGGCCTCGTTATTCCGAGCCTTCTTTGCATCTGCAGTCCCAACAAAAGAGAGAGATACGCACGCTTTCCGTCCTTCAAATGAAGGTGGATTATGTTGCTTCTGCCGGCACTTTTTTTCAATGCGCCGGAATCGCTTCCCGCTCCGAAAAATTCTATATCGTCCCCGAACTCCTTTTTCATTTCCGACTTGTACGAGGAATATTCCTCCGGCTTCAGATTAACGAAAATCGAACAGACCCTCATTACAGCCACTCAACGCTTTGCCAGTCTTCGGTACAATTCCAGATGTTTCAATGCTGCCTTTTTCCAGGTAAAGTTTTTTGCCTTATTAAGATTGTGGTCCCCCATCCTTTTAGCCAATCTGGGATTTGAAATAAGTGATGTTATCCTTTGGGCTATTTTCCCCTCGTCCAAATCAACAAAAAACCCTCCCTTTTTATCGACCACTTCTTTCAGCCCGCCTACAGATGTACAAATTATAGGCTTCCCGTACACAAGCGAATATTGTATCGAAGCCGATTGTGTTGTCAGCGAGTATGCGTGTATCGTAACTGTGGAATTCTCAAACAACCTGCGAACCTCGGCTTCCGGCACCCACCTTCTCTTAAACGTGACATTTCCATCTATTTGCAAGTCCTTTGCTAATTTTTCCAGTCCGTCGTAGTATCTTTCATGCCCGGGCAGCGGCATGCCAGCGATTATCAGCCTCGCATCCGGAATCTTTTTCAATACGCGTTTGAACGCCCTGATAATGGTGTCCACACATTTATATTTACTCACCAGCCCGAATATCAATACGGTTTTCGTGTCGAACACGCGCCCTTTCAGGGGCTCTAGGTTCGGAACCGGAATCGGTATTTTAAATATTTTATCGCTTTCCAGTTGCCCGCACAACTCTTTTTCGTGTTCCGTCGTGTGCACGATCACAGCGTCGAAATCTCTGAACAGGATCCTGTGAAGGCATTTTCGTACGAGATCGAAATGCCTGGAATGCGCGGTTATCACCACGGGTATTCTTCTTTTCTTAGCGTATGCTGTTACGTACGGAAGAAACAGCGTGTGGTAAAAAGCAAACTCGTATTGTATGTGTATTATGTCTGGTTTTATGCGGTCTAAAATTTCTGCCATTTTTTTGTGCGAATCGTAAAATCCGCCAAAATTTATCGTTTCATACCACAGCTGCCCGATTGGCGTCTTCCGCAGCGCTTTCTTTTTCAGGACAGGGAACACGTTTTCGCGTCTTTCGGCACCTTTCATACAGATTACATACACGTCTTGTCCGAGTTCCGCCAAAGTTTCGGCAAAATTCTCCGAGTGTTTCGCTATACCACTATGTGTTTTCCATTCTGTTATCAGAGCTATTTTCAAAGTGATCTACAGCTATTTTATATAGCGTTTTTAAATATTATGTGTATCGTTTTTGGAGCGGTTTGCTGTGAAGATTTGCATGATAACTTCGTATGAACCGGACAGATGCGGCATTTCCGATTATTCGGAGAGACTGGCAGGGTCTTTGAGGAAGGCGGGCGCAGAGGTAATTATAATCTCAAGAGAGGGGCAAGGCGCGAAAGGGGAAAAAAACATACACCGTATCGTGGCTGTGAAAAAAGTAAAAAGGTCCTTTTCACAGATTTTTGAAGAGTTCGCTTCTTTTAGCAGGACTATGAAAGATGTAAATAAATCAATGGAAATAATCGGCGATTTCGGGTCAGAAGTCGTTCATGTACAATACGAGCCGGGGCTTTACAACCTTTTTTATGTTCCGATGCTGTTATCAGCACTGCGTAAAAGGGGGATAAAAGTCGTGCTCACGTTGCACGCCATAGATTATTTTCCGCTTACGATATTTCATAAAACTTTTCTTTACAACAAGCCCGACAAGATTATCGTACACACAAGGGTCCACGAGGAGATAATCAAAAAATCTTTGAAATCTGCGAAACGCATAGAACTGGTTCCGATGGGTTTGATACCCCGCAGGCCGGGAAGAGACGGAAATTACATTCTATACTTCGGTTTTCTTAACCAGCACAAGGGTGTTGAGGATCTTATCGAAGCTTTCGGCAAAATAAAATGCAGGGAAAAACTTGTTGTCATCGGCAGCATAAATCCCGTCTTCAGGCCAGACGTGGAATATAAGGATAAAATCAAACGCATGATCAATGACCTGGGTTTAAAAAGAAGGGTGAATTTTATCTATAAATTCGTTCCGCAAAAATCATTGACGGATTACATAAGGAATTGCATGTTTGTTGTGTTCCCCTACAGATCGTCTTATTCCGGCGCACAAAGCCAGGCGACCATAGATGTGCTGGCGTCAGGAAAGCCGATGATCGTAACAAAACCGGCCCAAGGCAACCTGGTCGACAATGAGAATGCCATTGTCATAGAACCGGATAATGTGGAGATATTGTCAGCAGCATTAGAAAAGATGATTAAATCCAAAGACCTCAGGAAAAGAATCGCGAAAAACAACAAAGACCTGGCCAAGGAATTAAACTGGGATAAGATCGCTTACATAACACTGATCGTGTACGAGAACTTGTAATTTACCTGAGTACGTCGAGTTTTGTTATTATGCCGCACGGTTTGCCCTTTGACGAGACAATTACAGCCTGGTGAAATTCCAGCAGCGACGGCAATATGCCGACATCCTCGTTCTCGTCAACGATTGGGAAAGGCTTATCCATTATGTCCCTTATTTTTTTGGTGCCAATGTTTTCGAAATTCTTAAGAAGCGTGCTTTCGCTGACACTGCCCACGATAACGCCCCGTTCAATAACCGGGAGCTGTGATATGCCGTATTTTCGCATCACGATCAGGGATTTTTTTGCAGGATCGTTCAGGCGAACCGTCCTAAGGCGGCGGATCATTACATCCCTGCATTTTTTCGTTTCTTTTGGATGGATCGCGGAAATTATTTTATTTACGGTTGACAGCGTAGGGTTTACTTTTCCTCCTTCTATTTTCGCGATATGCGCCTGGCTGATTCCGATCGATTTTGCCAGAGCAGACTGCGATAATCCAGCCTTCTTCCGCAGGCCACGTATGTATTCGCCCGTTATTATAACCATTGGTTATATTTTTTAGTCAAAATATAAATACGTTGCAGATCATAACATTCTGAAGAAAGCACATGACAAAAATCACGTACATCACTTCTGAATCTGTAACGGAAGGACATCCTGACAAAATTGCTGACCAGATCAGCGATGCCGTTCTCGACAGCCTGATAGCGCAGGATCCGTATTCACGCGTGGCTGTTGAATGTCTAACAACCACAGGATTGGTTGTGGTGGCAGGCGAAGTTACAACCAGAGGCTACGCTGATGTACAAGGCATAGCAAGGAAAACGCTCAAGGAAATAGGCTATACGAATCCGTCTTTCGGCATAGACAGCGAAGATGCGGGTGTTTTGGTTTCGATACACGGGCAAAGTCCGGACATTTCGCAAGGCGTAAATGAAAGCGAAAAGAAGGAGCAGGGGGCAGGTGACCAGGGAATGATGTACGGGTTCGCATGCCGCGAGACGCCCGAGCTGATGCCGCTTCCGATAATGCTCGCACACAGGCTTACGAGGCGATTAGCCGAGGTCCGCAAGAACGGAGAAATAAAGAACATAGGCCCTGACGGAAAATCGCAGGTTAGTTTGGAGTATCATGACGGGGTTCCAAAAAGGCTCACAGCAGTAGTAATCGCAGCGCAGCACACTGATGAAATGGAAGAATCGATTTTGCGCAAAGAAATAACCGAGAAAGTCATAAAACCAGTTTGTAAAAACTACCTCGACGAAAACACGAAGATTCACATCAACGCTACTGGAAAATTCGTTATCGGGGGGCCGGAAGGCGATACGGGCGTTACGGGAAGGAAGATTATTGTTGACACATACGGCGGTGTTGGTCGTCACGGAGGAGGCGGTTTTAGTGGCAAGGATCCGTCCAAAGTCGACCGCTCCGGGGCATATGCAGCGCGTTATGTTGCGAAAAACATTGTTGCAGCCGGCCTTGCGGATAAATGCGAAGTATCGATTTCATACTGCATCGGCGTCGCAGAGCCGACATCGATAAACGTAGACACGTTCGGAACGAACAAAATACCGGAAGATAAGATAGTCGAACTTGTGCGCAAGCATTTCAAGTTAACTCCGAAATGGATAATCGACACGTTGCAGCTGCGACGCCCGATATACAGCAAAACAGCAGCATACGGACATTTTGGGCGAAATGAACCGGAATTCACGTGGGAAAAAACGGATCGCGCGGAAATACTTAAAAAAGAAGCCGGGTTGTAACGTTTAAATATTTCAGTTTTCTTCTTAAATTATGTTCACACATGCAGGTTTTTCAAAAGATTCGGAAGATCGAAGAAGAAGATTTCTATCCGATTACATGGGAGCGAGCCAGCGTCCGAGCAACGATTATCGCAGCCTGTTTTCCGATTTAACTCGCGATTATTCGACTTACGCTGATTCGCGAAAACGCTGCAGATGCTACGGCTGATAAACCGCATTTTAAATCCTTTACAGTAATCTAATTATCAGTGTCCCTAAATGACGATAAACCCAAAATCCATGGAAAAGTTCGTAATACAGCCTTCGAGTTATTCGTATACAACAATAGGAACAGCTTACAACAGCCCGCGCCGTGAAATCGAATATTCAGCTGCGCTCACAAAAACCGGCAAAAATTATTACGATTCAAAAATCGTCGTGCCTGCAAACGAAAGAATGTCAACAGCGGCCGAAGAATTAGCGATACAACTTTCTCTGGAACGTGCAGGCAAAGATCCGAGAAAAGCGGAAGCTTTCAACGACTTGTACGGCAGAAATACTCTCGATTGGTGCGCATGGCAATGGACAGATACGGGCTTGCGAGTGCCGGAAGGCCGCGATCCCGGTAAATATGAAACAATTGATGGTAGAAAATACTGGGCCAGGATAGTTTTAATCGGCGACAAAGAGGTCGGAGAAATTCTCGTTCCTGAAGGCCGCGGTCGTGTTATTTCTAAATGGAACGAGGTGTTCGGCCTGCCAGCAGAAACCGAGGACGTGAATTTCGCACACAGTCCGTATACCACTTTTTTTTGGTTTAATGATTTTAATCCCAGAAAAGACAGCATATCCGGCCATTACGATGTTGCGGTCATGCGCAGGGCTTTCTGGCCCCACGGTGGGAGGGATGACGAGTGCATAGACGTCGATGCGGTTTATGGGCGCTGGGCTGAGCGTTCCAACGCCGGCTTCCGCGCGGTTCATGGTTATTTGCCGTATATCGAAAAGTCGATCACAAAAAACAGTAATTAATTTTACGGCTGATAAAAACCCTTTGGCGGGGCAATATTTTTCTTTTCGTATATGCAGATATCAACGAGCGGACACATGTAACACTTCGGTTTTGCTGTTAAGCAGATCGTCTGCCCGAACTCGACCATTCCCGAGTTGACTTTCAAACGCTCTTTTTCAACAAACATTTTTTCAAGTGTTTTTCTTATCTCCTCATATTTTGCGTTTTTTCCTACAAGTCCCAGTCGCTTGCTGACGACTTCGACGTGGACGTCGACAGGAATTGTCGGGACGTCGTAGGCGTAAAGTAAAACTATGTCCGCTGTCTTATAGCCGACACCCGGCAGCGACAGCAGAAGCTCGCGGCTGCTCGGAACACGACTGTGATAATCGTTTACGAGAATTTTGCACAGCTTTACGATGTTCTTCGATTTTTGTCTGTAAAACCCGCTTTTTTCAATCAGGCGCACAATCTTTGTTGAACCCAATTTCAATATGTCTTCTGGCGTTGAGGCGTGGCGAAAAAGATTTTCCGTGGCGATGTCTGTGTTAATGTCGCGCGTCCTTTGCGACAAAACCGCGCGCACCAGCGATCTGAACGCGGATTCCTTCGAGTGATGCGAACGCACCGAGTGATATTTGAATACTATTTCCCGTATTCTTTCGGTCCTTTCCATGCCTACCAATTAAATAAATACACCTGACTATAACTCTTTGTCCTTGGGATAGCCATGGTGTTCAGAACACTCGACGATAAATTGCAGGGAATAATCAAGAAGCGCTTTGAGAAGCCGACGGAAGCGCAAGCCATGTCCATACCAGCCATAACATCGGGCAAGGATGTCTTATTGATTGCACCGACAGGAATAGGAAAAACTGAAAGCGCAATGATTGGAATTTTCAACAGATGGGTTCGAGAGAAACAAAAACCAATAAGCATACTTTACATAACGCCGCTGAGGAGCCTTAACCGCGACTTGTTAAGCAGGCTAAGGTGGTGGGCGTCCGAATTGGATATGGAAATTGCAGTTCGCCATGGCGATACTACGCAATACGAGCGCGGCAAACAGGCAGCGATGCCTAGCGACATACTGATAACAACGCCCGAGACGCTGCAAGCGATGCTAACAGGCTCTGTTCTGCGAAAGAACCTATCGAACATAAGGTTCGTTGTCATAGACGAGGTCCATGAACTGATAAACTCGAAGCGCGGCGCGCAATTGAGCATAGGTCTGGAGCGACTCCGAAACCTGACAGGCGATTTCCAGACAGTCGGTTTATCGGCAACAATCGGAAACCCCGCTGAAGTTGCGGCGTTTTTAAACGGCGCGAGAAAGTGCGAGATTATAAAATCCGTTGACGCGAAAAAGATGAATATTGTTGTTGAGGCAGTCAAGACTGAAGACAATGACGCGAAGACGTCGTCGGAACTTCTGGTAGGAATCGATACAGCTGCGAGGCTAAGAAGAATACTGGAGATACTCGGAAAAAGAAAATCCGTGATAATATTCACAAACACGCGCGAATTTGCGGAGATACTTAGTTCCAGATTAAAAAAGATAAGCGCTCAGCGGATAGAGACGCACCACGGATCTTTGGCGAAAGATGTACGGATTGAATTTGAAAAAGGTTTCAAGGACGAGAGCATAAAGGCTTTGGTCGCCACTTCGTCGTTGGAACTGGGCATTGACATCGGCGCGATAGAAACCGTAATACAGTACCAAAGCCCGAGACAGGTTTCGAAATTAATACAGCGTGTCGGGCGCTCGGGTCATGCGATCGGACGGACGTCAGAAGGCATTATTCTTGCGACTGGGATCGATGATGCGATAGAGTCGGCGGCGATAGCGAAGCTTGCCTTAAACGGAAAGGTTGAAAAACCGAAGCCGCACAAGCTTGCAATGGACGTTGTCGCACACCAAATAGTCGGGATGACGCTCGAAACATTTTCAATGAGGATGAAGGACGCTTACGAAACCATTAAGAAATCATACCTTTACAAGGATCTGGACTACAAGACATTTTTGGCAGTATGCAAACAATTGCAGCAGCTCGGACATGTCTATATCAACGGAGACGTTGTCACGCGGAAAAGGAACGGATGGAACTACTACTTTGAAAATCTCAGCACAATACCGTCGGTAAAACAATACAGAATATTTGACATGATATCGCGGAAAGGCGTGGGAACGCTGGACGACGAATTTATAGCATTGCACGGCCAGGTTGGCACAACATTTGTTGTCAAGGGCCAGTCCTGGAGAATAGTCGATATCGACAATGATATGATAAATGTGGAGCCGGCCGATGACATTGAAGCCTCCATACCTGCGTGGGAGGGCGAGCTGATTCCTGTTCCGTACGAAGTCGCGCAGGAGGCGCTGAAAATAAAAACAGAAGTTTCGGCAATGCTTTCCGGCGGTCGCAAAGACGAGGCCGGCGAATTCCTGACAAAGAATTATCCGGTCGATTCGGAAGCGTCGAGCCTGATAATAAACGCGCTGAAAAAACAGTCCAAGAATTTCGGCTATGCGCAAAACGAAATCGTCATCGAAACTTTCGGGAACATGACAGTAATACATTCCCATTTCGGATCGCTGGCGAACGATACGCTCGGGCGGGCGCTGACATTTTATCTTTCCGACAGGATAGGCACGGTCATACTGAAAACCGATCCGTACAGGATAACGCTGAGGTGCCAGAAGAGTGCAACGAAACACATATTGGATTTCTTCGGCAGTGTCGATGAAAAAGATGTCGAAGTTTATTTGCGGGAAAACATACACCGTTCGGATTTATTCACGTGGCGGTTCTTCCACAATGCAAAAAGGTTCGGTGCGATTGCGAAGACTGCAGACCTAACGGCGATACCGATGAAAAAGATAGCGGAGATCTATCAGGGAACGCCGATATACGAAGAGACAATGAGAGAGATATTTCTCGAAAAGCTGGGTTTCGAAAGGGCTCGGAATGTTCTCAAGGATGTACGAAACGGCGCGATAAAAATCATACAAGCCGACGGACCTTCGTTGTTCGGAAAGCTGGGCTTGCAAAAGGAATTCGGCGAGGCGATAGGACCGGAGCGACCTGAGACGGAGATATTGAAAATATTCAAAGACCGCATCAACGAAACGCGCATGAGAATGGTGTGCATGAATTGCGGCAAATGGCTCTGGCTGGGAATGGTTAAAGAATCGCCGGAAAAATCGAAGTGCGGAAAATGCGGGGCTGCGTTGATAACAGCCATGCGCGAATATGAAAGGTTGACGGAACAGGCTGTGATACGGCGAACAGAAAAGAAAACGCTGACGCCAGAACAGGAGAAGTTATACGAAGAGGCGCTTAAAGTCGCTGATTTGGTCATGGTAAGCGGCAAAGACGCGGTACGCGCGCTAGCGGGACGAGGAGTCGGTTATAAAACTGCGGCGAGGATTCTATCAAAGTATCACGCGAATGAGGATGACCTTGCGCGCGAAATTCTAGCAGCCGAGCGCCAATACTTTAAAACGAAAAGGTTCTGGAAATAAGCTTTTTGGGACAACGGAAAACCGAAGTTTTCAACGGAAACCAGTGGTTTCCGTGCACAGAAAACAAATGTGTTTTCTGTGCCGTGCATAGGAAACCGTTGTTTCCTATGAAAAGCTTAAGCAAAAATGGAAAGGTCAAGTAAAATATAATGGGAAAAGTTTCATTTTCCCGCGACTATTTTTATCACATCGCCTTTTTTCAGCGGGCGTCCTTCTCCAATTCGCATTTTCGTGCGACCATCTATTGCGGTTATGAAGTTTTTGGCGAGGTCGGTATGTACGATCGAAGCGAATTCCTTGGCTGTTGTACCCTTTGGAACGAGGTACACGTCCGGTAATACGCGTCCGCGTGAATCTGACCAGCTGTTTTCATTTTCAACAGGATAAACCTCGATCAATCCAAGAAGGCTGAATACAGCTTCATCGATACACTTCTGAATTCCGGTCGAGCCGTATTTGTTTATGAATTCTTTTATTTTATTTAGAACCGCGGATTGTGCGCTGCTGGCGTTTTGCGATATCGAAATTTCCCGTGTGTTTTCGTTGTACGTTGCCAGCTTTTTTTCCGAAGCGAGCCTTAATGCAATTTCCATTTCAGCCGAACACGGAACTATTTTATTTCCGACGTCTTTTGATGCGCGTTCCAGATTGTTTTTCGACTCTGGAAGATCCATTTTATTCGCTGCTATGAGCATCGGTTTTGTCCGCATGAGGATAAGATGAGCAAGTTTTTTTGCGTCATTTCCAGCATCTTTGACACATTGTTTTAGCACTTCCTCACGCGGGGTGAATCCTGAAAGCTGTTTCACTATCAGCGATGCGTCAGTTTTTGCGCTTACCCTTCCAATTATTCCCGCGATCCATAATTCCAGTTCTTCCTTCAGCCATTTTATGTCCGATGCCGGGTCATGATTATCCGTAGGCAGTCCGTTTTCGTCGGTTGTGCCGCTCATGTCAACAACATGGATCAACGCGTCCGCCTGGCGCAGATCGTCGAGAAATTTGTTTCCTTTTCCGCGACCTTCGTGCGCACCGGGAACAAGGCCGGCGACGTCAATGATCTTGATCGGTATTAGCCTTGTCCCATCCATGCATTGCGAGTTGTTCGGGTCGCACTTCCTGCCAAGCTCTTTGTGCGGGCATACCGCTTTTACAAAAGCGACGCCTTTGTTCGGGTCGATGGTCGTGAAAGGATACGAAGCGATCTTCACGTCCATCATTGTCAGGGCTTTAAAAAAAGACGACTTGCCGCTCGACGGTTTTCCTACCAGTCCTATTAACATTGACCAACAATCCTTTGCCATCGTGTGCAGAACGGCGTATCAAACGATACGACATTCGCATAGCTTTTTGATTTTGACACTTCGATACAGCTTCCGAGCGTACCTATGCCCTTTCCGTCGGCGAAAGCGCGCGCGGCATGTCTTTTGAAAATTATTTTCACGGATCCTGAAAAAACGACCGGTTTGTTAAAGCCGTGCGGGTTGAGAGGCGTAAAAACTAAGCTCTCCGAGCTTCGATCTATTATCGGCCCGCCCGCTGATATGTTGTACGCTGTTGATCCTGCGGGCGTTGATATTACGCCGCCGTCGGCTATGACGTTTTTGTAAAAGAGCGAATTGTTTACAAAAACGTCAAAACGCAGCGCCTTTTCGGTGAGGCGGAAAAAACCTATTTCATTGAAACTTGTAAATTTTTTATTATCAGTTCGGCCGTCGATCATGCAGAATTTTACGAGTGAAAATTCCCCCCTACCCAGCTTTTCGGTTATCCGATCAATATCCGACAAATCCGCTTCTGCCAAGACGCCCTTGCTTTCGTCGGCACGAATGCAAAGAACCGGAACACCGCTTTTCGAAGCCTTTGTCATGGCTTTCAGGAATGTGCCGTCGCCGCCTATTGCCACGATGAGGTCTCCAGGCGTGTTTTTCAGGGATTTATCAATAACCCCAGTAATATTCTTATGTTTTGTTTTGTCACCAAACATCGAAATGCGCATAAACTAATGATGACTTGCAATAATTAATAAGTGTGGTTTAAATGAAAACACCCATATGCTCAATATGCTTGCAATCGGACATACTCTGCCAAAGCTGCAGCAACAACGTAGCGTCGGGCAGGTTAAGCAGGGAAGGCGCGGATATAATCAAAAAACTCTACCAGATGTCAAAGGAAATAAAATCCCTGGCAAACGTGACTGTTGAAAAGGTGCTTACCTTTGAAAGCCTTGTTGTCATCATTGTGCCGAAGCGTGATGTTCCCGGCATAGTCGGAAAAGAGGGGCGCATTGCGATAGAGGTTAAAAGACAGTTTGGAAAGCAGATCAAGGTTGTCGGCGACGGCGATTACAAAACAATGATTTCCGGATTGATGTATCCTGCCAAAATCGAAAGCATAGGAAAACTTTATTCAAACGGCAAAGAAAGCCTGAAAATAAATTTGCGAAGAGGCGAGCTGAGAAACTTGCCGGCAAGAAAAGAGGATTTGTTGAAGGCTGCCGAAGAGATATCCGGACGTGAATCGGTTATTTCTGTCAATTAATGCCTGTAATGGTTTTCGAGTATGTCAAGTTTTTCGCTCAACACCTTGAGCTGCGCTTTCACAGTTTCTATTTCTGCGAGAATAAGATCGATTTTCGGGCTTGACGACGGCTGCTCCGGCTGCGCGTACTGCGGTGCGAATTCCTGTGCAGGCCTCTGCGGAAGCGGGAACTGTTTTTCGGCGGGTATCTGAGGTTCTCGTATCATGTCAACCGGCGGGCGCGTCTGGCGGTCGTCGTAGCGAGACTCATAGGAATTTATGGCCTGTTCTGACGGTAGTTTTATCGGCGCCATGCTTTCCTTTACGCCTTCAAGCGACGGTTTCGCAGAAAATTTGCGCAGCGCGTTTGCGACCGAATCGATAAAACTCATCTTTGCTCCCTCTCCGGCATGTTAAAGGCTTTTCTTAAATCGTTCAGGGCCATTGTCATCCTTTCCTCATTGCGGCGCAACATTCCAATCCTGTGGTTTTTGTAAAAATAATTCATGTAAAGAAGCAGCATCAGTTTTACCAAAACATTCGAGTATTCGAATTCGGTTCTCAGCTGGCAGTAAATAATCATTCTCACAGTTCCCTGTTTTGTTTCGGAATGCTGCTTTCCCTGATAGCGCACGTTAATCATCATGTCCGTGAACCCGTCCTCTTCACGTTTCATTTCGACTTCGGTGAAAAAGGTGCGAACAACATCGGTTATATCCCAGCGCAGATCTTTTTGCGTCCAGCGCGTACCGCTTATTTCAAAATACTGCCTTAACAGCGAAGTCGCCTGGTTCACCATTTTCCACGGCTCCGCACCAGTGTAAACCATTTCAAGTTCCTTGTGAGGTGCAAATAAGTCGTCCGCGATAATCCATTTTCCCATTCAAACCATTCCTTACGCAACGCGGAATTCTTCGAACGCTTTCTTGATCTCTATTTCCATGTTCCTTATCAGCGCCCGGCCTTCGTGCAGATATTTCAGGCGCTGGGTTTTGTAAAATATCGTGTGCCACAACATCCTGATCATTTCATAGAAAACGCTTCTTTGCCACAAAGTGTCCTGCGGGTATTCAGTTCGCAGGGTTCCGAATAGCCTTACACGCGCGTTTCCTTCGCCCTTTGTGCTCTGGCCTATCAATTCGACGGACATCCTAAAATACGTGAACCTGTCAAGAGGCTTGCTGATTTCCCAGAAAACATCGAATTTTTGCGTATCCCCAACATTGTCCCATTTGAACGTCCTTTCCTGAACCTGCCCGCGGTCAACGCCGTAGATTAGGGGTATCAACTCTGACAATCGCGGATAGAACCGCTCAGGCTTCGCTCCTCTGTAGTTAAGAACTAAATAGTACGGGTCAAACCTGATGAACGGATCCTCGATAACTAGTTTTGTCCTTGCAATTACCATGCTTCACACTTCACTTTATTATTTAATCTTCTGCCTTAAAATCTAATTATATGCCCGAAGAGTCCTTAATAATCAAGTCAATATTGGGTTCTGCAGCAATAATCGCGCTGGTTCTTTTCTTCCTTACAGGCGGGTTAAAGGGCATTGCCGATGCATTCTCGTTGCTAAGCATAGCGATTGGCCTGTTGATAATCGTTGCGCTGTACCTTGCTGAGAGCGGAAGTGAGCATGCCATGATCGGAACCACGCTGGCGTCCGTACTGATAATCGGCGGCCTGCTCGTACTGCTCAACTCCGGATTGTTGAGTCTTGGCGTTATTTTCCTTGTGCTTCTGGCAGTTTTGTTTGTTGCTCCAGGGGTTAAGAATGAGGGAGGCAAGGAATGGGCAATACTGATAGCAACGTTTGTTGTGCTGTTATTTCTATCAAGTGCGCAGGGGTTATTGCCAAGCATACTCAGGGCGTTTAGCCTTGTAATACTCGCAGCGGGCATTTTAACCATAATCTTCTTTATGAGAGTAAGGGAAAAGGAAATACAGGGCATAACGTCAGCAGGCCTGATGATCGGGACAGTACTGGTATTGCTTGGCTTGTACCTTGTGTTGTTTTAGGCGTAAACCATGTTCGAATTAACGTCGTTTGACAGGATATTCCTGAAGGTTTTGGGAACAATATTGATAGTTTTGGGAGCTTTCATGGGCGCTTTCTTCCCGGCAAGGGATTACGAGCCGAAATTCAGATTCATGGGAATACTTGTGCCCGGCACAATGCTGATCATAGGCCTTTACCTTTGGGCGGCCAGCTAAACGATACTTTTTTACCAGACGGGCATAATAATATTCTAGATAGCAATGGTTTTCGAGAAATTGGCAGGGTTATTGCTCATTGCAACAGGATTCCTTCTGATATTGTACTTTCCGGATGTAAAGGATCTTGAGGTGCCGGGCTTTAACTGGGTTGCAATCTTTATCGGCCTTTTCCTGCTGGTTGTCGGGATAAGGCTGTTGTTAGGGTGAAACTCCATGGTAAACTTTATAAAAAGATCGAGGCCGACAGGCGAATTCCTGTATGCATTGCCGCCAGACCAGAATGGGACACAATTTGACAGCGTTCCGGGAGACGAATTGCTGGGAATACTGATAAATCCAACAGGGCCGCTCGGCTTCATATCGCTCCTTTACATAAAGACAATGATACAGATGCCAAAGTTCGGGTACGGCGTTTACAAGTACAAGGACAATTTCGAGATCAATCCGACTTACAGGGAATATTACACGGCAACACTTGCGCAGAAGCAGGATCTTGAAACGAAAATAAAAGCGGGCTTGGAATCCGCGGCCCGTGCAATAAGCGACTATGAACTTCTGGCGCACGACCTCAGGAAATACCAGTCCTATCTGTATCAGTTTAACAAACTCGAGGAAGGCAGGGAAAAGCTAAAAGAGGCGAAGACGGAAGAGGACAAGAAAAAATACGCGACACAGATTCTTGAGGCCAATACAACATTGAAAGCAGTTTTCATAGATCAGGTCGATGTGCACACGGGCGAAGGCGTTGCGCTCAAGCTCATAGTGAGCAGGTGGCCGAACATAATTGTGGATTTCATGAAACTCGAGGACGATATGAAAACGTCCGAGGATATAGTGAAGAGGCTTGTTCCAAAGATCACTACTGCAGAGGCTGTTGTTCTGGCAACAAAGAATAAACTTTTTGACAGGTGGAAGGAAACGTTCCTGGACGCGGTCAAGCAGCGATACTTAAACCTGCTGAGCCTGATGAATGCCAGAAAAAAAAGCATCGAACAATACAAGAGATGGCTGCGGCCCTATGTTGTCCAACATGAATTGCTGAACGAAACGCAGGAGAAAGCCGGCGAAGGCGGTAAAACGCTTACACACAGGTTAAAAATCGGCGCGCATGCGATGTCGACGCACGATCTCGGGGTTTTTGCCTGGAAGCCCTTTTCACCGGGCGATGTGTTCCGTGCGACTGTTGAGAGAAAAGAAATAGAAATTTCACTGAAATATCTTGGAAAAAAACCGGAGGAAGAGGCGGAGGATAAAGCCATACTCGCCAAGTACTTGGGCCAGTATAACATAGGTTATGACAAGATCAAAGGCGGAAAATTCACCATAACGTTCTGGATAAATCCCTACGATAAAGTCGCGAAAGAGGCGCTGTACTCGACAAATCCGAAGAAAGATTATATAAACAGCAAGTCGTTGATCGAGGAGTATCCGTGGCTAAAACCGAAGGAGATTGAGGGGCAGGTACTAAAAGTTTTGATGGATTCAGAAATGCAACCGAAGACATACCAGAACACGCTTGTGATGCATCCCGATTATATTTATTACATACTCTGGGACCTCACGTTCAACAGGCAGATAATAAGCATACCGCAAGGCACAGTAGATGACGGATTCATATTTATAAAAATCGCGTTCATAAGCCAGAATGTCCTGTTGACGAAATTGCTCGAGAGGTGGGCGTACGAGCAAAGTTTTGACCGCAATGTCGAGGAGATTTTAGGATTGACGGCAATAGAGGAAGTCGAGAAAATCGATGTTGGAACAACCGGCAACATGGAAGAATATGCCAAAAACAGATACAAGTCGGTTTACGCCGAGAAAAAAGGGAAAGAGGACAAGAAGCCGGTCTCGCTGATGGAATCGATCGTGCACAAAATAAACGAGATGAACAACCGGTTGAGCGTCATTAACATGATGACAGGACCATTCGGTATAACGTTCCAATTGTTCAAGAAAGGACCTTATGAAACAAACCTCAAAGACAGGATAACAAGGCAATATTCAAAGGCGTTTGCGGAAACATATCGTGCAGAGTTTATCGACTGGTTCGAGGACGCGGCAAGAATAGGCGACTGATCCTTTTCTTTTAACACAGAAAACAACTGTTTTCTGTGCGCGGAAATCAAAGATTTCCGCTGAAAAGAAAAGCGTCAACGGAAAAGAAAATTTGGGCGGTAAAATGGTTTACACAATAGGCGTTTCCAGCGGCTGGTGGGGCATTGCCAAGACGCCGGACCTTCTTGGACTGGGATTAAAGGCGATGTCCGCCGCAACTTACGGCGTCACGTTTGTACAACTTGATATCGAATCGCCGTCAGAATTCCGCGAGCCGTTGCTTCAGCAGCAACTTACGATCGCGCGCGAAGATCTCGGGATAAACTATGGCATACACGGCGAAATAGACATGCGCCTGGAAAATTCTATAAAGGATTTCTGGGACATTTTTAACGAGAGATTGATCGATCAGATAGAAGGCGCGGTTGAGACGAAAACGGCGTACATGCATTTTCACGCGTCGTCCGAACCTCCGCCAACATTCGGATCGGCAATGATAGGGACAAGGTTTTACAGGCTGGTCGGGCCTGACGGGGCCACGCTTTACAATGCGTTGAATTATTTTGAGCAGGACAAAAGCGGAAAATTCTTTTCCAAAAAATATCCGCACCTAACCCATGTGCAAATCGATATTATCAGGAATATCATTCTAGAAAACTACCTTTCCGGAGGCGGACCCGAAGCTTCGGACCCGAAACACCGCCAGTTTCTAGACGGATTGAATGAATACGAAACATCGGCAGCTATTATCGCGCTAGGCGATGTGCGGGAAAATATATCAAAGAAAATGGCGGGCATAATGAAGCCCGAACTGGAAAATATGGCGAGGGCGCGAGGAGTGCCGGTTACTGTGCCTACGCGAGATGGGGGAGCCAGACAGATTACCATAGCGGAGTACATTGACTGGCTTAACAGTGAAACAAGCGCGGGCAGGAATGACATCAACGGTATTTTAAACGCCTTAACCAGTTATCTGAATTTAAGAGGCGCGTCACTCGAAGATTATGTTAAGACGGCGAGAGAAAAAGCACGACGGTCGCTGTACAAATATGTAGAGGATTTTCTTAAAAGCGAGATAAAGGAAAAATACGTTCCATTCTTCGGCTTTGATGAGCGACTTGCGTATGAACTCGTTGGCAGGCTATTGCAGGGCTCTCCGCAATGGAAAAAAATATGTTACACGCCTTATGTGCGGGAGCAATTGAGAATACAATTCATACAGGAAAATACCGGGAAGCAGTTCAATGACGACGCGGACATTACCATTGAAAATCTTTTAAGGAGCAATGACCGCCGAGTTCAAGCGTTAGTTTCCACGGTCGTAGCGATGGAGTACATCAACGGACATTTCGAATCTCCGATGCAATACAGGGATCCCAATACAGGGAAGTTCACACTGTTAAAAAGCAAAAACGGCGACCGCGTCAAGGATTATATCAAGGACAATAACATTATCGTAACGTTCGAGACGCCGCAGGTAGAACCTAAACAGGAAGGACTGTTGCGTATAGTGCGCTCGGAACACATTTACCAGCTTGTGAAAAAAATACGGGCGTACAGGGGCGATGAAGATTATCTTTCAAAGAACGTTTTTATTTCGCTTGACTTCGAGCACATACTCACGCACAACCTTAGCATAGACCTTGAGATCGATGATTTACCGCTGGACGGCGGAGCTTATTGCAAAGTCATCCATGTTGGACAACCTAAACCAATACATCCTGCGCACGCGCCGCTGATTGTCGGGTCCGAAGCGCAGGAACTTATCTATAGATATCTTTTCAAGCTTCGCAAAAAGGGATTCAAGGACGGCTGGATAATTTTTGAGCGCGGCGGCGGGCAGAGCCCGCTCGAATGGATGCGGTCGAGCGTTCATGCCATGAGGTTAATAGTCGAATATCTTGAAAAAGAAATGGACCCTGACAAACTTCCGCCGGAATTTTACGGCATATCACCGGATTCCGAGTTTTCGGAACAGAGACAGGCCGCAATAATACAGGAACATTTCTTTGCGCCGTTAAACGGCACACTGGCAGTTCCTGATGAAGAACATACTTTCCTGGGACGAGTTGCGACGGAAAGGCCGGGCATTGCGCCTGAAAAATGGAAGAAGGAAGAATTGAGGTAGGCTTTATATAGCTATTTCTCTTAGAGAACGCAGAAGCCATTATAATGTTTGACAATAAACTTCTTAAAACAACGGAAACCGTGGGTTTCCGTGCACAGGAAACGTGACGTTTCCTGTGAGAAGTTTAATCAAGAAACAAGGATAATTAATATTTTGGAAGAGTGCTGCAATTATGGAAACAAATAAATCCGGAGAAAAAAAAGATTATGAGCCGAAGGCTCGCGTTTCGAAGGCAATGAAGTTCTCCAAGATCATACGCGAACAGTTTCCCGACTTTGTAAAAGGCGTTCTTTTGTTCGGGTCGGCTGCCAAAGGCGTGAAAAAAGCGGGTGATGTCGATGTTCTCATAATACTCGACGATACCGATCCCAAGATATTTCCCGAACAAATTGACAAGGTTGACGAAAACATACGACTGATCGCGGACAGTATTGGGGACCTTCATCCGCAGGTTCACACGATCACGGATTTCTGGGACTGGATACGGCACGGAGACCCGATACTATTCAACTTTTTACGGTACGGATATCCGATATTCGATGCAGGCTTCCTAAAACCGACACAGCGCCTGTTGGAAGCGGGAAGGATAACGCCGTCGCAGGAGGCCATACGGCTCTACTCAAAAATCGCGCCTAAAAATCTTGAGAAGGCGGAGAGCTACATACGCGCAGCAGTGATAAGATATTACGATGCGATGACAGCCGCTGCGCAGGCGGTTTCGATGCTCGCTTTTAAACACCAACCCGAGCCACGCGAGATACCTTCGGTGCTGGACAGGCTTGTAAAGGAAGGAAAGCTCGACAAGAAATTCGTGGACTATTATATTTCCGTTTTCAAACTGTGGAAGCAGATAGATCACAAGGAGATAACGGACATACCCGGCAATGTTATCGAGAAGCAGAGAAAAGAGACGAATGAGTTTGTAGATATGATGAAGACGTTCCTTAAGGGCTATGCGGAAGAGTGACATGAAAATTAAAAGCGTGCCAAAACGAAAATCGATCAAAGACATAGCGCGAAAGCGAAGAGCGGACATGGTTAAGGCCCTTACGCAGAAGATACTCAACAAATTCGGAAAATACGTGAAGTGCGTTGTCCTTGTCGGATCCGTAGCGCGCGACGAATTCAAGAGTAATTCCGATATAGACATGTTTATCGTTATCGACGACACGAAAGTCAATTTCACGCCCGAGGAAAAAAGAAGGATAGACGTCGAGATCGACCTGGCGGCCCAAGAGATCAACAAAGATATCATTGTGCAACCTGCTTATACGCTGACTGAATTCTGGGACATGGTACGAACATCGCACCCGCTGATATACAATTTTATCAGGGACGGTATTCCAGTTTACGACACGGGTTTTTTCATGCCCATAAAACGCCTGCTTGAAATGGGTCGCATACCTGCGACCAAAGAAGCCGCGGACGCGCTTTTGGACAAGGCGCCGAAGCGATTGCGCAGGATATCCGAGGTAAAATTGTACATGGTCGCGGAAGACTGCTACTATGCAATGGTTGATATAACCCAGGCCGTTTTAATGTCGCTGGGTTTTGCGCCCCCTTCACCGGGAAAAGCGGCCGATGAATTCCGAAGACACCTCGTAGACACGAAAATAGTCGAAGGAAAATACGCGGATTGGCTGGATGCGATAAACGAGTTCCGCAAGGATGTGGAGCATAAAAAAATAAACGAGATAACTGGATCCGAACTAGACGAGTGGATGAAAAAAGCCAACGAATTCGTTGAAAAGATGCTGCAGGTTTCCGGAGGATTGGAGTTAAAGAAAAAGGAAAGGATAGTCGAGAAAAGCTATGACGTGATGACAAAGGCGATTGTTGCCGCGTTAAAATCGGTAAATAAGCTGCCAAACGAGCAGGCTGAAATTCCGAGCGCTTTCAAGAAATACCTGGTGGACGAGGGGCTTGTCGAAAAGCATTATATCGATATATTCAACCGCCTTGAAGAGATGAGAAACAAAGTGCACGACGGAAGGATAACGGAGATACCGGACAAGGACATATATTCGCACAGGGAATATGTCAGGAAGTTTATCCATCACATCGGCAAGATAGTAAAGGAAGACGAACAATAAATTTCCGGATTTTATTTTTATGAGCCAGAACATTGTAGCGAAAACCAGGGAATTCGTAAAGAATGCGTTTGTAGATAATCCGAGCTACAGCTTTGGTGACTGGTCCGTGATGTACGAACACAGCATACTTGTGCAGCAAATCGCGCTATTGATTTCTTCCACTGTTAATGCTGACAAATTCGTAATTTCCGTCGCAAGCCTTCTTCACGACATAGGAAAGACGCACGACGCCGACGAAAAAACGCTGCACGCGGAACATGAAAAATTTAATCTGGCTATGTGCGAAAAATTCCTCGACGGACTTGATATGAGCGAAGGTAATAGAATCAAAATAAAGCGCATAATTTCTTTTGAAGAAGTTTCGGTTGAAACAAAGATAATCAAGGACGCAGATGCGCTTGCGTTTTACGCCGATAAAAGACTGCACACGCTTTTTTTAGAATGGGCAACCAAGAACGGCTACGACGCGGATATAGAAAAGAAACTGGACAAATTCTCTAAATTGAATTTCGACATAAGCAAAACCACGGGAAAAGCGTGGTTCGAACAGATTAAGCGTGACTGGAAGAGAGCATGAAGACGATAAAGGAAGGATTAGTCATGCTGCACATACCCGACAGCGCAAATGACGTTTTTTATAATCCGGAGATGGAGATGTCGCGAGACATATCGGTGGCGTTTTTGCAAAGCATCGAAGATAAAAAAATGTCCGTTTGCGACCTGTTGTCCGCAACCGGCGCAAGGGCTGTGCGGTATGCGAAAGAAGTCGATTCTGTTGAAAGGGTGTTAGCAAACGACGGCAACGAGGTCGCGGAAAAATATATTTCCGAGAACGCCTCGATTAACAATGTCGGCAAAAAGGTTTTTGCATCGTGCAGCGGCGCAAACACTTTTCTCGCGTCCCACAAAAACGAATTCGATTTCATCGACATAGACCCGTTCGGTTCTCCAGTCTATTATCTCGAAGAATTTTCGCGAACTGTCAAGCCGAACTCGTACGCGGCGATAACCGCGACAGACTGCGGCGCGCTTTCCGGCGTTTTCGCTGATACATGCTTTCGTCGTTATGGCGTCAAACTTGGAAGAACAGAATGCTTCAAGGAAGTCGGAATCAGAAATTTACTGGGCGTAGTAGCGTCGTCACTGGCGTCGCGAGGGTTTTCCATAAAACCCCTGTTGTCGCATGTTACGCTGCATTATTTCAGGATCATACTGGAAATAAACGGTGGTATACGGAATGAAACGAAACGATTTTACCACTGCGATAAATGCGGATACTGTACATTTGAAAAAGCGGATAAATGCGGGCACAAACCCGATGAACTGGGTCCGATATGGGCAGGAAAACTTCACGACAAAAGCGCGTGTTTCAGGATATTGGATAAACTTAACAGCGGAACATTCGGCAGGAAAACGGACGCGAAAAGAGTTTTGCTGTCAATAATCGAGGAGGCGGACTATCCGTTTTATTACGACGTGCACGATATGTCGGAACGGTTTTCAACCGATACGCCGTCAATGGACGGCATAATGCGCAAATTAAGATCGCGCGGTTTCACAGTCACACGCACGCACTTTTCGGACAGCGCGATAAAAACGAATGCAAATATATCGGATGTCAACGGTTTATTCGGAACGGGAGTAGACAACAAACACGGATGACAAAAGCACGATTAAAAACCAGAGGGCGCCGAACGAAGGGACGTTTGACGTGTTAACGCTGGATTTTATGCGGAATGAAAAGTTGTCCTTGTTGTCAAGGATGTTGACAGCCATTATGTCGAAGTCTATTTCGCTGTTTTTCGACACGAGACCAGTCAGCGTAATCGCAGCCGATGCGGCATTGCCGTGCGGTACCAAAACGGTCGGCGCAGACGCCACCATGGACACCTCTGCGGTGAAATTCGGATAATATTTTATGGCGTACGTTTTGTCTACAAGTCCGTTGTTCGCTATCCTCGCATTTACGACAGTGCTACCATCCAGAGGCACGAGAACGTTTGCAATATTTACAGCGTCTATGAAACAGACGTTTGTACAAAAATTTTCCGTGTCTGCGTAAACTCCTCCAGCCATTAAGCGCGATATCAGGCCGTTTTGCCATGCATAGGCCGCTCCGACTAGGACAACAGCACCCAGCGTAAGCATTATGATCGATATTACGTTTGTAACTCCCTTTGTCATCGCAGCGCCCTTGAAGAAATCAAAACATAGGAAACCGAATAAAAAAAATAAAAACCGGCCGGCTCTATCGTGAGCCGAGCCTTCTGCCTTTAACGAATTTCCACAGCTTCTTTGTCATCTCGCTGGGAGCTATCGGGTTGCGCCCAAACACCTGTTCAAGTGTTTCTTTGCGTCCGTTGAAGTTTATTGAATATCCGCCAAAAGGTTTTTTACCTCTGGTTTTTTTCGCAGGCTTCTTTGCAGCCTTGGTTTTTTTGAAAATCCCAAACATTTGTTTTCCTCCCTATGTTTTACGCCGACCTTGAGCCGACTAATTAATAACGGTTTTCAGAGAATATAAATCAACGGCGAATCAAACTTATGCGCCGCCGATCGTTTCGATGTTTTTCTCGACTTCCTCTTCTATGCCGAGCTTGTTTACGATCTCTTTGTATCTGTTGCGGATTGTGACCTCGGTCACGCCAACCACATCGGCAACTTCGCGCTGCGTTCTTCGTTCGCCGCACAATACGGCCGCTATGTACAACGCGGCTGCAGCGACACCGGTCGGGCCTTTGCCGGATGTGACGTCGAACTTACTCGCCTTTTCCAGTACGTCGATAGCACGAGCCTGGACTTTGTCATTAAGATTCAGCATCGACGCGAAGCGCGGTATGTAATCCTGCGGTTTTGCGGGCAATATTCTGATCCCGATTTCGCGTGAAACGTAACGGTACGTCTTTCCGATTTCGCGTTTCTCAACACCTGACGCCTCTGCTATTTCGTCCAAAGTTCTGGGAGTGTTATATTCGCGGCACATCGCATACATCAACGCTGCGATTACGGATTCCATTGAGCGCCCTCTGACAAGGCCTTTGTCTACGGCCTGTTCGTACAATTGCGCGACTTGTTCATGAACGCTTTTTGACAAACCGAGGAAAGAAACCAGTCTTTGGAGTTCTGATAAAGCATATGACAAGTTTCTGTCTTTGCTTTCGATGAGCCTTTTGTGCCATTTTTGCAGCCTGTAATATTGCGCGCGCTTCTTTGTTGAGACTTTGAAAAGTTCGCCAGGCCCCTTTCCGATTTCGGTTGTCATGCCTTTGTCGTGTTTGGTGTGCGTCAGCGGAGCGCCGGTGCGTGCACGCTTGGAGCGTTGCTCCTCGTCGAATGCGCGCCATTCCTGGGTCATGTCTATCATTGATTCTTTTACCACAAGGCCGCATTTCATGCACACCAATTCAGCACGGCTTGAGTCCTCAGACAATCGCTTTGAGCCGCATTCCGGACAAACGAGTTCTTTCTTTTTTTCCTCTTTTTTGATCATCATAGCAGTTCCTCAATAAGCAGTTATAGCTAAATAGTCTTCGCAGTTAAGTATTTAAGCTTTTGGGTGTTTATAAGCCGCTGCGCACAACGAGTTTCGATACAGGTCGGTTTTGACCGTATTGCGGCGTAAACGAACCAACGTATATAAATTCCAGTTTTCAATGTAGATTTGGCGAAAATATGGCAGGTTCTTTCCCTTCGGCTCCTTTAGAAAGGATTGCGCGCAAGGCTGGTGCAGAACGCGTTTCGGCGTCTGCGGTTGAGGCGTTAAACGAAATTTTGACTGAGATTGCCGAACAGATCGCAAAAGAGGCTGCCGCAGTGTCGAACCATGCTGGGCGCGTGACGATTAAGCGCGATGACATAAAGCTGGCTTCGCGGTAATCACCGAAGCTTTACTTCTCCGGTAATATTTTCAAGGGACCTGATCAGCGGGTCGTCGGGTTTTTTGTGGTAGATTTCCGTGTACAGCGTTTTGATGACGCTCCGCACGTCTTCGGCCTTCAAATTTTTTTCCTTTTTCTGGAAAAAGATCATCAAGTCCATTTTCACAGGTTCGCCGTTGCTGTAAGACGGTTGCACATAGTTTATTTTTTCCATGGACTTGGCACCGAATCTCCTGCGGTAATAATTCTGTCTCCTTCTGGCACTGTCAACTAAATTTTTCGGCACACCCTCTTCTGTGTCGACTTCACCAATGAAGCCAAGAGAATTTTTTAATCTGGATCTGAAGCGCTTCTTGAAAAACTTGATGAATTTACTGCCTAAATCCTTGTTCCTGTATTCGGGGATTGTTGCCAAATAATTTCCAAAAACGAAATTCGGGAAAGTCTTTACTATGGCCATGCCAATTACATCGCAGCCCTTCTTCGATACGAACAGGTGATAATTCGGATCGGATTTTATCCGGTGGGCTATTTCCTCGGGCGGTGCAAGCTCTTCCGGAGGAAACGATTTTTTATATATGTCCATGGCATTGCTAAAATCGTTGCCCGAAGCGTTTCTGGTTTCATAGATCCTTACGCGCGCGCCCAGATATTTTTTTTCTAGATAATTCCTCACACCGGAGATATTCAACGACATGATAACAGTAACAAATTGAATACATTTAAACATGCAGTGATCATAATGTTTATTGATTTGTGATATAGCATGGCTGAAACTACAACAACTTCGATAAAACACCTTAAACCGGGTCAGTTCGTTCTTATTGACGGCGAAGTATGCCGCGTAGCGAGCATCGACATGTCGAAATCAGGAAAGCACGGTTCAGCGAAAGCGAGGATGGAGGCCAATGGCGTTTTTGACGGGCGAAGAAGATCAATAGTAAAACCGGCGGATTCCGAGATCGATGTCCCGATCATACTGAAAAAAATCGGGCAGGTGCTTGCCATTTCCGGAAGCATAGCACAGATGATGGACATGCAGGATTATTCGCAGTTTGAAGCGGAAATACCGGACGAGCTTAAAGCCGAAATCAAGGAAGGAAGCGAAGTTTCGTACTGGGAAGTGACCGGTAGAAAGATATTGCGCGAAGTCAAGAGCGAATCCTAAAATTATATTTTACTTTTTAGCTGTGCCATAGTTTCCATGAAAAATTTCGAGGCTGTCATTTCTGTAACATTGTTGTCCGGGAGCGGACGCAACTCGACTATATCCATGCCCACTATTTTTTTGGCGTTTTTTAAAACTTTTATCAGTTCCAAAGCCTCGTGATACAAAATACCGTCCGGTTCGGGCGTTCCTACGCCAGGCGCGATTCCCGGGTCAAAACCGTCCATGTCTATTGTTATGTAAACGTTCGAGTCTTTGACGAAATTTTCCAATTTTTTCTTTGCAGCGCCAAAATCTTCGCGCAGCTGGTAGCGGAATATGATATTGTCCTTGAACTTCATGTTTGCTGCCGGCGACGCCCTTATTCCGATTCCAAGGATGTTTCTGTTTCCGATCTTGTCAGCACAAAGGTGCATTGCGCAGGCGTGATCAAACTTGCTTCCCTCGAACTCTTCACGCATGTCGTCGTGGGCGTCTATTTGCACGACTTTCAGATCCTTGAATTTTTCCGCACATGCCCACACACAACCAGCGGTTAAAGTGTGCTCGCCGCCGATCATTACCGGAAATTTATTTTTCTTCAGAATGTGCGCTGTCTGCTCCTGAACCCGCTTAATGGTCGCTTCGGCGCTTTCCTTGACAACTTCCAATTCGCCCAGATCGAAGAAGCCTATGTCGAGAAGGTTCGTGTTGGTCTTGATGTCGTAAACTTCGTTCTGCACAAATGCTTCGCGAAATACCTTCGGACCAAACCTGCTTCCTGAAAGATAACATACGGTAGCATCGAATGGCGCACCGAAAAACCACACCCTGCACTTTTTCGGATCCGGAACGTATCCGGGCGCGTTCAGTCCCATCGGATATAGAAGGTCTGACATGTATTGAGTTGTGGTGCGCAGGATTTAAATTTATATTGCCGTACACGCCGTTTCAGCGGTCGTACAGTTCACGGTTCAAACCGGATATCATGCCCTGTTTATGACGGCAAAGTTATTTAAATTGCAGCCAAGATCTGATATTACGTGATATTTTGTCCGATAACAACCGTCCGGATTTTGACGAATATTTCATGAGAATCGCAGTTGAAGTCGCGTCGCGTGCAACATGCCTGCGGCGTCACGTGGGTGCGGTAATGGTAAAAGATAAGCGAATAATTTCTACAGGCTACAACGGTTCGCCTTCAGGAGCGCTGCATTGTACTGATATTGGGTGTTTGTTGGCTAAGCGTGACGACGAGGACGGATCAACGAAAGAACATTGTATACGCACAGTTCATGCAGAGGAGAACGCGATTCTCCATGCTGCGAGACACGGGGTAAGCACCGAAGGTGCTACGATTTACGTTACAGCAGGCCCGCCGTGCGTCGCGTGCGCGAAAAACCTGATAAATGCGGGCGTAAAGAGAATAGTCTATGTCGGAAATTATCCGGGTGAGCATGCTGTCAAATTTTTGAAGGCTGCGAATGTAGAACTCGTTCCGATTGAACAGTCGATTATCAAAACGAAGCGAATCGATCCTCTTTGTTTCTGATAAACAGATTTAATCTAAGCCTTTTCCAAAAGGCTTAAGCGAAAAGAGAATGGAAGAACGTTTAATCAGGAAAGACGCGTTATCATGGTATGAAAGGCCAGTTTTTCCCGTATGCAGACTCTATAAAAACGAAAAAATTCCCGCTTGTTACGTATTCATTGATCGCCGCGAACATAATCATATTTATCGCCAGCTTGACCGATTTCGAGAATATAATAAATTTTTTCGGCTTTGTCCCAGCGCTGTTTCCGTCAATGCACACGATCATAACAATATTTACATCGATGTTCCTGCATGCGGGAATAGACCATATATTCGGTAACATGTGGTATTTGTGGATTTTCGGCGACAATGTCGAGGATAAGCTTGGAAGAGTGAACTTTATCGGCCTGTATTTTTTGTCGGGCATAGCGGCTAATTTTGTCCAATATGTCGTTGATACATCCTCGATAATCCCGTCGATCGGCGCTTCGGGAGCGATATCTGGAATACTCGGAAGCTATCTGATACTGTTTCCGAAAGCGTCGATAAAAACATCCACAGGTCTGGCGCTTGTGGATTATCCGGCATGGCTTGTGATAGGTTTGTGGTTTGTAATGCAGCTGTTTTTCGGCTTCGCTTCTCTTGCCGGGTCGGGCGGAAGCAACATAGCTTTCTGGGCCCACATAGGAGGATTCGTTTTCGGTTACGTTGCTACAAAGGCTGTTAAGAAATTACGATAAATAGAGGGGAGTGTTAAATTAATTATGGAAAAAGTTATCCGGCGGGTTCTTAGGAAAATTTCTCCGAGCAAAAAGGAAAGCGATGATATCAGAAAGATTTCGCTGTCTTTTCTCGGGGCTGTCCGCAAATATGCAGACAAATATTCAGCCGAAACCATACTGGCCGGATCGATAACGAGAAACACATGGCTGAAAGACAAAAAGGAAATTGACATATTCATAGCATTGCCGGAAAGTGTCAGCGAGTCGCAGCTTGAGAAGATAGGTTTGTCGGTTGGAAAGGCCGCGATAAAATCGCTTGGTGGGCGTTATGTAATCTCATTTGCTCAGCATCCGTATGTCCGGGGCAGGGTCGGAAAATACGAGGTCGATATTGTGCCGTGCTACAATCTTTCGTCAGCCGAAAAAATAAAATCCGCTGTTGACCGCACGCCATTTCATGTGAGATTTATTGAGAATAACATGGACTCAAAGCAATCCGATGACGTAAGATTGTTAAAGCAATTCTGCAAATCAATCGGGGTTTACGGCGCAGACTTGAAAACCGAGGGCATTCCGGGTTATCTGTGCGATCTGCTTGTTATAAAGTACGGATCGTTTGCAAGCGCAATCAAGGCGATTTCGGAATGGAAACCGGGCCATGCGATAAGATTTAACGATGCGAAAAGCGATTCGAAATTCGAACAGCAGCCGTTTATACTAATCGATCCTGTTGATCCGAAAAGAAACGTGGCAGCAGCGTTGTCGCCGCGAAACTTTGAAAAACTTGTGCGCAGCGCGAACGCATTCTGCGAAAAACCGTCGGAAAAGTTTTTTTCAATCCAGGCGAAAAGGCCGATGGAAAAATACGAGTTCGTAAAGTTGATCAAGGCGAGGAAAACAAGGGTGATTTCGATAACGTTCAAGCCTCCAAAAACCGTTCCGGATATTTTGTGGCCGCAGCTAAGGCGCGCGACGGAAAGGATAGCAGGCATGCTCAGGGAAAACGATTTCCGCGCAATGAAGCATGCATCGTGGACTGACGAAAATAAAACGGCGGTAATTTTGCTTGAGATGGAGGTTTTTCGATTACCCGATGTCAAAAAAATGACAGGGCCGTCGGTGTTTGCGCACGCCAATGCGCGCAACTTCATCGAGCGATACGACGTTAGCAACACGAAGCCATACATCGAGGGCGTTAACTGGATGGCGGAGATAAAAAGGAAATATACAGATGCGTCGGCTTACGTCAAAATAAAACTCAGCCAAAACAGGAAAACGTTGGCTGACATGGGAATTCCGAGCCACATTGCAGACGCGATGTCCGGCGGATTTAAAGTGAACGAAGACGGAGATTTATACGAGGTAATAAATTCCAACAAAGGCGCGAAGGCATTTGTAAGGGATTTTTTCGGACGTTGATTTTGGAAAGTGAGTTTTGCCCAACTATGATAACAATTTAATATAACACGCACAACTCACCTTATGGAGATAGTATTTCTCGGGACTGGGTCCGGAATTCCGTCGAAAGAACGGAACCATCCAGGCATACTCCTGAAATACGAAGGCGACCAACTTTTGTGGGATTGCGGCGAAGGAATACAACGACAACTCGCATTAGCCGGGGAAAGTTTCATGAAAATAAACAACATTTTCATAACACACTGGCATGCCGACCATTTTGCCGGGCTTATCGGAATATTGCAGTCCATGAATCTTGAAGGACGCAAGAAGACGTTAACAATACACGGGCCAGAATCGGAATTGTTTGTCGATGCCATACTCGAGCTGGGGCACTGGGGCGTCGGGTTCAACGTAAAGGCAAATGATTTAACTTTTGAGGGAAGCGAAACCGAGACGGTTTTAAAAACCGAAGAGTTTTCGGTGTATTCAATACCGGTTGTGCATACTGTGCCTGCGGTTGCGTACTGCTTTAAAGAAACGGACAGAGTTAATGTTGATCTTAAGAAAGCGTCGGTGTTCGGGTTGAAAGAAGGTCCGATGATCGGAAAATTAAAGGAATCTGGCAGCATCGTGTTCAAGGGCAAGAAGGTTGACCTTGAAGACGTATCGACGAAAAGAATCGGGCGCAAAATCGTTTATTCCGGCGATACCATCCCGTGCGATAATATCGCGGAGATGGCGAAAGGCGCGGATATATTGATACACGATTCGACGTTTTTGGAAGCGCAGGACAACGAAAGGAAAGAGGCGCACTCCAATGTCGAGGACGTTGCGAAGATTGCCAAGAAGGCCGATGTCAAAAAACTTGTTCTGACGCATTTCTCGAGGCGCTACAGGTCAATGAAAGAGTTCGAAGCGTCTGCGAAAAAGATATTCCCGAACACGATTGCTGCGTACGATCTGATGAGGATAAAGGTTTAGCGCGCATTCCGACAACGCATACCTCGGGTATGCGTTTAGCTGCTCTCATATGAATTTTTTTCCGCGCTCGGACGGTTCTATTTTCCTGCGGGCGTTTTTGAAATCCTTTTCCAATTCGCTTCCATTGAAAATATGGTCGAGTGTAACAGCGATTCCGCTCACTTCGGAGTGCGGCTGGTTCGTTACTGCGACATTGTAATCGGCCATATAATACACAGCCATCGGGACTTTCTCACCGCCAGCAACAAGGAGGATTTTATCCTCTTTCCTGATTTCCTTTTCAACGTCCTGCAAGCGCAAGCCGTACATTGTCAGGTGTACGACTTTGTAACCCATCGAGGAATATCTTTTTATAACGTCATTCCACCTTTTCGCGAATTCTATCTTGAAGCTTCCGCCCCACTCGGACGAAATTTTTTCAATATTTTTCTTCAATTTCTGGTCCTCGTCGCCCACTATGATAATCTCGTCAGCTCCGAAGGCGCGCGACGCGAGAGCGCAGTGCGTAGTTATTCGTTGGTCGCGGAATATGCGATGGCCGATGCGCAATACGGAGACTTTCATACCAAATCCTTTTCTTTCAAACTTTAAGACAGCGGTTTGCTGTGCAAACCGCGCATAGGAAACTTGGTTTCCTATGAAGTTTGAACAAACGAGAAAAGTCTTTGGACAACGAAAATCATAGATTTTCGTGCACAGGAAATCAACAGATTTTCTGTGTTCCCAAAAGAAAATGAAATAGCCCCGGGCGGATTCGAAATCGGCAGTGCGAAACTTTCGCTGCGCACTTCCGCCGTTTACGGGTATCGTCTGACTGAAGCATGCGTATACTAAATAGCGCATGCTTCTAGCTACTACGCCACCCAAAGCCCGCCGTGCTTGGCCGCTGCACTACGGGGCTATTTTTACCTAAACAGGTGCTATTTTGCATGCACCTGTTTCTAGTTGCCACGTTGATTAATTGAGACTGCGCGTCTTAAATAACGTATCCGCGCGCTCCGGATGAATATAAAAGTTTAACCCTTTTATTACATATCAGGAGATTTTGTGGAACCGTACAAGTCCAAGTTCATACAGTTCTTAGTTGACTCCGGAGCTTTGAAAATCGGAGGATCTTACAAGACAAAGTCCGGAAGATATTCGCCTTATTTCCTGAATGCCGGAGCTTTTGACGACGGTGAAAAAGCCAGACAAGTTGGAAGGTATTATGCCGAAGCCATCAAAAGTGTTGTCGGAGACAAATTTGATCTGATTTTAGGCATTCCCAATAAAGGCATCTCGTTGGCTGTGGCGACTTCGATTGCTCTCGCTGAAATGGGGATAAACAGAGGATGGACATTCTACAGGAAGGAAGCAAAAAATTACGGAGAGGCTACTGTTGACAAAACCAAAGACCAGCTGCCGACCAGAGAGCAGATGCAAAAGGAAATGCTTGTGGGCAGTCTCATACCCGACGGCTCAACAGTACTCCCGCTTGATGACGTTCTTACAACAAGCGAGTCAAAGCGAGAGGCGGATGCTGTAATTCGCAGAATTACAAGCGGAGTCAAAATGCCGCATGGAATAATATCTGCTGACAGACAGGAGATAAACGAAGACGGCGAAATCGCAATAGAAATGTTTGCAAAGGAATGTGGAACCGTATACACTTCTATTGTTACAGCAGGCGACATTTACGATTATTTAAAAGAAAACGGAAAACTGGACAGTCCTGTAGATATTGCGTTCATGAGATATTTCCGCGCATGGGGAACGCCGGAGCTTAGAAAGAAGTATAATCTTGTCGGCAGCAAGCTGATTGAAGGCCGTACAGTCATACCAGCATGCGATGTTCCGTTTGAGGATTTCGAACCTATTGTTGAAGCGACTGCGGATAACCCGAAAATTGGCGGTTACAAAATACCCGCTCATGCAGGAAGAAAGGGATGGGAGCGTTGGGTCGAAGTTGCAAGAAAATACACCAACAAGCCATTGATTTACGATCACCAGAAAGCCGGGACGGATATTCCGGACACAGCCGGGCAATTTATGCGAGATTTGAAAGCGTCCGGCATGGACGCTGTTATTCTGTTTCCACAATCCGGACCTAGAACGCAGGTTGCGTGGACTGGTGAGGCGCTGCAGCAGGGTTTAACAGTCTTTGTGGGCGGCGAGATGACACACCCCAAATATCTGAGAAGCGCAGGCGGTTACATAGCCGACGAAGCTCCAGACGAAACTTATGTCAGAGCTGCGCGACAAGGCGTTAACCATTTCATTGTGCCCGGAAACAAGCCTGAGAGGATAAAGCATTACCGCGAACTTATTATGGCAGAAGGTGTTGATCCGGTTTTCGCTTCGCCCGGATTGGTTGCACAGGGCGGTTCAATTTCTGAAGCAACGAAAGTTGCTGGAGATAACTGGCATGGCATTGTCGGACGTGCAATAACCGAAGCACCGGACAAACGCGCTGCAGCCAAAGAGTTAACAAGCCAATTATACTAATTTTCGGTTTGTTAAACGCTAATAAAATCAGCAGACAATATGTTTTAGGCGGAACAGATGAGGATTTTACAACTGCACGCAGACAGCGTTGAGTACGAACCTATTAAAAAGGAGATAAAGCAGGCCGAAGAAGCTGAGCAGAAAAAATACTCTTTGGTCGAGGTTCTTGTTCTTTTAACAGCAATCGAGAAGGGCGATACCAAAGAAACCGCGGCTTGGGCGATCGAAGATGCGGCGAAGTTCATGGCAAAAATGAAGATAACGAGGATGTTAATTTACCCGTACGCGCATTTGAGTTCAAATTTATCATCGCCGTTCGATGCCATGGACATTGTTCTGGAGATGGAGAAGGTTGCAAAACAGAATGGGATTGACGCAAACCATGCGCCTTTTGGATGGAATAAAAAATTTTCGATATCTGTAAAAGGCCATCCGATGGCAGAGATGTCGCGGACTTACGTCGGAAAGCCGAAAAAAGAGGAGACGATTAAAATTGAAAAACCGAAGGCCGAGCAGACTATAGAGAAATTACCGGACAGCGACCACAGGATTATCGGGCAGAAACTCGATCTGTTCAGTTTCCAACCAGAAGCGCCTGGGATGGCTTTTTTTCATCCAGCGGGAATGGTAATCAGGAACGAGCTGGTTAAGTTAACGCGCGAGAAGCTCGCAAAGGCGGGCTATGTCGAGATAACAACGCCGATAATGATGAAGAAAAGCATATGGGAACAAAGCGGACACTGGGACCATTACAAGGACAGCATGTTTTTCACAAAGACCGACGATGCGGAATTCGCGATAAAACCTATGAACTGTCCTGGAGCAATACTGTTCTTCAAAAACTCGAAGAAGAGTTATCGCAATCTTCCACTGCGCGTTGCGGAATTCGGCATGATACATCGCAACGAATTAAGCGGCGTTGTAGGCGGATTGTTCCGCGTTCGCGAATTCACGCAGGACGACGCGCACCTGTTCGTGCGGGTCGACCAGCTTGAGAATGAACTCGCTGATGTAGTCGACTTGGTCTCAGATTTTTACAAACAGTTCGGATTTGCTTTCCATGTAGAACTGTCGACCCGGCCGGAAAACTCTATCGGTTCTGATGAATTGTGGAACAAAGCGGAAAGCGCGCTGGAAAATGTTCTAAAGAAAAAGAATCTTAAATTCAAAACAAACAAGGGCGACGGCGCATTCTACGGGCCGAAGATAGATTTCCATGTGAAAGATTCGCTTGGCAGAACCTGGCAGTGCGGGACAGTGCAGGTTGATTTTTTCATGCCGCAAAGGTTTGCAATGTCTTATGTAACTGCGGACGGCAAAGAGGCTGTTCCGATAATGATACACCGTGCAATATACGGAAGCATAGAGCGTTTCATGGGAATTCTTGTCGAACATTACAACGGTGCGTTTCCTTTGTGGTTATCGCCAACCCAAATTAAAGTACTTCCGATAAGCGACAAGAATTTTGATTACGCAAAGGTGGTTGAAAAAACGCTTTTGTCGTCCGGGTTCAGGGTTGAAGGCGATTATGAGAATCATACGCTTGACTACAAGATCAGAAACGCCCAGATGGAGAAAGTGTTTTACACAATTGTGATAGGCGCGAAAGAGGAAGATAAAAAAACGATTGCAGTTCGCGATCGCGCCGGAAAAACAGAATACAATATAAAAATCAACGATTTTATTGAGAAGCTTGCTGTTGCTATCAAAGACCGTTTGTAAAGGTATAGAATGGCTCGGATCGCCAAAAAAACCGCGTTTCGCGGTGATAAACTTTATATAACACTTTCACCAATTATTATCAATTAGGGAGTAGAACTCCTCGTGTAAAAGGCGTTCGGTAACGCCGATTCTTGGTTTGCACTATGACGTGGCAGGGTTACCTACCGCGTTTCACAGGTTGCGGGGCAACCTGTGCAAGGAAACAAATGTTTCCTTTGTAGGCGAAACGAGTTTTGGCGGTCTGAAGCTTCGCAGGTTGCAGAGCAACCGGCGCAGGGAAACACGGTTTCCCTTGTGTTGCACATTTTGACTAGTCTAACAAGTTTAGACTAGTCTGTCTGAACTTTTCAAACAACGGAAACGATCGCGTTTCCTCTGGAAGTTCACTCAAATAATGGAGGGGAATTGTATGTCGATATTGGAGTCGGTATTAAACAAGGGTGCTGCAACAGCAGGTCACGGAAGCGATTCGGGCGTGACAATGAAGAATTTCGATTATGAAAAGATAACCGAACAAGAGTTTGGTTTCAGCATGAAAAGAGCGAAAATAGTTGTAATTGGATGCGGTGGTGGAGGTACTAACTCTATCAATCGTCTGGCAGAAATGGGCGTTGAAGGAGCCAATACTGTTGCAATAAACACGGATGCAAAGCATTTAGCGGTCATAAAGGCTGACAAAAAGATCCTTATTGGAAAGGAAATTACCAGAGGTTTGGGAGCAGGCGGTTACCCGGAAATAGGAAAGAAAGCAGCCGAAGAGAGTAGAACACAGCTGAAAGAATCGCTGGCAGGAGCCGATCTGGTATTCCTCACTGCCGGAATGGGCGGTGGAACCGGAACAGGTTCAGCACCGGTCGTTTCCGAGATTGCGAAAGAATTGGGCGCGATCGTTATCGGAGTGGTAACAATGCCATTCAAGATCGAAGGCGCAAGAATTATTAAGGCCGAGAACGGTCTCGGAAAATTACGAGAAGCGTGCGACACTGTAATAGTGATCGAGAACGATAAACTTCTCGAGTTTGCAGGTGACCTTCCGATCCAGCAAGCGTTTGCCGTAGCGGACGAATTGATCGCCGGGATGGTAAAGGGAATAACAGAGGCTATAACGCTGCCGTCATTGGTTAACCTAGACTACGCTGACGTGAAGGCGATAATGCATTCGGGCGGAGTCGCGGCAATAGGCCTTGGATTCTCAAACAGTTCCGACAGGGCGCGCGATGCTGTAACAAAAGCATTGCAGAATCCGTTGTTAGAAGTTGATTATCAGGGCGCTAGCGGAGCGTTAATCCACATAACAGGCGGCCCAGACCTTAAACTGTCCGAAGTCAACCAAATCGGTGGCATAGTGTCTTCGCATCTAGATTCCTCGGCGCAGGTAATCTGGGGCGCAAGAGTGCAACCGGACTTCCACGGAAAGGTGCAGGTAATAACAATAATAACAGGAGTTACCAGCCCGTACATACTGGGCCAGGTTACCAGGGAATCCACCCCTACCTTGGGAATCAGCGAGCTCGGTATTGACAGGATAGCATAAACTAGAATTGCGGTGCGATGAAGCGACACAGGAAACGATAGTTTCCTGTGCACGGTTTGCTTTTGCAAACCTTTGAGCTGAGCACTTTACTAATTTTTAAACTTTTTAAAACAACGGAAACCTATGGTTTCAACGAAAACTCAAGAAGTTTTCGTGCATAGGGAAACTCGGTTTCCCCATGCCGTGCATAGGAAATTGTCGAATTTCCTATGAAGTTTAATCAAACAAGCTTTTCAAAAAAGCTTGAGCAAAAGAGAATGGTTTTAAACCGTTCGGTACTAACATTATTTTATGGAGATAACGACAAAGTCGGTGAGGAAATTTTTCAAGTCCAAGAAGAACCTGTTATACATGTTTTTCTGGTCGCTGATGTTTTTGGCCGGTTTTGCGGTTGCGTTGTTGTTAATTGCGCGGGGGCGGGTTTGAATGGTCGGAGATAAGATACCCAGGACAGAGGTTGTCAAGTGGATCGAGAGGTTGGATAAAAAACTGGTCTCTGCCCAACCGAAAAACAGGAAGGCGGGGGAGGTTTTAAAGAACGCAGAAGCGTATCGCGACGATTCCAAACATTGGTTAAAAGAAGGCAACCTTTTCCTTGCGTTCGAGGCGTGTGTGTATTCGTGGGCGATAATCGAAACCGCGGAAGCGTTAGGCGAGGTCGTTTAGGACAATAGCCATTGCTATTGAACCGCCGAACGCGAAACCGAAGAACAAGCCGGACGATAACCAAACGAAACCGTTAACGGCAAGGTAGACAAGAACGAAACCGAAGATTACTGATGCCAAATAACTCGGAAGCTCGTAGTCTATCTTTTTTGCAAGCATTTTCATCCTCTGCGAATTCTTCGTCTTCGAGGCGTAAAATCGCCTGTAGAAAACCCAGTGTTTTCCGAATTCATGGTGCCAGTGCGTGCCATAGAACATGCCCACTGCGATGCCTAACAGGAAACCGGCGTAAATTCTGTTTCCTGTAGCCAGGTAAACGTTAGTTGATTCGAGAAATAGGAAGGCTGCAAGCAAGGCGATGAAAACATGCGCTTTTGCTGTCATTGCCCAGATAAGATGATCCCTGTGCAGAAGCCTGTACGCCTGCTTTAAAAAATTCATATATAATATTCCCAATACGTCCAATTTAAGGTTTATTGGTGATGTGATTTTATGCTTTCGATAATAGGGCTGGGTATTTTTGACGAGAACGATATATCCCTGCGCGGCCTTGAAGAGATTAGGCGTTCTGATAAAGCTTATGTCGAATTTTATACGAACATCTGGCACGGCGATGTTGCAAAGCTCGAAAAAACGGTTGGAAAGAAAATCATCGCATTAAAGCGCAGGGACATCGAGGACAACAACAGGATCATAAGCGATGCGAAAGCGAAAAACGTGTGTTTACTGGTTCCAGGCGATCCGCTGGCTGCGACAACGCACGCAGAATTGCTGCTTCGTGCAAAAAATGAAGGAATCGAAACTAAGATCATACACTCATCCTCCATATTTTCGTCGGTTGGCGAATGCGGGTTGCAGCTGTATAAGTTCGGGCGGACTGCGACCATCCCTCTTCCCGAGAAGACGGGCGGTGTTGCGCCGGAATCGGTTTATGACATTGTTAAAGGAAATCTAAAACTGGGAGCCCACACGTTGCTGTTGCTGGACATAGACGTGGAGAATAAAAAGGCGCTCTCTGTGAAAGAAGGATTGGAAACGCTGAAAAAACTCGACAAGAAAAAAATTCTCGGCAAATTCGTTGTCATAAGCATGCTCGGTTCAGAGAAGCAACGCATCGATTACGGCGATTACGGCAAATTGTCAAAAATAAATTATGAACTTCCGGCCGTTATCGTTGTTCCGGGCAAACTTCATTTTGCAGAGGAAGAGTTTATTAATGCTGTTGCTTTTAAATAGGTTGTCAAGAAAATAGTATTATGGCTTACGAAAGAGTTTCGCACTTGGTAAAGGACGGATTTACAATACTCGATTCCAAAGGACAGGACAACATGCGCGTCCTTAAGGAAACCCTTGCAAAATACCAGCAAGCGCGGCATGAGCTCGGCTCTCCGCTTTCAAAGGACGCGGGCGCTGCTAATCTCAGAAGGTACGAGGTTGCCAGAACCAGCGTTGACATGCTTCTTGAGGAAATAAAAGGCTATGCAAGACACTCAGCTCAGATTGTTTCAGATCAGGCTGACAGCCAACTCTCTTATGTGCGCAAGCAGGTCATTGACGAGGCTACTGGTAAGAGGTTGATGAACGTAAAGGTCATGCCGAGACCGTCCGCTGACGCTGTAAAAAATTCCATAGACGGTGCTAGACGCTACCTGATGACATCGGCGCAGTATATTGGTCAGATGGCAAATGTCATGCATGACAATCCCGCGTTTTCGGAAAATGACGCCAAATTTTTGTACAGTGTAGCGGAAAAGTTAAGAGACGGGGAAAAAGCGCTGGGTGAACAAATAAATAAACACAATGACAGTGTGGACATGGTAGAGATTAAGAAAATTGACAAAGACTGGAGTAAGGAACTTAACCGCCATCTCAAGGCAATAAAAAAAGGAAGATTCTGATTTTAGAAACGATTTAACGATACGCGTTTAATTCTAATTATGGCAAAGCCAGTTGTGAAGATGCAAGATTACGAGCGCAAAGCTGAGACGTTGCGTACGGCACTTTCTTATGCCAAGGACAGCGTGGATCGCGGAAATTATGCTGCTGCATTCAATTACATTGCACAAGCGAACGCAATGATACCGAAAAGGGGCGGCGGAATGCTGGGAGGCGTATACGGAAATGCGAAGAAGGAGATAGGAATACTCACAAGATATGTGCTTTCCGGTGCGCAACAGAAGTTGAGCGACGGTTACGCAAAAATTGACAGGGAAATGGACAGAATCTCGCACGGCGGAACGCCAAAGCCATATGCGAGAAGAACGATAAAGGCCATGGAAGGGTTTGTTGAGGCGTTCACAGACCCAAGCATGCCCGCGGCGGTTTCGAAAGAATTCGAGTCGCACAAAGATCGCGTAACCAAATTAAAATCCGAGCTCGAAAAACTTGCGCAATCAAAGGGCGGGAAAATAGACTGGGATAAACCATGAATCGTGCGGTTCGGCGTTTATTTTTCAATTTTCTGCATCAGTTCTTCCATTTTTTCCACGAACATCGTCGATTTATCGACAAGCTCGTCTATCTTTTCCGGTTTTAGCATTTTCAGTTCGCCGTGTTCGAGAAGCTTACAGTGTTTTATGACATCCTCGTAATATCTCACGTACTCGTTCGAAAGTTTTCGCTTGCGGACGAAATGTATTCTCAATTGCTCCGGTATCTGCTTTGGCGAAGGCGGCGATACGCCGACGGCCATCAACGGCGCCTGTGCCGCATCGACAACAGCGGACGATAACGCGTCTATTATCGAAACCGTATGGAACCGTTCTATTCTCAACAGACGCAAAGGCGACTGCTGTATCAGCGATTTCATCGCCTCTTTCGTTCCCGGTACGCGACCTTCCACCAAAAGTTTTTTCAGCGGAAGGAAAAATCCGGACGGGTCGTACAGCGGAATTCCTTCCTTTATTTCCGTGAACGTGACCGGTGAACCATGCCGCACGAGCTCCCAGTAATCCGACAGCTTGTAAAAAAGCAGATTAATTTTTCCTTTCATCCTCGCATTATCTACGGCTTTCTGCGCTTCCGCTTTTATCTCATTTGTCGTAATGGAGTCTACCTGATTCGTGTCGTCCATGAGAAATATTATGGTTTCTCCTGGCTCCGCTTCTGTATGGGATATCATCCATATTGATTTCAATATCTCGGGGAATTTTTTCGTTAATTTGTTTACCAGATTTTTTATTTCAACACCTTTCATTTTTTGATCCCCTTTAAAATTTCTTCCAGGTTCTTCGCGTACAGCCGCGACGTATACACGTCTTTTTCCGTGACTTCCTGAAGCCTGTTATTATCCGAAGCGTTTTTCATCGCCTTTATTTTTTTCAGGACGTCGAGATATCCTTTTGAAACCAGGCCAGTTGCGATTAATTCCCTTTCAACGAATTTGATTATGTTCCTGTCGTTTGCGTTAACGCCTTTCTTTTTCAGAATATTCCTGCAGGCGTTGAATGCGATCGAGTTTGATTCTTCTATGATCTCCCTTTTCTTTTCGATTTCCAAACGCGAAAATATCGAATCCATCCTGTATATGAAATCGCGCGCCTTGGTAATCCATGAAAACGTTTCTTTGGCAGTAAGCTTTGTCAATTCGCCGTGGTCGATTTTGCGCGTTATCGCGTAGAAGTCATCGACAATTTCGGCGTAATGATTCTCAAGAACATTTTTACAAACAAAGTGCTTGCGCAGCGCAGTTCCGAGATTTTTCGCAGATGGAGGCGCAACACCGTAGAACATCAATACCGCCTGCCCGGCCTCGACCATTGCATATAGTAAATCTGACGTTATGTCCTCCAAAAATATTTTCCTGACGTTTTCAAGCCTTGACGGCGCGCGCTGTATGAGCATCTGCGACCGTTCCATTGTTCCGCTCATCCTGCCCTCTTTTAACAGCCTGCTAAGCGGTTCGATATACCCCGATGGGTCATAAATGGGCAGAGCATCGCGCACTGATGTGAAAACCCACGGCTCGCCGGAGCGAAGCAGGTCCCACCAATCCGTTAATCTTTTGGCTGGCTGAAAATGAATGTTGATTTTTGTTTTTTCCTTCACAGAACTGTTTATTTCGGATATGTCATCGCTTATTTTTGATAATTCCGCGCCGGATATGTCAGTTGTTGCGTCATCTACTACTGTCATTACGTCTATGTCCGACGACGGTTTCGCCTCGCCGCGCGCAAAAGAACCGTAAATCCATATTGCTTTTATTTTTCCGTCGTACTTCGAGAGTATTGAAGAACACGCTTCCTTGATAGCGTCGAGCGCGTCGTATTTCATAACTAGATATTGGTCGTTTTATAATAAAACAAAGCTTTTATCCGTCTCGGACGTAAAGTAATATTGTTGCATATGGTTGACGTATACGCCAAGATAGACGCGTCGATTAAAAGCGGATTGAAAATTCTAGGTTCCGGCAAGGATCCTGTCAAGACAATAGGCTCAGCAACCGACGCTTACAGAAAAGCCGAGGCTGAGCTTGGCGGAATCGGCACACCTGTGATCGGAACTACGGACCACCACAAATACCAATTGGCGGAAAAGAGGATCGAAGGCCTTAAGCTGGAAATAAGAGGCTATGCAAGGCAGTCGATGACAGAACGCGTTGACAATGTCTACAAAACGATAAGGAACAACGATTACGGAATTCCGAAATTAAGGACAAGAGGACTTAATGTTTTATTGGATCCGGTAACGTCCTCCGGAATAAGCGAATCAGTGTCGGGAAAAACGGAGAAATACAGAAAGGAGTCCGAAGGCTATGTCAAAACCGTTATCACGGAGCTTGACCGCGTGGGACTGAAAGAGGCGGACGATGACGCGCTGAAATCCGAGCTAAATCGCAAGCTCGCGGCTGCGAAAAAAACATTGGAGAGGCAGAAAAAGGATTACGAGGGCGCGGCAAGGGCGGACGCGATCAGAAAAGCTTCCAAAAGGCGTTAGGCGTTTCCGAACGTTTTTAAATATATGCGCTGGAAATAACTAAAAAGGGAGATTTGATGCATACGACGAACAAGAATAATTTTATTTTTTGGGCGATTTTCTCAGTCGTTTTAACGCTGCCCTTGTTTGCGGCTGCGGCGCCGGTCGGTGCGAGCGCGGTCGGAGCGTCGCTGTTAAAAATGATAGGCGTTCCCGATGCAATATCGAATGGCGGCGCATCGACAATAATGTTCTATGTCGTAATACCGTCGATAATCATGTTCCTGATAATGTACGGAATTCTTGACGAGATAAAATTATTCTACAAGGGAGGAATAAACTTCGCGATAGCGTTCTTCGCAACTTTGTTGACAATACCATCGGGCGTTTTAGGCCAGATCATTGTCGGGATTTACGGAGGCGGGCTTGCGACACTTGCCATAATACTGGGGATTTCGCTGTTGCCGAGGTTCATAGACGTTTTCGGTCCGCGTACGGGATTGCCTACCAATATCCTGAACCTGTTGTCCGGTGTTACGTACGGTTTTGTGATGTATTATGTTTTCGGCCTGCTTGAGGGCGGAAATGCGCTCGGCGGAGTTTTAAAGGATGCGACATGGATAAAATGGGTTTTTGCCATTGGCGTGCCGATTCTGGTCATGTGGAGGGGCTGGTGGAACAGAAGCCTCAATATGCGCATGGGAAGCGTTCTGAACGTACAACATGCGGAAGAGACGGCTGCGTTGCAGGCCGCAAATCGATGCAAGCAGGCACTCCGTGATTTGGCAAATGTCACCGCTACTGGGGGCGGGTCGTTGGCAGGCGTGGATGCTGCCACTTACAACAATGCTATTATGAACGTTGAAACAATGTGCAGTCACGCTTATCCCGAGCCTTATCTCAGAACTTTGCCGAAAGGCACTATAACAAAGCTAGCAAATACGCATACAACCTAAACATCTAATTCTTTTTTAATCCGCTACAATATTCTTTTATGGGCAAAAATCTACTGGTCGTTTTCCTGCTATCTCTTCTGGTATTCCCGTTCGCACTGGCGGCTGAATCAACGCTTTCCGAGGGAGCAGTCAAATTCTGGGGCACGTGGTTCAATGTCCCTGCAAAGTATATGATATCGTGGCAGTCGATTGTCACGTTCGTAGTTGTGCCGATTATCATAGCATTGTTTTTCGCCTATGAGATCTGGAAAGATCTGGGAATTTTTCACGCAGGCGCAGCGAATGTCTGGATCCCGATTCTGATAGTTTACATGATGCTCAGGAACGGTTTCTGGGACTACATCGATTTGTTTGTGTCAAGTACGCAGATGATTCCGGCACTGGTTCTATCGTTCCTCGCAATGCAGGTAACAAGCAAACTAAAGGGCAAAGTGACGTCGTTCGGCTATTCTGGAATTTTCGGCGGTATGGTGGGTTATGCGCTTGAAGCTGTAAGCGGCGGCATTTTTCTCGGGAGCATAGGTTTTATCATAAGCAAGGGTCATCCCGGTCCGCTGGTTTACATAATGGCGTCTGTTGGAGCGGGTTTGGGCATTTTCGCAATGTGGTGGGAAAAACACGGAAGAAAGTCAGGATCGTTGAAAAATGCGCTCGGCGAGGAGGACCAGATAACGAGCGAAGAAGCAACGCTGGAAAAGGAGCTGAAGAGATACAATAAAATGGCCTCGCGCGAAAAGGACCCTGCGATTAAGGGTGTATACGAGGAGAGAATGGTCAATATTAAAAGGGAACTAGACAAACTGAGGGCGCAGGAAGAGGTTGTTGTGGAAGGAGCCACATGATCGTTAACATTTAAGATTTGAACGAATAACTAATATTATGTTTGCAGTTGCGTTCGCAGGACCGCCCACCTCTTCCCCCGCCTCGATTATTTTAAACTTGCTGGAAAAATACCAGGCACAACAGCTGGTCGTTCCGTTCCTTCTTACGTTTGTCATAGCGTACGGTGTTTTGGACTCGATAAAAATATTCAAGAAAAACAGCATAAACGCGATAGTCGCGCTCGCGATTTCCTTTTACGCGATATTTTACGGCCCTTACGGCGCAATGGGATCGTTTTTGACGCAAATTTATGGCACTGGTGCGGTTGCGATAGCGGGACTGGTAATGATTATGATAATCCTTGGAGCGCTGAGTTTGGGCGGAACGCACATGCCGGGACAGGGCGTTTTTCAGAGGCTATTTGGTAATTCGTTCGGCCCGATAGTGGGAATCATAGTGGTTGTTGTTATGATATACCTGCTGTCGACCGGCTACTTGCAGGGCGTTGGCATAAATCTAGATCCGGATACGACCGCATTTCTGATAATACTGTTGCTGATAATACTCTTCATATACATTATCGCAAGGCCGGACAGGATGAAAAAATGGTGGAACATGTGGGGTCCGCATTATCCGGCAGGCGGCGATTGGTAACAATAAACGACCTTTTTTAACAACGGAAAGCTTCTGCTTTCAACGGAAGCCACAGGTTTCCGTGCACAGGAAAATCGTGATTTTCCCGTGCCGTGCATAGGAAATTTCCGAATTTCCTATGAAAGGTCAATCAAAAAGGGTTTGTCGAGAAATAAAAACTAACGAAAAGAGAATGATATTATGGTTCAGGACATATTCACGCCATTGCTCGGAAATCTCAATCAACTGGGTTTTTATAAGTTTTTGCTTCCTTGGCTGTTCACTCTGGCAATAGTCTACGGAATTCTTTTAAAAACGAAGATTTTTGACGAGAAAGAAAAAACCCTAAACGGCCTTATAGCGCTTGTTGCGGCGTTCTTTGTGGTAAACTACACACCCATTGGTTTTGGTTTGGATTCGTTTTTCACGCAGGCGTTCGGCGTAGGCATACTGATACTAACTGCCATTTTTGTGGTGCTGCTGCTCATGGGGCTGGTGGGATTAAAGGGCGAGGAAATATTCAAAGCCGAGAACATGAAGAACGGCGGCCTGGCAATAATGTTGCTGATTATTTTCATCATCATATTGGTGTTCATGATAGGCGGGGTGAAAATAGATTCGAGCCAGTTAACGCTGATAATGACCCTGCTGTTCATAATTGTTGCGGTTGCGTACATAGCGAAATAAACTTCTTAGGACAACGGAAAGCCGAAGCTTTCCGTGCAAAGGAAACGCATCGTTTCCTTTGAGAAGTTTAATCAAGAAATAATACGGTTAAATAGATCACAGGAGAACTAGTAATTATGGCTGCGTTTGATTTCATACAATTACAAAACACCCTGAAAGCTGCGGGATTTTATGATTTTATCCTGCCTTGGCTGCTGGCGTTTTCGATAGTTTTCGGGGTTCTTCAGACTGTCAACGTTTTCAAGAAGGGTGACGGCAAACTGCCCAATACGTCCGTTGACGGGATAATTTCGCTTGTAGTGGCGTTTTATCTGACATTGTTCACGCCTTACCAAGGCTTTCTTTCGTCATTTTTCAGCAAGCTTTTCGGAAGCTCGATAATAGTTTTATCGGGCGTGCTCATGCTGCTGATATTCGTGGGAATTTTCGGTTTTCAATCCAAGGAACTTTTCCAAGGAACAAAGACAAAATACGTGGTTTTGGCAGTTGCTCTGGTATTGGCAGCCGGTTTGTTTTTCAACGCAAATTCGGGAATATTCTCGTTCGGCGGCGTGGGTTCGTTGTTTTCAAGCGGCGGCGATGCGTTAACGTTGATAGTATTTCTTGCGGTAATAGCGCTGGTAATGTGGTATATTGTACACGAAGGCAAAGGTGGGGCAGAGGAGACACCAGCCAAACCTGTCGGCAAGGATTCGAACTAGTATTTTTAAACAAACCCACAATTGAGAACGCTTTAAATCTTTATTTGCAGTTCTGTAAGGCATGAGATACGAAAGAGAGGGTTATTACTCGCTTCCGTTTACGCTTGTTTATAACAAGGTATCGCAAGTTATAAACTGGCGATTGGACAAGGTTGAGATATCCGGAATAAACAAGACGGACACAGGACATTACGTTTATGCAGATGATGGCTATTGGCTTGAGGCTGGAACCGGTTACCGTGGATGCAGTATAGGAAATGTAAGGGGGGAAGTGGGTTGCCTGGTATGCCGTGGAGACAACGAATTCCGTGCAAGAGTCTACGACCCGTTTAGGGATGCACGTATCAACAGAGTACAAGTAAGAATCAGCGCAGATAAATATTTTGAAGTTGCCAATGAGGTCTTTCAGGAATTGGATGTTTTGGAAAGGGAACTCTTCCTTGGTCCTCAAATTTTCAGGAGAATATAACACGACAAGTTTTTTGGGTTTCGATTTTTTATTGCTTGTTTCCCATTTTCTGCAGCGTATCGTTAACAGAACGGACGGATTCTATCATTGAAGGAAGCGTTTCCTTGAAAGCTTTTTCTATTGATCCGATCCTTGCGTCGATCTGGTCTATGTTTTCGCGGTACTGGTCGATCTTTCCCTCTATTCCGCCTGTTGCGAAATGACTGGATTCCTTTATTGTCCGCATTTGCAAATCAATATCGTGTAACCGTTCGTTAACAGCGTCAAATCTTTTCTCAATCGCATCTATCCTGAATTCAAGCTGCTTCCATTTTTCTTCCACAACAGCCTCGACGACCTCTTCGATTTCCGTAGCTCCGGGCGTGCCGCTCAACGCGACCGGTATCGTGCCCATTTCCGGCATTGACGGTTCCCATTCGGGTGCGGGTTGCGGTTCCTGGTTCTCTACTGGAAAATCATAACCCGTAGGTTCAGGCTCTGGCGCTTGGAATTCCGGTTGCTGTTGCTGCGCAGGCTGTTGTCGCTGCTGCGTGACGCCTTCCTTTACAGCGGTCATCATTGCGCTGTGAATTTCAGGCTCGGAATAACCTTCCTGTTTCAGATTCGAAGAAACATCATTCTCATGCAGTCCTTGGTTTGACATGGAAACAACCTTGTTCACAGGCGCTTCGCCCCTTCCCGTTTCTTGGGGTTTTTTCTTAAAAAGCCACATGAACTTACCCAAATAATGTTTGACTAACGCTTAATATATTGTTTTCATTGTTCGTTTTTCCGTTCATCGAGCATTCTTTTGACTTCCGGCCGCGTGATAAAGCTTGATTTCATGGGGTTTATCAGATCGATGAAGCCCTGAAGTTCTTTCAGCTCGTTTTTCGTCGCAACGCGCTCCATCAACTTTGCCGTTTTTCTTGAATCGTCTTCGAGTTTCGCTATACTGTTTCCCAGTTCTTCGATCCGCGCGCCGAGCTTGTCAATGGAAATTTTGACCTGCTTAAATTGTTCAAGAATGCTCTTGTCTATGGTTTCCATGCTAGATTCAAGCGTCGCGCTCCGCTGTTCGACCAAGCGCAGCCTTTTCGAGTTGTCGTTTACGCGCCTTATTATCTCCGCAATCACGGACTGAAAATCCTGTTTTTTATCAAAAACGGCCATGCTATCAAAATACAATTTAGATAAAAGACATAATATAGTATATGGCTCTACGTTTCGAGTACAATCCGCAGGATAATTCCATACGGCTGAACACGCTCGGTACGCTTTACGGCTCAAGCCTCGAGGACTTTGACGCCATAATGGCGGCAGCTATTGATAAAATAATCGAGGTAAAGAAAGTTTCGCGGATCGTGCTTGCGGAAACGCGTGAATACGAGTATGACTGGGAACAAACAAAGCTTCTTGTCGAAATTGCCGAAGCACTGGATGAGATAGTAAAAGGAAGGAGATTGCTGACCATTTCTGCGCTGTCGCCGCCAAACTGCGACAAGCACACGCAAGAGCGAAGCCACAACGTGCAGCGCATTGTAATAGATTTGATGCGGCGCGACCCGATCGGAGCGTATGCGGAGGTATTGAGGGAGATCAGACAGGCGAAAATAGACGCGAAGAAGAACCCATATCACATCCAGTGCTACGCGTATTATGTGAACAATTCGCTGCTTCCAATCCAGCGTGCGATGGAATCCACGACGCTGATACAACTCGTAAAGGATAATATCGCAGGCTATCATATCGGCGACAGGAGCCTTTACAGGGATATATTTCATCCAACAGTACGGCCGAATTTCATGCTAACAAGGTACATGTCCGCCACGCCCGCAAACGGCCAGGCGGTTGACAGGTACAAAATCGGCGACATAGATGTTGAGATATTCCGCGTTCCAACAAAATCGGAATTGGTCTATCACGTTATTCCGCCTGAATTTCAGTTAACAGAGGATAAGTACATGTTGCTGGATGCGGCCAGAAGATATATGGCAGCACACAGGCCCATTGAAACGGAGTTTTCCGATCCCGAGCGGGCGCGCGAGATATTCGCAAACATAGGGCGCGACATGATACGCGATTTGTCAACGAACATGGGAATATTTTTGAGCCCGGGCGAGACCGAGAATATAACCAAAATCCTGACGCGTTACACAGCAGGCTACGGAGTTTTGGAAATTTTACTGGCCGACGAAAAGATACAGGACATATATATCAATTCGCCTATCGGACAAAATCCCATATACATCACGCATTCCGATTACAACGAGTGCGCAACCAATCTTATTCCCACAAAGGATGACGCTGAATCGTGGGCAACGAGATTCAGAATAGCGTCTGGACGGCCGTTAGACGAGGCGAACCCGGTCCTTGACACGGATATAATAGTTCCTGGCGGGCGCGCGAGAGTTGCTGCGATAACAAAGACTTTGTCGCCTGAAGGGCTGGCGTTCGCGTTCCGAAGACACAGGGATAAACCTTGGACGCTACCGTTGTTCATAAAAAGCGGGATGATAAATCCGCTGTTCGCGGGCGTGATGAGTTTTTTAGTCGATGGTTCAGCGTCTATGCTGATCGCAGGCGGTCGAGGATCCGGAAAGACGTCGCTGTTAAACGCCCTGATGCTTGAGATCTCGCCGAACAAGCGAATACTTACTGTCGAGGATACGATCGAGCTTGCGGTCGATTACATGAGAAAGCTCGGGTACAACATCGAACGATTGAAGTCGCGTTCGGTGATTACGCACATCGAAACTGAGATGGCTGCGGATGAGGCGTTGCGAACTGCGCTGCGTCTCGGCGATTCCTCGTTAATAGTGGGCGAAGTGCGTTCGATCGAGGCGAAAGCGCTGTACGAGGCAATGCGAATAGGCGCTTTATCGAACATTGTCGCAGGCACAATACACGGCGAATCGCCGTACGGCGTTTACGACCGAGTTGTGAACGATCTCGGCGTTCCGCCGACAAGTTTCAAAGCGACGGATATAATCGTTATTGCGAAAATGCTCCATTCCGCCGACGGTTTGCACAGGTTCCGGCGCGTAACGGAATTGACAGAAGTGCGCAAGCACTGGAAAAACGACCCGTACGAAGAAAAGGGATTTGTAAACCTCATGGAATATTCGGCTGCTAACGACGCACTGAAGGCCACTGATGTTCTGTCTACGGGCGAGTCGGAAATAATAAACCGGATAGCTTCGTCAACGCGCGAGTGGGAAGGAAAATGGGAGGATGTATGGGAAAACATACAGCTTCGCGCGAACATCAAAAAAGCAATGGTCGACTACTCCACCAAACTCAATCTTCCGGAAATAATCGAGGCGCCGTGGGTGATACAATCCAACGAATGTTTCCATATAATCAGTTCGAAAATCAAGGAAGATACGGGTTACATGGATCCGAAGGAAATATTCTCCAGGTGGGATAAATGGTTTGGCACAAAAATAAAGGAGTATATTCCGAAATTGGCGACAAAGGCAAGATGAGCGTAATGGGCGACAACTCTTTGGATAAGGACGAGCTGGCACGGATTGCGAAAGAATATGCGCCCAGAATTTTCGAGGATTATGAAAAGAGGCCCGAGGAATTCGTTTCACGTGACTATAAAGTATTCAAGAGCGAGGAAGCCAGCTCCAAAAAAAATCTTACGCCTTACGAATTACTTTGCAGCGTTGCTGAAAAAATAATCAAAGTGCAGCCTTCGAAAGGCTCTTCCGAAGACCTGACAAAATCAATAGAATTTTCCGGAATGCGGTGCACGCCGGCTGGCGTGTTGTCCGCAGCGTTCATATCAACTATACTCTTCATTTTTTTATCAGCAACCATCACGCTTATCGGATTAGTGCCGATACCACTCGGACTGACCATGGTAATTTTCTCAATGTTCGCAGGTTTTTACATCGTGCATTACCCCAAAAAGCGCGCCAAAGACCTGCGTGTACGCGCATCCGAGGAGATCGTTCTGTCAATAGTCTACATGGTAATATCCATGCGGATTGTCCCGAACCTTGAGAATGCGATAAAGTTCGTTGCGACCAATCTGGCAGGACCGTTGGCAATGGACTTCCGCAAGCTTCTATGGGACATATACATGAGAAAAGAGGAGAACACGGACAAGGCGCTCGGCAAATACATCGATATGAGATGGAAGAACGAGAACGAGGAATTTTCCTCCGCATTAAACCTTATACGCAATTCCGTTGACCAGCCTGAACAAAAGCGTCTCGCCATGCTCGACGAGTCTGTTGACGTAATATTGAAAGGGACAAAGGAAAGGATGAATCACTATGCACACAACTTGCAAATGCCATTGCTGATAATACACGCAATGGGAATAATGCTTCCGGTGATAGGGCTTGTTTTGTTCCCGGTTCTCGTGATGTTTTTATCAAATCTCATCCAGCCGTATATGCTATTCCTGGGGTACGACGTTTTCCTTTTCCTCGGGCTGTGGTGGTATACGTCGAACGTTTTGTCGACAAAGCCGCCGACACTCTCAAAGCCTGATGTTTCTAAGCATCCGGATACGCCGAAGGCAGGATATTTCCGGCTAAGAATTTTCGGAAAAAAATTGAACGTAAGGACGGCTATACCTCCGTCAATACTTTTTGTAACACTGTTTGCCATAGGCGTTAACGGAATGACAAACAATGCGGCAACGTCGTTCATCAAGGTGATATATTCCGTTGTCATCATCGCGGCGTTTTCGCTTTCAATATCGTTTTACGCGTTTTTGGAATCTTTCCAGCGTACATACGTGCGGAAAAAAATAATGAGCGTCGAATCCGAGTTTGCGGAAGCTTTATTCCACCTTGGAAACCAATTGTCTTCCGGAATTCCGATAGAGAATGCTATTGATAAAAACCAGGAGAAGATACGCGACCTGAGTATATCAGATTTCTTCGAGCGCATTGTGCAAAACATCAAACGCATGGGCATGACGTTTGAGCAGGCGATTTTTGACAAGAACAACGGCGCTGTCTGGTATTACCCGTCGAGTCTGATCATATCGGTGATGAAAGTGATTGTCGAGGCTGTGCGAAAGGGCGTTTACAATGCATCGCAGTCAATGCTTTCGATATCAAGATACCTCAAGGACGTGCATTCGATAGAAGAGGAGCTGCGTTCGGTATTGGGAGAAAGCACAACGAGCATGAAATTTTTAGGAGCGGTTCTTGCGCCGTTGGTAGCAGGCGTGACAGTAACGCTGGCATTGGTAATGCTCGACATAATCAAGGCGCTCGGAGAGAAGATTGCGATATTAACATCGCAGGGTGGGGCGACAAGCCTTCCGTTATTCTTAACAATCGGAATGGACAAAGGTGCGGTTACTGCGGAAATATTCCAGCTTGTTGTCGGGATATACATGCTTGAGGTGGCAGGATTGTTATCGTATTTCGTAAGCAGGATCGAAACAGGGGAAGACAAGATCAACTTTTACAGTACGCTCGCGCTTAACATGTTCATATCGTTTGCCGTTTATTCCATAACAATCCTGATAGTTTATTCGACGTTCGGAGCGCAGATACAGAGCGCGATAATTGGAGGGGTTTGATGCCGTCGGACAATGTTCGCTTCATGTTCTGGATCGCGATAGCTTTGATGTTCATGCTTGTGTTTTTCGGAATAGCAAACATACTGTTGCCCAGATTAATAATTTACAGTCAGCTGCCTGATACCGAGAGATCGCTTTATTCGGACAGCGGCGACGAGGCTGCGCTGCGCATTGTGAACGGCGTATGCAATCTGTGGAATGCCAAAGTCAGCTTCGATTCAGGCTTCGAGAGCGTTGTCGACTACAGAATAACATCCGGTTCAGCGGGAGAGACGCAGATCGGCGTTAAGTTCAGTTCAGTATGCCCGGAAATAGGCGACCACTGGAGATATGCGGGAGTTACGATGAGTGCGGAGAACACGTACGAGGTCAGAATAACACTGGACAGCGGTACGTCGAAGATAATCATTAATGTGAAAAAGAAGTAGTGAATATATGATAACAGCGGAAAGCGCAAAGATAATGTTCATTGCGATAATCGCAATAGTCGTGCTGACTGTAGTATTGGTTGTCGCGGTCGCACTGCAGGCTGCAACGCCGAGCGCAAACGTGTCAACGTGCGACGTGATTGAGGGAAGCGGGGTTGTTGGAAAAGGTATCTGCTATCCGCTAAAGGCAGCGACATGGGTTTATTCAAAAACAATAGGCGTGATAAAATGAATAAAAAAGGCATGACAACGGCAATGCTCGTAATACTGGGAGCGGTCGTAGTATCATTGATGGTTCTTGGCGTATTCCTGCTATTCTTTAACGAGGAATCGCAAACTGGCGGTTTTGCGGTTGTGTTTGCAAAAGGCATATGCGGTTTTCTAGCAAACGTAATAGGCGGTTTTGGCGCTGCGATATGCAACCTGTGATGGTTTATAATCGTAAAAAATAATACTAAGAAGGATGTATATGCGAAAAGGAATGTCGGCTGGTGCGCTGGCGCTGATGGGTGGGATAGCGTTGCTGCTTCTCGTGTTGATTATCAATGCTGCGCTGGATCCGACGTCCGGTTTTCGCGACTTCCTGAAAAAAGTGCCGTGGTTAAATAAAATCGTCGCGCCAGGCTCTTCTGACGGGGATACGACGCCTGCGCCAATTCCCACAGACTCTTTCAAGGATTATCCGAGTTGGAGCTCGCTTTCAATATCTCCGACAGCACCGGCAATAAAATGGTCGTCTCCAACAGATTCCGCAGATGCATGCAAAGTTAAAATCGAATCATTGTTCGATCCTGTTAAAAATCCCAATTTCAACAGCTTCCGTGATATTTGTTTGTACGCGACTTCAGATTTTCTATCGGAACCGTTCGATCTTGGCACAAACTGCAAAGTGGAGGCGAGCACACTCGTAAGCTACGTATCGTCTGTTTGCCGTTCGCAAGTCGGTGTGTTCGGCCTTGACCACAGAACATGGTTGCTTCCTACCAAAAATTGCGGGCAGACCCACAGGGACAAATTCAATGACATAAGATTCAACTGTGGGCTGGACAACGTGTGTTCGGGAGTTGTGCGATTATACTACAACAAGGATGACAAAGGCGTAGGGATCTGCGACGGAAATTCCGATATTCCGGCAATAAAAGACGCTCCTACAGCCAAAACGACGATCATAAAATGGCTCGATGACAGGATAAAGGATTCGGAGCAAAGCGGTGCGGGATCCGAAATGTGCGATTCTTTCAGCGATTGCACAATGGTGATAAATATTCCTGAGCCAGGGATACCGATAAACGAGCTTACGACAGCGATAATAGAGAATGTTAGGATTGACATGGGCGTTGACAACGCATTTGCTGACGGTGCGAAATATCTGGAGTATGGGAGCGGAAAACCTTCCTGCGGTTCTTGCTGGCTACCATGGAATTTACCATGCTGCTTATCAGGAGGTTATGTCAGAGACGGCGTGGGACTAGATTTTTCTTTTTACGATCCTGCGCCTTACCAGTCAACAGGGCTGGCGGTCCCATGCGCAGTTCCAAAATCGGAAAATCTCGGCTATAACTGCGGTTCGAACAATGTGTGCACGGGTGATATCAGGGTAACATACGGCTGCTCGTTTGCAGGTTCCTGCGGTAAAGATAATAAACAGAGATTCATCGGCGTATGCGAAAAACCACCATAGGATTGTAGTCATGGACCACTAAAAGATATTTATGAAAGCATTAACAGAGGCGACATTGGCTGTGCTGATAGGTTTTATCATTGCGCTGGTTTTCGCGTTCCTGATGCTAGGCTGGGTCGAAAACAGCGGCGACAACATAGAACGCGAACGGAGCAAACTCGCGTCAACAGCAGGATGTCTGACAAAAGAAAACGCGTGCGGATTCGATGATAACAAAGCGTGCGTGTACACGCTTGACGGGCAAAATGCATGCGGCTGCCGCGCATGGTTAGGGATCGATAAAAACGGCGATTGCGCCGAAGGAAAGAAATGCAGTTCGGAAAGAGGGACGAATTATGGTTTCTGTGTTTAAGGGTGAAAGCGATCAGGCGCTGATGATGGTTCTTGTAATTGTTGGTTTCGTTATCCTGCTCGGAATAGCAATAGCGCTGGTTGTTGTAATCGGAAGACCGAGCGCGATGAACGCTGTTCCGCTGATCGGAAACTCGCTTTGCGATCTTTTGAAAGGATTAAGGGTGAAATGCTGAATGCCGGAACAGGGAATAGATCTTATGATGGTCGTCGTAGGTACGATCGTTTTGCTGGCGGTAATAATAGGATTGGTTTTTTTAGGCGTTATCGGGCCGATTGACAGCACGAAAAAAGGAAGGAATATGGAGTTCGCTTGCACGCAATACCAAGGCGAGATAGGGTGTGCGAGAAGCGAATGCACGACCGCGTACGATTCTACTGCGTGCAGAATTTTGCTTGCAAATACAAAATACGGCGCAAATTCAATAAGCGTCTGGGAAACCTGCAATTCGATAGGAATAAACGATCCCAAAAACTGCCATATAAGATGCTGCGGAAAGACGGGATGATTTTATTATGCGCAAACAAAATAAGTTCATGAAAAAAGGAATGCTGGCAATAGATATGATTATCGTGCTTGCGATAGGCGTAATAATCCTCGCGGTTGTTGTCGGACTTGTAATATTCGGCGGGCAGCAGCCGGGAAGCGATATTGCGAAGCAGGCGTTCGTGCGATCGTGCTGCCAGTTGAACATGCCGACCACATGTACGGCTGACTCTTCAACAATTAACTGTATAATTCCCAAAAGTCTTGAATCGTCGTTCGGTTGTACATCTTCACCGTGCTCTAGGAAGCTGGATTTTGTGGCAAGTGCGATAGGTATAACATCCAATGTAAAAGCGTTCTGCGGTTGCGGCTGAAAAACATATTATTAAACAAAATACAATTCTAGTTGATGGACAGCAGAAAAGGACTGGGCCAAGATACGATATTTCTAATGGTCGGAATCCTGATACTGCTTATTACTGCGTTGGTTATCTACGCGCTAATAGGCGGGCCTTACTGCGATGACCTTGCCAAAAAAACCGCTAGCAACATAAAAGTCGCTGTCGATACTGTTGCAACAACAGGAACGTACACGAAAGACAGCCCGTACACGACGTATGCGATGTTATGCCAGAATAATGTGAAAAAACCCTTGACGCTTAACCCGGCAGATTATCGTACTTTTTCAGCGCCCGAATACATGATCTACTGGGAGCATTTTCCAGAGTCTCCGAAAAATATAGCTGAGGGGTTGTACAAATTTGACGAAAGCTATCCGTTCAGCAAAAATATGGCTATGATTCTTGGGACCAATGTCGCGTTATCATTTGTAAGCGGAACGCTTTCCTCCTTTGCAAAAACCGCCAAAGGAGCGACTTTGATCAAAGACATATCCAGCAAGATATCGAAATCCACGGCAGGCAAGGTGGTGGGGCTGTTTTTCAAGCCGTTTGTGATAGGCGGAAAAATCGCAACACTTCCGCTGAAATTAATAGATTATGCTGCAACAATGGCGGCCAAAGGGATCGTCAAACCCATCGGGTTCATAGTAAAGGTTGCAATTACAAAAACCGGCGTAGGAGAAACCGCAATCGGAAAATGGATAGTTGCCAAGACAGCGCCAAACATATTCGGCCGTGTGGTGGGGCTGGGCTTCCTCGAATCAATGGGCGAAAGCGCGCTTATACAAATCACAGAGGCTTCGGAAGGAAAAACTGTCAGGATGATCCGGATCGTGGATCCGGCTGACTCTTCGAAAATGATCGAAAAAGCCATTGTGCCGGAGATCACAAGGGTTGAGTTCAAGACCACCATTGACAGTTTAGCCAGCAGCGGCGCAGAGGAGGACAGGATAATAGCGGAAAGATTCAGGGAATTTTTCGCGTACGACAACGACGAAATTGCAAGCGCGGAAAACTTTGAAAAATCGTTCCAAGAACTGGTGAAAGACTCCGAGAAATTCGACTCAGGTTTTTACGATCTGGTCGGCGGCGCGATGAAAGCGGCCAGAGAATCTTTTGACAACACAGCCAAAGACATGGCAAGCCGATACGGTTTATATGCGCACAGACCGATAACGGTTTTCTTTGACCAGAGCGGCTTAACGAGGTTCTCCAATAAAGTAAATGCTATCGGTACTTTCAGAAAGATGAAGTTTTTCGGTGAAGACGGAAAACTTGTCGATGAAGTGTCAACGAGCATTAAAAAGTCGTTCTCCGATCTGAAGATAACGACAAAAATGGAAACCGAGGATGATTTTGCCGCAGCTACGGAAAAGTTTTTCGTAAAGGACGGCAAAATGATAGTGGCAAGCGCGGAAACGGATACGGCTATGCTGTCCTTCCTTGAGTCGGAAATAAAATACGGTGTGGATGGATCCGAAACCGGAATAACAAAAGGTGCGTATTCGAACCTGATGAATGGCGCAGCCAGCGAAGATGATATTGGGAGCATAGCATCGAGTTTCCATACAAATTATATATCTGAACTTAGAAGCGTCGGGATGTCTGAGGATGCTATAAATGCCGCGGAAGGCAAACTGTCAACGTCACAGTATTCCAAGACACTTGTGAGGGATATGGGGAGAGAGTTGAAGTCGGCAAAAGAATTTGCAGTTGACAATGACGAAGCGCTTGAAATTGCAATGTTGTCCGCATCTTGGAAACGCGAGCCGGAACAGCTTGCGCTGATGGCGCAGGACGAGTATGAAACAATATTGTGGGAAGGCAAGGGTACAATCAAATTCATAAAAACGAACATAGCGGCTTTTATGGTCGGTACGGAGACTGAGAATGAATTAAAATATGCGTACCTGAAAGCGCCGAATGCGGGATGCGAGTCGAACACGGTCTGCTTAAACCAAAAAGGCGTGGAGCAGAAAAAAGTCGATGTTAAAGAATCGGACATAAAAAATTACGAGACCGCGTATGTTGTTTCGAAAGATGTTATGGTAAGGCTGGAACGGCCCAAAGACGGTCACATCATATCACCTATAGGCGCCGGCATAGGTGCATTCAAATTAACGGTAGATCCGCGTTTCCATCTCGTTTCGCCGTGTCTTGCGGAGTTAAAGTTTTATGAGAGCGGCACTGACGCTGAAATGGGCAAGCCGTTGATAATGTCCGAAGTTGACAGATGCGACCTTTCTTCTAGAAATTCCAATTATTGCTATTTTGACGAAGACAAATTCAACGAAATGGCTGTGGGATTTTATAGCAGTCTGGCATGTTCTGTCGTAGCCGATATAGGAAAGCTTGCGCTTTTCGGTTTCGTGCTTCAGCCAGCTTGTTCGCTTGCAGAGGTAAAGACCGAGTACGATACAACATGGCCGTTCCAGCCTTTCGAGCCGCTGAAAAGAGAGAATATGAATATATTTTCTTGCAACGTTGAAAAAAATCCCAAGGCTGCTGCAAAGCTTGCCGTAACAGCATGTTGTAATATTGCCAAGTGCGACAGCGGTTATGTATGTTCCGATGTGGAGTATAGCGACAAAAACAAGGTGATCTGCGGAAAAGACAAATGCACACTCGCAGACCTTGCGAAGACTGCGGAAGAAGAATATAAAACAACGTGCGGGTGCTCATGAAAGGAATAGTTATAGTGCGGGATTTCCTGATATTTATCGCAGAGCTCGCTGTACTGTTGTTCAGCCTCGTTTTCATAACACAGGCCGGCAGCCAGATGGGCGATTTCGTTTTCAATTTCGATTCGCGTGTAGCATCGGAAACTATATTCGGCTTCGAAGCTGCGGCCGATATGTCAGGCGGAAATTTTGAAGCTGGTTTCACGATGCCTGCAAACCCGTACAAACTTTCCATAGGAACTGACAACGGAAATTATTTTGTGCTGATTGATTCGTCGCGCGAAACATTCCACGCGCCTGGTGGCGTTACGATAAAATTCCAGAAGCCGAGAAAATTGTTCCTTATACACACGATCGGCAATAATCTTGCGGTGCTTGACGGCGAGATTGCTGCGCCTGCAGGCGGAAAGATGAGCGAAAGCCAGAACTGGCGTGTGGACGTGAAGCGTGTTAACAACGATATCAGCGTAAGCGCGATTCCGCTGGGGGCGAAGTAAACATGTCGTCATTTTTATCCGAGAATTTTCTAAAGATAGTTTCGCTGGCGCTGACCATATTCGCGATACTCGGATCAATCGTCCAATTCCAGTCGTTTGCGATACAACTGCACGGAAAACAGACGGACAGGCTCTATATAATGTTCGGGCAATATCTTGCAGGCGCGCCGTTCATTACAGCGAGCGATCCGGAATACAGAAAAGGCGTGCTTGATGAAGTTAAATTGAACGCGTTAACAAATGATTCGTTTAAAACAAAATTCAGCTTTGCCCAGATAGACAAATACCTCGTGGAGATAACGACGGATTCTTCTGGCTGGATATTCGGTGACGATTCGTTGTTAGGTGCGAATTACAGACTGTGGACTTATCCGGTTGCCGTAAAAACAACGGATGCGGTTGTTCCGGGAAAGATGTTAGTTTATGTTCCAAAAGAGGCGTGATATGGTTAGAAAATTAAAAGGCGACATTTGGTTTGTTTCGGATTTTCTATTCCTCGTATCGCTGTTCTCAGTCTCGATGATAATGTTGTTTTCGATGAGCATTGCAAAGCTCATTGTGGGTAACCTTATCGATTATACGGTTCACGCGCAATTCCTCGAATTCTCCCTAAACAACGAGAACGCGTTGCTGTCGGGCTCCGAAATTAAAATAAATCCGTCGGATCCGCAGCTGAAACGAATTATGTCGTTCGCGGCGTTCCAATGGAACGGAGATCCGATATGCGGTTCGCCGCCTGTTGCTCCCTGCTGGGACGGTAATGTTTTCATCGACGGCGTGTTTTACAATGTTAATGACATGACAAAAGGAATATTCGACAAGCTTGTGGGCGGGCCGTATGTTCTCGAATTAAGAAAGAATTTCAATGGCGTTGACAAAAGATTTATCATCGCATCGCGCGACGCAGATAATATAAACGCGGATCCGGAAGTTGCGGAACTGGAATTCGCTGTTCCGTACTCGTCGCCGGCGTTTTACAGGTTATACTCGGTGATAAAATGAAAGGCGGAATAATGACGTTTTCCGGCAGCCTGATAATGATATTGATAGGCGTCGGAATAATCTGGTGGTTCCGTTCTGTTTCGGTGTCGGAGGCGTTCATAACATCCGAGCGGCACAAGGAGAGCTTTTCAACACTTAACTATGCCGAATTCGCGAAGAAAACTCTTGAGGAAGCGGCGTATATGTATTCGTATATAGGCGCTGCGAAAATGGGAATAACAGGAGGAACGAACGTTGCGCAGAAAAAGGATGAGATCGCGATATGGAAAACAGCGCCGGATGAGATTACGATAAAGAACGAGCTTAAGAAAAATATCAGCGGCGAAATCGACAATTCATTACCAGAAACGTCGATACCCGGAAAGTTCCTTGTAACTTCGTACTTAACAACGAAAATCGATGTGGCTGCGGACAAATCCGATTTATCGGCATCGGATAAATTTTCGGTAAAAGGAGAGAAAAATATAGTTGTAAAGAAAAATCTGGAGAGTTCCGGAATATACGTGACCGCTAAACTTAAGGGAATAATCGATACGGAGATAAAATTAAAGTATTTCGCGCTTTACGATGCTGCGCGCCAGTTCATAAGCAGCGGACAAGCCGAGGCGAGGATAAACAATGCATTCGCTGCGATTAATACGATTGGCAGCGCAACTCGTTCCTCGTCCAAGTGCGGAACGTTCGATCCGTGCAATTACGGAAATCCGTACGACAGTTCTTGTCCGTCATCTGCGGCTGCGACAGAACCAGCAGATGCCGAGGCTTTGGCTAACACAGGTTACGCAACTTTGGCAGGAACAACGTTTTCCGAAACAATATCAGGATCGCCATTCTCGTCTTTCCTGGCAAAATTTGAAAAATACGGGACTCTGACACCGAAAGCCGGATATAACGATTTGGACAAGTCTGTCAGTACGGGTTCGTGTTCGTTCACATGCAGTTATTTAAAGTATAATGCCTGCCAAACAACAAGAGAAGTGTGCGTGCCGGTGGACCCTCCCACAGATCCCCCGTCGCCTGATGTTTGCACAGACGTATGTGTCGGAGGAGATGACACACTTTACAGCAGTTGTTCCGCTGGCACTAAAACGAGCACGATAACGTTCACGTTCGTAGCGGACATGTATGCAAAATACTCTTCGGAGGATCCTAACAGCCAAGTGCCGTCGCAAAACCTCAAAAGCATAGCGGGAAAAACGCTTCCTTACGATACTCTGAAGTTTAACTTTCTCACACATAGCTGTTCTGTGATTAAAGGCGGAAGCGTTTCAACGGAACTGAAAAGCGATGTTACAGACTGTTCAATAACAACGAGTCATGTTATATAAAAACAAGCGAAACCTTTGCCATGTTAAGATATTTAAGGGTCACAAACAAACATTATAATTAAGATAAAAATGAAACGAAAGGGTATCGCACTTCCAATCGACATGCTTGTTATTCTTGCGATCGCTGTCATAATCCTGATAGCGGTTGTTGCAGTGTTCATGGGCGTATGGACGCCTTTCGCTGGCAACCAGCAGGCAAGAGCGAACTTTAATAATGCCTGCCAGATTTTAGTCAACACAGGATGCGCCGATTTGTCTACGAGCCAGTGGGTTAGTCTGTGCAAGGCTGCTAACGGAATCGTTTTAAGTAAGGCTACATGTGACAATGACGTGGACAAGCTTGCTGTAAAGGTAGGATGCGGCTGCCCGAATGTTGCGCCGTTAGGAGCAACGACAACAACTGCGACACCAACAACGACAACAACAACTATCTAAAAATTTCCGTTTTTCCGGTAGCAAAGTTTTGCGCACAATCGATTCTAAACCAGAAATTTTATTATATTCTTAGACACGCCGGCTTTTGCTGCGCTTGTTTCGTCGAATTTTTCCGATTTTGACGGCTTTATGCCTGCGCCGCACACAACAAAAGGAACAGGTTCCGTCGAATGTTCATAGCCTTTTTTTGCGTCTAGAGAAATCGAGAAATGGTCGCTTGTCACCGCGATTACGGTTTTGTCAAGGTCGACGTTATCTAGTAATCTTTGGATAACAGCCCTGTCGAATTTTTCTATGAAATCGGTTTTCTCGTCGCGCTTGCGATCATGCGACAACTGATCAAAAGCGTTGACGTGAAGAAGTATAAAGCCGTATTTTTTCATTGCTTCGATAACTGCGTTGGTTTTGTTGTCGAGATCGGTGTCCTGTTTTCCCGTCGCGCCTACAGGTTTTATAAAATCCATACCGAGAAATTTCGCGATTCCCTGCAGCGTGTCATGCGCAGCTATAACGCAGCCTTTTTTACCGTAGCGTTCTTCAAAGCTTTCTGTTATGGTCATGTGGCCCGCGCTCCTGACTATTATAGTATTTGCGGGAATCTTTCTTTTTTTGTTTACCGGGTCTTCTCCGAGTATTTTCCGCGCCCTGCGAAGGAATTTGTTCAGGGCGCTTGCTGTTATTTTGGCGTTCGGCGTTTTCGGCGTTATCTGCTTTACCGAAACGTTCGTCGTTTTCGGGTCGTTTCCGATGATGTTGAACGACAATGCTTTTCCATCGAGACGATGCATTACGATTGCCAGCCTATGGCCAAGCGTGTGCTCAACGTAAAACCTTATGCCGTCGATCTCGGTGCAGTCAAGCTTTTCCGCCAGTTCGTCCAGACCGGTATCATCCCGACCCGCCCGGCGGTCGACCAATAAATCGTCCTTTCCAAGCGTTGCGAAGTTCGCGCGCATGCATACGTCGCCTTTGTTTATTTCAATGCCTGTGCTTATCGCTTCTATGTAACCCCTTCCCGGATACGATTCGTCGTAACAACCCAGGATTTTTAACAAGCCTTCGTCGGTTTCCGCATCTTTTTCATAACCAACGTTTAACGCGCCTATAATTCCGTTTGCGGCGAGAAAATCCAAGCCGGGATGGTATGCGACGGAAAGAGGCGTGTCGCCCTTGTTATCGGGTTTGTCTGGCATGCCGTCACATACGATAAGAATGGCCTTCATAAAACGATTTGTGCGGCAATATTAATATCCTTTGGGTGAATAACAGCGTATGTTAATAGATCTGCGTTTAACTATGGAAAGCGGCCAGACGCCGGAGTTCGTATGGGATAAAAACGGATACAGATATTCGCGCATTGTTGACGGGCGCACATGCGAACTATGGCAGGACAAACAAATACTTTGCACAAACGGATTTGAAAATTATGTCAGCGGTTTTCTTCGCGAGACGGACGACCTGAAAATAATCTACAAAAAAATCGACACGGACAGCGTTATGAACGAAGCTATCGAAAAGTACAACGGACTTAGAATAACGAAAAGCAATCCATGGGAGACGACAGTCTCGTTCATATGTTCTGCGAATAACAACATAAAACGGATAAGAAAAAACGTGCAATCACTGATGATCAATGGTGTTGTCATGACGCCCGCTGAAATATTGAAAACGGACCTAAACTACGCGAAGCTCGGTTTCCGCGAAAAATTCCTGAAAAAATCGTCCGAAATGATCGTTGGCGGGCACTCGCTCGAAGAAATAAAAAAAATGAAGTACGATGAAGCGGTCGAACATCTTATGAAATTGCACGGAGTCGGAAACAAAGTCGCGAATTGCATACTCCTGTTCGGGTACGGATTTTTAGAAGCGTTTCCCGTTGATACGTGGATATCGAAGGCGATGACAAAAATTTATTTTGGCGGAAAGAAAGCGAGCGTCGATAAAATACAATCGTTTGCGCAGGACAGGTGGGGAAAATACGCGGGCTATGCGAACCAGTATTTGTTCTGCTACGCACGACAACTAAAAACAGACGCTCCATAACCAGACGCACGGAAACTGAAACAGACATTGTCTGTTTCTAGCTGCTCATGCGTCAGTTTTCGATGCGTCTGTTTCAGGCGGCTTCTTGGTTTTTGGAAACACATAAAATTAAATTTTCTGTGCACGAAAACCGAAGTTTTAGTTGTGCAAATTCAGTTCTTCATATTAAATCTGTGTCTGATATAATCTTCTGACAGCAAGTCCAGCTTTGGAACGGATTTGGTAGATATGCGCGCCAGCTCGGCGAAAAACTCCTTTTCAATCATTTCCCTGATCTTCTCGTCCCTTCCTTCCACACGGCAGACGAGCATCGGCTGCGTGTTTGATTTTCGCGCCAGAGCTTGACCTATCCATGTTCCATTCTTATACCAGACTATGATGCCGCCGTCGGTCGTATCTATGTGAAAACCTTTTTTTCTGAAGACCGAGATAATTTTATCCACAACTTCCTGCTTCTTTGCCAATACGTTCGTGGGAAGCCGTATGTTCAATTCGGGCGAGGACGAATATCTTGGGATCTCCTCATCCAAATCCATGAAGCTCTTTCCTTCATCCAAGGCTTTTGCGATGATACTGAGGACCTTTGTCGCAGCCAGAGCCGCGTCGTCAAACATCCAGTTCTCCTCATACCCCGACATCTGGTGCCCGGAAAGTTCTGCTGCAAGAGCAACAGGCTCCCTGTTCCTGCGAATGTCGATTTTTTTCCCGAACACATCGGCGTGATTGGCGCCAGCTGCTATGGCACAATCGATTTTTTTGGCAGCCTCTTTGATGAACGCGAACCCGGTCGGCACCATTATGAACTCGCCGCCGCATTCGGTGATAAATTCTTCAGCCATCCTCGAAAATTTGACTTCGCCTATGAACCTGGGTTTTCCAGGATTCCCTTTTCGTCGGTGCTCTTCGATGATAGATTTCGCCTGAATTGCAAGCGTTCTGTCGCCTTCCACGACCCGTCCGTCGCGCCTGACATATATCACCCTGTCGCCGTCCTCGTCAAAACCAATGCCGACAACTTCTTTGCCGCTTTTCGTTTCTTTTACAGCGGTTTCCAGTTGTCTGCGGTATTTCTCCTTAATCGGGTCTGGCACATGTGCGGGGAAAGACCCGTCAGGCGTTTCGTTCATCGCAATTACGCTCACGCCCAAGTCCGTGAAAATCTTCTTCGTCCTCCAGCACGAACCGTTGCCAAAATCTATGAACAATTTCAATCCTTTTAGCGGATGCGTGATTGCGGTTTGCGGCTGCTTGAATCCTGCGGGAAGTTCCAATCGTTTTTTGATTTCTTCCCATTTCTTCTCGTCGCGCCTCTCAGGGAAATCCAGTCCAGAAACGGCATCGATGAGGGCTTTGAGATTTCCTTTCCATTTCTTCAACAGAAAAATCCAGATGTCCCTTCCCAGCCTGCAGTTTGCTTTTACCAGTTCGTTGTGGTATTTTGGCACTTCGCCTTCGAGAATCTTCACACACTTTCCGTTTCCTTTTAAAAAATTTCCCCCCAAGACGATTTTCTTTATCTCAAGCATTTCCTGCGCATTTATGCTGCAAATGAATCCTTCCTTTTTAATCACCTGCTTCAGTCCGTTGTATTCCGCGGCATTGTGGCTTGCCGTGATGTTTATCCCGCCATCGGAATTGAGATACGGAATGGAAAAATAAAGTTCCGGTGTGGTGGTCGTCCCGATATCATAGACATTCACACCCGATTCGACAAGACCTTTTATCAGCGATGTCCGCACGCGTTCGGTTGTCAGCCTTATCCCTCCCCCAACGCTTGCCCAAAGATTTTCCGACGCGTTGTTTTTTCTTAAGAAAGTTCCATAGCCTTTTCCAAGATAGTATGCTACACGATCAGGCAGTTTGTCCGACGTTTCTCTCACATCATATGTCTGGAATATCACCGGGTTTATGTGTTTCGGCGTGACTAAAAAGGATTTCAGCAGGATTGTTTTTTCGCTTGCGGTTATGGAATAGTCTTTCAGGCTTGCAGGAACAAGCAAGGACTCTCCTCTCCGCAAAACCTCTTTCGCTTTTCCACACACGAATACGGCATTTCCCTGCAGGCACAAAACAATTTGGAATGAATCGTTGGTTTTCAAATCAATACGGTTGTCCTTGTCCAGCGTAATCCTGTCCACAGAAAAAAACATTCCGTCAATAAGACTCTCTTCATTCTGATTCATTTTATGCGGCATTTTTCTGAAGTTGCTTTCATTTGTTTTCGTGAAATCAAGGGACTTCAGGCCCTTTTCGACGTGCATTTCCCTTATTGGAACCCGGTTCCAGTCCCACAGGCGATAAGTCAAGCCGGACGACTGCTGTATTTCAGCCAGCACAATACCTTTGCCTATTGCATGGGCAGTGCCGGCAGGGTTGAAAACCAAATCTCCAGGCTTCACATGGATGGCATTGAGGTATTTTTCCGCAATATTGACATTCCTAGAATTGAGGTCGCTCTCGAATTGCCGCTTATCGACATCCTTCTTAAAACCGAGATATAGCACGGAGTTTTCATCAGCATCCAGCACGACCCAGAACTCGTTTTTTCCGCTTTGCGTCTCGCCGAGTTCGGCGGCCTTTTTGTCAGACGGGTGGACTTGGACAGAAAGGTTGTCGTTCGCGTCTATCAGCTTCACCAGCATTGGCAGTTCGCCGAACTCTTCCGCGACATGTTTTCCCAGGATTTCATTCGGCATCGATTTTACGATGTTCGGCAATAAGAAACTCTGGCCGTTTGCGATCACCTCGGAAGCGTGGTTCGGATGCGAGGAGCATTCCCAGGATTCTCCTATCTTCTTGCCCGACGATTTTAACCCTTTGATTCTTTCAATACGGTTCCCGCCCCACACCAATTCCACCAGCTCTGGGAAGGGCTTGATGAATGCGTCTTTTAACTTCTGCGAGGGGATTGTTCGAGTCATAAAAACCTATAGTCTTAATATTCATATATTTTTCCAAGTCCGATGAAGTCGATTTTGTCAATCATTATGTCCTACCTTATCCTATTAGATCTTACCTTATCCTCCTTGATATGTCCGCTTCCATATTTAAAACTATCGAAAGCGGAGTTATGCCAAAATCAACCGGAATTCGCGAAAAACGCCAAACCGCGCTGGCAGAACCGGATTACCTTTCAAGAATGAAAAATCTTTTGTCGTATGTGCCAGGCGGAATTTTTGATATGATCATCCTTTCCTGCAGCTTCCCGTAAACGCCTATTGGGTTGAGATTCTCCGCCAGTTTGATAGCCGAAGAAAGATTGCTTTCCTTTTCAGCGCGAATTTCCATCAGGACTTCGTCCTTTTTTACAGCGTCGCCGATTTTCTTTTTGAACAATATTCCAGCTCCTTTGGCTTTCGGCGTACCAGCCTCGCGTGCTATCTTTACAATGTCATGGTTCGCGATCCACCATATTGTACCATCGGATTTGCTCCTTATTTCCGCGACATGTTCGCCGACATCGATGTCTTCTGCTTTTATCTGCGGATTTCCGCCCTGCTGTTCGATTATCTGGCGCAGCTTGCGTTCGGCGGAACCGCTTTTCAAAAGTTTGTACGCGAGATCTTTACCGTTCTTTTCGCCAGCCAATTCCAGTAACGCGCCAGCCACATTGACGGCTTTTTCAACAAGATCAGGCGGCGAATTGATATTTGATATTGTGTTCAGCGCCTCCCTTGCCTCGAGAGCTGGACCCACACCATAGCCGATCGGCTGCTCGCCGAACGTCAGCAGACAATTAACGACTATGCCCATGTTTCCCCCGAGTTCTATGAAATCCTTTGCAAGCGACTGGGCTGCTCCGATTGTTTTTAACTTCGCTCCGCGGCCTGTCGGTATATCTATTAGGACATGCGTTGCGCCGACCGCCTTTTTCTTTGACATGACCGACGGCAGCAATAGAGGATCTATCGATAAGGGATATTCGACCTGAATGAATATGTCGTCGGCCGGAGCTAAATCAACGGCCCCGCCCCATGCAATGCAGCCGTTTGTTTTTTCAACGGTTTTCAGTATTTCGTCGACGCTTAGATTTACAGGGCAAAGACATTCCATCCGATCCGCAGTTCCGGCTGCGGACGTTATTGCGCGCGAGCTGGTTTTAGGTATTATGTAGCCCGCTGCGGCGATGATGGGGACAACGAGCATCGTTGTTTTATCTCCCGGCACTCCGCCCAACGAATGTTTGTCAAGAATTATCTTGTTTTTTATTTCCAGCATTTTTCCGGTTTCAGCCATTGACGTTGACAGTGCAACAGTTTCGTCCATCGACATTCCGTTGAAGTGCAGCGAAGATACGAACGCAGTTATTTCCACGTCGGATAATTTCCGGTCGACCGTGTCTTTTACTATCGCGAACATCTCTTCCTTGTTCAGCCTTATGCCGTTCATTTTTTTTGTTATGAATTCCTTTGATGCGGGAGCACCGGCAGGCTCTACGCTTACTATGTCTTTATTCTTGATCTGGAGTTTGCTTTCAACTTCCTTGTAAATTCCTATCTCTCCTCGGTCGACCCACTTTTTTGAAAGGTCTACGATGCATACGATTTCACGGCCGTTGTTCGATACTTTCGCCCGATCTGTAGAATAGATTCCCATCTCATCGGCGTCGTGCGGATTCAGTATTACAACAAAAGCATTTCCAGATTCTATTCCTGCGGGTTTCGAACGAAGCATCATAGTAGTCATCTCGGTTTTACATAACCCCAGTGTTTCAACGCTTCCGAAAGCTCGGCGTGAGTTTTTGAATATTCGTCCAGCGTTACGCCTTTCGTTGTCGCATCTATAGACTGTCGGAATGCCATTGCGCCTTTTTTCGTTCCGCTCGGATGTCCATGAATACCGCCGCCAGCCTGCACTACGACATCGTTACCGAGTATCCCTATCACATATGGAATTAATCCCGGATGAAGACCGCCCGACGATACGGGCATAACAGGCTTTGCGCCGTACCAGTTTTGTTTTAAAATCCTTTCTGAAACATCGTTTGTGATCTTGTCATGAATATTCATCACTTCGCTTTTCGGCGAAACCAGTTTTCCGACAACAGTGCCGATGTGCAACTGGTCCACGCCTACGATGCGTGCGATCGTAGAGATCATAAGCATTGAGATACCGTGTTTCGGATTGCGGTCCATTGCAGCGTGCATTGCCCTGTGCATATGGACGACGAGACCAAGATCGCCGCATTCATCCCTTAGTGTTTGTACAGCGGACCAGCCGACCGTAAGGCCGTCGACCATGACATACTCGCCGCCGTATTCCTTGACAAGCTTTGCGCGCCTTATCATTTCGTTGGTCTCGGCGCTGACATTGACGAGATATGATTTCTTTTCGCCGGTTTTTTTCTCCGCCAAATCGCGCATTCTGAAGCTTTTTTTAATGCGCTCCTCAAACTTGTTGAATTTTTGCGACGACAGGTTTTCGTCGTCCTTTAGAAGGTCTATTCCGCCGATCCACGCGTCGTAGCCTGTTCTCGCATGCTCGTTTGAGGTCATTCCGACTTTCGGTTTCGGCACTGTTGCGGTTAACGGACGATCGTAAACGTTAAAAATTTTTCTTATACCATTTATCCCGAACTGCGGGCCGTCGAATGATTTAATGATCGACCTTGGCCACGCGACGTCTTCAAGTCGCAAACCGTTTAACGCCTTCATCCCGAACACGTTTCCGGCGATTGATGACAAAATCTGCGGCATGTTTGAAGGCTCGAACAAATCAACAGGATATGCGATCTTAACGTAATCTTTCTTGATATCAAACGCCTTTGCGGAAAGTTTTCTTATGCGTTCATTGTCAATAGCGACGCCTGTCCATGTGCCGTTGCTGCTTTCGGACGCAACGTGACCAATCGCGTTTCTCATTGTTATCCCTCTTGCGGGCTGCACGCGGAACAAACACACTAGATCGTTTTTGCCAGGTTTGTATGTAAGATCCACGAAATCAAGATAATTCATTGCATCCGTGCTCCTGAAAATTTCTTTTCCATGAAATTTCGTACTGTGCTTGGACGGATCACGCCCATTTCCGTTATTATTCCGCTTATGTATTCGGGTGGGACAATGTCAAACGCAGGATTTCTTATTTTTATGCCGTTGATCCTGTTGCTGATTTCGCGCGGCGGACGTTCTTCCATTGGTTCGCCAGATCCATCGAGCGTTGCAGGATCCATTTTATTCGAGTCGACCGCGACATAAACCGGCACGTTTCGTTCCTTTGCAGCTAGGGCGATAAGACCTGATCCTATTTTGTTAATTACAGCGCCGTTCGCGGTTACAGCATCTGCTCCGAACATGACCATATCACAATTTTTCATGAACATTCTTGCTGCGGAATCAATAATCATCGTTGCCGGTATTCTCATTCGTGAAAGATCCTTTGCCGTAAGCCGACCCTGAAAGAGCGGCCTTGTTTCGGCGAATATTACCGAGAACTTCTTTCCTGACAGCTTCGCCCTTTTCAGCACTCCCATTACGGTGTTTGAGTGGCAATGCGTGAAAATAACGAAGCCGTTGTGTATCTTGCCAGCGCCTATTTCCGCTATTCTGTTTGCGGCAGCGTTCATGCTTCGGGATAGGCTGGCGGTTTCATTATGCAGCGTTTTTTTCATGTCGTTCACGGTCCTGCCTTCGATTGTTTTTAGCAATGTTGCATTCAGGACATTCCTCAGGGCGGGTTCTGTCGGACGGGCCTTTGATATGGACTTTGCCATTTTGCCAAGCTTTGAAAAAAATAAAGCCCTGTCGTTTGTTTTGACGCTTTTGGAGTAAAGCTCCAGCGCCTTCAAGCCGGCAAGAGCGACATTTTTTGCGCCTTGAATTTCCAGCTTTTTTATTTTTCTCACCAGTGAACAGCTGTCCATGATATTAATTATCGGGCTTCAGATAAAGCTATTTGGAGAAAACATGGACGATGCAAAAAAAAGGCTGATACAGAGCCTTAGGGACGGCGGTTATCTTAAAAGCGACAACGTCATACGCGCATTCGAAAAGGTCGACAGGGAAAAATTCATGCTGCCAGCGTACAAATCAGCGGCTTACTCGGACTATCCCTTGCCGATACCCGGTTCGGTTACAATGTCCGCGCCGCATATGCACGCTATTGTGCTTGAAGCGTTGGATTTGAAAAGCGGCGATTCGGTCCTTGAAGTCGGATTCGGTTCGGGAATACTCCTGGCGTATATCAGCGAGATAGTCGGGCGCGGCAAAATCATCGGTACGGAGATAAACAATGAAACATACATTTTCGGTGCGCGCAATCTCGAACGTGCTGGTTATAAAAACGTCATACTTTTAAATGTGAGCGGGGCGAACGGCGTGCGCGATTATGCGCCATACGACAAAATTGCTGTAAGCGCGGCTGCGAAAAAAATATTGCCGGGATTGGTATCGCAGCTTAACGACGGCGGAAGAATGGTAATACCCGTGGGAAGGTTTTCACAGGACCTCATGCTCGTTGAAAAAAATCGCGGAAAGGTGACTGAAAAAAATCTCGGTCCTGTTGTATTTGTTACGTTAACGGAACCATGACCCGAGGCTTTTTTGCGAGTACTGCGACCTCTTTCTCAACGTTTCCAGAACCTTTGCAACACGATCTTCGGAAAACGAGTGTTCTTCGACCATCATTTTTTTAATTCCGTCCTCGTCGGTTTTTCTCCACGTTATTTCATATTCATCAGTAACCGGCGGGTTCATGAAAAAATCCATGACGGCAGCCGGATCGTCGAAGCCAAAATCATTTTCAGTGAATATTTCGCCCATGCTCTTGCTTTTTACAAGCTGCAACGCTTTTTTGGGACCTATGCCCTTTATGCCCTGGTTGAAATCGGTTCCGATAAGAATTCCGATTGTTATAAGCTGTTTTTGGTCCAGCCCGAGATTGCCCAACGCCTTTTTCAAATCTATGAGTTCCGGCTTGATTTCGATGTACGTTTCCTTTTTCGGAAGCTTTCTTCTGCCGGTTATGGTTAAATTGCGGATCAGCTTCGGCGCGCCGAACAGCAACGCATCATAATCCTGCGAGCCTGCAGCCCACGCATGGCCATTTTTGACTATGCGTGAAGCCTGCGCCTCAGCTTCGCTTGGCGCCTGTATTACCGGTATTCCCATGAGATCCAGCAGCCTTTTCGACTCTTCAGCCATTTCCTTTGTAAGGCGCGATGTTGCTGTCGAAGCTTTGCGCGCCCCTTCGATATCACCGCGTTCAAGGGCTTCGGCCACGTTTTTTTCAGCCTCCGCCTTTATCGCCCTTCTTTTTTCAATGGTCCTGCGCTTGAATTCGGGCGGTATTCCATCGAAAACGTAAACAGGCATTATTCCGGCTTCCATCAATTTTGCAGTCCTGTAAAACAAACCGGAAAGATGCGAGGTTATGCGGCCTGCGAAATCCATAAGCGGTGTGCCGTCGGGCTGGCGGATGATAGATAAAAACTGGTACAGTGAATTGTACGCGTCTATTGCGATTGTTTTGCCTGCCAGGTCGGCTATCGCCAACTGCTTCCTTTCTATTATTTCCGTAATTTGTACTCCCATGACCAATTTTTGGGCATATAGATATTAAAAAACTTTGATCGCCAATTAATATCATGGCAAACCCCGTTCACAAGAAAAAAGGCAAAGCCCGATCTTTTTCGCCTTCCCTGAATTTTTTGATGGTTGTTGGCGTTACTGTTATTGCGACCATTTCGATGTTTCTTCTTGTAATAGTGGGAAAAACGAGCACGGAGGATGCGGTATATTGGACGTTATGCTCAATTACCAGCGCGAGTTGTTTCGTAAGTGAGAAATTTTATGCGATTCCCGTTGTAAGGGTGTTCGCACTTATTAATGGGTCAATATTCATATTAATAATATCGTTTTTAGCGGCGAGCATTGTTGAGAGGATGGGCAGGGTGGACCTGAAGGAAAAATCTGTTAGGAAAAGACTCGAAGAATTGAGCGATCATTTTATAATCTGCGGGCACGGAAGAGTGGGAGAAAAGATATCAAGCGTTATGCGCACAAGGGGAATATCTTTTGTGACTGTTGACAAGGATCCGGAGACGATAAAGGAATTGAACGAGTTGGGAGGTCTTACGGTTGAGGGCAATGCGCTTGATTCCCGGGTTTTGGAAAGGGCGGGAATAAGAAAGGCGAAGGGTCTGATAGCAGGGCTAAATACGGATTCGGATAACATATCGCTCGTGCTCACGGCAAATGATATAAATCCCAATTTACTTATCGGCGCGCGCGCGGATTCCGAGGCTGCGATAAGACGATTACACAGGGCTGGTGCGGAAATAGTCGTGCTGCCGGAGGTTGTCGGAGGCTTGCAGCTTGCCAAAGAAATACTTGAATTAGAGGACATGGAATCGCATGATATGGTCAGCCGCAAGAGCAATAACCCTTAATTTTATAGGACGACAATTTCTAAGCATGGAAAAGATGCTTGTTTGCCAGAGTTGCGGGCGTGTTGCGACATTGATGAACTGTGTTGTGTGTCATTCATCGGTTTGCAGCGATTGTATAAGGCAGTACGGTTGCAAAATCTGCGCCGGAAGAAAAACAGCTTAGAAAAGCATGCGGTTTACTTCGATTATTTCAGCCTCAGACACGCCTTTTATCTGTTTGACGGCTTTTTCAATTGCGTCCGGGCCGCCTTCCGCATCAGGGACTATGAAATACGCCTTAACCGCACTGAGCCCGAATGCCAGCGGTTCCTCCTCTGTTTTCTTGGAACCAAGCTTTACAAGCGCGACCTTGATGCTTTCCAAATCCGTATCAGTGCCATCGGGCATCACACGAAAAAGAATCATTACATTTCCCATTAAAATCGTCCTCGCAGATTGAAGCATGTGCTCCGTGACTAGACGCATACATGGTATGCGTCAGTTTCCGTTGCACATGTTTCTAGCTGTATCTACGGCCCTATAAAGCCGCACTTTGAGCATTTGTATTTGTTGCTAAGGTCTTTGCACTTCTTGCAGCGGCTTATTACCTCGTCGCCGCAATTCGGGCACGGAAACTCCACAAATGTCTCGGCATAGGCCAACACAGAGCCGCATGTGCCGCATAATTTTTTTGCCGACTCCTGAATATTGACCTGTTGCTCCATGTTATCGTATTACTTATCCGAGACGATGTATTTAAGCCTTTTCTTTTAAAGAAAAGAAAAGCGATATAATGCCTGTATAATGAATACAGCGAAAATCCGACGATTTCAACGAAAACCATTAGGTTTCAACGAAAAACCGAAGTTTTTCGTGCATGGGAAAATTCGATTTTTCCATGTCGTGTATAGGAAATCGATGATTTTCTATGTCGCGAATAGAAAACCTGTGGTTTTCTATTAAAGCTCCTGTGGTCCAGCCTGGACAAGACAAGAGGTTGCGGATAACCTTTTTCCTTTAAAAAGGAAAAACGTTAACGAAAAAGGAAAATTTTGACGTTAACGTAAAATAAACGGTTGGCAGATACCTCTAAACCCGGGTTCAAATCCCGGCGGGGGCATATAATTAAAAACTGAATATCCGGAGAATCCAGTGCACGCCATAAAATCCTGCCAAAGCCAGGACAACGAGTTTTATCGTGTGGCCGATGTAAGTTGCGACGAAGTATTTTTTCAAATCATATTTCGACAGGCCGCATAATACTCCCATAACGTCGAACGGAAACGGCAATGCGCCGAGAAAGATGATAACAAAAAACGGGTTGTATCTTTTCAAGAGATTCTGCACATCTTTTGTTATTTTCCTGTTTTTTTTAATTATCATTTTGTGGCCGGCGTAACCGACGAAATAACCTGTCAATTCGCCTATTGCCGCGCCAAGCCCGCCGATCAGGCCGACGAGCATCGGATTAAGAATCGAACCGTACAGGAATGCGATTGCCAGACCCGGCACGGGCAGCAGTACGGTCGAATAACTGAGCAGTTCGACCAGGAAAATCCCGACATAGCCCCACTGGCTTGCAAGAAGATTGTAAAGCGTTGAAAAATCCATAGTATTTATTTCACTTTGTTTTTATTAATCGTATGCCCGACCTTGCCAGCGTGCTGTGGCTCATACTTCCCGCTTATGTCGCGAACAGCAGCGCGACATTTGCAAAAGGCAGGATCAGCATAGATTTCTCAAAAAAATTTCCTGACGGCCGACCGATTTTCGGGGCTGGAAAAACGTTCGAGGGTTTTGCGCTGGGCGTTGCGGTCGGCACGATCGCTGGTTTTTTACAATCGGTTTTGCAGAGCGCTTACGGAGTTAGCCCTGCGTTCAGCATGAACATTACGATTGCGTTTGCGATGTCGGCTGGAGCGTTGCTCGGTGACATAGCCGGCAGTTTTGTAAAGAGACGGTTCGGTTTGAAGAGAGGCGAACCTGTGCCATTGCTGGATCAGCTTGATTTTGTTGCGGGTTCGCTGGTTGTCGCATCGTTCTTTTACGCAATAAGCTTGGACACAATGCTTGTGCTGGCAATAATAACCCCCGTAATACACTTGGCGGCAAACGTAATCGGATACAAGCTCGGCGTTAAAAAGGAGCCATGGTAACGTGATGAAATCCAGCAGCATGATTGATATTGCCCGCATTGAGAAAATCATCGGAGGGTTATTTTCCAGAATTCCGATGACCCCGAATCAGTGGACTGCCGCATCGCTGGTTTTCGGAGCGGTCGGCGCAATAATTGTCGTGGCGCAAAAAAGCTTTGCGTATGCGCTCGCGTTTTTTATCATCGCGTTCATAGCGGATTATGCTGACGGGGCTGTTGCAAGGTTTCGCCGCAACGAAACGAAACTGGGCGCATATTTCGACGGCATTGCGGACAGGTTTGTGGAGGCGATGATAATAGTAAGCCTGATGTTTTACGGCGTACCGGATTTTTTAACAGACTCAAGAATATTGCTTGCGTTGCTGCTGTTTATGGCGACGATGACATCGTATTCCCGCGCGTACGCCGGCCATAAGAAACTTGTAACCGATCCGAAAAGACTTGTTGCAATGGGCGGAATTCTGGAAAGGTTCGAGCGTGTTTTCGTTCTGCTTTTATCAATGCTTGCGTCGCTGTTTTATGGAGCACAGATCATATCATATGCTGCGGCAGCACTGTTATTGTTATCATCGTTAACGGTTTTGCAAAGGATCGCTTATTCGGCAAAAGAGGGAAGAAAATGAAACAAACGATACTCGTACGGACCGATATAAAAATGTCTGTCGGCAAAAAGATTGCGCAGGCGTGCCACGCCTGTGTGGGCGCGGTCATGGACGCCAACAAGAAAGCCGTTGATGCGTGGAATTCGGCCGGAGCAAAAAAAATCGTGCTTGCCGTAAATGACGGGAAACGATTAACGGAATTGTATAAGGGAGCGAAAAAGCTGGGTCTGCCGTGCTTTCTGGTCGCGGATGCAGGATTAACTGAGCTGGAGCCTGGGACGATTACGGCGCTGGCGATAGGGCCCGCAGACGACAAGCGTATCGATAAACTCACGGGCAACATAAAACTTTTGTAGGCGAATATATGAAATCTCCAGTTTTAACAGTAGACTCGGTAATCGAGATAAACGGTAAAATAGTTCTCATCAGGCGGCTTGCGAATTCTTTCAAGGGTTTTTGGGCTCTGCCCGGAGGGTTCGTGGAGTACATGGAGACTGTTGAGAACGCCGCGATAAGGGAGGCGAAGGAGGAGACCGGATTAAAGATAAAGATAAAGCGGCTCATAGGAGTTTATTCGGATCCGAAAAGAAATCCGGACAAGAAACACAGGGTCGCGGTGGCATTTGCGGCAGAGAAAATCGGAGGAAAACTGAGAAGCGGCAGCGATGCGGGCGGCATAGGATTGTTTTCCGAACGTGACATGAAAAAGATGAAACTCGCATTCGACCACAACAAGATGATCGGCGATTACTTCAAACAGAGGACGGTTTGAATTGACAAAGTATGAAAAATTCGTTCCAATCGTCCTTTTTTTGTATCTACTGGTTTCCGGATTTAAAATAATAAGCCCGCTGCCGCTGACCTATGACCCTGCGCTACACGCTGAAATAGCAACGTACCTTATACCGTTGTCGTTGTTCCCGATCACATGGAGCCCGCTGGCTGATGTCGGGTATACGTATCCGCCGCTTTTCCACTGGGCGGCGTTTTTATTTTCAACGTCCGGCATCGCAACTTACAAAATCGTAATGCTTATGGGGCTATTGCTTTACGCATTATTTCCAGTATCTTTTTACCTGTACGGCAGCGCGTTCGGGCGGATTGAAGCCATGCTTTTTTCGTTTTTCGGTGCAGTGCAGGCCAGCCTGATGGAAGTTTTTGCGGCCGGGGAGTATCCGCAGCTTTTATCAATGAATCTTGCTGTCATAGCACTTTATTTTTTAGCAAAAAAGGACCTGCCGAAGGCGGGTTTGTTTGCAGGTTTTGTCGTGTTGTCTCATTCGTTCACTTCTATCTATCTTGCCGTTATACTGGCCGCGTATTTCCTGATTTCCCGCTTAACAAATGAAAAAATAAAATCGTCAAGCGCTGCAGCGTTTTTCCTGATATTCATTGCGATATCGTCGTTATGGGCGCCGCGCTACGTACAAATAGCGGAGAATGCGGCGAACAGCAGCTGGGAAAACACGATATGGTACCACAAGGCGGGATTTATCGGTTTAGAACAGGTCAATAACATTTTTCTGAGCGTCATGCCAGGCGCCAGGATGGGAGCGATCTTTTTGATATTGTCGCTCATCGGAGTGTTTTATGCGTACAAACGAAAATTTTATTTTCAATTGTTCGTTTTCGCTTTCACAGTTCTATTTACGGTATTCCACATACCCGGAACGCAATACAAGTTTTCGGACATGCTTGCGATCGCGGTTCCACCCATAGCGTCGTTCGGTGTGCTGTACTTCATGGCGAAGACGAATAAGACCAAACCCTACGCAAAAATAATAATCGCAGGTTTTTTTGTCGCAATGCTTTTGGCGCACCCGTACGTCAATGCGGTCAATATGCGCAATTGCTGCGTGTCAAAGGACATGCCAAACAGCGATGAAATAAAATCGGCGGAATGGTTGAACGCGAACGATGCTGTTCATTCCGTAATCGTGATGGATAGCGACGCCGAGGCGTGGTTCGCGCTTATAGCCGGGAAGATTCCGCTGAACCCGCGCGTATCCGAGTTGGAGTCGTTTACGCCTGCGTACAGGCAAAAAATCGCGGATCGCAGAACCATAATAAATTTGTTCGAGAACAGTACGGCGTTGCTTGAAAAGTGGAATGTTGATTACATTGTCACGGACACGAACATCAATCCGGCGAATTTCCGTTTATTTCACGAGGAGGGCTTGGTTAAGCTATATAAACGTTATGTCTGATTATCACTTAGGTGAAATCATTGGAGGATAAAAAAAAGGAATTGGAGCAAAAATATTACCTGTACCAATTTTTGAAAGAACAACTGGACAGCCTTAACAATCAGGCAGAGGCCATGAGAGCGGCGATATTGGAAACACAGGCTTCGATAAATGCTGTCCAAGAGTTGCTTGGCGGCGAGAAGACAACGCTTATACCGCTCGGCGCGGGCACGTTTGTGGAAGGCAAAATAGAAAAAGTCAACAAAGTTGTGATATCGATCGGTTCCGATGTTCTTGTTAACGAGGATTCGGCAAGCGCCAAAGTAAAGCTTGAACAGAGACTAAATGAGATGGAAAGCGCTTACAACAACCTTTTAAGCGATACGGCAAGCGTTACAGCACAAATACAATCCATATTGCCAGACGTGGAGCGCCTTGCGGGCGAGTTAAATTATTCCGATAAGAAATAATCTACCAAACTTTTAGAAAAGTTTGATCAAAAGGTGCGCGGTATTGTGTTTGGATTTCTCAAGAAAAAAATCAAAGAATCGATAGATAACATAAGTAAGGCTGTTTCTAAAAAACCGGTTGAAACGAAAACCGAAGAAAAAAAGGAAGAAGCCGAGAAAATAGATAATACGGTTGGTACGTACTCAGAGGACAAGTTTTCAGAAAGCGGGGTTGTTGCAGAAAAATCGTTGGAGGACGAAACAACACAGGGATATCCCGAAGCTGCGGAAAAGCCAATCAACATCGAAGTCGAAGTTAAGAAAGAGCTTGAGCAGATCGAAACTGCTGAAGAGATAAAACCGCATGTTGAAACGAAGACTGAAGGAAAAAAGGAAGGTTTTTTGGGGAGGATAACAAAAAAATTCGCAAAGCAGATAACAGAGGTTACGATAAAGGAGGACGACATCGGCGGCGTGCTGGACGACCTGAAAATCGGACTAATGGAAAACGACGTCGCGCTCGATGTTGCCGAGAAAATATGCGTTGATATCGAGAAAAGCATTGTCGGAAAAAGCGTGAAAAGATCGAAGATAGAGGATGCGATAAAGGAATCGATGCGGAAAAGCGTTTCCGAGATACTGGCGCAGGATTATACCGATATCGTTGATTTTGTAAAAACGCACGAGAAACCTGTTCTGATTATTTTCGCGGGATTCAACGGCGCGGGAAAAACAACAACGCTTGCGCGCGTAGGAAAATACCTGAAGGATCGAAGTTTGGAATGCGTTTTCGCAGCCGGCGATTCGTTCCGCGCTGCGAGCATAGAACAGATACAGGTGCACGGCGACCGTCTTGGAATAAAAGTGATCAAGCATGGTTACGGAGCTGATTCTGCGGCTGTTGTGTTCGACGCGATGAAGTACGCAATTGCGCATAACATTGATGTCGTTTTAGCAGATACAGCCGGAAGGACGCACGTCAACGCAAATTTGATGGACGAATTGAAGAAGGTCTGCCGCGTCAATAAACCAGCGATGAAGATACTCATCCTTGATAGCCTAACGGGCAATGACATAGTGCAGCAGGCGCAGCGCTTTGATGAAGCGATCGGCATAGATGCGGTCGTATTTACGAAAGTAGACGTTTATGAAAGGGGCGGGGCTATTTTGTCAGCGTCGCACACGATAAAAAAACCGATTTTATTTTTGGGTGTTGGTCAGGATTACGACGATCTTGAGAAGTTTGATAAGGATAAGATTGTTGATATGTTACTTGCGTGACGATTCTTAATCATTGCGGCGCGTAGCTGTTGAACGCCTTTTCAAGTTCGTTCCTGTAGTCCGGAATTCTTGCCCAATATTCGGCAGCAGAATATACACCTTTTCTTACAAAGGCTTCTGTTAAACCGAGATGGTTTTTGAACTGCCTCAATTGCGTATCTATCACAGCATTACCATTCTCGCACAAAACAATATCATGCGTTGCACTCCAGCCTTTCTTTTGTATGTCAAAGTGATATTCAGAAGCGGACGGATCCCCTTTTCGCACTTCCGGCAGGATGAACCTTGAAGCGTTTACGCAGTTCTTTGTGAAACTACCATTAGTATACATTTGTCTTGCCTGACGAACCAGATCTTTGAACATCTTCACTACTGAGTAGTTACTACTATATAAAACTGATTATCGACAAATGCCGTTCCATACCATATATATTATGCTTTGTGTGTTATCGGGTAAAGAAGCGATTTCAGGTTTGCATGCTATAGATAATTCACGGTTCGGTTGGTGTTATGGTTTTAGACAAACTCGGTGACGCACTCTCAAACGCATTGCGAAAGATAGCAGGCAAAGGCTACGTTGATCAGGCTGTTGTCGACGAATTTATCCGCGATTTGCAGCGAGCGCTTCTGCAGGCTGACGTGGACGTTAAGCTTGTTTTCAGCCTTTCCCAAAAAATACGCGACAAGGTGCTGAAGGAAAAACCGCAGTCAGGAATGACGCCGAAAGAGCACATGGTCAAGGTTGTTTACGACGAACTTGTAAATTTTCTCGGAAAAGAGACGGGTTCGGTTGAACTGAAAAAACAAAAAATACTTTTAATCGGTTTGTTCGGTTCGGGAAAGACGACGACAGCTGCGAAACTTGCGAAGTTTTTCGTCCGCAAAGGATTGCGTCCTGCGTTGGTCGGTTGCGACGTTTTCCGGCCCGCTGCCCAAGAACAGATTTTACAATTGGGCAGCCAAATTGGAGTTCCTGCTTATGCAACCGGCAAAGATCCGGCGAAAATAGTTGCGGAAGCGATCAGGAAATTTTCCGACTGCGATGTAATAATATTCGATTCTGCTGGGCGCAACGCGTTGGACGCGGAGCTTGTTGACGAACTAAAATCGATAAAGGACGCAGTGAAGCCGGACGAGGTTTTCCTTGTTATTCCGGCGGATATCGGCCAAGCGGCCGGAAAGCAATCCGAAGAATTTTCGAAAATCGTAGGCATAACAGGCGTAATAGTAACGAAAATGGACGGAACAGCAAAAGGCGGCGCTGCGCTGAGCTCTTGTTCAATCGTTAACGCGCCCATAAAATTCATCGGAGCTGGCGAGAAAGTTGATGATTTAGAGCAATACGACCCGAAGCGATTTGTCTCGCGATTAATCGGCTACGGCGATTTGCAGAGCCTTATTGAAAAGGCGGAGGAAATAAAGACGCCAGAATTGGCAAAGTCAGCCGAAAACATGATCAGCGGAAAATATTCTTTGCAGGATTTTTACGAACAGATAGAATCGATAAAGAAGATGGGACCCCTGAAGCAGGTTATGCAGATGATACCCGGACTGAAAATGCCGGAAGGAATTCTGGATGTGCAGGAAAAACAGATGGCCAAGTGGAAAGTTGCGATGGATTCCATGACCCGTAGTGAAAAGTTAAATCCTGAGATAATCGACCAGTCGAGGATACGGCGGATCGCGGGCGGCTCCGGATTAAAAGAAGACGATGTGAAGGAACTGATAAAACATTATGACCGCACCAAAAAGGTAATGAAAATGATAGGCGGAAAAAACCTAAAGCGCGGTAATCTGTCCCAGTTGGCAAAACAGTTCGGAATGGCTGTGTGATTGCTTTGAAGATCGGCGTATTCGGAGATGCGCACATACCTGATCGTGCCCATAATATTCCAGAATCAATCAGGAAAGAACTTTATTCGTGCGATATGATTGTCTGTACCGGAGACTTGACGGGCGAGGACGTTGTCAAATTTATCAAAGCGTCAGGAAAAAAACACAAAATCGTGCGCGGGAACATGGACCATTTGGATTTTCCGAAGACCGAAAGCATTGATATAGAAGGAAAGAAGATAGTTATAACAACGATTTGCTTTGCAAATCGTGCATAGGAAATCGATATTTCCTATGCGCACAGCGACGAAGTGAGGCCGAGAGGCGACAAAGAACAGCTGTTCGGAATTGCGAAAAGATATTGCGCTGATGTTTTGGCGTACGGGCATACACACAAACAGGACGTATGGGAAAAAGACGGCATAATGTTCGTGAATCTGGGATCAGCGACAGGTTGCGGCAGAACAGGACAGCATTGTGCGGTTATTGAAATAAAAAATAATTCGATAAACGTGAAAAGGGTTTGATGCGATGATAACGGAAAAGGCAAAGCTGATAATTGAGAAAGGTTACATCTGCGATAATTGTCTTGGTCGCCAGTTTGCGCAGCTTACGAAAGGGACGACGAACGCGGTGCGCGGAAAGGCCATAAGGGACGTGTTCGCATTTTCAGCCGACGCCGAAAATAAAACGGACATAGACATTGCGAACATCGCCTCGTACGATTTCAGAAATTACAAAATACCAGCGCGCGAAAAAAAACCGGTGTGCAAGATATGCGGAAACTTTTTCATAACGCTTCCCGCAATAGCGGAGAATGTTGCAAAAAAAATATCGAAATACGAATACAAGACACTGATTGTGGGAACAAAGGTCTCGGGCGATCTGGCAAGAAGGGAAGAAGAGCTGTGGGAAGTGTTTGGAACAGATTGCTGCGAGCCGATTAAAGCGGAGATAAACAGGGAAATAGGAAAGATACTCGAAAAAAAAACAGGGAAGAAGGCGGACTTTGAAAATCCGGACATTGTTGTTATCATTGACACGGAAAATAAAAAAATAGAAATCCATCCTAACCAGGTATGGATTTACGGCCTGTACCAAAAACTTGCGCGCGGAATACCGCAGACAAAATGGCCTTGCCGATCCTGCCACGGAAAGGGATGCAAACATTGCAACGGCAAGGGCAAGATGTATCCGACGTCTGTTGAGGAAATAATAGCAAAACCGCTGATAAGCGCCGCGGAAGCAACGGGCAGCAGCCTGCACGGGGCCGGACGAGAGGACATCGATGCGCGCTGCCTGGGCTGGAGGCCGTTCGTCATTGAAATTGAAAACCCTGTCAAAAGGGCGATAAACCTGAGGGAAATGGAGAAAAAGGTAAACAAGGACAAACGCGTAAAGGTTAAGCTGATAAAATTCTGCAACAAGGATACTGCGCGCAAAATAAAGGCAGCCAAACTTGCGAAGACGTATAAAATCGTTGTCGGCTTCAAAAAGCAGATAGGGCGCGATGACATCAAAAAAATCCTGAAAATAAAAGACCTGATAAAACAAAGGACGCCGCAAAGGGTTTCGCACCGGAGGGCGGACTTGGTAAGGGAGAGGAAGATACTGCGTATAACAGGGCGCATACTCTCGAAAAAGGAGGCCGAATTCACAATAAAAACAGAGGCGGGAATGTACGTGAAGGAGCTGGTAAGCGGTGACAACGGACGGACTGAACCTTCGTTTACAGGAATAGCGGGCAAGGAAGCGAAGGTTAAGACGCTCGACGTTGTAAAAATCGACAATATCAAGGTTTAATACATACGCATACGAATACATTTTGCTGATACGAATGGTTACAAGATCGCACGGTGTGATGTGGGGAACACGAAAGAAACTGAAAAAATCCAGCAAGACGCCCATAACAAGATATCTTCAGGTTTTTGAAAGGGGCGATACTGTTGTTGTGCTGCCTGATTCAGCTTCGAACGGAGGAATGCCTTTTCCGAGATTCAAAGGTATGGCAGGAAAGATCAGCGGAAAAAGAGGCGACGGCTACATTGTTGACGTGATGGACGGAAACAAGAGGAAAATACTGGCAGTTAAACCAGAGCACTTAAAAAAGCTGGTGAGTAAATGAACGTAATCGAGGAAAAACCTGTTTCTTACGTGAAGGCAAAAAAAATCCTTGAAGAAAGGGAGAAGGAAGGCGAGCTAAGCTACGAGCAAAAATCCAGCCTTGAACATCTCAGAAAATTCTCGAAACTCGGCGATGATGAAAAAATAACCGAAGAGCTCAGAACAATTGAAAAACTCAGGGAAGAAAGCATTGTAAAGATCATAAACAACATGCCTAAAACCGCCGAAGAGATCAAGATAATTTTCCAGAAAGACATAATCGACCTCGGCGACAGCGATATAGCGAAAATAGTGGAGATAACCAAGAAGTACGCCGGCTAAAGAATATTTAAAAGAAACAAACACGAAACAAATAGCATGGCAAGGCATTTTCTGCGACTGAAAGGCGTTTCGCCGCTGGTTGCGTCGGTATTGCTGATATCGTTCACAATGGCTATTGCAGCCATACTTGCAACATGGGCGACTCAGTATATGACCCAGCAGACAAGCACGCTTACGGCAAAGGGGCAGGAAGCGAACTGCGTTTATGCGCGGATGGGTCTCGACAGTTTTAACTACGAAAAAACAACCGGACAGCTTGTTTTGATTGTAAACAACAACGGCAGGATCGGGCTTCAGAATTTCACGCTTTTCCTGTACAATTCAACCGGAATAGGGCGACTCTCCCTTGAAACGGACGCGAGCGTTGTAAACAGACAGAACATGACGCTGCCGCCCGGAGAGCCGCGCTCGTTCATAGTCAACGGCATAGCGAACATAACAAGATTCAAGATTGTTTCAAACTGCCCGGACTATTCGTTCGTGGATCAAAACGTATAAATCGCATTCTTACAACCGATGTTTATAAAGGATGGAGGCGATAAATATTTACAGAACTGAAATGAAGAAGGGTATTTCGCCATTAATCGCATCCGTACTTCTCGTAGCGTTTACAATGGCCGTAGCTGCGATTCTCGTTGTGTGGATAACAGGATTTACACAGCAACAGACAACAACAGTCGGTGCGCGCGGAGAGAAACAGACATCG
>JAZDLW010000010.1:0-5604 GCA_043801595.1 Candidatus Aenigmatarchaeota archaeon
AGTAGGGATGCCGGTTTTGTTTCCTGCGTGCTCGATTCCCTTGAAAACGCCTTTTCGTATGCGGTTTGGGTGCAATATTGTAGATGGAATATAACCGTCGTAATTCGGATCGCCGAAACATAACACATCGGTGGAAGCGATTATTTCCGCCCCCATCCCTGCGCCGATTATGTCGCGGTGGCAGCCGTTTACTCCTGTAATAGCGCCGCCGTACGGGTCTTTTGCGCTTGGGCTGTTGTGCGTTTCAATCTTAAGCAGCATGTTGTACATGTCATTAAATTTGACTATCCCTGCATTGTCCTTGAAAACAGAAACGAGAACGTTTTTCCATTTTTCATTTTGGGATATGGTTTCAGTAGAACCTTTGATATAGGTTTTGAACAAGCTGTCCACAACAAACGATTTTCCGGTCTCTTTGTCGGTGTATCTTACCATCGCATTGAATATTTTATGTTTGCAGTGTTCGCTCCATGTCTGTGCGATAGCTTCAAGTTCAACATCAGTGGGTCTGCTTTCCAGTCCCAGCGATGCCCGCTCAGCAGCAAAATCTGTTCTTTTATATTCATTGGAAATTTTATGCATCTCTTCGAGATTCAGCGACAATACGCGTTCCGAGCTTATCGACAATAATTTTTTATCGTCCACGTCCAGGTCCAGATAATCCACGGTGATTCCATTTGTGCTGCCGACCTTCGGTATTCTTTTCAATCCGGCTTTCCTGTCCCATTTTCTGTAATTGGTCACAAAGACATCTTCTATCAGCGGATTTGCCAGTAATGTCGTGGCCGCTTTTTTAACGTCTTCTTCCTTTGAACCTTTCACGAGAAACTGGCTTGACGTGTAAGCGTTGCCCTTGTTTGCAAAATCGTCGTCGAGGATTATGCCAGCGATTTCCTTTGCAGTTCTTCCTTCAGGATCAGTAACGCCCGGTTTTCTGGAAACTTCTATTACGAAGTCACTGCGTTTTTTTGTGATGTGCAGCGTTTCGCCTAACGTCCGTAAAAAACTTCGTAGCCTGCCATCGCCAATTTCTATCTGTTCGTCAACTGTTGAAAATTCTGTGACAGGATCCGTCAACTCTAATTGCAGTTTCTTTATTTGTTCGCTGGAAAGCGCGAAGTCGAATGTTATTTTGCGGCTACTGCGCACGCTTTCAGCTTTTATTCCAACCTCGTTTAATTTCTGTTTTAACAATTCACCAGTAGCATCCAAGAACTCGGGTTTTGTTGCAATTTGCAATGTTCGTGGTTTTTTTCTGGTAGAAACCATGGAAGAACACTTAGAATACTCTGGTAAATTATTTAAGGTCGAATTGACGGGGTGCGTATTAAGCTTTATACAGTGAATTATGATACGATAGCTTTGCCGTTGTTGTTGAATGGTGCTGATTGGCTTTACGATCCTGATGCGCACGATACGCCAATGCGCGTTGCGTGCCTTATGTCCGGATCTGGGGCCAATGTGGAAAAAGTTATCGAGCACCAGTACAAAACGTACCGCGAAACAAGGCTTGACAGGCTTCCTTACCGGGTCGTTGCGATTTTTACCGATAATAGGAATAGCAGGGCTTGGCATATCGCGAGAAAATTCGATGTCGCGTATGAATGTGAAGATATAGGCGATTTTTACAACAGTATCGGTCAAACAGACAAACGCGACCTTACTAAGAGACCGGATTATTTCTCGCGCGTTGTCCGAAAACTTGAACAATACAAGCCGGAACTTTACGTGCTCGGCGGGTTCATGAGCGTTGTTACAGAACCGCTTTTGTCAATGTATCGTGGCGTTAATGTTCACCCGGCCGATCTTGCGATAACCGAGAATGGCAGAAGAAAGTACACAGGAGATAACGCAGTTCTGAACCAGATACTTGCAGGAGAAAAAACATTGCGCTCAAGCACGCATATTGTCAGGAAAAAAGTCGACTATGGCGAGATCTTAATGGTGTCGCAAGGTGTAAATGTAGATATCGAGCGCGCTTTCGAGGAACTGGAAGCGGAAGGGTCGTTGGGGGTCAATATTAACTCTGTAACATTGAATTATCTCAGAAAGCCGCAGCACCGCGAAACCGCAAAAAAGATAGCAGCCCGTCATCAGAACTGGTTAAAAGAAGTTGGTGATTGGGTCGTACTTCCTGAAACAGTTGACAACATATCGCGTGGGCGTGTAATTCTCGAAAATGGCATTGCGCGTTTTGGAGGCATTCCTGAGCCGAACGGTTACAGGCTTTAACATTATCAATTGTATCTCAGAAGCAATTCACGCGTTTCTTTTGCCCTGTCAGCCATTCTGTACGTATCATTGACAGCGGTTCCCAGTAATTCTCTTCTCGTTTCATTCCTGTTCGTTGCTGTCAGCCTTCCGATTAACGCTTTTTGTTCGTCCGGACTGGAAGCCTTTTCCAGTTTTTTCATGCACCCTTCTGTATCCATGACGCTGTAAAGCATTTCTTCCAGCTTTCTTGCCGTGCCATAACCTATTGTTTTTTCAGCATCACCGATAAACGATTTGACTTCGTCTGCGTTTACGTACGGCTTCATAACAACATCTTTTATTCTATCGTATGCGTCGGGCATGCCTTTTCCTCTGAGGTACGTGTTTATCGCGGATGAAATTATCTTCGGGCCTGCGCGGTAAATCTCGTCTTCCAGTGCGATTATGTTTGGCTCGTAATTTTTCAGTTCGCTGTTTAACCGCTCAACCGCAACAACTGCGAGCATGATCGGATGGAATCCTTCGCGCAACGTGATCGATCTTCGCAAGTCTCCCTGTTCCCTGTAAGCGACAATCATTTCCTTTATCGGGTTTACCATTCCGCTGTAAATCGATGTCAACGCCTCGGCGCCTTCTGCTAGGAAAGGATTGGTTTTCTGCGGCATTGCCGATGATCCCGACTCTCCCTTTTTCGTAGCCTTTGCAAGAATGTCGCGCGATGCGTATATCCACGTGTCTGTCGCAGCCTTTTTTATCACCATGCCCACGTTTACCATTGTGTCTAATGCCTGTGCCAGTGCAGCGTTGCTGCAGTCCTGGTCATTGCCAAGCTCGACATATCGCAGGCCGAATGTGTTTTCTACAATGCTCCTGTACATCTGCGTCGGATCGACGTTCGGAAAAGCAGCTTTCATATCGACATCCGTTCCGATCGCTCCCGCTATCTTGCCGTCAAGTTTTAACTTTTCTTTTTTTAGCAGGGGTTCTGCATGCAGCCGTACCTGTTCAGCGAGGTTTGCGTAAATGTGTCCAAGTGATGTTAGTTGCGCGTCCTGTCCGTGCGTTTCCGCAACGCACGTTGTTTCCGCGTAATCCCTTGCTCTTTTTTCCAGCGAGGATATCAGCGTTGCAACGGACGATGTCCATTGCCCTATTGCGCGCGTATATAGTTCGCCTGTGACATTTGTGTTTACATCGGACGACGTTCTCGCAAGGTGCGTTATCGCACGCATAAGGTTGTCGTCCAATCCCAGCTGTTGCGCCATTATGGTAACCCATGTGTTTGCAGCAACGATGTCATGATTGGTTTTATCTTCGATAATCCTGGCAGCGGCGAAATCTTTTGTACGGAACGATTTGTATATGCTCCTCAGCTTTTCTTTTTCCTCATCGCTGAACGGTTTTTCTACAAGTTTTCCGTATTCCGGATAACCGCTGAGCAGGTCCGCAAGCGCTATGACGTATTCGACTGCAAACTTCATTCTTCCGCGTACCAGCGCCTGTTCAGAGCTTATGTCTTTGAAATTGTCAACGTATTTGTTGTATCTTCCGGTTGTAATCTCTTCAGAATCTCCGTCGCCAATGAGTTTTTGCAGCCACGACGCGTTTTTCCTTCTTTCTGCAAACGTTTGGTCAGGCAAACTCATAGCTTCGTACAATCTGCCGAATTCCTTTTGCTCGAACCCCTTGTCAGCAAGAAGAGAAACGCTGCCATCGGAAAAATTGTGCTCCTCGTGAAGCATGCGGATTAGTTCTTTCAAAGGGATGTCATTCGGCATTTTTAATCACGCTCGAGCATTTTACTTAAAAATGAGATGAAACCGAAAAGTTAAATGGCTATCATAAACGCGTATAATGCCAATATTGCCAAAATCGACGGCAACTCAAGTATTAATAATTAAACGGAGATCAAAAAATATGATGGATTATCCGTTGATTAAACAGGGAAAAACGAGGGACGTTTTCGATGCCGGCAACGGAAAACTTTTGTTTAATGCTACCGACAGGATATCCGCGTTTGATGTTTTGCTTGCTGATAAGATACCGCGTAAGGGCGAGGTTCTTAACAGTATTTCTCTTTACCATCTGAAGGTTGCGCAGATATATGGTGTTCCGACTCATTTTTACGCCGAATACGACAAAAAGGGAATGTTTGTTCACAAATTGGACATGATACCTATCGAAGTAATAGTTCGCGGTTATCTTTACGGGTCTGCGTGGGACAGATACAGGGAGGGCTCGTTTAAACTGCCGTCTGGTACAAAGCCGAGAAAAGGTGCACGTTTCTTCGAGCCTGTTGTGGAGTTCACGACAAAATTGGAAGCAAAGGATCGCCCCGCGACAATCAAGGAAATCATAGGAAACAAGTGGGCGACAGATGAAGAGGTTTCATATATGATTGCAACCGCCAAGAAAGTCCACGAGATAACGTCGAAAGGCGCGCGCATTGGCAGGATTTTGGTCGCGGACCAGAAATTGGAATTCGGAAGGAGTAAGGTTCTTGAAAATGTTCCGATACTTGGCGACGAAGTTTGTACGCCCGATTCCGCAAGATTATGGGACGCCGCTTTGTATCAAGAATGTTATGAATCGGGCCGCGACCAGCCCAGTTACGATAAGCAGTTTGTGCGCGATCATCTGCTCAACGAATTGCATTGGGATCAAAAACGTCCGCCTGCCGGAACAAAGCTGGCAGAGCCGATTCTAAGCAGAGAAGTGGTCGCAAAAACCTCGCAGAAATATCTCGATGCGAGGACAAGGATCATAGACAGCGGATCCGGCGACGAAGACGGTTTTTAAGGTTGCAAAACTTATTTCCACACAGTCTGTCCTTTCCACGGCCCGATGCTGACAGCCGCTATTTCGAAGTCGTCAACATCGGAAATCGCGCGCAGCAATTTTTCCAGGCGTTGGACATATTGTTGTGCACCTTTCGGCAGTGCGTCAAATCCGCGCTCCCTGCCTTCGGCCGTTGTTTTGCGCCTCGGTATATCGCCTATCGGCTCCATGATTTCGAAAATCGGTTTCGCCCTCTCGACTTTTCTGGTATCCGACGGGAATCTGTTCGTTATTTCGCCGTCGATATTGTATGCAATGCATATCAACGGTTGTTTTACAGCGCTTAGCACGTCGATCTTTGTGAGATATCCTTTGTGTATTTCTCCAACCCTGATTGCATGTCCTGCTGCAACAGCATCAAACCAGCCTGCGCGTCTTTCTCGTCCAGTAGTTGTTCCGTATTCGCCGCCAACGGTTATCAATGTTCTTCCGTTTTCATTCTTTAACTCTGTCGGGAACGGTCCTTCACCGACACGCGTAGGATAGGCTTTGATTATTCCCCAGAACCCATTTTTCCTGTCAGCGTACGACGACAGTCCTGCATCTCCCAAT
>JAZDLW010000024.1:0-12681 GCA_043801595.1 Candidatus Aenigmatarchaeota archaeon
GAAAAAGAATGCGGATGTGATCGAAAACTTCGAGGTGACTGATCTGCTGTTCGAAGGCGGAAGGGTTGTCGGCGTAAAGGGCACTGGCAAAGATAAAAACGAAAAGACGTTCAACGCGAAAGTCGTTGTAGGCGCTGACGGTGCGGGTTCTATTGTCGCGAGCAAATTGGGGCTTAATAATTTCGAAGCTGACAGATCGCTTGTCGCTGTGAGAGCGTACTATGAAAACGTCGAGCCTGTCGAAGGCTACATAGAGTTTCATTTTCTCGAAGAATTGATGCCAGGTTATTTCTGGATATTTCCTGTCGGTGACAACGAATACAACGTAGGAATAGCCGTTGTTGCCGAGGACGTTTCAAAAAGAAAACTCAACCTGAAGGATAAACTGAACGAAATAACCGCAAAGTCGAGGTTCTCGGACCGGTTCAGAAATGCAAAACAGATAACGGACATAAAGGGCTGGAACCTTCCGACAGGCGCGCAGAAGAGGAAGCGCGCCGGAGACGGATTCATACTCGTGGGCGACGCAGCATCGCTGATAGACCCGTTTACAGGCGAGGGCATCGGAAACGCGCTGACAAGCGGAAAGCTTGCCGCAGAAACCATAGCTGACGCAATCGGGAAAAACGATTTTTCGTACAGGTCGTTGGGCGCCTACGAGGAGAAAATAAACGCAACGTTTGGAAACGAATTTGCCGCGAGCTACAAATTCCAGAGGTTCGGCAAAAACCCGGTCATGTTCAACGCGCTCATCGAAACATTAAGCAGGGACAAGAACACGATGAAGATCGCCACATCGACCTTCATGAAACCCAAAGACAAAAAAGCCACATTCAAAATACCTTTCAGGATGTACCTGCGCGTTTTGTTCAGGTATATTTCAGACGTAATTAAAATCAAGGTCTCCAAGAATAAACATTTAGGAAAGGTTTAACCGAAAGAGAATGACTAGGAATGATTCCCAATTTCATACGAAAGAACAGATTATTCGGCAAGGCTCTATACCTCGCAGACCGCGAAAGGTCCATGTACCTGACAAAACTTATAGAACCGAACCTGAACAAGAATGATACCATAATCGACGTAGGTTCCGGCGCATGCTGTTTGAATGAAATACTCGCAGAGCACGGTTACAAAGCTACGCCACTCGACGTCAAAAATTTGAGCCTCGTAAAAAACATCAAACCGATAATATACGACGGCAAAAAAATGCCGTTCGGCGCAAATGAGTTCGACGTCGCTCTGCTGATAACAATGTTGCACCACACAAAATATCCTGAAAAGATAATCAAAGAAGCGAAACGTGTTGCTGGCAGAATAATAATCATCGAGGACATCTACACTGGAAACGCACACAAAAAACTTACCTGGTTTCTGGACAGCCTGTTTAATTTCGAGTTCGCCGGGCATCCGCACACAAACAAAACTGATAAAGAATGGCAGGATACGTTCAAGCGCATGGGGCTTAAACTCACGGACGTCGCTTATGTAAACGGACCGCTGGGAATAAGGCACGCCGCATACATGCTTGTCAAAGGCTAACGGCCCAATGTATTAATATCAAAATACACAAACCTATTTTATGAAAAGAGGAAACGACGTAGTGGACGAAAGAAATAGGTTTCATCCTCATGAAACTAAAGTTCTAAAAGCATTGTATGAATTGTACAAATCGACCAAAAACCACACGACAGATATAAAAATTCTTTCCAGCCAAACCGACCTTAATGAAGACTCCGTGAGAAAAGCAGCGTTGTGGCTAAGTAATAAAGGTTTGGTGAAATTGGGTGGTGATTCTAAGATATTTTATACGTTGACTATGGAGGGTGAAAAATATACCAAAGTTGGGATGCCTGAAAGCGAACTCTACAACCTGTTGGCCATCGAAGGTCCTGCTAAGATAAGCAGTCTAAAAGGGCATGACATTGCAATAATGTGGGCAAAGAAAAAGGGATGGATAACTATCAACAACGGCGTTGTTAAAATTTATCAGCACCCAGCTGATCCGCACTTTGATCAAAACATGTTAAACGAAGTGAAACTTGGGCACTTCGATAAAATTCCAGACATGAAGTTGGATGAATTCAAAAAAAGAAAACTAATTAACGAATTCATTCGTAAAGAAGAAACGGTGACATTGACTGGTGAAGGTCTACGAGTTGCAGAACTATTCACCACCGATCCAGGTTTTGGAGCCGAAAATCCGATTGGAATGCTCACGCCTGAAATCATAAGATCTGGAGAATGGAAAAAACGTGGGTTCAGGTCATACGATGTATCGTTATCAGTGAATGCGGCTGCATGCGGAAAAAAACACATCACATCGATATGGTCTGAAAAGATAAGAAAAATATTCCTGGATATGGGATTCAAAGAGGCTTCGGGACCCGTAGTAGAATCGAGTTTCTGGTGCTTTGACGCCCTGTATCAACCGCAAGACCACCCGTCACGCGAAATGGCGGACACGTTTTTCATGAAGACGCCAGCGAAATGCGAATTACCGGATAAGAACGTGGTTGAGGCTGTAAAAGATTCACATGAAGGCGGGATTGAAGGTTCAACGGGTTGGGTGTACAAGTGGTCGGAAGAAATCACAAAAAAACCTGTCCTGCGAACGCACACTACTGCGGTTTCGGCACGCAGCCTTTACGGATTAACCCCACCGGCAAAAGTGTTCTGCATAGGGCGCACTTTCCGAAATGAAACCGTTGATTACAAACATCTTCCCGAGTTTACGCAGGTCGAAGGCATTGTCGCTGACGAAAACGTGACGTTCCGCGATTTGCTCGGTTATCTGAAAGAATTTTATTTCAGGCTCGGATTTGAAAAGATCCGCTTCCGTCCTGCTTATTTCCCGTACACGGAGATGAGTGTTGAGCCGGAAGTTTATTTCGAGGAAAAGAATGAATGGGTCGAGTTGGGAGGCGCCGGAATACTCAGGCCCGAAGTTACGAAGCCGCTTGGCGTTGATGTTCCTGTGTTGGCGTGGGGTTTGAGCCTGGAGCGCCCGATTATGCTGATGACCGGATTGAACGACATACGCAATTTTTACTTCAAGAACGACCTGAAAATTCTCCGCGAATCGAGAGTGATGATATAATGGCTGTTGTTACATTCGACCGTACTGACTTTGAAAACTTGCTCGGCAGAAAATTAAAGGATAACGATTACAAAGACCTTATACCGATGATCGGCGTAACCACGGAAGAGCTGAACAAGGATTCGGTTTCGTTCGAAGTCTTCCCCAACAGGCCTGACATGCTTTCTTCGGAGGGCTTTGCGAGAGCGCTCAAATCGTTCCTATGGGGCGACCAACAGAAAAAATATGAGTCAGGCAAAGTGTTCGGAAGCATAACTGTGGACAGATCACTGAGAACTATCAGACCTTATGTGGTGTGCGCGGTTGTGCGAAACATAAAACTTACCGACACGTCGCTAAGGTCACTCATGCAGTTTCAGGAAAAAATACACGAAACTTTCGGAAGGAAACGCGCGCGGGTTTCGATCGGCGTACACGATATTTCCAAAATTGAATTTCCGCTGAAGTATGCGGCGTACGGGCCGGACGAAATTTCGTTCGTGCCGTTGGATTTTGACGAAAAGCTTACGCTCGGCGAGATACTTAAAAAACATCCGAAAGGGGTCGGGTATGCGTGCATTCTGGAAAACATGAAAAAATATCCTGTGATAACCGATGAAAAAAACCGAGTTTTGAGTTTTCCGCCGATAATCAACGGCGAATTAACAAGAGTCACGAATAATTCTAATAACCTTTTCATTGATGTGACCGGAACTTCGAAACGCTACATTGAAAAAACCCTTGCAATACTGTGCGCATCGTTCATTGATCGCGGCGCGACAATCGAAAGCGTAAAAGTCATTTACGAAAAGCCGGAAATAACGCCGAATATGTCCGCCCAGAAAATAAAGTTAAACGCGGGCTATCTGAACGAACTGCTCGATACTGACCTGAAAGAGGGTGAAATAAAGAAGATCCTTTCAAAAATGGGCATCGGATTTTCCGAAGGCGTCGCCTCTGTTCCGTGCTACCGTGCTGACGTAATGCACCAGATAGACATTGTCGAAGACGCGGCAATTGCGATCGGCTACGGTAATTTCATTCCGCGAATACCGAAAATACCCACTATGGCTGAACGCGACGCGCTGGCGGAAAAATGTTCCGCAATAAAGGAAATAATGATCGGGCTGGGCGGACAGGAGGTCATTTCTTTCATACTCACAAACGAAAAGAGACATTTTGAAATGATGAACGTGAAAACAGAGGAGTGCGCGACTATTCTTAATCCGAAAACGGAGGACTATACAATATGCAGGAAATCGATAACGCCGTCGCTGCTGGATGTACTTAAGTCAAACATGCACAACGAATACCCTCAGAAGATATTCGAGGTTGGCGATTGCGTTTATGTTTATAAAAGCGAAACTGGCGCGATAAATGTGCGAAAGCTTGCATTCGCAACATCGCACCGCGATGCGGATATAAACGAGGTAAAATCGATTCTGGAAGCGTTTATGAAATTATCAGGCGAAAAGTACGAAATAAGGAATGCCTCGAATCCGTCGATGATTAAAGGCAGGTACGGGGAGGTTTTTGCAGGTGAAAAGAAAATCGGCGCGATCGGTGAAATTGACCCGTCTGTCCTGAAAAACTGGGAACTGGAAAATCCTGTTGCTGTGTTTGAAATTTTGGTTGACTTTTAGCTATATAGGCTTCTTTCGATGCTTTGCAGCATCCTAAGTTTTGCATTGGCCTTTGCGGGCGTATATCTGAAGTGGCTGGCTCCGCATGCAAGTGTCAGATAGTCACCGTCCTTGGCGTGTTTTTTTAGATGTTCTATTATGTCTGCGACTGTTCTGAATCTTTTGCCTTTTCCAAAGTCCACACCCCATCCAACCCTTCCGCCTGATTCACGGAATTCGTTGTACTTCGAAGACAACATAATGTCATAAAGCGAAGCATCAAAGCTTATTGTTTTAATTCCTATACCATATAACCTGTCCCATTCCATGTTCCCACATGTGTGTAAACCCAATTTCACACCGAGTTCCTTTACATCAGGGTTGTTTATCACAGGCGACCAGAGATCAGGTAAAGCATCGTAGTTAGGATAAGTGCCCACACCAGGCTCGTCAATAAACAGGTCAATCTGATTAAGACCCAGCTCTCTGAAAGGGTGCAAAAGTACTGAAACGTGATTGTTAACAGCTGTGACAGCGTTATCAGCGCTGTATCCGTTTTGCATCAGCAGCACAACGCCTGGTGTTTGAAGTTTTACTGTTTTGCATCCCTGCTTTTTGATTTCACTCACAAATTCGTAAAGGCAAAGCATAGCACCCGGGAATTTTATATAGTCGTTCGCCATTGTTTCGCCTTTGGCTGTGAGTTCTGGCAGAAACGGCTTTCCGTGTTTAAAACTGTATCTTATTGCGCTGCGAACTTTCCGGTAAGGCGTAGACCCTATTCCTGTTATTACAAGATTCATAACATTTGTAATTACTGCGAGAATTTATCGTTATCAGTCGAAAATGAAACTGAAAAGCCTTTCAACGATGGTCCTGCTTCTTGGTGTGTACTCCAAACCTGCGATCGTGTGGGCAAGTTTCGTAAATTCCTCGGCAGCAGGCGAGCCTGGCGACGTATGAACTACGGGCCTTCTCTTCGCTATCGAAATAGGAACGCTTACGTCCTCCGGTATCTCTGCAGTCACAGGGAACGATAACATATTTTCGACCTCAGCCTTTGTCAGCTCGTGATTCTTTCCGCTAACCCTGTTCAAAACAACGCCTGTCAGTCTTTTGCCTTTTGACTCGATGATCTTTAACGTTTTCAGAGCGTCGGCAACGGACGGCAGATCCGGATTGGTCACGAGAAGCACCTCTTCCGAGGCGTCGATAGCGGATTGCGCCTCGCGCCCCAATCCTGCGGCAGAGTCTAAAATTATCAGGTCAACCGCGCCGGATAGGTTCGCAACAACATCGCTTAATGTTGACGGGTCTACGCCGTGCATTTCGTCGAACGATATTCCCGCTGGCAATACGAAAAAACCGGAATCGTGGCGGTATACCGCATCGCGAATCCGTGCCTCGCCGCGCATTACGTCGTGAAGCGTCACGGGTGCTAAAGGCATACCAAGATGAAATCCTATATTCGGCGTTGTCACGTTTCCGTCGATAACCATGACTTTCTTGTTGAGTTTGGCGAGCGATGCTGCGAGATTTGAAACAAGAGTTGTCTTGCCTACGCCGCCCTTTCCGGACGCGACGCATATCAAACGTGTCATAATCCTAATTGGGTACGCTACAGATAAATGTGGTATTTTCCGTTTGTTTGCTCAGATAATTAAGCGGGCCTGATGGGATTCGAACCCACGACCTTTTGCTTTCTTCCATTCTATTTTGATCAAGCTTTTTTGAAACAACGAAAACAATCATGTTTTCGTGCACAGGAAATCCATGATTTCCCGTGAGCTTGTTAGAAGGCAACCGCTCTGTCCAAGCTGAGCTACAGGCCCACGTCAAACCTCTACCTTCGGTAATACACCTGAAATAAGTATATCAATGGCATGCTTAAGACTTTTATAGATCAAGCTTTCAGCTGCCGGTATTTAATCATATATCACTGATAATGTCTTTCCCAACCTTCTTCAAAGGCTATGGGATTTGTTCCTCTTCTTGAAAATCGGATTTTACTCACATCTGGGTTGCGCAATTTCTTTTCTTTCTCGGCTTCGGCTATTCTGAAATTACTTGTTATTCCCCTGGCCTTATTTACAACGTCTTCGGGGTTAAACCCATTCAACCTCAATTCTTCGGCCGAAAGAGTTTCGCCACTGATCAGATCGACAACATATTTTGCGAACAACTCCCTGTTTAGCATGTGTCGCAAATGATTGTCGCTAGATAGATGTTCAACAACGCGGGACTTCAACGCTTCCAAATCAATTCCGTTTACATTAAACGACAACTTATCCGATTCTTCAAGTATACTCCTTTGCCAGGATTCGTATTCGGGGCGTGTCAATGTCCGTTCTCTGATTTTGCTCCTCGTCGTAGCATCAGAATTTCTGTATACGATATCTTTTTGCAGGTCTATCCTTTCGGCGGAATTCATCAACCTGATTTCATCGTCTGAGTAGCCCATGAGCTTTCTGAACCTCCTTTGCAACCTACGCTTCAATTCTGCGTTGTATTTTATTGCGAACCGCTTTGCGCCCTTTTTCTGGTCCTGAGGCAGGTGTTTATATTTTTCGTACAGATTTTTTGCCTTTTCATATGAAAGGTCTGTGGCAGATTCTGCAAGCCCGAGTCTTTGAGAGTTCTTTCTTGCCCTTGACAGGTGATCGTCACGGCTTCCGAAGGCATCAGAATAGAACAACGCGTCAGCGAATCCAACAACGCTCCTGACAAAATTTGGATCCTCTCCCTGCTCCACCAAGACGTATCTTACGTACTGCCTGACCGGGACTGATGCGCTTTGCGCCATACCGAAGAATAACACAGTCAAATATTTAAACTGCGCCGTCTTATCCGCTGTGCGCCAAGCGTTTTCGCACATTACCTATGTTTTCCGTGCAAATCCACGCAGCCATTGCGCCAAACCCAGCCTTGTCTATTCCAAACGGCTTTATGTGTCTGGCGTTTTTTAGGAAAACCAGAACGCAATACTTCTTATTTTTGAACATGCTACGAAACTTCGGAATGTCGCATTTCTCAATTCCGCCGTCTTTGCCGTATTTTGCCAATATTTTTGCAACCTTTGACCGGCTAAGATTTTCAATATTGACAACCCTGTCCACCCTGGTGCGAATTTTGACAGGCTCGCCGCTGTTCTTGAAATAAACAATATCGTTTTTGCTTACCTTTTGCCACGGAACTGTTCTTTTCGAAAGCCACCTTGACTCTATCTTCTTCCGTCCGTCCAGAATTTTTTCAGTCAGGCCCCATTCTTTTTTCATTATTGCAATGTGGTCCATTTTAAATCTATTTAAATTCCGCAAAATAAATAATCTTAGATCAGAATGGAAAAAACCACGTATCCGGCAACTTGGAAGACGTTTTTGACAGTCAATAATATGTCCATTTGCCGATAAACGCCGACAAAATTTCCCTGATCTTGAATTTTTTCTTCCCTGTTGGTCTTCTGGAAAAGGCGAATTTTTTCTTGGTGTGGTTAACCGCTGGTCAGGATGTGGTAGTATGAACCAAACAGCGTTTGGCGTTGCGAAGACGGAAGAACTTGCATCGCTCAAGAACCGCGTTGCGGACCTTGAACGAATGTTAAGAAGCGCCTCTATGCTGCGGTTGACGCAGAAAAAGAGGATTATCCTGAACGAGGTTGAAAAGATGTCTGGAAAAAAGACATTTACGTCAACCGTAGACGCAGTTTCGAGAAACCTATCCATACCCTATTCGACAGTGAAATGGAACATGATGAAGATGCGTTCTTGCGGGCTTTTAGACGCCAACATCAGCATGCCGGTAACCGTTACAGAGGCGGGACGGATTGCGATACGCTTGAGCGAGGCGTAGTATACGAACCATCTTCGGCATTAATCGATTTAAAACACAAAAACAAGATGGTTTTGAGCGATATGATCCCGAACAACGAAAAAAAGTGGCAGAAATTGTGGCAGGACAGGAAAATATTCGAACCTGTCGCAGGCGCTGAGAAGAAGTTTTTCTTCACTGTGCCATACCCGTATACAAGCGGTACGCTGCACGTAGGACATGGCCGTACGTACACGCTAGGCGATATAACTGCCCGCTTTATGCGGATGCAGGGTTTTAATGTGCTGTGGCCGCTTGCGTTCCACATAACCGGTACTCCGATACTCGCTATATCAAAACGCATCGAAAACAACGATAAAAAACTGATCAAAGAGCACGAGGAATACGTTTCGCTGCACGACCCAAACAAAGCAAAGGAAATTGTCGCTGGTTTCTCTGACCCGAACAAGGTTGCGAACTATTATTCGTCTGTCATAATCAAGGACATGACAGAACTAGGCTGTTCGATAGACTGGCGGCGCTCGTTCACAACAGGCGATAAAATATACAACCAGTTCATAAAATGGCAGTATTACCACCTCAACAAGCTGAACTACCTGAAAAAAGGCGAACATGCGGTTTTTTACTGTCCTGATGACGGAAATCCTGTCACAACCGACGATGTGAAAGGAGGCGATGAGTTCTCGATGACGATCGAGAAATTCTCGCTGATAAAAGAAAAATTCGGCGACGGATTTATCGTTGCAGCCACACTAAGGCCGGAAACCATTTTCGGAATTACAAACATATGGGTAAACAAGGATTCACAATACGTGAAGGCGGTTGTAAACAATGAAATTTGGTACGTATCCGAAAAAGCCGTTGACAAGCTAAAAAACCAGGGATTTGAAACCAAGATAATCGAACGCATGAAAGGAGAAAAACTTATTGGAAAGGACGCGGTAATACCAATCGTCAACAGGGACGTACCGATATTTCACTCGTCCTTTGTTGACGATGATGTTGCAACAGGCGTTGTTAATTCTGTGCCTGCGCACGCGCCGTACGATTACGTTGCGCTGAAATCGATCAACAAAACGATTAAACCCATTTCGCTGATAACGGTTGACGGCAAAGACGCGACTGCGATAACGACATGCGAACAGATGGAAATAAAATCGCTCGAGGAAACGGAAAAACTTGAAAAAGCGACGAAAGCCGTGTACGCAGCCGAATTTTACAAGGGCGTGACGAATAAAAACTGCGGTTCGTTCTCAGGACTGAAAGCCAGCGATGCGAAAACAAAAATATACGACGAGCTGCTTCGAATCGGATCTGGATCGGCAATGTATGAAAACGCGAGCGCCGATTCCGACGGAAAACCGATTAAAACGATAATGTGCAGGTGCGGGGCGACTGTTGTTGTGAAAGTTATAAAAGACCAATGGTTTCTGGATTATTCGAACGACTACTGGAAAAAGATAACCAGAAAGCTTCTCGGAAAAATGGAGATAATACCCGGCGTATATAGGAAAAATTTCGAGGATACCATTGCGTGGCTCCATGAGTGGGCGTGCGCGCGGCACCGCGGGCTCGGAACAAAGTTACCGTACGATGAAAAGTGGATAATAGAATCGTTGTCCGACTCGACGATTTACCCGGCGTTCTACACAATAGCGAACGAAATAAAGAAGAATAAGATCGATCCAGAAAAATTAAACCTAGAATTTTTCGACCACGTGTTTCTCGGGAAAGAGGATGAAAATCATGCAGCGAAATCTACGGGCATAGACAGGAAAATCATAGTCGAGGCGCGAAAAGAGTTTACATACTGGTATCCGCTCGACGAACGAAGAAGCGCGCCCGCCCACATTCCGAACCATCTTACGTTTTTCCTTTTCCACCATGCTGCGATATTCCCGGAGACGCTATGGCCGAAGCGGGTCTCGATAAACGAGCTGCTGATAACGGAAGGCAGGAAGATGAGCAAGTCGCTCGGCAATGTCATACCTCTCGTATCCGCAATAAGGAAACACGGCGCTGATGCGATACGACTTTATCTATCTTACGCCGCCGACGCGGCATCGACGCTTGACTGGCGTGAAAACGAGGTCGTGAATGTAAAATCAAGGCTGGAAAAATTTTACGACCTGATACAGCGGAGTGCGGAACCGGGCGCGAAATCAATGACGGGCAAATGGCTTGTTAACGAATTCGAACAGAACCTCAAAACCGCCGAAAAAATAATGAAAGGATATGGGTTCAGAAATTACATCCAGAAAATGTTTTTTGACACGCTGCGAAATGCGGAAAATGTCGTAAACAGAACCGGCGATTACGGAGCGATACAATCGATCGCGCAAAACTGGATCCTTGCGCTCTCTCCGATAATACCGCACATATGCGAAGACCTTTGGAAGGGCGGCGGGCTTGTTTCAACGCAGCGATGGCCGACTGCCAAGGATGTTGACCGCCATTACATCGAGCTCGAATTCATGTTCTCGACGCTTCTGAAGGATCTTAACCAACTGCTGAAAATAGCCGGCGCAAAGAAAAACGCATACGTGTACGCAAAAACAAAGGATGAAAAAATATACATAAGCGAATCGATTGATTACATCAAGAACGCGCTGAACTTTAGCAATGTTATAGTTTACGGTCCGGATGACAAGGATGTATACGATCCCGCCGACAAGGCGCTGAAAGCGAAAACTGGAAAACCCGGGCTTTACCTGGAATGATGCGAATGATTTTGGAAAAACTGAAAGCGATTGCAAAAAAATTAAAGCATGAAATAAGGGTTTACAAGCTTGTCAACGAGGACAAAAGAACGCCGAAAGCCGCGAAGTTTGTTCTCGGCTTTGCGATTGCGTATACCGTTTTTCCCATAGACATCATACCCGACTTCATACCAGTGATCGGCTATATTGACGACGTGTTGATATCATTGTTTCTGGTGTGGATAGCGAGAAGGATAGTCCCGAAATATATCATGGACGACTGCCGCAGGGAGGCTAAATCGAACAGACGAATTTAAATACATCCGGCGAAACATTATTGAAGTGGTAAAATGAAAAACGGCGACTTTGTAAAGATAAGCTATGTCGGGCGCATCAAAGAAACGAATGAAATTTTCGACCTGACCGATGAAGAGGTTGCGAAAAAGGAGAAGATTTACAACCCCAAGGCGATGTACGGACCTGTTACGATCATAATCGGAGAAAAGATGATCCTGCCTGCGCTTGAGGATGAAATTAAAAATCTTAAGCCGGGCGAGAAAAAAACGTTCGACGTGGAGTTTGAAAAGGCATTCGGCGCGCGAGATGCCCGGTTAATCAAGGTTTTCAACGAGGCTGAATTCCGCAAAAACGACATGAACCCGATTCCAGGATTGACAGTTAACATCAACGGGCTGCACGGCAAAGTGCTGTCGAATTCCGGCGGGCGCGCGCGGGTCGATTTTAACCATCCGCTCGCGGGCAAGGCGCTAAATTATGATCTCTCCGTTAACGAGATCGTTGAAAAGGACGACGACAAAGCCAAATCAATTTTACAATATTACGCGGGCGTTGCCCCTGGCACAGCGACAGTGTCGATAGCGGGTGCGCAGGTTACTGTTGCTCTTCCGCCGAAAAATCAGGTTCCGCCGGAGGCCAAAGAAAAAGCCGCCTCTGAAATAATGAAATGGCTTACGAACGCAACGAGCGTAAAGTACGAGGAAATTTACAAAAAGAAGGCGTAGATTTGAATTTGATTAATATGACGCTGTCTAAAGGCGCGTATTACTTCCAAACTGTTCTGAAAGGTCTTGGCCAAGTAATGCTGCAGAACAACAGCGCCACAGGATTACTGTTCCTGCTGGGAATATTTTACAACTCGTGGTTGATGGCCGCGGGCGCATTGTTGGGCACAATCGCAAGCACCGCAACGGCTTTCTCGTTGAATTACAAAAAGAAAAACATTGAGGATGGACTTTACGGGTTCAACGGCGCCCTGATAGGAATATCATTGTTGTTTTTCTTCGATGTCCAGATCTTAACATTCATCCTAATCGTGATCGGATCTGCATTTTCTTCAGTAATTATGAATTACGCTCTCAATAAAAAATTTCCGGCGTTCACATTCCCGTTCGTGCTATCCACTTGGATATTGTTGTTTTTGATAGCAAGCTTG
>JAZDLW010000008.1:0-12668 GCA_043801595.1 Candidatus Aenigmatarchaeota archaeon
AATAAATATCGTTTGCTATATAGCTGCCGTTCTTCTTGAACCACACAGAAAAGGTCAGCTCGTTGGTCGGGTTTAAACTTGCGCTGCTTGCAACAGCAACGTAGTCGTTGGTGCCGTCAAACAGCAGCGCGTTCCCAAACCTTCCCTGCGTCAATCCGGATGTCGCGTTTCCGGTTAAATTCATATTCGTCAGCGTACCCATGTTTCCGTATCCCGAAGAATCGTTTGTCGCTGCCGAGCCGTTCGACTGTTCGAAACGCCAATAGCCTACCAAACCAGATGTGTTCATTGTGAACGTGCCGTTCGAAACGATTAGGACAGGCGGGACGGCTGAAGCATGGGAAGATAATAATACCAGGAAAACCAGACTGAACACCCAAAGGCTTGTCATGCGGGTTGTTGCGTTTATGGAAAGCGTCATTGTTTCGCCCTCTGGTTCAGGAAGAACATCTTTGCCTTGCCTATTGACCGATAGCTGACTGTCTTCGCAGCCTCCATAACCGCGAGATACTTGGAAACAGTCGTGCGATGCATCTTCGTCTTTTCAGCGAGTTCTTCAATCGTGAACGATCCTTCGGCCAAAGCTTCGAGTAAGGAATACTGAGCTAGCTTGGTTTCCATAGCCAATTACCAACGTTTTTAGGGTTTTTTTAAAGGTCATATAACGTTCAATGGAGTTGAACGTTGATGATGAGCATCAATGTTAGTTATCAATAGTATCTAATGATGTCGTATATAAAGTTTGGAAAGAGAGCAACGCGTTTCTTTTTGCGAAAAAGAAACGGACTGGGCTTCGTTTACGGAATTAGTAGGCAAATCGTTGCGATTGGAACATTTAGATGGTCAAAGGAACGTTATCACGATTTTGCGGGAAATTTTTGCTAAAAATCCAAGGATTTTTAATTATTTCAAAGTGATAAAATTTTAAAATTGAGCAAATCCGGGTTTGTTTTGCAGTGGTTTTACGAATTTTTTCTCAAAGGAAAGAACTTCTTCGTAATTTCCGTGAAATTTTATTCATTTAGGAGTGATGAAAAATGTTAAATCAGCACGTCACAGACGTCTCAGCAGCGTTTGACGACGTCGCAATTCTGATAGTGTGCCTGCCTGCGATCGCCGGATAGAAAACAACTAATTTGGATCTGCTGGGCTGGATATCTAGGTCGCCTACTGCGCGGTTGTATATTTTAACGTCGTCTATCAAGCCTTTGGCTTCTCTGTCAACGTTGTTGTCCTTGCCTATTTCTAAGTTTGAGCCTGGAAACAGCACAATAGAACCTGTTTTTGAAGGCATTGTGTTGTCACGTTTGCCGTCAAGGTAAAGCGTAACACCATCCGTTGCACTTTTCACAGCTGTAAGATGATGCCAGCCAGCTCCGCGGAGGTCTATAGAAAAGGTAGGACCTGCGGTTAGAGTTCCATCACCAAATAAGGCGCTCAACGCAGTACCGCTGCCCTGCCACACCCATCCTCTCGTTGAGTCGTGGCCATGACTAATCGGATCATAAAATGAGTTGATCTGAATTGCATCCAAATTTATCCACATCATAACTACGAAGTTGTTTACCATCTGCAAACTGGTCGGATTGCCGACGCTCACATAATCATTGTCACCGTCAAATTTCAATGCATTTTTCGACAATCCTGCAGTCTGAACAGGACAATCTGGGCATGACGGCATAAGATTGCCGTTGTTACCATTGCCGGAGCTGTCTGCTGCCGTCGCACCAGAAGCTTCGTCGAATTTCCAATATCCAACTAAACCAGAACTCATGTCGCCGAAAAACGGCGTTCCCAAAACACTGTTGCCGTCGACCTGCGCAACCAAAATATCCTGCGTCGTTATCGCAGTATCGCCGTTGTTCAGGATGTAAACCCTGATGTCGCCGTTCGAACAGTACGCCCCGCCCGGCATTATTGTTATCGCTTTTTTCGTGGATGATGAAATGAAACCGCTGAACCAGACATAAGAGGCGCCGACCAAACCAACAGAAATTAACAGCAGCATTATCAGCGAAATCACAGGCGTTATGGCTTTCATAAATTAATATTGTAGTCGTTTGTTAAAAATCGCGAAAATAGAAAGAAATAGCGGGGGCTGGATTTGAACCAGCGGCCTCCGGGTCTCCCCTTATCTTCCAAATCCTAAAATGAGTTTCACAGAGTGAAACCTATCTAAGTTTTTGGAGATACAAGTCCTTTTTTCTATGTAGGAAACTTTGGTTTCCTACACGCGAAAATCCTTTGATTTTCGCTGAAAAGGACTTGTTATGAGCCCGACGAGCACTCCAGGCTGCTTTAGGGAACTTGAAGAATGTCTTCAGGTTACTACCCCGCTATGGAGTTAAGCTGTCGTTTTGCTTTCCTTGAAATATTGTCTGTATCTATGAATTTAAAGGTTAAAAGTATGCCAGATTCATTTTATCTTAAGCAAATCAATTGGTTTTGGTTAAAATGTTGACTTTGGGTATTGATGAAGCGGGCCGTGGAGCTGTACTAGGTTCCTTGGTAATCTGCGGCGCTGTTTTCGAAGAGAGCGATTTGCCGAGTTTGAAACTGATCAACGTTAAAGATTCCAAGTTGTTATCGCCTTTGCAGCGAAGGACATTGAAACCGCAGATCGAGAAGATCGCAAAGATGGTCATGATAGAGAAACTCGAAGCTCATGAAATAGACGAAAAGCGCGCGGCTGGGACGAACTTAAACATGCTCGAGACCTTGAAGTTCGTAAGCATAATCAATGCAGTTTTCAAGAAGATGGATATAGGAAAGGTTGTAATCGACGTTCCGGATACAAACCTGAAAAAATACAACCGCATGCTTTCCGGCCTGATCAAGCGCGATGATCTTAAAATCGTCGGCGAACACCACGCAGACCTCAATCACGTGGAGTGTTCCGCAGCTTCGGTCATCGCAAAAGTGACGCGCGATGCGGAAATAGAGGAATTAAAAAAGGATTATGGCGATTTTGGCGCAGGCTATCCGTCAGATCCGAAATGTATCAACTGGCTCAAGGAAAGGTTAAAGGCGGATGGATCGCTTCCGAAGATTGTCAGGCATTCATGGGAGACTGTGGCGAAATTGAACAAAAAGAAATCGCAGACAACTTTCAGTAAATTTACGGGTGTCAGGTAATGGTTAACATAGTCGGAAAAATCGCGGGATTTTTTGGCTTGATGCGTCTTTTCAACTGCATTATTGCAGCGGTCACGATTCCAGTCATAGTATTTGCTCTCACGGGTGTAACGGGAGTGGCAAGCGCAGATGTTTTTATCGGAACAATCGTCGTCTTCATGGTTTGCGGCGCCGGCAATGCGCTTAACGACTATTTCGATGTAAGGGCGGATAGGGTAAACAAGCCGAACCGCCCGATTCCGTCGCGCACCATAAGCAGGAACGAAGCACTGGTTTTCGCAGCGGTTTTATTCCTGTCTGCGGTTTTTCTCTCAACAATCGTTTCGAAATCAGGGTTCGCATTTGTCGTAATCTTATCCTCAGCATTGTTGGTAATATACGATGCGTACTCCAAGAAAGCTGGAGTCGTAGGAAATGTCACTGTATCCTTTCTTGTGGCAATGGTCGTTGTATCGGGCGGCATAATCGCCGGTTCGATAATGCTTTCATTGTACGTTGCGTTGCCTGTGTTCCTGATAAATCTTTCGCGCGAGCTTGTGAAGTCGGTCGAGGATATGAAAGGCGATTCAAAACTTGCTAAAAACACGTTCCCGTTAAAGCACGGTATTGAAAAAACCTCAAGGTTCGCATCAGGATTCGCAGCAGCAGGTTCCATATTCCTGCTTAATCTTTACGCTCACTTCGGAATGATTTTTCTTGTTTTGCTCCTTCCCGCATTGTGGAAATTTTCAAGCGCCATGTTAATGCGTGATAAAGTGACGCTTGCAAAGGCTTCGAAAATTTCCAAAGACCTGAAAATGGGAAGCGTGCTGGTATTGGTTGCGTTAATTGTAGCAAGCCTGCTGAAATAAAATTTCTATCTGCGGTATATGTTGTCATGATGGCCGAAATCCTCCAGAATAACTGTTTTATTTTGTTCATCGATAGAATATACGAGCACAAAATGTTTGTCTATGTGGACTCTCCTTAAGCCACTCATAATATTGCTGAGTGGCTTAAACCTGTACGGGTTTTCCAGAATTTCTTCCAATTTTCTGGAAATTATACCTAGCTGCTTTGGGTTCTTCTTCGCCAGCTTTTTGAACAGTTCGTCGATTTTAGGCCTGTTGCTGACAATATACATTTTATTCTAGCCCGTATCTTTTGCGAAAATCTTCAACGCTTCCTATCTTAACCGCTTTTTGTTTTTGGATCTTGCGCAGCTTTTTAATGTAATCCGGCCTTACGTCCTCGTCCATTACAAATTCCTCGAATTTATCGACGACTTTTTCTATGGCTTGTGATTTATCCTTCAGGTCGTATTCCGCCTTTACCAGATTCAAAACCCTGTTTGTCCTTTCTTTTATGTCCACTATCGCTTTTACCATGTTAATATCACATTAATATGGTGTTAATACACATTATTAAAGTTAATGGCGGCTGTTTTTTTCATTGATGATCGGTTGCTGGTCTATTAAAAAATCAAGTCTTCGTTCCGGTTAGACCTTTTCCTTTCCGGCTTTTTTGACAGCGGCGACCATTGATTTCATTTTATTTTCGGCATCGCCAGCCTCCAATGCTGTTCCGACATGTATTCCGTCCGCGCCCGCTTTTATTACCGAGTATGCCTGTTCGGCAGTACGAACGCCGCCAGCATAGAAATAAGGGATTGTTAAAACGCTTTTCACAGCGGCTATTAACTCTAACGGTGCGTGTTCCGGAGCTCCGGAACCGGAATCGGTGATGACGAGTCTCGAACCCATGTACTCTGCGGCAATCGCAGTTGCAGCCGCTAAATCCGGTCGTTTGCGCGGAACCAGGTTCGCATTGCTTATCCAACCTACAGTCATTCCGGGTTCGAGAATAATGTAGCCGGTTGGAATTGATTCCAAACCCGCTTTCTTCGCCTCAACCCCGCCCATGATCTGGACTGTCGAATTCCAGTACGTATCCCTCGAATTTACCAGTGTCATGAAATAAACAGCGTCGGCGTATTTGCTGTACGTGAAAACGTTCCCCGGAAACAGGACTATCGGTATCGAAGAATTTTCTTTTAACGTCTTTACCAGTTCATCCAGCGACTGGCCTTGTGCGCCTATTGATCCGCCGACAAGAAGGATGTCAACGCCAGTTTCATCAGCAGCTTTTGCAATTTTGTCGGGCTTGTCGATTATTCCTTTTGCAGGATCCAGCAAGCTCAGTAACAGGCCGCCTTCCTTTTCTATCTTGTCATTTATGTAATTTTCAACTTTGCCCGGCTTCATGTCGTCACTTTCTTATTAGATGATAATCCCTAAGTATTAAAAAGCACTGCTGGGAAATGCTCTTTGATAATTTTCTTTGAAAAGCTCTCAAATCATATTTTTATAAATATTCTTTCTGTGCCCTATCAGCGTAACTTGAATCTTTCCGGTGCTTTGATCTATATCCGCTATTACCCTGTAATCGCCTACCCTTAGTTTATAGTCTTTTCTCCCTTCAAGCCTCTCAAAGTAATGAAACGGGGTTGCCTTCGTGGATAATATTTTCTTAAATACCCTTTCCCTTACGACTTTCTCAAGACTGTTCAGAAAATCTATTGCAGTCGGGTCAAACACGACTTCGTACATCTAAAAGCCCAGTCTCTTTTTTGCTTCCGCTTCCGTCAAAAAGTTGCCTTTTTTCATCCTTTCCCTTGCCTTCTCAATAGCATTTACAGTTTCCTCACTGAGTTCAGGCTGCTTTTTCACATTCTTGGCTATGAAAATAACCTTCTGTATCACTTCTTCGTAACTCTCGTTACCATACTCCTTAAACCTGTCAAGTTCTTGTTTTGTACTTTTATGTATCTTTATTGTTGTAGCTTCCATATGCATCGCCTACTTCATATAGTATACTTAGGTATATATAAGTATACCTATTTTACGTTTAGAATACAAAACCCAAACCCTCTCTTCTAAGGGGTATTTTCCTCCGATTCATCAAATCTCTTGATTTTTCTGCTAATATAAATCTCCAAGAAAGATCTGATTAATAAATTACGAAAAATATGTATTTCTGAGATACAATGCTGAAAGATGAGCAAAAGGCTGTATTAATCGCATTGGTAATTGGCGTAATCGCTGGAATCCTGTCGAAATACGCCAGTTCGTCGCTTGGGATTGTTTTAGGCCTGGCGTTTGCGTATGCGCTGAACTCTTCGTATCAGAGGTTGTTCAAGGACAAGAAAGCCGGCTGGTCAACGGGAAACCTGATCATACCTTATATTTTTGCCTGGGTCATAACGTGGATATTCATTTTCAATGTGTGATAACATGGTCAGGGTTTACGTCTCGGATGTCAGACCGTCGCTCGACGGTAATGTTGTAAGCATCTACGGTTGGATAGAGTCTATTCGCGATCTTGGAAGCTTGAAGTTCGTCGTTCTTCGCGACATGACCGGAACTGTCCAGCTTGTTGTAAAGAAGGGCGTAGTGAGTGAAAGCGTTGCGAATGTTGTTGGCGGGCTGTCGCGCGAATACGCTGTAAAAGTCCGTGGGACTGTAAAGAAAAATGACAAAGCTCCGGGCGGCCGCGAAATCGTTCCGCAGGAAATAATTGTCGTCGAAAAATCCGATTCGACTTTTCCTACGGATATGACAGACAAAACCAAATCGCACCTGGATACCCGTCTTGACTGGCGCTCTTTGGATCTTAGAAACGTGAAAAACGCAGCAGTATTCCGTTTGCAGTCAAAGATAGTTAATGCGATGCATGATTATTTCGACAGCAACGGTTTCGTGCATGTGTTCACGCCTTCAATCATGGGCAATGCGACAGAAAGCGGTTCCGAAGTTTTTCCTGTGGTTTATTTCAACAAGCAGGCGTTTTTGCGTCAGGATCCGCAGCTTCATCGCCAGCTGACAATAGCCGGCGGTCTCGATAAAATATATGAAATAGGTCCGAGTTGGCGCGCGGAATTGAGCCACACGCAAAGGCATCTGTGCGAACACCGTACATGCGCGGCGGAAATCGCGTTCATCGAAAATGAGTACGATATCATAAAAATGGAAGAGTCGATGATCGTGCACGTTTTTAATAAATTGAAAACCGAAGCTGCCGAAGAGTTAAAAACGCTCGGCGTCGAGATAAATATCCCGCAAATGCCGTTCCCTATCATCGAATTTCCGGAATTGTACGGAATACTTGAGTCGCTTGGAAAAAAATTAAAGGCTGGCGAGGACATGGATACCGAGGCTGAAAAACTCTTGTCGCAGTACGTAATGGACAAATACAAATCGGAATTCTATTTTGTAAACAAGTTCCCGTTTGCGTTAAAGCCATTTTACGTGATGCGCGACGGAGAAACGGAATTCGCGAGAAGCGTGGATCTTTATTACAAGGGCGTCGAAATGTCGTCGGGCGGGCAGCGAGAAAACCGTTACGATAATTTGATGCAAAATATTGCTGTGAAGAAGCTAGATCCGTCTTCGTTGGAATGGTTCACGAAGTTCTTTAAATTCGCGATTCCTCCGCACGGTGGTTTCTCAATAGGGATAGAGAGATTAACAAAACAGATTGCCGGTTTGGAAAACGTCCGTGAAGCTGTTTTGTTCCCGCGCGATCCGGAAAGGCTCGTTCCGTGATTATGAGAAATGTTCTACGTAATTTTTGAAGCCTTTCTTGCCGTCAGGTTCGATTTCATCCGCTGCCTTGCCGAATCTTCTTTTTAGCGCGGAATAATGCGGGTGGTTTGTAATGTCGTTGAATGCCTCAAAGTGCGGCATTGTTACAAACACGTTGCCTTTTGTATTGCATACTCCTGCAATGCCGTCAACCGAACCATTGGGATTTTCTGGGAATTTTGTCGCAATATCGCCTTGTTCGTCAACGTACCGTATCGCTATCTGGCCGTTTCTGTGTAGTCTTTGACGTACTGTATCATTCGCAACAACGAATTTTCCTTCTCCGTGCCGCACAGGCAGATAGATATCCTCCATTCCTCTCGTGAATACGCACTGCGAATCTTTATTCGCCTTCAGCCGCACCCAACCGTTGTAGAAAAATCCGGAGTCGTTGTATGTGAGCGTTACATCGCGTTTGCCGTTTTCGTTAAGGACGCCCGCCTTCAAAAGTATCTGGAAGCCGTTGCAAGTTCCGTAAGTCATGGTATCGCGCTCGAAAAATTCCTGCAGCTCGTTCCATACTTTTTTTAGTCGTTGTGACGTCGCTACGCCTGCGCCAAGGTCATCACCATCAGCAAAACCTCCGCACAACGCGAGTATCTTGTAATCCTTCAGGTTCAAATCATTGTCCAGCAACTCGTAAAGCGATGCTATTCTCGTATTCGCCCCTGCCACGCGCAGCGAATAATCTATCTCTTTTTCCGTGTTTAGTCCGTTTCCCGTGATGATCAAGCTGTTCGGTCGCATCAGTTCCACCCGAATGTTTTCTGCCATGAGTCCTTTAGCTTATACACATTGCCTGATAGCGCATCCTTGTTGTTGAATCCGCGTACGCGGAAACTGTCATCTTTCGCAACATAACCTATTGCCGCATACGACGTTCCGTTCATCGCAGCTTCAAATTCAGTTCTCTTTGTCGGATCGACTGTAACAACGAACCTGCTCGCCGATTCTGAGAACAGCGCCTTGTATTCTTTGTCAACACCTTTTCTCGGCAGCGCCGAGAGATCAAGTTCCATTCCGTACCCGCCCGCGAACGCGGTTTCCGCAAGCGCAACAGCCAGCCCGCCCTGCGACACGTCGTGTATTGATGCAGCCAATCCTTTTTTCGTTGCCTCGCTCAATGATTTGTACAATTTTTTCGCAGTCATCGCGTCGACAACCGGTACGCTGTCGCCGATCGCGTTGTGCATTGCGTAGAATTCGGAACCGCCCATCTCGTCTTTGGTAATGCCGAGAACGTATACAATATCGCCCGGCGCTTTGGCTTCCATTGAAACGTAATTCCTAACATCATTCATCTTTGCCATTGCTGACATTGTTAACGTTGGTAACCCTGATACGGTTTTCCTTGACCCGTTCTTGTCAGTGTATGTCGTATCTATGGTCATGCTGTCTTTTCCGGAAACACACGGCGCTTCGTACACTGTGCAATAGTCTTTAAGCGCAATGTTCGCACGCACAAGCTGCGCCATTTTTTGTTTATCCTTTAATGGCGACGGCCAGCAAAAATTATCGTTGAATACGATGCGGTCCATATCGCCTCCGACAGCAATGACGCCTCTTATCGCTTCGTCAATTGCATTGGCAGCCATGTGGTACGTGTCGATTTGTCCATACAGCGGGTTAATTCCGTGCGATAATATTATGCCTTCGCGCGAATCAAGGAACGGCCTTATTACCGCAGCATCTGCCGGGCCGTCGTTTTTCGCTCCTACGAACGGCTTTCCGACGCTGCCGCCTTGAACCTCGTGGTCGAATTTACGCACAAGTTTCTCCTTGCTTGCAATATTCGGTCTCGCTAATATTCTAGTCAATTCCATAGTAAGGTCGCAGTTATCGCCTATCAAAGGATCGTCATTATGGATTATCCTGTTCCATTCTGCGTCAAGTTCCATTCTCGGAACGCCTTCGTGCAGGAATTCCATGTCAAGATGTGCGATAACCTTGTCGCCGTGTTTTACATGGAATTTTCCGCTGTCAGTGAACTTGCCTACAACAATCGATTCGACCCTGTATTTCTTTGAAAGTTCGATGAATTCTTCGAGTTTTTCCGGCTTTACGGCAACGCTCATTCTTTCCTGCGATTCCGATATCAAAATTTCCCACGGCTGCATTCCTTGGTATTTCAGCGGAACTTTGTCGAGGTATATTTCACATCCTCCTGAAAGTTGCGCCATCTCGCCCAGCGACGATGACAAGCCGCCTGCGCCGTTGTCGGTTATCGCCTCGTACAAACCGCGGTTGCGCGCCTCTATCAGGAAATCGTACGCTCTTTTCTGGACAATGGGGTCGCCTATTTGCACAGCAGACGACGGCGACGCTTCGTGAAGCCCAGCAGAAGAAAATGTTGCGCCGTGTATGCCGTCTTTTCCAACCCGCCCGCCGACCATTATTGCAAGGTAGCCTGGCTCAACAATCTTTTCATGCGTTGCGCGTCCGTTTATTTCAGCAGGCATCATTCCTACCGAACCGCAGAACACAAGTGGTTTTCCGAAAAAGCTGTCGTGGAAAAATACCGAGCCGTTTACAGTAGGGATGCCGGTTTTGTTTCCTGCGTGCTCGATTCCCTTGAAAACGCCTTTTCGTATGCGGTTTGGGTGCAATATTGTAGATGGAATATAACCGTCGTAATTCGGATCGCCGAAACATAACACATCTGTGGAAGCGATTATTTCCGCCCCCATCCCTGCGCCGATTATGTCGCGGTGGCAGCCGTTTACTCCGGTAATTGCTCCGCCGTACGGATCTTTTGCGCTAGGGCTGTTGTGCGTTTCAATCTTAAGCAGCATGTTGTACATGCCATTGAACTTTACGATTCCCGCATTGTCCTTGAAAACAGAAACGAGAACGTTTTTCCACTTTTCATTTTGCGATATTTCCTCAGTCGAGCCTTTTATGTAGGTTTTGAACAGGCTGTCTATGACAAACGATTCTCCTGTTTCTTTGTCTGTGTATCTTACCAGTGCATTGAATATTTTGTGTTTGCAATGCTCGCTCCACGTTTGTGCGATCGCCTCCAACTCGACATCAGTTGGTTTGCTTGACAATTCCAATGATGCCCGCTCCGCGACAAAGTCGGCTCTCCTGTATTCGTTGGAAATTTTATGCATTTCTTCGAGATTCAGTGAGAGCACACGCTTCTCACTTATTGTCATCAGTTGTTTGTCATCTACATCCAGGTCGATATAATCAACATTGATTTCATTGCTAGTCGTTACCCGTGGCACCTTACGTAGAAGTTTTTTGCCTCCCCATCCCCGGTAATTGTAAACATTCGCATCCTCGATAAGGGTGTTGGCCATTATTGTGGTCGCGGCTGTTTTCATATCTTTCGTAGTTGCGCCGGTAACGAAGAATTGTCTTGATGTGTAAGCCCTTTCGTCTTCGCCCAGTTCTCTGTCCAGAATTATGCCTGCGATTTCTTTGGCTGTGCGGCCTTCCGGATCGGAGACGCCGGGCTTTCTCGATATTTCCACCATCAGGCCCGCGTGCTCCTTTAAACTGATGCGTAACGTGTCCAGTAAACGGTGCATAAAACCATTTTTTCCGTGCTCGCCAAGGTCTATTTGTTTGTCAACCAAGGAAAATTCTGTGACAGGATCCGTCAACTCTTCCTGCAGTTTTTTTATCTCTTCTTCGGAAATCGAAGCATCGAACGTGATCTTGCGCACGCTTCGGACTTTTTTTACATTTATTCCCGCGTCTTTCAGGTCGCGTTCTAGGGATTTGCCAGCTGCGTCCAAGAACTCGGGGTTTGTTGCAATCTGCAACGTTCGCGGTCTTTTTCTGGTAGAAACCATGGAAGAACACTTAGAATACTCTGGTAAATTATTTAAGCTCGGATTAATCCGGTGCGTATTAAACTTTATCCGCCGAACTATTATGCGATAAGCTTGCCGTTGTTGTTGGATGGGGCTGACTGGATTTACGATCCGGATGCGCACGATACGCCGATGCGTGTAGCGTGCCTCATGTCAGGAACCGGAACTAATGTGGTAAAAGTAATAGAACACCAGTACAAAACATATCGCGAAACAAGGCCTGACAGGCTTCCTTATGAAGTCGCAGTGATTTTTACCGATAATAAGAATAGCAGCGCTCGGCGGATCGCGGAAAAATTCGATGTCGCGTATGAATGCGAAGACATCAATGATTTTTACAGGAACATGGGTCATTCCAACAAACGCGACCTTTCCAAGAGGCCGGTCTATTTCGAACGCGTTGTCAAAAAGCTGGAGCAGTATAAGCCGGAACTTTACGTGCTCGGCGGCTTTATGAGCGTTGTGACAGAACCCCTGTTGTCAATGTGTCACGGTGTTAACGTCCATCCTGCTGATCTGGCTATAACTGAGAACAACAGGAGAAAATATACGGGTAGTAATGCGGTGTTGGACCAGATACTTGCCGGAGAAAAAACATTGCGCTCAAGCACGCACATTGTCAGGGAAAAGTTTGATTGGGGAGAGATTTTAATGGTGTCGGAAGGTGTATCCGTCGATATCGAGCGCGCTGCTGAGGAACTGGAAGCGAGAGGGTCGTTGAACGTCAGTTTCAATGCGATCACACTCGATTATCTCAGAAAACCGCAGCATCGCGAAACTGCGAAAAAAATAGCGGCCCGTCACCGTGACTGGTTGAAAATAGACGGTGATTGGATTGTACTTCCCGAAACAGTTGATCGCATATCGCGCGGAATGGTGATCCTCGGAGAAAAAGGCGCGTACTTTAACTGCGTTCCGATGCCGAACGGTTACAGGCTTTGAATTAAAGCATTTATAATTAAGAGTCGTCGTTAATTCAGTGATCTGATGGCGGTGTACGCTCAAGATTTTTCGCAGACGCTTACGCCGCTCACTGCGATTTCTCCAGTTGACGGGCGTTATTGGAACCGTGACAGCAGGCTCGCTA
>JAZDLW010000019.1:0-107093 GCA_043801595.1 Candidatus Aenigmatarchaeota archaeon
GTTTTTATCTTTGCCAGTGCCCTTTACGCCGACAACCCTTCCGCCTTCGAACAGCAGATCAGTCACCTCGAAGTTTTCGATCACATCCGCATTCTTTTTCGCTTCCTCGAAGACTATGTTGTCGAACAGGTAGCGTTTGCATGCATAACCCGGATTTTCGGTTCCGTCGAATGCAATCTGAGTGTCCGCAGACGTGGCTGTTAAAAAACCGTTAATCCTGCTGTGCTGGACCTCGTTCATTTTGTCGTGCACACCAAGTTCTTCCAGAATGGCTATCGATTTTCCGGTTATACCATCGCCACAGGTCTTGTCGCGGGGAAACGACGTTTTGTCGAGTAAAAGAGTTTTTATGCCTTTCCTGCCGAGAAATGTAGCACACGATGACCCTGACGGTCCAGCGCCCACTACTATAGCATCATAATCCATTGATCCTTACCCTCTCTGATTTTGCCAGCAATTCAGATATACATTTGCCAGCTAACGCATGTAAAAATAACTGATGATCGCGGGTTTATAAATAGTCCAAAAAAACGGTTGCCTATTCAACGAAAACCTAATGGTTTCCGTGCATAGGAAATTATGAATTTCCTATGCATTGTTTGCGTCGGCTTTCTTTTCCATGGCTTTCTTAACGCGGTGAACCGCCAGCGCCATCGCGGCATTGCGAGGCATGACGCCCTTATTTTTCGCTTCGCAAAGAACGAGTCTGGTGTTTTTCTTTATCTTTTTCTCAACCATATTGAACATATGTTCGGGATTTTTCCCGATGTATTCGGCGTAAGATGATATAACTCCGCCCGCGTTCGCTACAAAGTCCGGAACAACAAGTACTCCGTTCTCATACAGTTTCGCCTCAATTTCCGGCGTTGCAGGTATGTTTGCCGCCTCGACAATGATCTTTGATTTTATTTTGTCCACATTATTGCCGTGTATAACGTTCGGCAGGGCCGATGGTATCAGTATGTCGATATCGAGTTCGAACAGTTTTTCATTTGGCAGCACGTTTCCCTGCTTGTAGCCTGTGACAGAACCCGCACTCCTTTTTATCTCTGAAAGATTTCCGATGTCCAGACCGTTTTTATTGTAAATGCATCCTTTGCTGTCGCTTATTGCAACGATTTTCGCGCCGAGTTCCGAGAGGTGTTTTGCCGCAAAAGCTCCGACATTGCCGTAACCTTCGATTGCGATTGTTGCGCCCTTCAAGCCTATTTTTGCGTAATCCGCTGCGATTGCTGTTGCGTGTGCGACGCCGAAACCCGTTGATCCGTATTCATGGGGAATACCGCATTTGACGCCTGGCGAAACGCACAGGTTTGACGGTTTGCCTGTTGCTGATCGAAACGAACCGTTTGCACGCACAAATTCTTCCATGGCCTTTTCCGACGTGTTTATATCGGGAGCTGCTATGTACCTGCTCGGGCAAATCGGCTTTATCGCTATTGCAAATGAGCGGATTATCGCGGCAGTTTGCTCAGGAGAAAGTTTTTTCGGGTCGGCGATAATTCCGGATTTTCCGCCGCCAAAAGGAAGGTCTGCTAATGCGCACTTCCAAGTCATGGTGCGGGCGAGCTTTGCGACCTCGGCTATGCTAACGGAAGGCGTCATTCGTATGCCGCCTTTTGCAGGACCCAGCGCGGTATTATCGATTACAGTGAAACCGTGCATGCCCGTTTTATTATCGAATACTTCGAGTATCTTTTCAGGACCGAATTCGTCAACATTCATCATATATCACCTTATTCCAATTACTTTTAGTCCATTTCAGCTGCTGATTGTGCTGAAACAGTTGTGAAGCGGTCAAACGCGAATTTCGACCGATTTTTATTAGCCATTCTATTAAAAAAGCTAATATGCTCCTGCTGGGATTTGAACCCAGGTCTTCGACGTGAAAGGCCGACGTCCTTGACCGGACTGGACGACAGGAGCAATTGAAGCTTAAGCAGGTGCTATTGGTATGCACCTGCTTTGGTTTACGCTTTCCTTAGCATCTAATCTTCCTATTTTGGTTTCGCATCAGCGAAACCTATCATAGTTTTTGTAGATCCAAGTACTTTTTTCTAAAAAGGACTTGGTTTGGGCCCGAAGAGAATTGAACTCTTTTCTCTGCCGTGTCGAGGCAGCGTCCTGCCGTTAGACTACGAGCCCGATCCGCAAGGAAACCTTAGGTTCCAAGTTTACCCGAAGGTAAACTGGAGCAGTTTTGTTTCGACAAAACTAGCATCCTTACCGGTCTATCCTTCCTAAATACACCTTTCCTAATTTTTATTCGCTCCTTTAAATCGTTTCTACGCGGTTTTGACAGGTATGTTGGACAATAAGCGAAGTTCGCGTACGTTAATTATATATTGCTTTGTGTTCAAAGACGGCTTATGGTCGGCATAGTAGGGTACGGCGTCTATGTTCCCAAGTTCAGAATAAAGGTTGAGGACATAGCAAAGGTGTGGAACAAGGATGCGGATTCGATCAAAAGTTCGCTAGGGATAGCCGAGAAATCCGTTGCGGGCATAGACGAGGATACTGTTACGATTTCGGTGCAGGCGGCGAGAAACGCCGTTAACCATGCAGGAATCGATCCGGTTGATATAGGCGCGATTTTTGTGGGTTCAGAGTCGCATCCGTACGCAGTCAAACCAACAGCAACGATTGTCGCAGAGGCGATTGAAGCGACGCCCGAAATGACTGCGGCCGACACCGAATTCGCATGCAAAGCCGGAACAGTTGGCATACAAATGTGCATGGGGATGGTCGGTTCTGATATGATAAAATACGGAATGGCTATAGGTTCGGACACAGCGCAAGGCATGCCGGGTGATGTGCTGGAATACACAGCGGGCGCGGGAGGCGCTGCTTTCATTGTTGGTAAAGATTCTGTTATTGCGGAAATAGAGGACACTTATTCGTACACAACAGACACGCCGGATTTCTGGAGGAGGGATTTGCAGCAATTTCCAAGGCACGGATCAAAGTTCACTGGTGAGCCGGCGTATTTCAAACATGTGATCGCAGCCGCGAACGGCATACTCGAAAAAACGGATTCAAAAATTAATGATTTCGATTTCGTCGTTTTCCACCAGCCGAACGGCAAGTTCCCGTTGCGCGCAGCAAAAATGCTCGGCGTGCCTGTTGAAAAATTAATGCCGTCGCTTTTCGTAAACAAGATCGGCAATACGTATTCAGGCGCTTCGTTGATCGGACTCGCCGGCGTCCTTGATATCGCAAAAGCGGGACAAAAAATTCTTGTAGTTTCATACGGCTCGGGTGCAGGGTCTGACGCGTTTATAATGAAGACCACAGACCTTTTGGAGAAGAAGAGAAAGAACTCTGTCAAGGTTAGTGAATATGTTGATAAAAAAGAGTACATCGATTACTCAATATACCTGAAAAACAGGAATGCGATTGTCGGGAGCGGTGCTTGATAATGAGGAAAGTCGCAGTCATAGGCGGCGGCCTTTCGAAATTCGGCGAACACTGGGACAAAGGGCTAAAGGAATTAATAGCCGAAGCCGGAATAAACGCGATTGTAGATGCGGGCATATCCGGAAAAGAGATAGACGCTGTTTACGGCGGCACAATGTCAGCGGGCGGTTTCTCAAAACAGGAGCACATTGCGGCATTGACAGCGGATCAGATGGGGCTCAATCCTCTTCCAGCTGTGCGCGTTGAAGCTGCTTGCGCATCAGGAGGCGTCGCATTGCGCCAAGCGTACATTTCCGTAGCTTCTGGTGTTCACGATGTTGTTATTGTGGGCGGCGCGGAAAAGATGACGGACGTGAGCATGGAGCAGGCTACTACGATCCTTGGCGGCGCGTCGGATTATGAATGGGAAGTATTCCATGGCGCGACGTTCCCGGGCATATACGCAATGATGGCAAGAAAGCACATGGCAGATTTCGGCACAACAGAGGAACAGATGGCTGCGGTGGCTGTGAAGAATCATGACAACGGTTCGAAGAACCCTTACGCCCAATTCAGGAATAAAATAACAATAGACGATGTTTTGAAATCCCCGCCAGTTGCGACGCCATTAAAATTGCTTGACTGCTCGCCGATTTCGGACGGTGCGGCTGCGGTTGTTTTAGCGTCGGAAGAATTTGCGAAGAAAATGAAATCGGATCCTGTATGGATCGCAGCGTCAGCGCAGGCAAGCGACACGCTTTCCCTGCACGACAGGAAATCGCTCACAGAAATAAACTCGACCAAAGTTGCCGGAGCAAATGCGTTCAAGCAGGCGGGCATTACGCCAAAGGACGTGAATTTGGCAGAGGTCCATGACTGTTTCACGATCGCAGAAATACTGGCAATAGAAGATCTTGGTTTTTTCCAAAAAGGAACAGGCGGTAAGGCGACGGAACACGGAGAAACTGCGTTAAACGCCGGAATATCCATAAACACATCCGGCGGCCTGAAAGCGTGCGGTCATCCTGTAGGAGCGACTGGTGTAAAACAAGCTGTTGAAGTGCTGTGGCAGCTGAGAAACCAGGCAAAGGAACGACAAGTCGCGAACGCAAACATCGGTCTGACGCATAATGTCGGAGGCTCGGGCGGAACGTGCGTCGTACACATATTTACGAGGGATAAGCAATGAAAGGTGTTGCATCTTCGTGGAGAAGGATGAAGTATAGGTACAATCTTTACTCCACGAAATGCGAGAATTGCAGCGGAATATTCTTCCCGCCGAGGATAATATGTCCGAGATGTAGAAGGGCGGGAAAGATGATTGAACTGAAATTGAGCGGGCGAGGAAAGATTGTTTCGTTCACAACAATACACTCCCCGCCAGAAGGATACACTTTCCAGACCCCATACCTGCTTGCCATAATAAAGCTGGAGGAAGGGCCGATGTTAACCACACAGGTTGTTGAAACCGAAGAAAGCGCAATAAGGATAGGAACACAGGTTGAAATGGTTTTCAGAAAGCTTATCGACCATGGGGAAGAAAATCTTATATCATACGGCTACAAGTTCCGCGTTGCGGACAAGCAGGTTTAACCATGATTTCAGCCAAAGAAGTTTTCGAGAAATTAAAGGCCGGCGAAATACGCTTGCACGAAATTGAGAATTTCGTTTTCAACGCGCTCGGCAGCGGTGCGGACTGGAAGGAAGCCTGCGCGATTGCGGCCGAAGCGCGCATACTGTTTATAGAAAATTTAAAGGGGAAAAAATTCCCTGGCATAAGGTCGCATTACATAAGCACAGGCGACAAGGCGAAGATCGTCGGGATAGAAAATCAGATCGGCGGGGCTACGATTCCTCTTGGCATAGGCGGACCGCTTGAAATACGCGGTGCTTACGCAAAAGGTTTGTTTTACTTGACGCTGGCGACAAACGAAGCTGCGTTGATAGCAGGACTGTCAAGAGGGGCGAAGGCGATAAACGAAAGCGGCGGCGTAAAAACCACAGTAACGAGGGACTGGATGACGCGCGCGCCCGTCCTTGATTTGGGATCCATTGAAGATGCGAAAAAATTAATTGATGCGATAAACGACGACAAGGAATTTTACGGAAAAATAAAATCCGCGGCCGAAGCGGAAACGAAAGTTTCAAAACTCGGGTTCATAGAGACGTTCCAGATCGGAAAAAAAGTATGGCTGCGATTTGCGTTCGAAACGGGCGACAGCATGGGAATGAACTCTGTGACGAAATATTCGGCCAATGCGATCAAAGAAGTCAAGAAAAAGTTTGAAAGCGCGAAGTTAATCGCGCTTTCGGGAAACATGTGCTGCGACAAGAAATCCAACCACACGAACATAATTCTCGGGCGCGGAAAAGCTGTCGAGGCTGAAACGACCATTAAGAAAGATGTTCTCAAAAAAATTTACAACACTGATGCGAGGACGATAGAGAAAATAAACTTCACAAAGAATTATCAGGGTTCCGCATTGGCAGGAACGCTTGGCGGGTTCAATGCAAATGCCGCGAATACGGTTGCTGCAATATTCCTTGCAACAGGCCAGGATGCTGCTCAAATCGTTGAATCGTCGTCCTGTTTTGTGACAGCAGAAGATAATAATGGTGACTTGTATTTTTCAATTTCCATGCCGAACCTTGAGGTTGCGACAATAGGTGGCGGAACGAATTTCGCAACAGCGAAAGAATGTCTTGAGATACTCGACTGCGCCGGGGCTGGAAAAAATCCGGGCGACAACTCCAAAAAACTTGCGGAAATAATCGCGGCGGCCGTGCTTGCACAAGAACTTAATTTGCTGGGTGCGCTTTCAAACGATTACGAACTCGCAGAATCGCACATAAGATTGGCGAGAGGGAAATGATCTTATAACGATGCAATGCATTAATATCTTTTTGTCTAATATTGAAGCATGAAATTTGATGACAACTTGTTATTTTATAACATGCCTGAAATAAGCGAGATGTCAAAGGGTTTGGCACATAAAATAAATTCCAGCTACAGACCCGACATCGTAATTGGTGTGTTAAGGGACGGCTTCGTACCTGCGTTTGAGATCGTTCAAGAATTGAAGGTCCCGTATGGTTTCATAAGAGTTCAAAGGTCAAACATCTCCTTTTTTCAAGATAGCGGTGAAAGGGTTATTGAGGGCGGTGTTGTAGTACCCGGACAACCCGATTATTCATTGAACGGCAAGCGGGTACTTCTGGTAGACGATACGTATCATAGCGGCCGCACGCTGGAGTACGGCAAGGCTCACCTCGAATCCAAAGGTGCCAAATGTATAATGACAGCAGTTCTTAATTTCTCGCAAAGCGGTAAAACTCAATGGGACAACAGACAAAAACCTGATTTCTGGGAGTTTGAAGGTTATTCAGGTGTTTTTCCTTGGGACGCTAGCAGGTGGAACGCTAGCAGGTTAGGAGGCGGAGATGATTGTATAGATTACGTGATAGAGAAAGGAACGCTTTTTCCGGAATTAAAACCTATAATTCAAGTGCATTTTTCCAATAATAGACCGCCCCAAGTCGGAGAATCCGATCTTTATACCTAAACCAAAACGATCTTCCTGAACGCGCTTTCAGCTTCGTCTTTTTTCATGTTCTTTGTGATGACACGGCCATCTGTAAAAATTGTAAGCTCTTTTTTATTTTGACCGGCCTTAATCAGGAACTCATTTTCCGCGGTCACCAAAAATCCCGGCGGTAGCCTTTCTTTTGAAACACGCATATCCAACCGTATTTTATAAGGCGGCGATATATGGTACGAATTGCTGCCGCACAGCGATGTTATCCGCGATTCACAACTTCCGCCCAAAAAATCGAATTTTCGCAGCGAGCAAACCCTGCAGTTCGGGTCTTTCCTGACACTAAAACTTTTCATTATCATATGTTCCAGATCAGCGTACAAAAGCAAACGCATCAGCGTGTATTTTTGTCCTCCCAAATACTTCAGCGCTTCATTCGACTGTACGGCTGATATCAATGAAATTATCGAGTTGGTGATGCCGGAGGTTTCGCAAACTTCAGTTTTCATCGGCAACTTTTTTATAAAACAATTAAGACAGTTTGTGGTTACGTCTATGAAGCTAACATAACCAACATTTCTTATAGCAGAACCGTATATCCAGGGAATTTGGAGCTTTACGCACGCCTCGTTCAAAACAAACCTGGACTGCATGTTATCCAGGCCGTCTATAACAAGGTCGTATCCATTAATCAGGCTTTCGGCATTTTTTGGATTGAAGTCTTCTACCTCGGCTATAATATTTATCGAAGAATTTATCCGTTTCAATTTGTTCGCCAGACCCAACGCTTTTGGGAGGTTTATATCCTCTTCGGAAAACACACTCTGCCTTTGAATATTGGATAATTCAAGGAAGTCCCTGTCTACGAGCTTTATTGTGCCGACACCCGACCGCGCCAGAAGTTCCGCTGACGATGATCCCAATGCGCCACACCCAATAATGCAGACTTTGGACTTTCCTATTTTGTCCTGCGCCCATTTTCCGATGTAGGCAATCTGGCGTGAATATCTGTTTTCCATGAGATAAAATTAGGTTTTATATATAAATCCCGATTTAATTTCATGGATACAAGCCAGATACTGAAAAAATACCAGATTATAGCAGTAATCGGATGCTCGACGGATGTTACAAAAGATTCGAATATTGTTCCAGCGTATATGCTTTCGAAAGGATTCCGTATAATACCGATAAACCCCAACGGAGGAACGATTCTCGGGCAAAAATCCTACAAATCCATGGAAGGGATCCCCTACGACCGTAAATCGCGAATAGAGATCGTAAACATATTCCGTCCTTCTTCCGAGCTGTTGCCGATAGTCCACTCGATTGTCAAAGACAAAAAAGCCATGCCTTCGTTGAAAGTCATATGGGCACAGCTTGGCATACAGGATGAGGCGGCGAAACAACTGGCAGAACAGAACGGGTTTACTTTTGTCCAAAACCGCTGCATGATGAAGGATTACAAGGTTAAATTTTCCGTTTCCATTTGACGCCTGCGGGTGTGTCTTCGAGAATTATTCCCATGCTTTCAAGCTTGTTCCTTATCTCGTCGGATTTTTTGTAGTCCTTGTCTTTTCTCGCCTTTTCGCGTTCATTGACAAGTTTTTTAATGTTTTCGGATACAACAATCTTCGAATAATTTTCAAGTACCCCCAAAAGGCCGGCAAGTTCGAAAATAGTCGTTCTTAAGAAGTTTTTCGAGTCTGCCCCGATTTTATCGTTTTCAGACGTGTATTTGTTCACCAGATCAACCAGTTCAAACAGCGATGATATCGCCTCAGGCGTGTTGAAGTCGTCGTCCATACTCTCAACGAAGTCGTCTTTAATTTTTTGGACCGCTTCATCGATTTCGCTATCGCTCCCGCCTTTTTCTTCGATGTTATCTAGGGTCGCGACAGCATTGTACAATGTGCCGAGCGTGTTCTTTGTCCGCACAAGGCTTTCTTCGTGAAAATCCACCTGGCTCCTGTAGTGGGACATTGCAAAGAACAATCTCAATACCTCCGCGTTGTATTTTTTCAACGCATCCTTTATTGTTATGAAGTTTCCGAGCGATTTCGACATCTTTTCTCCGTTGACCAGAAGAAAACCGGAGTGAGTCCATATTTTTACCATCGGCTTCTTTCCGGACATGGATTCCATCTGCGCGATCTCAGCCTCATGATGTGGGAATATCAGGTCTATCGCGCCGCCGTGCAAGTCGTACTGCGAACCCAGGTATTTTTCGGCTATGGCGGTGTCTTCTATATGCCAGCCTGGCCTTCCGAAACCGAAAGGCGAATCCCAGCCAAGCTCGGATTTATCGCGTTTTTTCCACAAAGAGAAGTCCTGCTGGTTCTTTTTTGTCGTGTCTGGTTCGATTCGATGCTTGCTCAATTCCTCCGTGTTCTGGTGCGATAATTTTCCGTAATCAGCGAATTTCGTTATGTCAAAGTAGACGCCTGTCTTAGTTTCGTATGCGACCTCTTTTTCGATCATTCTTCGTATCTGGCTTATGATTTCGTTTATGTGCTCTGATGCCCGTGCGAACTTATCGATACTGCTGATACGAAGCGATGTCATGTCGTCCATGAACGATTTTTCAAACTGCGTTGCGATGTCTTTCGGATTTTTTCCGGTCTCCTTTGCACGGTTTATTATCTTGTCGTCGACGTCGGTTATATTCATCAAAAAGAAAAGATCGTATCCGCGGTAGCGGAGATATTTTGCGATTATGTCGTACGCGGTGTAAGTCCGTGCGTGTCCTAAGTGCGAGTTATCGTAAACGGTCGGGCCGCACACAAACATCTTTACGTCCGTTTTCGTCAATTCTTCCTTTTTCTTTGTTAGCGTATTGAATATTCTCATATCAAACCCCTTTCAATAAGGAACGGAAGTATTTTTTGTTTCGTTATGGGCGTTACTATTTCAACGGGCGCAGCCTCAAGATTCTCGCGGCTAAACCATTTCAGCTCTTCTATGTCTTTTGTCGTGTGCGGTTCGTTTTTCAGTTCGCCCGTATAAGCGCGTATATGCAAAGACATTTCGCCGGTCTCGTATGAGAATTCGTTCATAAATTTCAACGTCTCTTCCTTGGCAATTGTTCCGACCTCTTCAATCAATTCGCGCTGCAGGCATTGGAGATCATTTTCGCCTTCTTCAAACTTACCGCCAATTGTCAGGAACCTATTGTCATTCGGTTCACGCGAAAGCAGAAGTTTCTTGTTTCTTATCAGAAACAACGCACACTTGTTGATCGTTCTCATAAAAATACTATTAGAATTTTGTAGATTAAAGCATTAAATCCGTTATTGCGAAGTTCCGGTTAAACAAATAGCCCGAATGTCGAATAGATGATAACGTCGATAAAACGGCCGGACGGTTTTTTATAGCTGCAAAGCTTCCAGTTTTTTCGAAAATGCAGGCGTGAAAAATTAGACGGGATCATTTTTTGTGCTTGAATACCGATGTTAGCGGTTCATTTAATATGAATTCGTGCATCCTGTTTCGGGCGTCAGCCAGTTTTTCCTGATGTTCCAATAAAAGCTTCTTGACTTTGGGCGTCACTTCTTTTTTGTGTTCGCCGCACATAAGCTGTCCTGATCTGCATGCCTTGTAAACGGAATCGTCATTCAAAAAATTGTTCGCGTCCAATCCGTAGATCGGGCAGATTTCAGGTATTCCGCCCCTTTCGCGCTGTAGATCTGCGATCGCACTTCCGCCGTTGTACGATGTTTTTATCAGTTTCTCCGCCCTTTCCGGTGTGTCTGTAAGAAATATCGCAGACTCGGGCCTTGATGTGGACATTTTTCCCTTGCCGTCAAGACCGAACAAAAATTTAGTGCAAACTTCCGCCGGAGGAACCATACCTTTTTTCTTGGCAATGTCCCGCGCAAGCTGTATGTACGGGTGTTGGTCAATGCCCACCGGGATTACGGTTGGCTGCGTGCCGCCGAATTCTTCCAATTGCGGCAGAAGGATCTGTGCAAGTTGTACGGCGCCCCTGTAAAAAACGACACCAATGTTTTGGCTTTCATCAACGCCGAAAACACCGTTTATTTTGCCTACTGTCAATTCGCGGGATATATCAATCGCAAGGTTATAGATATTCGTGTAATCGGAGTCCACGAAAATCCTGGTTTTTCCCGGTTTGAAACCCATTGCTATTATGCTTGGTATTACGTCTTCGTATGCGATTCGTCTTGATTCTCCAAGCGAGTCCTTTTTGCGCACCAGATACGTTTCATCGTTCGTAACAGGTATGTAAACTGTAGCTCCCTGCTCCTGAAACCATAGCAATTCGTCGAAGATCGCCTTATGACCGAGGTGCAGCGGGCCGGACGGGTTAAGGCCTGATACGGCAGCCCACCTGTCGCCGTTTTCCATTGCTGGCGCAACCGATTCCAAATCCTTGTGCGCATATGTCACGCCCATTTTCATGAATCTGCTCGGAGACGGATGATAGGAAGCGAACCTTGAGACACTTTTCAGTCCGAGTTCTTCCATTTTTTGTTCGTAGAATCGGCGTTCTTTTTCCCCCAACGCAAGTTTTATGCTGTAATCCTTTTCCACCATTTCGAGCATTTCTTTAGAGTATGCCACAATATCACCTTAATACCAAAATAATATTTTTTCCCAAACTATCAGCAACAGTTCTTCGCAACTCCTCCGGAGTTATCTTACCTTCGTAATAAAGTTCAGGAATTTCCAGAGGAGAGGATTCGCCTTTCAATCTTTTTCCCGCCATTTCGGATATTATTCCGATATCAAGAACGGGATTCGGAAGTGACGGATTTTTTGAGATGAATGAACGTTCAATAAGCGCACGCGCCTCTTCGGGAGTTGTCCTTCCGGCGATAATACGGTTCGCGTGCAGTCTTTTGCTGTCCGCCTTGTACGCGGTTATTCCGAACTCTTCCTCCTCGTGCGAAAAGAAATAACTCCAGCCAAGCCCAACCGGGAATGTCGGGGATAAAAATACGGATAAGATGCGCGGATAGCCGAGTTTGTCAGCAACTCTTCTGCTTACCGAATCGTAAAGGTCTTCTCTCGGCGGACCGACTTTAATATCGAAATTCAGAATCGTGTTTATTTCGTCGAACGAGTACCCGAAGCCCCTCTGTTTTTCGATTTCCGTTTTGCTGGGCGGTACTGTTTTTTCCACCATTTCCATAAGAGACGGGTCGGCGTTGCAAATTTTACTTACCTGTGCCAATCTTTTCTGGAATTCCGGAGAGTCGATATATTCGCTCATCTTAATCACTTTAAGACCTGTCCCGTAAACTTCGTTCACAGTCTTTACAAAGTCTGCCCTCTCTTTCCCGAGTTGCATGTAACGATATTTTAAATTATCAGATACGTTCCTGCACGCCGCGCTATCCGCAACCAATATTGTCGGCTCAGTTTTCCATCCGTTGTCGCGCAGACTCTTTCCGAGTTCTGAAACAAAGAAGTAATACTTCATGCTGTCGATTGTATTTCCGTAGTCATCGTAGGTTTCCCCGTAAAATATTCTTGTCGCGTCCGGTTTTCTGGAATCAGCCCTCGCTCTAATTTCTTCGGTATCGGGGTGTTCGATTACCAGCCCTCTCTGAGAGAATAATTTGCTAATTTCCATGATCTCAGCTTACGCGAAGAAATTGGCTACGTAAAGATTTAAGTAGCTGAGCGCCATATTTTTAAGTTTTTTGTCGGACATGCCATCTGTTGAGAACGGACGGATGTCGTTTTCCACTCTTTGCCTTGCCAAGTCGGCTGTTACCAGAACGTGTTCCACGGCTTTTCTGTTCTTAGAAGATCTAATCAGATACCTTGCCTTGTCGCCGTCAAACGGATCAAGACATATTCTTCTTTCCTGCATACCTTTGCTGCTTAGCTTGTACGGCAGAAGACCGAATGGAATTTCTTCTTCGGTGTCCCCCAGCGGCTGTATTTCCGTGAGATGAATGGCCGCGTATTTTTTCAAACCCGCCGCGGGTCCGAACCTTCTTGCTGGTTTGTCGTACATCGCCTCGTATGGGGGACCGACTTTGATGTCCGTATCCCACGCGGCAATTGATGCTAGCTCTTCCAACGGGTAATTGATAGAATCTTTATTGTTTCTTCTATCTTCAGGCACGGCCATTGAAACAAGCGATGCGAATCGCGGATTGGTTTCCATTTCCTGTTTCAACTTATTTAATGTCTGCTGATATTCCGGTGTTTCACGCAATGCGGATGAGAATTCCATGTGAATCTTTCCTTTATATGCAAAGTTTATTCTGTCCAAAAAATTCCAGCGCCTGATTCCGTAAATACACGCTTCATCGTCGGTCATGTCCTTGTTTATATCGGTCAGAAAGTGGTCTGCGAGAAGCATGCCTGCGTTGGATTCTACGCCTCGCTCAGCCAGAATATCCTGAAAGTTCATCATAAACAGGCTATATTTCATCATATCGAACGGCTGGCCCGCGCGGTCGTATGTCTGCCCCATCATTATTTGGACAGGATTTTTATTTCTTTGTATGGTTTTGAGTTCTTCCATACCTAGTACATCCGCAACAAGTTGCGGTTGTTTGAGATATTCCAATAGCATAGCTCACACCATCAAATCGTTTTTCAATTCATTTACAATGTCGTACCATTTCGTCCTGTTCCTTTTTGATTCATCCACAATCGCCCGCGAAGGCAGCGGCGTCCAGAATGAAGGTTGAGATGTTTTTCTTCCCTGCGCACGCGCAAGCGCGTATTCGTAGACTTCTGTGCGCCTGTCGTAGTGTGAAAGCAGCTCATCCTTCAAATGTTGCTGGACGATGTCACAGTTGTACTGACCGTTTTTTTCACATTCGCCAACAAGATAGTGACTCATTATTCTTGATCTTTCTTCCGGCGTTTTAGCAGCTTTCAGCGAATCGTTCACAGAAGCTGGCGGGTTTTCACAAATTTCCCTGAAATTTATTTTGTTATAGCGGTTGAATTCACGCAGATACCTTACCATGTCCAACGCGCAAAATTCCGTGGCTTCTGTTGTGTTTGCGATTGAATACGATAGTTTTTCCGTTTCGGTTTTTAACCTGTCGGCGAGCGAAAGTTTTTGAGGGCCGGCGCCAACGAACAACGTGCTATCGGGCTGGCTCGAACTGGCCTTGTTTCCGGTCAGACCTCTCATGTGCGGTATGTAAAATGCGGATGGCACGGTTTGCAATCCTGCAACAGGATTTACGCTTGACAGCGAATTTTTTATCATCTCAAGCGTCATAGTCATATGGCCGTCTTGGTCAGGGCCGCTGACCATGAATGAATGGTAGTTCGCGAAATCAGGGTGTTGCGGCAGAATTATGTCTGCGGCTTGCGATGCCCCGGCAAACAAGAACGGAAAGTTTTCCGCCAGCTTTTCAAATTTGTAAGTGTCTATTGCGAAATCAAAATTAATCGTAGCTATCAAACCTGCGGCCATTTCACTTGCCCTTTTTTCTTCTGATTGCAGATACACGTGTGCGGCGTCCAAGTTTATTCCATTCGCGCCCCAATCGAGCAGGTTATCGGCAGCCCAGTATTCGTATCTTTTTCTGCGCGATAACGAAGGATCGGATTCCATCAATTTTTTTTCTGTGCCCGCTTCCACATCGGCGACAGGGATGAATACCTGAGCGCCGTTTCTTTGAAAGTAAACTATCGTGGATGCGGTAAGCTTGTGCCCGAAGTGGACAGCGCCGCTCGGTTTGAAGCCGGATGCTATTCCCATGGTCTTTTCATTATTCAGCGCGTCTACCAATCCTGCGCCATTTCTCTGCCTGATTGCGCGCTGCGACACTATGGGAAGTCCGCTGTCAAATTTTTCAAGCTCTTCGTACAATCCTGTCGCTGCCGGCTCCCCTTCTTCTGTGAGGTACCGTGATTCGTAACCAGACGGTCCGCCGCTTTGGAGCTGCTTAAAGATTATGTCGTAGTTTTTTGTCCTAATTCTTCGTAGATCACCGTTTTCATCATCAGGAATTTTTGTCAGTTTACCTTCAGGCGGTGTTACCCATTTTCCACCCTTTTTGTAATACAATCCTGTGGGTATGTTATCGAAAGAAACAGCATCGTCTTTTCCAGAGTTTTCCATGTAAACTCCAACTATAACTATTCGTGAATCGCAAGAGATTTAAGGTGCACGCATTCCGGCAATGTTTAAATAGGCGCGAAATTCTAATTAGTTAAGGTAATCGGTGATGCCGTACCAATGGACGCTCAGTTTGGGATAGACAACGGTTCTGTTATTTCTATCAAGATCAAAAAAATCGAATTTACGGGAAGAGAGTTATGAATATCGAAAATATTGTCCGAAAATCTATCATCGACATGGGCGTAAAGGAATATGCACCGGATAAACAGGAAAAGACGCACAAATTTGATTTGTCGCTGAATATAAACCCGTTCGGAGTTTCGGACAGGGTAATGGATAAGATACGCTCGATTTCACCGCCTGTAGTAAACAACTATTACGCTGAAAATCAGGATTTGAAAATTGAAATATCGAATTACGTTGGCGTGAAACCGGAACAAGTTTTATTGGGCGACGGCTGTGACGGCTGCATAGAGATGATTGCACACACGTTCATTGAAAATGGGGACGAGGTGTTAATACCTGTTCCTACGTTCCATCGATACGAGTTTCACACAGATCTTATGGGCGGGACGCCTGTGTTTTGCGAGATGAATGAAAATTTCGAGATAGATGCTGGAAAACTTCTGGAAAAGGCTACGGACAAAACGAAGATAATATTCCTCTGCGATCCCAATAACCCCACGGGTCTTGCGATAGACGACACAATAAAGGAGAATATAATCAGAAGATTCCACGGAATCGTAGTAATAGACGAAGCCCTTGCCGACACCGCCGGGATAAACGGTTCGAAACTCGTGGACAAGCATGACAATCTTATAGTCGTACGCTCATTTTCCAAGACTTTTGGCATAGCATCACTGAGAGTAGGATACATCATATCCAATGAAAAAATCGTTCGGGAGGTAAAGAAGACATCGTCGCCGTTCAAGGTCAACGGTTTGGCGCAGGAAGCTGCGCTTGAAGCGCTGCGTGACAAGGATTACATCAGGAAATCCAAGGAGTTTATAGACAAAGAAAAGAATTTTTTGTTCGACAGTCTTAAAACAATTGGTATGAAGTTTACCGATACTAAGACCACAAATTTCCTTCTCGACATCACGCCAACAGGACTCTCGACGTCTGAATTCGTTGATAGGCTGAAAGAAAAAAACGTAATAGTCACAAACGCAACCGTTTTCCGGGTTTCCGAAGATAAGTTTGTCAGGGTGTGCATTAGCGACCATGAGAGCAATGCCAAGTTCATAGATGTGATACGGGAGATCTGTGGCGATTGAGTGCAAACGCTTTAATAATCTTTGTTTCAATACCTTTCAGGTACAATGCCACAACTTTCTGATCTTCGCGTGAAATTGGACCAGATGACCGGGAGAATAACCAGCAAACTCAAAGACAGGTCAAGGTTTCCGTTGAATACGCCTGTTTATGTGCCGGATGCGATCCCGATAGCAGGTAGAAGTGGCGTATCGCTTTTTGAGTTTGCTATTGAAGGACTGGAAAGGTATCATGCTTCGTTGGGCAGGTACAATTATCCGGACCAGTTTCCATTGCTGAGGAATGAAGAGCGTTCAACAGTGTATAGACACGTGCCTCCGGCGGACGTGAGCGCAGTAAGCATAAGCATAGGAAGTGACATGGTAAATTTCTACCGCGATTTTCTAAAGAACCTTTGCACAGATCATAGCGAGGATCCTATATCGTTCGGAGAAACCGCTTACTGTGATGCAGACCTTCTTGAATTAACTCACGAAAGAATAAATCTTGGAAGATATGTCGCAGAATCAAAATTACAGAGAGAGCCGTCTGTAAGAGATTTTGTCGGCGATGAGAAATTGCTTACCCCGAAGTTGAGGGATCTTGGCAGGGAGGAACAGGTCGTATCAAAGGCGAAAAATATTGCCGGCCAGTATGAACTTTCACAGGATGTAGCGGAAAAATACATGCGATGGATTATTTCAGAAACGATCAAGGTCGAGGTCGAATATCTGCAAAAAAAATTCCAGCCTGTCGGCTGATGTTCTGGTTTTTAACTGACAAAAAGCTCCATTCAAAACTGCTTGACGTAGCGTCTGCGAAAAAATTTAACATCGAAACCAATGATATGTTAAGCCGTTACACCTTTTGCACGAATCGATTCTGTTGTTTTTATTTCTGGTTGTGCAATAAAATCATATGGGCGGGCCCGAAACGACTAAGCAGAGTTATGACAAGTCGGCATCCTTATGGGCAGACAACCATTGGACACACAACCAAGAAAAAGATTTGGGTCTAATTCCGATTCTGAAAAAATTTGTTGAAATAATCGGTAATAGGGGATCGGTATTGGATGCGGGTTGCGGTCCTGGAAGGGACACCAAGTTTTTGCTCGAGTGTGGGATAAAAACAATAGGTATAGATTTTTCCGACGGTATGCTGGAAGAAGCAAAAAAAAGAGTTCCCAACGGTGATTTTAGGAAAATGGATATGAGAGTTCTCGACTTCGAAGATAACGCATTTGAAGGCGTATGGGCGTGTGCGTCGTTGCTGCATTTTCCGAAAAATGAAATTTCAAAATCCCTGAAGGAATTTGGCAGGGTATTAAAACCGAACGGAATTTTGTGCGCGCTTGTAAAAGAAGGAACAGGGGAAGGGATAGAAACAGAGAAATACGGTCCCAGATTTTTTGCTTATTATCAGAAGGAAGAATTCGAAAATAAAGTAAAGGAAAGCGGTTTTGAAGTGGTCGATTCAGGGATCAACAAAGGAGAAAAGTGGAACTGGATATGGGTATTCGCAAAGCCAGACAAGTAATTTCCGGCGTAGTTAAAATTAAAGCTCGGAGGGAGAGTCGAACTCCCCTTTGACGCTTTCTGCCTCTTTTGATCAAACTTTTTCAAAACAACGAAAACAATCATGTTTTCGTGCACAGGAAATATTATGTTTCCTGTGAGTTTGACTGCAGGCGCCCACATAGCCGATCTGTCATCCGAGCTCAATAGTATGTGTTCATGTACCTGTCCGCACTATCTGGCAGGACTGTCACAACAGTGCCGGATTTGATTTTCTTTGCAATCTTTAATGACGCAACAACATTGGCACCGGAGGAAATTCCTACGAACAACCCCTCTTCCTCGGAGAGTCTTGCGGCCATCGTTATCGCATCCTTATCTTTGACTTTGATGGTTTTATCTATTAAATTAATTCTATCCTCTACCAGCTTAGGTATAAACCCCTCCCCGATACCTTCGATACGATGCATTCCGGGCTTTCCTCCTGTTAATACTGCGGAATTGAAAGGTTCGACAGCCACTATTTGCGTATCCGGCGCTTTCTTCCTGAGAATCTCTGCGATTCCCATCAGAGTGCCGCCGGTTCCGACTCCTGCGACGAACGCGTCGACGTGCCCCACTTCACGCAATATTTCGTTGGCAGTTTCGTGATGCGCATTGACATTGTCGACGTTCTCGAACTGGTTCAATAAAACCATACCATTGTTCGCTAATAGTTTTGCCTTTTCAATTGTTCCGTACACACCGAGTTTTTTCGGCGTTAGGACGACTTTTGCGCCGTAGTGCTTCATTATTCTTGCCCTTTCTTTGCTCGCGAACTCGGGCATGACAGCAACGAATTTGTAACCCTTTATTGCGCATATCATAGCGAATGCTATGCCCGTGTTCCCTGTGGTCGGCTCAACGATTGTCATTCCCGGACGGAGGATCCCCTTTCTCTCAGCGGATTCTATCATGTATTTTACAATCCTGTCTTTAACAGAACCGCTTGGATTCAGGAATTCGGCTTTGGCGTACAGTTTCACACCTTTGAGTTTTGTTATCTTCTTTATTCTTACTATTGGCGTGTTTCCAATCCATTTCAAAATATTGACAGGCATAATATCACCACTATTCATATTAGTCACTCCAGAAAAATATCTTTCTCCTTGTGTCTGACAGGACTCTGACATCCTTGATAAGGCCGTCACCTCTGAGAATTCCGAGATTGTACCTCAAAGTTCTTTCGGGCAATCCTGTTTCAATTGCGAGTTCTTGTATATTTCTTGGTCTAGAAAGAGCGTGCTTTATTTTCACCAAGGCAAAGGCGTTCACCCATTTGATTCACCTTTGATGATAACACAATTATGCTTTAATACGTTTTGGATAGCGGCAATGTTGTTTTTGTTCGGTCCTTTTGTATTTGAATTAATCTTTACTTTTATTCCGAAATTATGAATTTACCCCTTAGATAGCATTCGACAAGATTTTTTGTTGCGGGGAACAGGTTTTTCGGAATTTTGTCCTCCGAAAACCATTCCCATTTTTTCCAATCTTCAGGAATTAGTAATTTTGGTTCGCCGTCGATCTTTGCAACTGCGCCTATTCCTATGTAGTGGTTTCCTAATGCGTAGTTGGCGTTTACGCAGATTATGTTGTAAACAGTTGCATTGCAACCGAACTCTTCCTTGATGTTTCTTCGTAGAGCATCTCCAATTTTTTCCCCAAAATTTATCTCTCTTCCAGGAACGCCCCAAACAGGTTTTCCCCCATAATTCCATTTATCTGTAAGAAGGCCGAGCAGGAATTTCCCATCTTTTACTACCAGAATATCCAAGCTGACTTTTGGTTCTTTGCTATCCATCGTTGAACCATTCCTTTTACCGTTTCTGTGTGTCTTGTATGCGGCGGCCGGGATTTGAACCCGGGTTTTGAACTTGGCAAGCTCATGTCTTAGCCAGGCTGGACCACCGCCGCAAACGCAAACAGACGCACGGAAACTGAAACAGACATTGTCTGTTTCTAACTGCTTATGCGTCAGCAGACTTCGAGGAAACCTGCGATTTCCTTTCTTAACTATTCTTCCTATTTGCGTTGTTGTTTTTATTAGCGTCGAGGGCGGGATTTGAACCCGCGCTGGCTTCGTTGACCGAACCAGATTTCGACTGAAGCATATCCTATGATATGCTTCGGTTTGCGTCTGGTTCAAGTTCCTTAACGCCAACAGGTTTAGCAAACCTGCGCCCTAACCTGGCTAGGCGACCTCGACTTGTCGAATCAGAGCTGTTTTGATCAAAGAGCGCTTAATAGCGTCTTTGGCTATCGAAAAGCTTTATATTTATACGAATAAATATCCTTTTAGATAAAATAGATAAGGTGGAAAACAAGTGCCTATTAATGTAAAAGATATTTCTGAGGTATTCGGGAAGGATGTTTTTACTGACAAGGGTGCGTACTGCGGTAAAATATCAGACCTTGAGTTTGATCTCACAAAATACAAGATCAGGGCGATCGTTATAGAATCTGTTAAGGGTTCTTATTTGTCGCAAATTGTAGGCGGCAAGAGGGGCGTGATTGTTCCGTTCCCGATGGTGCAGGCAGTGGGTGATGTTGTCGTAATCAAACATATAACAGCTCCTACAGGCGATATGACAGAAGACGTACCTGCCGAAACAACGACGCCAGAGTAAATTTTTCTGTATTGAAGTCCATTCTTATTCATGGATAAGCTGTTGAAAGGTTCTTTATTCGTAACTTCCGCTGCGATCATCTGGGGAGGCACGCCGATAATCGAAAAGGCGGCACTTAACATTGTAAATCCGATGGTGCTTGGCGCGTGGCGTTATTTCCTTGCCGGACTTGTGCTGTTCGTTTATCTGCGCATTAAAAAGGTTAACATTGACATCGGCAGTATCGCAGGCAAACAACTTTTCATCGCATCGCTTTTCAACTCGACCGCTGTCCCGATTTTCTTTTATTACGGTTTGTCCCTTACGGACCCTGTTACAACGGCTTCGATAGGCAATACAGGCGTTTTGTGGGTCGCGTTACTGGGAACGGCTTTCCTAAAAGAAAAAATAAAAACGGACGAATTGGCAGGGACGCTTCTTATACTTTTTGGCGTGTACGCTATGCTGAACGGATTCAGTTTCGAGTCGTCTATCGGCGCGGTTATGGTTGCGGTGGCAGCGCTCTCGGGCGCAATTGCAATGATAATTGAAAGAAAATTGCTTCATCGATTGAACCCTTTGGTCGTTACGCTTTACGACAGGGCCGTAGGCGGTTCGATTTCCCTTATTGCCGCGCTGTTCTTGTTCGGATCAAAGGCGGTGTTAATCGGCATTATCGGATGGGCGTATCTGATATTCCTCGCAATCTTCGGCGCTTTGCTGCCTGCCGTGCTTTTTTTCAACGGGCTGAAATTGATAGAAGCTGAACGATCCGCGGCGATACTTTCCACTGCGCCATTGTTCACACTTGTTTTTACCCTATTATTTATGAACGTCCCAATAACCCAAAGCCAGGTTTCGGGTGCACTGCTTATTTTCGTTGGCGTAATCATGCTGTCGATGTCGAGAAAAATTCTTTTTGTGACGAGGAATTACGTGTCGTTGTTGGTGCGGTATGAGAAGGACGGGGTACGAAGGATTTTGGATAAGATGCGTTCTTTGTAAGCTAACGTTTATATTCCAGCGCGCTACAATTGTATCCGGTTGCATTTTATGACAAAAACATGCCCGAAGTGCGGGATCGAAGTCGTAATTTTTCCGAATGTATTGGGACATCCGGAGCCGATAGGCGACAAATGTCTGGGATGCGGTGCGAAACTGAAGAAGACGTCACTGTGGCATAAAATCAAAACCTTTGTGAAGTGGGACAGTGCTTGAGCTTATAAGTTTATTATCGTACTGATATAGCGGAAAAAATCTAGACGCTTCTTGCCATCCTCATGCTTGGCCTGTTGAGAAAGTCGGTTATTTCCAGTTCCTTGACCTTTGTTTCCAGGCTTTCCAAAAATTCGTCCACATCGCTTATCATTCATATCACCTAACAGCTATTCACCGTAGTTTATGACGTGGTTTTCGAGTGGATGGAGTTCCGATAGAACTTTTAAAAAAGTTCTATCAAAAGACAGTGGATAGACGCCAAATCGTTTGACTATCGCTTATTAGAGCTTATCTCCTCAAAAATTTGAGAATGAAGTCGTTATTTGCGCCGGAGGGCGTGGAAGACGGAGGTATTCCGTAACCAACGGCGAGACACCGAAAAGCCTTCTTTTTTCGCCGATTCCCAAATGGTCATGATTTTTTTTCTTTCAGTACTTTGTGCGCGATCCGTATAGCTTCCGTTTTAGTGGCGTCCATGCTCATTTTTTCCGTGTTTATCACTGCGTCATAAAATTTCTTATTCATTCCATCGGTTCCGTAAATGCGGAAATATTTTGCGGAGTTTCCGGAATCGCGCTCCTCGAGTTTTTTCCTCGCTTCTCCAATGCTTAAGTTGTCCCTTTTCGCAACACGTTCCGCCTTTTCATCCATGTCGCATTCTATCAAAATCCGGCAATCTGCATTCGAGCCGGCGGCCATTCCGGTAAGCCGGCCATCGAGGACGAAACCTCCTCTCATTGTGAGCTGGAGAGTTTTCCTTTCCATCTGGTTATCCAAATCGTCGGTGGATGATCGCGCCAATTCTTCGAGCGATACTCCGCGCTCCTTTGCAATTTTCCTGAACAAGTCGCCAGACGAGATTTTTTGCAGGCCGAACTCCTTGGCGAGCGCTTCGGCAACAGTTCCTTTACCAACACCCGATAATCCGGACACGGTTATTGTGAGACCTTTTTTATTTATTTTTGAGGCGATTTCCTTTTCGTAATTTTCGAGCGCTTTTAGAAACGTTTTTGACATATTCACATCATTCTCCCTTAAGAAAGGTTCATTTCATATTTTCATCGAGTATCTTAAGACATTTCAGAGCATCGATCTCCTTTCCGGGCGTGTCGATTATTATCGTTCCCTGCATTCCGCGCGCTATTATTTCCTTGGCAATGTTCTCGAATTTCAGGTTTGATTTTGACATTGTCGTTACGCCGGTTTCGCCGGACGGCCCGAACGACGGAGTAGAGAAGTACATCATCGGGCTTTTCAAGTAATCTGCACCGAGTTTTGTTTCTATCTCATCGAACACTTTTGCAATGTCTTCCTGCGATGTTAACGAGCCTGCGCCGCGGGCATGGATTGCTCCGAAGTTGATGAGCGGTTCGGTCTGATGGGTCGCCTTTACGATTTCTATGACGTGGCTGAGGCTTCCTATTTCCGTGAGCTTTCCGGCGGTTTCGATCCCTATCGGAGTTTCGACTTTCAGCGAGTCAACGATTGCTGTTAGTTCTTGTGCAATGGAGCGGATCGCCTCCTTTTCGTACATGCCTTTTATTTCGCCGCACTTTATGCCTAGCATCCTTCCGTCAAGGATATACGATGAGTGGCAGAAGACGCGGATAGCCTCCCTGTACAATTCGCGTTTGTGGTTTTCGTCCGGATTGACAATGTACATGTTGTCAGCGTGAAATGACAATTGTATCCGGTATTTCTTTGCCGTGCGGTTTACCTGAAGCAAACCCGTATAAATCTCTTTATAGAGGCCAGACATGCTTACAATGCTTTTGGGGTTTGTAGTAGCAGCTAAAACGTTCTGCGGAACTACCAATGATTTGAATCCGTATTTGTAGCTGGTTTTCAGGGTTTCAACAACATTACCGAACTGGTTGGGAATAACCAGTTCCGGCTCGCGGAAGCCGTCCTTGATACCTATGTTTATGCCGGACCTTTCCTGGATCTTAAGGTTTCTTTTGCGCTCCTGGTCGAGAATCATAATAGTATACTAGCTTTTTTTGGATAAAAGCAGCTAATATATTAGCCTTAATTAGGCCTTTGGCAAGGTATATTTATGACGTCCAGAATAGGTGAACTTTTGCGAAAACTCGTCCACATTTCCGGCGTTATTGCAGTGCCGATCCTTTACGTTTTCGGAAGCACGAATACGGCAATAATCTTCTTCGTGCTTGCAGCGGGACTTTACCTTTATGCGAACATGCGGGCGAAAACGCCTGTCGGGAGATTCCTGGCTGGTTTTAGAAAATTGCTCGATTTCCTTGAAAGGGACAGCCAGCCCAGGTACAGGGGCGCGATATACTTTTTCGAGAGCATAGGGTTTATTGCGCTGCTTTTCCCTGAAAAGATAGCCGCGATCTCGATAATAGTGCTTTCTGTTGGCGACGGCATATCCACGCTCGCGGGAAGGGCGCTTGGGCACGTGCGAATCTTCTACAACAAATCAAAATCAGTGGAGGGCAGTGTTTCCGGTTTTATCGCGTCCTCGGTTGTCTGCGCATTAATAACAAACATACCGGTTGCGATTTTCGCGTCTTTCGTGGGCATGGTAGTCGAATCGCTGGATATCGATGTCAACGACAATGCAACCATACCATTTGCAGTGGCGATCATAATCTACGTCTTGTCCTTTGCCGGGCTGGTGCGAATTTAAACAGGTATTTTTTAGGTCGATTTTTCCCTTCTTTATCAATATTCCGTCTTTTTTCAGCATCGCGACCTTTTTGCGCGTTCCTTTGCTGTAACCGTTGACAGAGCCGTCAGACATTACCACTTTGTAGCACGGATATTTTTCAGGACATCCCCGTGCGGTATTTTTCGGAGAAGTTTGAATAACACGCAAAGATATTCAAGATGAGGGTCATGGCGGCGAAGAAAACAAGGGGCAAAACCGCAGTCAGGATTGAAGTTCACAACCTTTTTGCATACAACCTGCACCGGCTTTCCAGCATATTTACCTCGAAACCTTTTTTTTCCAGAAATGATTTCAGTCTTCGTCCATCATACCGCTTGTTATCAATCTTATGGTACTCCATACTGATTTTTTTTATTTTTTTCAGCGTATCACCAGAACAATTGAACAAGATGTCATATTCGCTGCCTTCGCAATCCATCTTCAAGAATTCTATCGATGATATCTTTTTTCGTTTGACAAAATCATCCAAGGAGATAGTTTCAACCACGACCTTCTTCTCGCCATTCTTGCCATAAAAGGAGTGGCATGCCGTGTTGGACGATACGGAAAGTTTTCCCCGCCCCGTTTTTCCTGAGACCGCCATTTGGCAAGGGACTATGTTGCCTGCCTTGTTGAGGGTGGCATTCTCCTGTAGCATCCTGAAATTTTCTTCAAAAGGTTCAAACGCATAGACAATTCCGCCCGTGGTACGCTTGGAAGCCATGACCGAGAAAATGCCGATATTTGCTCCTATGTCCAGAACAGTGTCTTTTTGTTGTATTTCAAAGCCTTCGGGATTATATGCACCAAGGACAATTATTTCCCCGATAAGTTCCCTGTCAGTGATGTTTGGTCCCACTCTGACTTTGTAATCAATCCCGTTTCTTAACCTGTATGTCAGGAACGGTTTTTTAATCAGGCTGAAATGATCCAGAAGGTAAGTGGGCCAATTCTTGACAAGGATGACAACGCCGAACAACGCCGAAACCCTTTCTCTTAACAACCCAAAATTCACAAAATCACAGTATTGAATATATTTTTCGGTTGTTAAATAACTTCCGTGTCTGGTGACTGGAATAGAATGCGCATTGTCAAGAATCTCGTTCCATTATTGCATCTCGCTCATCAGAACATGGTCAGTTATGAGCAATCCGAATTTTTCGGAGAAGTTTAATCGCCCTGTGCAAACGTTTCCACCATTTCGGATATGGTTGCTATCTCCGCGCCCGTTAATGTGAAAACGCGGCGCGATTCCAGGTTTTGCGGCAATTTCAGCTCTTTTACAGCGTTTTTTGGCAGGCCGAGCCGCTTGGAAGAATGCGCAAGCGCATTCCGTACGGTCTGCTTTTTATGCTGGAACAACAGCGTGACGGTTTCAAAAAATTTTTTTTCGTTCCTTACGCTGTACGGCTTTTTCCTTTTCGGCGCCATGCGTACGATTGACGAGGAGATGTCAGGCGGCGGAAAAAAACTTTTGCGTCCCACGCCAGCCAGAAGTTCGGCGTCGGCCAGATAATCGGTCATTACGGAAAGGCGCGAATACGACTTTGTGCCGGGCTTTGCGACCATGCGCTCCGCGAATTCTTTCTGGTAGCAGATCACAGCCAGTTGCATGCATTTTTTCGAAAGGAGGGCAAAGGTGAGCGGCGACGATATTTTGTACGGGATGTTCGCGACAACCTTGTCGAATTCCAGGTTTTCAAGCAGGTCAAGGACATCGCCGTTCAAAACCTTTACTTTTTCATTTCCGGCAAAGCGTTTTTCAAGGTACGCCGCAAGGTGCTTGTCGAGTTCTATTGCAATTACGCTGCGCGCCTTTTTGGAAAGTTCCTCTGTTAAAATTCCCAAACCCGCGCCTATGTCCAGAACCACATCGCCGCTGCCTATGTTTGCGAATTCTATCTCCCTGGCAATTATATCTTTGTCCAGAAGGAAGTTTTGCGATAATTTTTTCGACGGCTTCACTCCAAGCTCAAAAAGCATATTTTTGATATCGTGCATGAAAGTCATTCAGTATTGTTTCTGCAGTCCGCTTGACACGAACAACTTGTACTTGTCCTTGTCTTCGAGTTCATCCAGAATCCTTCGGATTATCATCTTTTTCGGGTCTGGCAAGAGTTTTACGCGCTGCGAAATCTCCTCAAAAGACTCGAAGAGTTTCTCTTTCCTCGCATCGATTATGTCCCACAGATGCTTTTTGCCGACGCCCGGGATAAGCTCAAGCTGATGGAGGCGATTAGTAACAGGACCGGCGTTGTTGTAAAAGTCCACAAATCTCTTCGGGTCGCTGTCAACGATCTTTTCAACCACGTTGTTCAACTCCTGTTTCGAAGATACTGTCAGGTCCTGATAGCTTATTCTGCCTCTGATATACCTGACCTTGTCGCGCTTGCCCTCGCCGATGTACACCCTTTCGCCAACCGGAAGTTCGAGGTCTTCGCGAGGGATAACCTCAAGCAGCGAGAAGTATTTTTCGCCTAATGTCTGCGCGATAGGTTCGGAGCGCTGCATTCCGATCCTGCCCTTTGGCAGGAAATCTATGACAATTACCCATTCGTCTCTCATCTGTCAACACCAGCAAAACCGCAGCTTATAACTACAACTGCGTTACTCTCTGCTATCATACTTCCATTACAAAGCCGAGATTTATAAAGTTAAGACATAAATTAAAACTGTTGGTTTTGATGGAATTCCAGAAGAGGCTTCCCGCGCAAGAGAAAAATATTTCCGAGATAGAATCGGATAAGGACATAAGGGTCAGGATATTCGGGAAGATTGTCGATATAGGGGAGGATTCTTTTGTAATCGACGACGGCGAAGGACATGTCCAAATTGCGGCAGAGGTTGGCACGAGTTTAAGCGGTATACATATCAATGACAGCGTGAAAGTGATCGGGCGGGTCTTTGCGTCGGAAAACGGATTCGAGCTGAGGGCAGAAGCTTTGCAAAACGTTAACGGAATTGATTTTTCGCTCTATAAAAAGGTGAAGGAATTAGAGAAGAGTAGCGGTTGACTATGTTTGAACTCACGATTTCCGATGTCGATATGCTGAAGAATTCGATTGCGGTCGCGTCCGAGATCATAGACGAGGGCACATTCAAAATCGCAAAAAACGGCATGAGATTTGTTGCTGCGGACCGCGCGTTAGTGGCTGTGGTAGACTTAATGATCGGCGCGTCTTCATTCGAAAAATACGAATTGACAGAAGACGCTTCGGTCGGCGTGAACATGGCAAGTTTCGTATCGATATTACGCCGCGCTTCCACGAGCGACAAGATAACCCTGAAAAAAGACGACGGCAAAAACAAATTAAAAATAATAATATCCGGCTCTTCCTCGAGAAGATTCGAGATCCCGATCATGGATATACAGGAATCCGAGACTCCTCCCATAGACAAGCTTGATTTCACTTCGGTTGTCGAGGTTAAATCCGACGTGCTCGCACAAGGCATCGCCGATGCAGAGGTTGTTTCCGACCTTGTCATATTCGAGGCGGACCCGCAGTTTTTCAGGATAAAATCGGAAGGCGACTCAACCAATACGGAATTAGAACTTGAAAAAGGGAATCCGGTATTGCTTAAACTTGAAGCGAACGCAAGCACGAAATCCGGATACCCGCTGGACTACCTGAAGAAGATAATCAAGGCATCGAAACTCACCGAGACCGCGACCTTAAGGTTTTCGTCAGATTTTCCAATCAGAATGGAGTTTGACAACGGCGACAAAATCAAGATTTCGTTTGTTCTTGCGCCGCACGTAATAGAGTAGCCTGATGGAAAGCCTTTTAATTACTTCAGCTCTACTAATGGCAGGTAGACATGAATAACCGCGACATTCTAGAATATTATTCCCGCGACGACGTACAGAAATCGCTATTAACAGCGTCGAAAGACCGCGAGATAGCGGGCGTTTTCAGCAGCGGCGCGTTCGGGCAAAGGCCGAATATTCTCGTTTATCCTACCGATGTTGTTAACATGGTCAAATCCGGCAGCGTTGCGTTCCACGGTTCGGTGGAGCGGTGGGATAACCCGATGGTGCTGCGGCCGGGAATGGACAAGGATGAAATGGACGAAATGCGCAAGGGATTCGAATTAATGATCGACCTTGACATAAAAGTTTTCGAATACGCCAAGATATATGCAAAGATATTTTACGAAGAACTGCGCTCGTTCGGAATAAAGAATATCGGCGTGAAATACACTGGCGGCAAGTCGTTCCACATGGTCGTACCGTTTGAGTCGTTTCCCGAAAATGTCGATTATAAACCCACGCGCACACAGTATCCGCTCATACCCCAGGTCATTGTCGCGTACATGAAAGAAAAAACGCGTCTCAAACTTCGCGACGCGATACTGCGGGCCGAGCCCGATATCAATGAGATTGCGAAAAAATTGCAGACGTCTACCGAGACGCTGATTGCGGCTGATGGACTTGATATTGACAGGATAATATCCAACGACGTTTCTAGGGCTGAATCCGAAAATAAAACTATAACAGGTTTCGTAGGAAAGACAATCACGGAATTCGGGTTGTTCACGAGCAGGCACATGTTTCGCCTTCCGTACTCGCTGCACGAGTCGAGCTTTCGCGTCAGCCTTCCCATTAAAATTTCTGACATAGACAAATTTGAAAAGGACGACGCGTTGCCCGACAAGGTTAAGATAAAGGAGACGTTCCTCGATTACAACAAATCCGATGCAGGCGAGGTTACGGAATTGATAACGGAAGCGCTTGACTGGCATAATGCAAGAAAAAAAGAAGAAGAGGTGAAGAAAAAATTCATAATTTCCAATTCCGGCAAGATAACCGAGGAATTTTTCCCGCCATCAATACAGCAGATAGCCCGCGGCGTTCCTGACGGCCGCAAGCGGTCTGTGCTAATACTTTTTAATTTCCTGAGAAATATGAACTGGGGCAACGACGAGATTGAAAATTACCTTGTCGGATGGAACGAGAAGAATACGCCACCACTGCCATCAAACTACATGCGTTCGCAAGTAAGATGGTTACGCAATTCGAAAACGATGCTTCCGCCGAATTTCGGCAACGAGAATTTCTACAAGTCAATGGGCATAAACTGCGAAACTGAGACAAAAATGGGCGTAAAAAATCCAGTAACATACGCGATCAAGGGCTTCAATGCCTCGGTTCGCAGAAGGGTGATCAAGAAAACCTCCAGAAAGCCCAAAAAACAGAAGGAAGAGGACGAATACGTGGCTGACTAGCGGTTATATTTTTACCTGTTAACTAAATAATAGGTCAAAATGTCCGACATACTCACGTACGATACAATACGCAAGATCCACAAGGATGAGGAGTCATCCATCAAATTATCGAAAATACCGGACGATTTTTTTGACAAGGTGAAGGAATACATAAAATCAAAGGAGGAGACTTTGAAGTCGGATCCTTCCACAGCCCAAGAGTTCCAAAACGTGAAACACAGGCTGATGTTCATTGTCGAGACGCGGGAAAGGAAAATACTGGGCATGGCCCTGTATTCGGTGAGAACAGGACTACCACCGGAAAACCTCATACCAGCAGAAAAGCCGTTTTTCCAGAGCATACTCGAGGCGCTAAAGGGCTACAAACAAATAAGAGAGGATGTTCTGGAGCCGAAAGAAATCACTGCGTTAAAGGTTGTGGCGTTCATCGACGATGTCACGATGTTCGTTGGCGAAGACATGGCGTCTTACGGCCCTTTCAAAAAAGGCGATGTTGCTTCTGTTCCGGAGAAAAACGCGGAAATTCTCATCAAAGACGGCAAAGCAGAGGAAATGAAAATAAAGTAATATATTTAACGCTTGCCGGCGAAACCGAGAAAAGGCGATAATTATTAGCAACCCGATAAAGATAGCAGGTGCCGGGCCTTCGGGCCTTTCGGCTGCGATAAACCTTGTGAAAGCGGGCTTTGAAGTCGAGGTTTTTGAGGCTGGAAAAGACTGCGGTTCCCGGTTTGGCGGAGATTTGCAGGGCCTTGAAAACTGGTCCAAAAAGGAAAATGTCCTTGACGATCTCAAACAGATGAACATCGAAATAAATTTTGACTGCGCCCCTTTCAAAAAAATGTACGGCATGACCGGAAAAAACAAAACAGCGCTTGAATTCAGCAAACCCGCATTTTACCTTGTCAAACGCGGGACTGTTGGCGGAAGCCTTGACCAAGGATTGAAAAGACAGGCCATGGAAAACGGCGTGAAAATAATATTCAATTCAAGGATCGGGAACGAGGCTGACATTATTGCAACAGGGCCCTTTTCCAAGGAGTCGTTTGCCGTTGACAGAGGCATAATATTCGATACTGATATGGACGACATTGCCGTAGGCTTGGCGGACGACAAATTCGCGTACAAGGGATACGCTTATTTCCTTGTTACAAACGGATACGGCTGCATATGCACGGTTTTATTCGATAAACTGGAACGCGTTAACGACAGTTTGGACAGGACAATCAAATTTTTTGAGAAAAATTTCAACGTCGATATTAAAAACCCCAGACGCGTGGGCGGCGTGGGAACGTTTTCACTGGGAAACAAATTCGAGGTTGATGGAAAAAAATATGTCGGCGAGGCGGCTGGTATACAGGACCTTTTATGGGGATTCGGGATGCGCAGCGCGATTACGTCAGGTTATCTTGCGGCCAAAAGCATAATAGATAAGACCAGCTATCAGGATGTTGCCCGGAAATATTTTGAAAAAAGATTGAAAGCATCGCTCGTAAACAGGTTTGTTGCCGAAACTTTTTTGCAGAAGTTGGCGCCATTAAATGCAGTGTTTTCGCCGAAAGACCACGACAAAATGCTGGAAGCGTTCGGCAGGAGTTATACGAATTATCCGAAAATCCTGTATCCCCTTGCACTATGGTCGTTGAGCAGGCGGTACAAGTCACTTAGAAATTAAACAAAGTCCCTGCTGCAAAGCCCGCTTGCAATGTCTTCTATCACGTCCTGAGGTCTTCGCGATTTTACGATTGCGGATGCTGCCGCAACGCCAGCTGCGCCCAGTTGTTTTGCTATGAGCGAATCCGACCGGCTTGAAACGCCCGCACCGCAGATAACGCCAACGGATTCGTTTATTGCTTTAACCAGTCTGACCGTTTCCGTTATTACGTCCGGCCTTGTTTTCGAAATTGAGTTGTTGCCGCCTATCAGTTCGGGCGGTTCTATCAATATATAATCCGGCTTAAATTTCGCGAACGTCTCCGATTCTTGCGGGGAAGACGAACAACAAATAACCATCAAACCGTTTTGCTTTGCCCGCATGATACAGGTTTCCATTTCCTTTAGACCGATCCTTTTTTCGGAATGGTTTATCATCGTGCCTATTGCTCCGGCTTCCTTAACGGATTCCGCTGTTATGGAACCTGTGTGCGCGCCCGGTTCCACTGGGTCGATGTGCTGGGCAATAACAGGCACGATATTCGAAAACAACCTGATATCGGAGAACGCCGGCGCTATTGCAATGTTCACGCCGAACCTGTCAGCGGCCAGCTTCGCAGCTTTTGCTATGGCTTCGCCCCTTAATCCCAACGCTTCGTTGTAGGATTTAAAATTCACGATAAACAATGCCATAAGCATTACCGTTGCTTGAATAGCTTTTCCACGCGTCCCATTATATCCTTGTAACCTTCGTTGTATTCGAGCTCTTCCGGTATAAGCGTGGCAGGATGGATAAACCCTTGCGTTCGCAAACCTTCCGACTTCTCCGCAGCCTTTCTGCGGACCAAATCCCAGTTCGGGCCTTCGAACCCGTCTATAGGACCTGTCAATTTTCCGTTGTGCATGCTGAACAGCAATGCCGATACAAGCGGGTTGCAGTAGTACGATGTTGCGGATGTGTTTATTGTCACAGGCATAAGGGTCATGTGGTGCGAACCTCTTGTGTTTCCCGCAACGAAATGCGCGTCCTTGAATGCGTAGCACGCTTCTTCCGTTGCCGGGAACGTCTTTTGCAAGCGAATGATCATTGCAGGATCGTCCTTTCCGACATACGTTCCTTTGATGTTGTGCAATCGGTCTGTGCTGGCTGAGACAACCGGTTCGCCGTCTTTGTTCTTAACAGATTCGACAACATAACGACCAGGGTACATCAATATCGCCGCTATTTCCGGTACCTGGCTCCATGTTTCCAGTTCAACAACACGGTTTTTCATAACGTCCATCACAGTAAACTTGACGCCCTTGGCGAGCGACGGGTTGATCAATAAACCCGTGTTTGATTTTATGTCGCAGAACATTGTGAACAACGGGTAGTTGAATGCGCCCGGTTCAGTTTTATCAGCGGCGAACACAGCAAACGCCTCGTTTGGCCGTTCGTCGAATTCCATTTCCGCAACTCCCGGTCCCATGCCTTTTACGTTCCCGGAGAACGAGTCTGCGAGAAGATCTTGTCCTGCGCCATAGAGGCCTTGTTCCTTTGCAACGGCAACGCTCTTGCTGAATGCGTCCCACGCGAGCTTGTGTATTTCGTTGCTGTTTACGCCTTTCGTATGTGTTGCGACAATATGGATGTCGTCGCCCGCATAGCCGACATAGCTGTCTATGATCATTCCCGATGCCTTCGCGTCGCTGACAAAACTTTTTACGCTGTTTAACAATTCATCGGACGGTCTTGTATGGCCTCCGATAGATCCGATGTCAGCCTTAATCACTGTTACTGTAATTTTTCCCATTTGCATTCCCTCCATTTCTTTTTTGATCAAACTTTTACCATTCTCTTTTGCTTAAGCTTTTCTGAAAAGCTTAGGCGAACGCCATTTCCATCTTGTTTTTTATTGCGGTCATGCCAAGCAAGCTGTCTGTCATTGCCATTGATGCCTTCTGGTCCATCAAACCAGTCATTGCCATCAGCGCATCGACGTCCTCCGGAACAACAATCGATTCCTGCGGCACTGTTATTGCCATTGACAATTCGTTGTTGTCGGAAATAATAGTATTCGCGTGCAGGTTTACAGTGTAGGTGTCGCTCCTGAGAAAACCCAAGTCACGCGCCTTTTCGACGACGTCCGCGGTCGAGTTTGCGTTTTTCAGAACCGCGACCCTCGATTCCTTTTCGTAAAGGCTGATTATTTCCTCCTTGGAAGGCGCACTTCCATCGAATAATACGGAAATGCTGTGCACATGCATGAGTGTTTGCGGGGCTTTGAAGGCCGTTGTTTTTATCGGTATATTCCCCAGCACGGTCTGCACATCGTGGGCGTGATGCGAGTTTGCCTGCCATTCGACAGAGTTCAGCGCCGAACCTTTCGAATCGTTCGGATCAGCTCCACGCCTGATCAGCGAAACGGAAATCTTTTTCACGTCAGTTCTCGCTTCCATCAGGGGTTTTATGATTCTGCACAGTCCGGTTGTGTTACAACTAACGACGCGGACAAAGTTTTTGTTTTTTGCAGCGGCAAAATTGCTGCGCGAGTTAAAGCTTATTTCGGCAATGTCCTCTTTTTCACCGCCCTGAAATATTGCGCGTTTGTTTTTCGGGATATACAGTTCCTCCTTGTTTTTGACGCCCCTTTTGTCTGGCGACGCGTCGATGATTACGTCAGAGACATTGAGCATCTCTTCGACCGTTCCCGCTATCTGTATCCCCGCCTTTGCGAACGATTCCATATTTTCCTTAGGCGAGAAAATCCTGATATTTTTTGATGCGGCAACTCTTGCATCGGCATCTGGCGTGAACTTTGATACGCCGACCAGTTTTATTCCCGGATGCTTTGCAAGAACGTCGGCAACACGCTTTCCGATTGTTCCGTAACCGTTAACACACACAGATAGCATATTCATTTCCTCCTTCATTCCTTGAACCATTCCAATCCGTAATACGGACCGTAGATAACCCTTTTGAAAAACGCCTTGCCGGACGAGCTGTTTATGTGCGGTTTGAATCCGAGCTTGTTGAACAGCGCCATCGAGTCCCCGCCGAAACCCATTACAAGGTGGCCGTGCTTTTCGTCGAATGCCTCCGAATAAACGTGTGCGGCGCCTCTCATACCAGGTTCTGTTATTGACGCCGCGATTTCGTAAAAACCGGTTGCGCCGTTGATGAGTATGCCCGCGTTCTTTGAAAATTTCAAAGTTTCCATGTACTTTAGGATCGTATCAGGACCTATATCTACAACTTTTCCGGTGTGAAGTTCCGTAGCAGGCGCGCACACAAATCCGGAGCCATTTTGGATACAGTAATCAGTCGGGAGCATTATCCTTCCGTTAAATTCCGATATGATATTCTTCGCAGCTTCCAATAATTTTCCCTCGTCTTTCCACAATTGTTCGTTGTCGCCGACATTCCTTCCCTGTGCCTTCTCCATATACACAGAGAACAAACCGCCGAGCATCGCTTTCATTTTCGGAAATTTCTTTAACATTGCAGGCAGTATTTCCAGCTGGTCCGGCAGCTTTTTGCCGCCGAGTATTGCGAACGAGTCCATAGCCTCGAGTATGTTCGTCACTTTTGCTGCCAGTTCGATGTCTTCCTGCAATGCTGGACCGAGCATGATTTTGTAGCCTTCTTCCTGCAGCGTTTTCGGTATGTGGTAAGTTGTCAGTTCTTTCCTGTGCGAGGCCGGATCGTCCTTTACAATTGCGAGGTTCGGAACCTGTTTGAGCATTTTGTACATTTTCGTCTCTTTCACATCGGTGAAGTTCCATTCCTCCTCGTCGCTTCTCGTGTTTTCCAGAATTATGACAGATCCGTTGGATATCATGCCAGCCAAATCGCCGGTCCTGAAGCCGGCGAATTTTATCTCGGAATGCGGAAGATGCAGCTGTATAGCGTCAGCGTGATTTTTCAGGGTTTCGTTTTTGCCCTGATCGCCCTGGTGCGATGCGACTATAACGCAACTCGCTCCTTGGTCGAACGCGAATTTTATTGTGCGGACAGCCTGCAGGATCTTCTCAATATCCCTGAAAAAGCCTGTCTTCTCATCAAAAGGCGAGTTCATGTCGACCTTTGCGAACACGTTTTTTCCTTCGAGGTCCATGTTATCAACACTTCTCTATTATGCGAGCCTAAAAAGGTTTTCGCCGGACAGACCGCCAATTTTGGTAGTATATTATCCTACATTATCCTATGTTCACATATATTTATAGTTTACCTTGATATTCCGGTGTTTTGCGTTAGTTTGCAGGGAATGCAAGGCTTTTCTTAATTTCCCTTACAACGAACGGGCCTTCGTACACCAATGCTGTCAAAAGCTGGAAGGTTCTCGCCTTGTCGCCGAATCTGAGAATATTCTCTGCGCTGGAAATTCCGCCGCAGGCTGTGAGCGGAATCTTCGTTTTCCCGGACAGATAATCCACCATTTCTACGGTGCTTTCAAAAATAGCTTTGCCGCTTTTGCCGCCTTTGCCAGCGCCGACTTGCGGCTCGATGACAGGCAGTGTGTTTGCGAACACAAGGCCGTCGACGCCCTCCCTTTCCGATATGTCTACGAGCTTCATCATTTTTTCCAGTTCCTGTTGGTTTTTCAGATCGTATCTCGGCATCTTTGTCATTAGCGGTTTTTTCCTGACGCGGTTAAGGTTAACGAGCAATTCTTCGTAACCTTCCAGTTCTTGGTAAATCCTTTTTTCTTCGAGATTAGGACAACTTATGTTCAATTCTATTCCGTCGACAAGCGGTTCGATTATTCGGAGACATTCGACCCATTCATTTATATTCTGTCCTGCTATACTTGCGATGATGGGTTTGTCGCGCGTCTGGTATCTCCGCAAATTTTTCGCAGCTTTTTCCGCGCCGCTGCCAGGCAAACCCATGGAATTTACAATGGATTTTTCTTTTGTGTAGCGTACGATCCATGGCTTCGGATTCCCCTTTCGCTGGTATCTTGTTATTGTCCCGCCGACAACGTAACCGAATCCAAGCGCCATCATTGAATCAAGAAATGCGCAGCTCTTGTCGTAGCCTGCAGCCAATCCGATCGGGTTGTCGATTTTAATGCCGGCGATTTCTGTCTCAAGTTGCGGATATTTTTTATCCGTCAATCCGAGCAGATTCCAGAAAGGTCGCCCGAGTGTGTAATTGATTTCTCCCAATTTTTGCGCGTTGTCACCGCTTAACCGAAATAGAATAGGCCTTAATGCATTTTCGTAGACTGCGCCCATGAACACTATAACAGGGATTAAAGTTAAATCGGCATTTGCGGCGATTTAAAACCAATACCAGTAATAGTTTACAAGATGAGAATTGATCCACACGTTCATTGCAGGGACTGGAAACAATCTTACAAGGCGACCATAGGCGACGTTTTTTCGTTGGCAAAATCGCAGGGCGTCAATATCATCTTCGACATGCCGAATACGGATCCGCCCATAATTTACAGCGTTGACGTTGACCGAAGATTAAGAACAGCCGAAGAACAGGGCGTATCCGAAGGATATTTTTTGTACATAGGAGTGACAAGCGACCGCAGCCAAATACGCGAGGCGGTTGATGTTGTTAAAAAAAACCCGAAAGTTGTCGGGTTGAAAATGTTCGCAGGCCGTTCTGTGGGCGATTTGTCCGTAATCAAAGAAAGCGACCAAAAAACCGTTTACGAAACGCTTTCGAAGCTTGACTATCGTGGCGTCATTTCAGTACATTGCGAGAAGGAATCGTTATTCAGAAATGACCTTTGGGATCCAACAAGACCGGAAACATGGAACGATGCGCGGCCCGAAATATCCGAGGTTGAATCGATAAGAGACCAGATAAAATTTGCAGCGCAATACAGTTTCAAGGGAACGCTACATATATGCCACGTATCCACACCTATGTCGGTTGACGTGATCAGAAAAGCGAAAAAACGGGGAAAAATAAGCATTGTGTGCGGTGCCACGCCCCATCACCTTTTCTATTCGACGGATGACATGGCTGAAAACGGATTGATGCTCAAAGTAAACCCGCCGATAAGAAGCGCTGAGACGCGTAAAAATTTGATGTACGAATTGCTCGACGGCAGGATCGATTGGATAGAGACCGATCATGCGCCGCACACGATTGATGAAAAATTAAACGAACCTTACGCGTCCGGAATAAGGAGTCTGGAGCTCTACTCCGAACTGATAAAAAAACTCAACACAATGGGCGTGCCAAAGGAGCGTATCGACGACCTTACATACAATAACATTGTCAAGGTGTTTAGAAAGGCAGGCCCGATCACTTTTGAAAGAAAGGACGATTCCGCAGTTTATAATCATCCTGGAACTGACGGGTTCAGAAACTATCGTAAAAGATAAAATTAAAGTTTTTTTAGCGCGTCTTCGTGCCCCAAAAACAATGCGAGCACGGCCATCCTTACCTGCAGCGAATGGCGTATTTGCTGGAAAAATACGACGCGTTTGTCAGAATCGATCTCCTTGTTTATCTCGGTCGTGCGCGGCATTGCGTGCAGGACTATACAATGTTTCGGCAGTATGGCCATAGTTGAACTGTCAACGGAATAAAAATATTTTTCCGGATCTTCATTGTGCGGCATGTACTCCTTTTTCAGGCGCGTTACGTAAACTATGTCCGGTTTTATTTCTTCCAGTGTTTTGTTGAGGTAAGACATGTTTATCGGAATTTCGTGGTATGAATCGTTTGCGTATTGTTTTGACAGCCCAAGCCCGATGGGACATATCCCGAATATCGTATTTCCCGAGAACTTGTTCATTCCCAGAATCAACGAATTTGAAGGCCTGTAATATTTCAAACCGCCTATGACTGCGATCTTCAGATTTGTCAGCCTTCCGAGAAGTTTCCATATTGTGTACATGTCGTACAGCGCCTGCGTCGGATGTTCGTTGATTCCGTCACCTGCGTTTATAACAGGCACGTTCACAATGGACGCGTATTGTGCTACTGAACCGGGTTCGCTGTCCCTGATGACAAGAGCGTCGCAATACTGCTCCAATGTGCGTACCGTGTCTTCCCGGGTCTCGCCTTTTTCCATCGACGAATTCATTTCTGTGAAAGTTTGCACGTCCCCGCCAAGCGTGTGCATCGCAGTCGAAAAGCTCGTAACGGTCCGCGTGCTCGGCTCGAAGAATGCGGTTATAACTATTTCGCCGTTGCACATGCCCAGCTTAGACCCTTTTCCGGAAAGCGGCTCAAGTTTGCGCGAATATTCCATTATCGTTTCTATGTCTTTCCTTGAAAGATCGTTCATGCTCAGCAGGTCTTTTTTATTGCCCCACATTGTTTATTGTTTTACGCCTTTTGAAATTTAAGCGGCTGGAAACAAAGGTTATTAAAAACAAATAACGATAATATATTTGTATTCGATTCAAACTTCATAGGAAATTATCGGATTTCCTATGCGGGAAATCATCGGATTTCCCGCACACGAAAACCTGCGGGTTTTCTTTGTGCACGGAAACATCGGTTTCCGTTGTTTGGAAAAGTTTGATCAAATAAGCCTTTTCATAAAAGGCTTAAGCGAAAAGAGAATGAAAAAGGCGGTTTTATGGGCGAGATGACGTTAGGCGATGTGAAGATCGAGCATTTCGGACACGCGTCTTTCCGCATTACGCACAAGGACAGTTTTTTCTACATAGATCCTTACATAAAGCCCGACGACGGGAAAAAGTCCGAATTAATCCTTGCGACGCACGAGCATTTTGACCATTGTTCGCAGGAAAATATACGCGAATTGTTGGAGGAAACCGGTACGGTTATCGCCCCTACTGGTTGTCTCTCGCAACTTGAAGGTTTGAATGTGCAAATCATTGAGGCGGGTGACGAGATAGATGCGGACGGCATAATTATCAAAGCCGTTGCGGCATACAATACGAACAAATTCCGTTCGCCCGGAAACGTATTCCATCCGCGCGGGTTGGGTGTCGGATACGTTATCACGATCGGAAAAATCACGGTATACCATGCGGGTGATACGGATTTTGTAAGAGAGATGAAAAATCTCGGAAAAATCGATGTGGCATTGCTGCCGATTGGAGGAACGTATACCATGGACGCAAACGAGGCGGCACAAGCTGCGAATGCGATAAGGCCGAGAATCGCTATACCGATGCATTACAGCGCAAAAGAAAACCTCAAGGTGAATCCGCAAGACTTTGCGAAACTCGTTGACAAATCAGTAGAAGTAAGGATAATCTAAAACCGCATTCCGATTTAATACAATCCCAATTCGACTATTCTCTTTGCGATGTACGCTGGGCCGTCGAGCGTTCCGAATTCTTTTTTCAGCTCGGCGTTTGTTGCATTGATATATGGAATGCAAAACTGCGCTATTTCAACAGCCTCGTCGACCTGTTCCGGTTTTTTAATTTCCACACCGAGTCCGTGTTTTTTTACGGTCTTCGCGTTGTGGATAAATTCCTCGTCGTCGCCTTTGACCCATGCAGGGTAGACAACAGGCTTTCCGGCGTTCCATGCCGACCACAACATGCCGTATCCTAACTGCCCAACGATTGCGCGTATACGCGGGTCGGCGTAAACGTGAACGAACTCCGCACGGGGCGGGGTTATTTTTACGTATTTTTCGCCATCGACTGGCGAGAATAAACCTGTTACGATTTTGTGACCGGTTCTTGCAACGATTTGTTTCAATTCCTCGATTTTTTTGCCGGTACCGCTGAATACCATTCCTATTGAATCGTTTGGTATTGCGATGTCAGCGCGAACTGGCGATTCTTTCATGTGAGGAGTGAATTCCTCGTTTTCCAGAGGCTCGTAGCTTTTGTCGTACTCTAAACTGTGGATACGCGGGATAAAGTTCACGCTTCTTTTTTTCTCTTTATTCCGCATAAAATTGCCGAATTCCGCAAAGCTTGTCATCTTGCTTCTTTTTAACATTTCACTGTGGCGCAGAGGAAACGCGTAAGCTATCGGAACATCCATTCCGAAATCGTCATAGAGGTCGCCTGTGCTAAGGACAATTCTTGCGTTATTGCTTTTGAACGCTTTCTCTTCGTTTTCAAGATTTTTCACACTGAAAGCGGTATAATGTTTTTTTAGCGCTTCGTTCACTGTTGGCATATACTTCACATTGTTTGCAAGCCAATCTTTGTGATCAATCGCATTTCCCCAGTAAACGCCATAAGCGAGGGCTATGTCTGCGGCGAATGTGTCCGGGTAAACACGCCTTCTGTCGATTTCCCTGTTATCAGCGATCTCCTTTAACAGTCCTATTTTTGATCCGGGGACAGGAAGGACTATGTCCAAATTCGGATTCAACACCATCAGGTGATATGCTATGTTCAGCGCCATGAATATCGGTTCATTGCCGTGCGAGAACCTTGCCAAAATATATTCGTTGCTCATTTTTCATAAACCTCTTTCTGCATTGAATTAGAAAATTCTTCTGGCGTGTTATGCTGTACATGTTCGTATAGAATGTTGTTGAAACCGTTGGATTGTTTTTTCAAATCTTCTAGGTCTTTGCCTGTCATCATGAGCGCGGCGTTTATTGTGTACGGTTTGTTTTCAAGTATCGGGTTATTGGCTCTCTGGATATCATTGTACCGATAGTTCGCTTTTACTGTGCATGATAAAATACCGTCATTTTTCAGCACACGCTTAATTTCCCGCAGGCATTTCGCCTGATCTTCTTGTCCGATGAAATGCATGAAATTCATAGCGCAAACGATATCCATCGACGATGCGTCGAAAGGCAGGTGCTGCGCATCAGTGACAATGATTTCGTCCAGATCATTTGACTTTGCGATTTTTGCGGCATCTTCGGACACGTCTACGCCTATCGAACGCGTTTTGTAACCCAGGTTCGCAAGATAATTTTGCATGTTTTTCATAGCTTCGCCCGTCGAACAACCTATGTCCAGAATTGTTAGCGCGCCTGCATTTTGCGGATTGCCGCGCTTCGTTTCTAGGTAACTTGCAACCGGCGCTAAGAATTCTGTGTACCTGTCGCTGAATGTAAGGTTGCTTCTCCATATCCTGCTGCCGTTATTGATGTCGTATGCGAAATCAGCAGCCACGGATTGGTCGACGCCGTTTATAACACCTTTGTCGGATGTGCGGTTTGCAGCATAAAACATAGTTATCACCACTAGTAAGTGACAGTGATATATAAATCTTATGTTCGTCAAATGTCGATTTGCGGAAGCGATAATCATTATGGCTGGTAAATCAACTATTTAAGCTGAAATTCATTAATGTAAAAGAATCAGGCGAAAACTTATGAAATATCCGAGAAAAGTGCGAAAATACTGCCAGACATGCAAAAAGCACACTGAACAAACTGTTGAAAGGGCAAAGAAACGCGGACGCGCGATGGGTCATCCTATGTCCCAATCACAAAGAAGGTTCAAAAGAAAATTAGCAGGTTACGGTGCGTTCCCAAGGCCAAATCCGAAAGGACGGGCCAAGCCGACCACCAAAGTCGACTTGAGATTCAAGTGCACCGTTTGCGGGAAAAAACACGTTTCCGGAAAAGGTTTCAGGGTAAAGAAACTTGAATTCGAGAAAGAATAACAATGGTGATAATATGACAAAACAAAAATCGATGTTCCTGCGCGTGAAATGCGGAAAGTGCAATAACGAGCAGGCGGTATTTTCGCGCGCATCTATGAAAGTTAAATGTCTCGTATGCGGCGAGATTCTTGCCGAACCGAGCGGCGGCGAGGCGAAATTAAAAACGCAGATTCTGGAAGTATTGAAGTAAACTTTATTTTTTCGCATTAATTAATTCGCGACATCAAGTGAATAGTTATGAAAAGGAGAGACGCTTTTCCGGTTTTTGGCGAACTCGTAGTCGGCACTATAGTCGCAGTCAATCCTTATTCGGCCTCTGCACGGTTAGACGAGTATAACAGCAACGGCATGATACACATTTCCGAAGTTTCTTCAAAATGGGTAAGGGATATCCGCGAATTTGTAAAGGAGAACCAGCGCTGCGTTTGCAAGGTAATGAAGGTTGATGCGGAACAAGGCCACATAAACCTGTCGCTGAAGCGCGTTAGCAAAGAAGAGTATGACAGAAAAATGTCCGATTTCAAGAGCGAGGAAAAGGCGGAAAAGATGCTCGAGGACATAGGCAAACAGATGGAAAAAACCCTTGATCAGATGTACGACGAGGTCGGTTATCAGTTACAGGACACGTTCGGTTCGTTGTTCAAGGCGTTTAAAATCGCGCTGAAAGACAAAAAACTGCTTGTCAAAAAAGGCGTCAATGAGAAATACGTTGATGCAATAGTCGATTCTGCGTCGAAAATATTTCAGGAAAGCAAGACCGAGCTGAAATGCAGACTCACGCTGACCTCGAAAAAACCAGACGGCATAAACGCAATAAAGAAAGCGTTGCTTGATGCGGAGAAGGAAGGCGTTGAGATAAGGTACATTTCCGCGCCGGTTTATATGTTAAAACTCATTGGCACTGACCCGAAGAAAACGGAAAAGAAAGTAATATCCATAGCCGAATCAATTTCAAACGCGATCGAGAAGAGCGGCGGAGAAGCCAGCTACGAGCTTGTTTATTGAATCGGGATGAATTATGAATAAAATAAAAAAATGCGAGCGCTCCCATTACACGCTGAAAGACGTGTGCGTCGAATGCGGTTTGCGCACACGTTCGGCGCATCCGATGAAATTCTCCCCCGAAGACAGGTACGGAAAATACAGGCGGATGGCTGAAAAACAGGATATATACCCGTGAAAATAATCTTATTTTGATAGAAATGGAAACACATATCGTAGTTTCGGAGACGCCAAAATTAAACAACCCCATACTCATTGAAGGCTTGCCCGGCGTGGGAAATGTCGGGCGCGTTGCTGCGGGTTATTTCATAGACCAGGCTAAGGCGGTAAAATTTGCGGAATTGTATTCGAGACATTTTCTGCCTTTCGTACTTGTCCACGACAATGCGGAAGTTTCGCTGCTTAAGAATGAATTCTACTATGTCAAGGCAAAGAAAAAGGGTGACCGCGACATAATCGTTTTGATCGGCGACGCACAATCATTGGACCAGGTCGGGCATTACGAAATTGCCACAAAGATCCTCGATTTCGTGGCGGGATTCGGTTGCAAAGAGTTGTACACACTCGGCGGGTTCGGAACAGGCCAGATTGAAACGCAATCGCCAAAAGTTTTCGGCGCAATGTCGTCGCAGAAACTGAGAAAAAAACTTGAAAGTTTTGGAATAGATTTTGACGTTTCACCAAAGATCGGCACAATTGTCGGAGCTTCGGGCCTTCTGCTCGGGCTTGGAAAGCTAAGGGGAATGGAAGGCGTCTGCCTGATGGGCGAGACTGCGGGCTTTCCGATTGTAACAGATCCGAAATCGGCGGAGGCTGTGTTAAGAGTGCTTGTAAAAATACTGGGTATCAAGCTTGACATGAAAGGGCTTGACCAGAGGGTAAAGGAAATGGAGAGCTTCATAAACAAGGTTGAATCGCTGCAGAGAAAGGCGGTTGAAGAGATGCAAAGGGGCTCGCAAAAGGATGCGAAGGACGACCAGCTCAGGTACATAGGCTAAACTTTTGGGACAACGGAAAGCAAAGCTTTCCGTGCATAGGAAATTCGATAATTTCCTATGAAAGTTTAATCAAAAACGTCAATATTAAGCTTAAGAACATTGTTGTGCAGATTAATTGATTGCCTGAAGAGGATTTCTTATGGAATACACCAGATTCGAGAGGGTAAGGATAATCGGTGCAAGAGCGCTGCAAATATCGCTCGGTGCGCCTGTCCTTATCAAAGACATTGATGAAATTGACCCTGTCAAGATCGCCATCAAGGAAATGGAACAGAACCTGATACCGATAACGGTCATAAGGCCGAAAGCTTAATCAAATAAGCTTTTAAGAAAAGCTTAAGCAAAAACGGAAAAGTTTGATCAAAAAATATTTATACGACCTGAAAACTAAACAGGTTTATGATAAACGATTTGCGTTTTCTAAAGGTGCCCAATTCAAAGGCTGGCGAGTCTGTGGCGATACGCGCAAAGACGGACAAATATTACATGGCTTCGGTGCCGTCGGGGACGTCGAAAAGCGATTCCGAGGCTGTTGATCTTCCGCTTGACATTGTTGAAAAACGATTCTACGACATAAAGGACAAGATCATCGGAATAGATGAAAACAATTTTGAAGCTGTTGACGATTTCTTAAAACAGGCGGACGGAACGAACAATTTCCGCAAGCTGGGCGGCAATTTATCGCTGGCAATATCAATGGCAGTATTCCGCGCCGCTGCGAAGGGTGATATCTGGAAGCTGGTAAATCAGTTCGCATCAACATTCCCGTTTCCGATGGGAAACGTAATCGGCGGGGGCAGCCACGGCGGCAATACGACAATACAGGAATTCCTGATAATTCCGGCAAAGGCGAGAACAATGGAAGAGGCGGTAGCGACGAACAGGGAAATAAGAAAAACAGTCGGCGACCAGCTTGAGGCGAGAAACTGGTTAATTGCGACAAATACGGAGAACGCCTTTACGACAAAGCTCGACGACATGAAGACTCTTGAAATGCTTACCGCAATTGCGAAAAATTACGGTGCGTTGGTTGGTATCGACGTTGCGGCGTCGCAGTTCCATTTCAACGCGCGGTATTCCTACGACGCGCTCGGCAAAAGCTTAAACCCAGTGCAGCAGCTTGAATTTATCCAAGAATTGATAAAGAACTACAAACTTTTCTATGTCGAAGATCCTTTGTACGAAAAGGACTTCGACCACTTCGCGGAACTTACGAAAAGCGTGAAAGGCTGTATAATAGCGGGCGATGATTTGTACTCCACCAACAAAGCGCTGATTGCGAAAGGCATAGAAAAAAATTCAACCAACGGCGTGATAATCAAGCCAAACCAGTGCGGTACTGTATCGTCGGCGTTAGGCGCAGCGATGCTGGCAAAGAAAGCTGGATTTTGTTTAATCGCGTCGCACCGCTCAGTCGAAACAACGGATAACTGGATATCGGATTTTGCGGTCGGGTTAGGCGCGTCGCTGATAAAGACGGGGATAATCGGGAAAGAGCGCGAATCCAAACTTAACAGGCTCGCGGAAATATGGAACAAAATTGAAAAACCGAGAATGGCAAAGCTGTTTTAATTTTTTTAAAGGCAGTAGTTGGTCAACGGACATTCTGCATAACGCTTAAACCCTTAACTATCAACTAACTATCAGTGTTCCAGATGGCATCAAGACCTGAAATTATGGAAAGGCTCGTAATGCAGCCGGCAAGTTCCGTTTATCCGTTACTAGGAACGGCTTACAAAAGCGCGGGCAATAACATTGAGTATTCAATGCATCTTGTCATGACGGGCAAGAGCTATTACGATTCCAAGCCGAAAGATGGAAGGATGTCAACGGCAGCCGAAGAGTTAGCGATCCAGCTTTCGCTGGAACGTGCTGGCCAAGATCCGAAGAAAGTGGGCGTATTCAATGATTTGTTCGTAATAAATGATTCTTATTGGCGCGTGTGGCAATGGACAGCGACTGGTTTACGAATCCCGAAAGGACGAGATCCGACTAAATACGAAACCGACGCAAAAGGAAGAAAATACTGGGCAAGGGAAGTACTGATAGGAAAAGACGTAATCGGTGAAATTCTCGTTCCCGAAGGCAATGGAAGAGTCGCTGTTGAATGGGACGAAGTTTTCGGATTGCCAAAAACAACGGACAACATCGATTTCCCGCACAAACCTTACACGACTCATTTTTGGTTTAACCAAACTCCCAGCAAAGACGGCAAATCCGGCCATTATGATGTCGCTGTCGGGCGTAGGGGCTTTTGGCTCCGCGATGTGGACAGGGGATGCCTCGCCGTCAACGCGCTCTACGCGCGTTCGGATGCGGGTTCGGATGACGGCTTCCGTCCGGTTCGGGGTTCGTTGCCGGAAATTAAAAATACTTCTGCAAAATAAATATTGTTTATTTTTCTAAACTCCGCAGCTTTCGCCGCCGCTCGTTTGCGGAATGAGGTTCTGCGCCTTCAATGGCTGATAAACATTTCTACGGAAACCATTTGTTTCCGTGCAGAGGAAATGACAGCTTTTCCTCTGTCGCGCATCGAAGAACCTATTTAAATACCACCCTATTATCTGTATTGATGCAAGAGGATCTTTTGATTCCAAGGGCGGAATACCTGTCAGCCGGCGTACATATCGGGATGAGGCAGCGCACGGAAGATATGAAGGAGTTCATTTTCAAGATACGATCCGATGGTTTAGCTGTTCTTGACATCAAAAAACTGGATGACAGAATCCGAGTTGCTGCGAAATTCCTCGCAAGCAGAAAGAGTATGCTCATAGTTTCGCGAAGAGGCGTCGGAATGAAGGCGGCTGAGAAATTTGCAGAGCTCACGGGCGGAAAAGCGATAACAGGACGGTTTTTTCCGGGCACGCTGACAAACCCGGCGTATGAAAAATTCTTCCAGCCGGATGTTGTGATCGCTATGGATCCTTTGGTTGATGCGCAGGCCGTTGTCGAGGCTGTCGACGAAAGAATACCTGTCGTTGCTTTGTGTGACACGTTCAATGAAACCAAGAATCTGGATCTTATACTGCCGACGAATAACAAGGGAAAGCGCGCACTAGCGCTGATATTCTGGCTTCTCACACGGGAAACTATGAAATTGAAAGGGCTGGTAAAGTCTGACGAAGAATACGCCTCGATGATAGCGGAAAAGGTCAAAGCGGAAACGCCCGGACTCAAACCCGATGCTGCGGTAGACGGCGTAACTTATTTCGAAGGCGTCGAAACGTATGAGGACAGGGCAAAAGAAGAGAATAAGTACGAAAGAAAAGGCAAGCCTGGAAGAAGGAATCAGAGGCGTTAAAACAATATTATTCTAGTTGCATCAACTGATGTAGTGGTAATTATGGACGATATACGAAAAGCGGCGAAAAAGTACGCTTTGCAGAATGCCGTATTCTTTGGCGGCAAAGCCAACATGGGCGCTGTGATAGGAAAGATAATGGCTGACAAACCAACGCCGAAGGACAGGATCAAAGATATACAGGCTGTTGCAAGAGAGGAAGTTGAAACCGTTAATCGTATGTCCGCTGACGACCAGCGAAGGGAGCTTGCGTTGATCGATCCTTCACTGCTCGAGAAAAAGGAAAAGGAGCAGCGCAAGGGTCTTCCGGAACTTTTGAACGCGATAAAAGGAAAAGTCGTAACGCGTTTCCCGCCGGAGCCGAACGGATATCCTCATCTGGGCCATGCAAAGGCCGCGATAATAGGCGAAACCTATGCAAGGATGTACGACGGCAAATTCATTCTGCGTTTCGACGACACCAACCCGCTAAAAGAAAAGAGGGAATATTACGACGCTATAAAGCTTGGAACAGATTGGCTCGGCATAAAATTTGACAGGATAAAAAACACTTCCGATGACATGGAAAAAATTTACAAATATGCGGAAAAACTGGTCAACGACGGAAACGCTTATGTCTGCTTTTGCAAAATGGAGGATATGCGGAAAAACAGGGCGGAGATGCGGGAATGCGAATGCAGAAACGCCGACACAAAAAAAACGAAAGAAAACTGGAAAATGATGTTTTCAAAACTGATGCCGAACGAGGCGATACTGCGATTAAAAACCGATATCGCGAACGTAAACACGGCTGTTCGGGATCCGACGTTATTCAGGATAATCGACCACGATCATCCGTTGCAACGAAAAAAATACAGGGTGTGGCCGACATACGATTTTTCGGTCGCGATAGAAGACCATATCGACGGCATAACGCATGCGATGCGCACGAAGGAATACGAATTAAGAGACGAATTATATTTCACGCTGATAAAACTGCTCAACCTCAATAAACCCGAATTAATAGAATTTTCCAGGCTTGAGATGGAGAACGCGCCGTTGTCGAAAAGAAAAATAAACCCACTGATTGATAAAAAGCTTGTTGAAGGCTGGGACGATCCACGATTACCTACGTTAGCAGGATTGTGCAGGCGCGGTTTTCTTCCAGAAGCGATAAGGGAGTTTGTAATCTCGCTCGGTATTGCGAAGACGGAGGCTGTGATAAAATGGGAAGCGCTTGAAAGCATTAACCGAAAAGTTCTGGACCCAATGGTCAACAGGTATTATTTTGTTCCGGATCCTATTCGCGTCGAGATAAAAGGCGCTCCATTGGTTGTTAAATCGGACGCACCACTACACCCTTTGAAAAAGGACAATAAGAGTTACGAGTTCAAGGGACCGGATTTTTATGTTTACATTTCCGGCGATGACGCCAAAGTTATGCGGAAAGACGACAATGTCAGGTTGATGCATTTGTTCAATATTGTAATTACAAAAATAGGCGAAAAATACATGGAGGCGAAATATGCCGGCGACGACAAGGCTGCGAAAAAAATACACTGGGCGCCGCAAAATTCCATCCGTGTGTCCCTTCGCACATTCGAGCCGCTGTTTATCAACGAAGAATTTAACAAAAACAGCCTTGCAATAAGGGAAGGTTTGCTGGAACCGCACGGCCAAATCATCAACGAAGGAGAGCGTGTGCAGTTCGAACGCATGTGTTTTGCAATACTGGACGATAAAAAATCGATGACGTTCAATATGATACACAGGTGACGCTAGTTTTATTTAGGAATACCATAACCGAACAGCTTAAAAGCTTAGCAGGTTGCACAAGTTGAATATACGGGACTAAGAGTGCAACTATCCATGTGTTTCAATTCAAAGATAACGCTGAAACAGCCTAGCAACCTTTTTATATCTATCCGCGTCAATTAACTGATGTCTTAAACGTGCTAAGGGCGCGTTTCTGATTAACCAATGAATGTATGTGGGCATTTGTAATGCAAATGCCTGAATGGAGGTTGTGAATATGACAGTTGAAAAGAAATTCGTTGTTCCGAAGGAACTTGTTAACAAGGTATACGAAGCTATAGAACTTGCAAAAACTTCTGGCAAAATACGCAAGGGAACGAACGAGACGACAAAATCCATTGAGCGAGGCGAGTCGAAGCTTGTTGTAATTGCCGAAGACGTGGATCCCGCGGAAATAGTGATGCACCTTCCGGTTATCTGTTCAGAGAAGCGGGTGCCGTTTATCTATGTTCCGAACAAAGTCGAACTGGGCAAGGCTTCTGGTGTTGATGTAGGGACAGCCGCGGTTTCGATAGCCGAAGCAGGCGATGCAGCTTCGGTTTTAAAAGAAATACTCGAAGGATTGTCCAAGGTAAAAAAGTAATGACGTGATTACGTATGGCAAACGAACCAACACCGGCTGAAATTGTTCAACTACTCGGGCGAACAGGCGTCAGAGGCGTAACGCAAGTGAGATGCAAACTCATTGATGGTAAAGACGCAGGGAAAGTGCTCGTAAGAAACGTGACAGGTCCTGTGAGACTTGGCGATATAATCATGCTTAGAGAGACGGAAATGGAATTCGCCGGCGAAATGAGAGGGCGACGCTGATGAAATGCTCTTTTTGCGGGAATGATATCATTGCCGGCACGGGCAAAACGATTGTTAGGAAAGACGGTTCGCTGTCCAACTTCTGCAACACAAAGTGCGAAAGAAATTTCAACATGCGCGACCCAGTGAACGTAAAATGGACAAACGCTGCGAAAAAAGCCTCGAACAAAGAGTAATCCCGTATGTTTGTTAAAATCGGGGCCGAGGCGACTGTCAAAACCGTTGATTTTGACAATATGGACGCTGTTCTTAAAGAGCGAATAAGGAAAAACTACAGGATAAACGAACTCGACGAAAAGCTGCGTTCACAGCGCACACGGACAGAAGCGAAAATAACCGGAGAAGCGCGGCGTGCGGGCGTTAATACGCCGATGGTTTTCCAGACCGAAGAAAAAAACTATAAAATCTTTTTCGAAAGAATAAACGGAAAAACGCTGAAAGCCTGCGTCAATAGCGGAAACCGTGAAAAAGTTTCCATTATCGCGGAAAAATGGGGAGAAGCGGTCGGAAAGCTCCATGTCGCGAATATCATACACGGCGATTTAACAACGTCGAATTCGATAGTGCATGACAACAAAATTTATATGATAGATTTCGGGCTTTCGTTTTTCTCTTCCCGCGAGGAAGATAAAGCGGAGGATATAAACCTGCTACGACAATCGTTAGACGCCACGCACAACCGCGTTTTCGAAGCGGTGTGGGGCGCCTTTGTCGCCGGTTATCTCAGGTATGGAAACGAAAAAACGCTGGAGCGGGCTTCGGAAATCGCGGCAAGGGGAAGGTATGTTACAGACAGAAAAAAAGGCCGAAAGCCTTTAAAAATAACGGATGCGTGATAATTTCGTGAAAAACATAAAAAAGCTCATAAAAGGCGAAAAGCCCGAATTGGGAGCGGTTGCAGAAGAGGCGTTAATCGCGACATTGATAACCGGCGCTGTGCTTGTTGTTATCGGTGTCGTACTTTCATCGTTTATGCCAATCGGTATTGCGCCTTTAATGGCGATGTCTGGAGCTTTATTAAGCTTCCTATCATTAATCTTTATGATCACTTTTTGGTTCAGCCAAGAAGGGTTCAAATAAGCCTTTTCTTTTAAAAAAGAAAAGCCTTAATGGAAAAGAAAAACAACCACAAGGGTCGGCGAACATATATAATTGTTGAGCCACTAAGATTTGATTTACGTGTCTAAAATGGAAGAGAAAAATAAGGAAACGGTCGAAAAGGAAAAACCGGCAGAAGCCGAAAAGGCGGTAGAAAACGTTGTCGAAACCGCCCCGGTCGAAGCGCCGATCGCAGAGGCGATTACGCCGGCCGCTCCTACAGTCGAGATAACGCCGGAAGACGTTAAAGCGTTCATGCCGTCACTTGAAAACTGGAAACCAAAAACAAAGCTCGGAAAAGAGGTCATGGAAGGCAAGCAGGATAACATTTATAAAATTCTTGAAAACGGCGTCAAGATCAAGGAATTTCAGATTGTCGACAAGCTTGTACCAGATCTGGGAAATGAAATAATCTATATCGGCGGTTCTCCGGGAAAAGGCGGTGGCAGTCAGAGAACCATCACGAAAAAAACCGCCAGAATGCATAAATCAGGGCGCAGATTCAGACTTTCGTCGCTCGTTGTTGTCGGTAACGGCAACGGAATAGTCGGCATCGGACAAGGCACGGGAAAGGAACACAGGAATGCCATTGAGAAGGCAGTTGAACATGCGAAACTTAATCTTGTTACCATTCGCAGGGGTTGCGGTTCATGGCAGTGTGCGTGCGGACAGGCCCATTCGTTTGCAACAAAGGCAGTCGGACGTTCAGGATCAGTAACAGTTGAATTCCGGCCTGCACCAAGAGGAACAGGGCTTGTAACAAGCGATGATTTGAAGAAAGTCCTGAAGTCGGTTGGGATAAAAGATGCATGGTGCCGGACAAGCGGAAACACCGCGTCAAGGACGAATCTAATAAAAGCAGGGTTCAATGCGCTGAAAAGCATGAACAATATGAAAACCGTTTCAAATGACCTTTTTTTAAAAGGTCAATCAAAAGAGAATGAAAAAGTTCAATCAAATAAACTTTCTTCGGAAGAAAGTTTAATCAAAGAAGCTTTGGAAAAAGGTAAATCAAATAAGCCTTTGGAAAAGGCTTAAGCGAAAAGTGATAAAAATGTACATTGCAATAAGATTGCGCGGACATGCGGGGACAAACCAAGACATTGACGAGACTATGGATTTTCTCGGGCTAAAGGCGCCTAATAATTGTGTTGTGGTCGAAGAAAACGCGGTCATGAAAGGAATGCTGCACAAGGCAAAGGATTACATTGCGTGGGGAGAGGCCGACGAAAAGACAGTGGAGCAGTTGCGTGCGATTGCCAAGGACAAAGACGGAAAAATAATTATCAGGTTCAGCCCGCCTTCAAAGGGGTTCAAGAACCTCAAGGAGCATTACCCGAAAGGCGCGCTGGGATATTACGGGAAAAAAATAAACGATTTTGTGCAGATCTTCATCTAACGCAAAAGAGAATGGTGTGGAAAATGGCAAGAAAAGAAAAAAAGAACAAAAAGTTCAGAGGGCTCCATACACACGGTCACGGGAACAAGAAAAAGTGGAGAGGCGGCGGGTCGCGCGGCGGGCGCGGTTTTGCCGGAAAATACCATCATAAAAAAACGTGGGCGATCAGATGGGGAGAGGTCAATGTCAAAAAGGGATTCACATCAATAGGGCGTGAAACAAAGAAAACCATAAACGTCGGCGATATAGAGGATGTTGCAAACGGCAAAAATTCCGTCAATTTATCAGAGCTGGGTTACGGCAAGGTGCTCGGATCCGGAAAGATAACAAAGGCGGTTAAAGTCGAGGCGCCGCAATTTTCGAAGTCCGCAAAAGAAAAGATAGAAAAGGCTGGCGGCCAGGCAATAGAAGCCTAGTTAATGGAAAAAGCTTAATCAAACAAACTTTTAAGAAAAGTTTGATCAAAAAAGCGAAGGCTGGTAACAATGACGAGGTATTACGATGATTTTGGAGCCGCTATTTAATTTTCTGCCTTCGATAAAAAAGCCTGTTGAAAAGCAGACGCTTAAAAAAAGATTGAAGTGGACAGGCATAATGCTTCTTCTTTATTTTGCAATGTCCCAGGTCACGGTTTACGGCGTTTCAGAAACGGCGTTGCAAAGGTTTGCGTTTCTTGAACTGATTTTAGGATCCAGGTTCGGATCTTTGATGACGCTGGGAATAGGGCCTATCGTAACCGCGTCTATAATATTGCAGCTGATGGTCGGTTCAAAGATAATAAACTGGGACCTCTCAAAACGCGAGCAGAAATTGAAGTTCGAAGGCACGCAGAAGATCCTTGCAATTGTAATTACAGTGGTCGAGGCTGCGGCATACGTATCGTTTGGCGCGGTTCCGCCCATACCCGGTGCTTCTGCGTTGCTGGTTGCATTTCTCATATTACAGTTGTCTCTGGGCGGCTGGCTGGTCATACTCATGGACGAAATAGTAACGAAATGGGGTTTTGGATCAGGCATAAGCCTGTTTATCGCAGCGGGAGTTTCGAGCCAGATAATAATACGAATGGTAAATCCACTCGCCGCATGCGTCGATAACCCGTTAAAAGTCTGCATTCCCGATGCCACGAACGCGCCCGCAGGATTGATACCGAATGCGCTGCTGGGTTTATTTTCCGGCAACTTCGCAGATGCAATCGTCAATCTTATACCGATAATATCAACCGTGATAGTTTTCATGATCGTAATCTACGCGCAGGCGATACGCGTTGAGATACCGCTGGCTTTCGGATATTTCCGCGGGTTCGGAAGAAGCTGGCCGCTGAAATTCATTTACACGAGCAATATACCTGTAATCTTAACAGCAGCGCTGATCGCAAACGTGCAAGTTATGGGCGCGCTGCTCGCAGCGAAGGGATTTCCGATACTCGGCACGTTCGACGCGTCCAATACACCACAAAGCGGCATTTCGTTGATGTTTTCCGTGCCGCGTGAACTGCCGGTACAGACAATGATGCTTACAATCGGGATAGCGGTCGTTATCGGGTCTTTGATTTCGGTTTACTATATCAAAAAATACCTTGGCGAGATAATGGTCTTGTCAGGGTTGCTAGGGATAATCATATGGTTCTTCGGATTCCAGGCCTTGGGATTTTCCGCAGCCACAGCTTTGACAGCGCAGAGCGTTGCGAGGCTGATCGCGTACACGCTGTTCCTGTCATTGGGGTCAATTATGTTTTCGATATTCTGGGTGAACACTGCCGGAATGGACGCCGGAAGCGTTTCAAAGCAGATACAGTCAATAGGAATGCAGATACCCGGATTCAGGCGCGATCCGCGAATAATAGAATCCGTGCTTGAGAAATACATACCAAACCTTGCAGTGCTCGGCGGTGCGTTCGTAGGTATTCTAGCCGCGTTCGCAGACTCTGTAAACGCGCTTGGAACAGGGACGGGAATACTTTTAACAGTAATGATAATATACAACATGTACGAACAGCTGGGCATGCAGCAAATGGAAGAGCTGCATCCGGCTGTGCGAAAATTGTTCGGAAAGGAGTGATCGAATGTCTTTGGTAATTGTTGCAGGGGCGCCGGGCGTGGGAAAAACAACCGTCCAGAATGTCGCATTGGAACAATTGCAGCAAACGAAACCGATCAAGGTCGCGATGTTCGGCGATTATATGTTTTCGATAGCAGAGAAGGAAAAACTTGTAAAAAACAGGGACGAGATGCGAACGAAAATACCGCGCGAAAAGTACAAGGACCTGCAGGCGAAAGCCGCGGAACAGATAGCGGCGGATGCGAAAAGCCGGAATGTGATCGTAAACACGCATCTTTCAATGATAACGGCTTTCGGGATAATTCCCGGGCTGCCGTTGAACATATTGAAGATGCTTGATCCGAAACTGATAGTGATTGTCGAAGCGGATCCGGAGGAGATAGCGATTCGCCAGAAGACGGACAAGGAACGGGAACGCTCCGACTTCGGAGACGCGGGAAAGCTGCGCGAGTTCCAGAATTATTCGAGATCGTGCGCTGCGGCATATTCGGTCATACAAAACGTGCCTGTAAAGATAATAATGAACAGACATGGAAAGATCCGCGAGGCGGCAGGCGAACTGACAGAAGTGTTGCGCAATGTTTTCTGATCTGCTAAACGCGATATTCGCGCCATTGTTATCGCAAGGCCTTTTCATAGGAGTGACAATCATATCCGTGCTCGCATCATCGATTACTACGTTGTTCTACAGATTTTTTGTTGACCAGACGACGATGAAGGACGTAAGAAAGAACATGGAGCTGTACCGCGAGCTTGCAAATGCCGCGCAAAAGGAAAATAATGTCGGGAAAATGAACGAGAATGTGGATAAAATGATGAAGCTGAACAAACAATATTTTTCGTTGTCAACGAAGCCGATGATATTGTCTTTGCTTGTGTTTGCGGTGATATTTCCGTGGATGGGACAGACTTTTTTGAATGTTGTGGTTAATTTACCGTTCACGCTGCCGTTTATCGGCAATACGACCGGCTGGTTCGGCTGGTATTTTTTGCTGGCGATCCCGTCGAGCATAGTGATGCGTAAACTCTTGGACCTCGAATAAACCGGCAATTTCTTGCTTAAAAACTTCTTAGTCCAATCAGTTTCAGGAACGACCATGATAACGAAAGAAGACGCGAAAACGAACGACAGGTACGGGACGTATCCAGAAAAAAGAACCATAGCCCAGCTTATGGATTACGGCGTGATAAACCTGGATAAACCGCAGGGACCGACCAGCCACCAAGCGGTTGCATGGTTGCGCGACATTCTTGGAACAAGGAAAATCTCGCACACAGGTACGATCGATCCGATGGTAAGCGGGGTTCTTGTTGTTTTGTTAAACGAGTCGCCGAAAGCGACAGAAGTTATCGGGCACGAAGAGAAGGAGTATATCGCGCTTATGCACGTGCACCAGCAGTTTCCGAAAAACATTATTGAAAATTCGGTCAAAAAATTCGTTGGAAAGATAACACAGCTTCCTCCGCTGCGATCAGCGGTTGCGCGTCGCGAGAGGGTGCGCGAAATAAAGGAAATAGAACTGCTTGAAATAAACGGTAAAGATGTTTTATTCCGCGTCCGCTGCGAGGCAGGCACGTACATACGACGATTGATCGACGACATAGGAAAAGATTTGAAGTCGAAAGCGCACATGGCAGAGCTGCGAAGAATACGGGCGGGCGTGTTCGAAGAGAAAGATTCTTTCACAATGCACAATGCCAAGGACGCATGGGACGCTTACAAGGAGAACGGCGATGAAAGCAGGCTGCGAAAAATAATAATGCCGCTTGAAAAAGTTTTGGATGTTGTTGGCGTGAAAAAAATAATTGTAAAGGATTCGGCTGTCAATAAGATATGCAACGGAGCGGCTGTCGGCGTTAACGGCATAGCGAAACTCAGCGATAACATCGGAAAAGGCGAAACTGTTGTCATACTAACGCTAAAGGGCGAGATAGTCGCTGTTGCAGCAGCGTTGATGGACTCGAAGGCGATAACAAAAGCAAACCGCGGGATTGCGGCGAATACGGACCGCGTGTTAATGAAACTAAATACGTATCCCTATTTGTAACCGGAAAAAATCGCTCAGCGTCCGGGTATCGGCTTCACAAACATATGTTCTTCCCAGTGAACTGTTTCGGTGTAGCCTGCTGACGGAAGCACCTTTTTACGGATATATTCGTCAAGCTCTACCGTTGTCTTTTCTTTCAATGTTCTGTAACTCCTTTCTATTTCCGCAAAAGCGCTTCCGGTCTCCCTTCTCAGAATTGCGAGATGGGTGTTGAGGCGGGCTGCGCAATATCCGACTTTGTCTGAACCGGTTTCTTCGTGCATCCCGCGCATGCAATCGGTTATGACCGAAGCCGTTATTTCCGCGCGCTTGTCGCGGTGATGCTCTCTTCTGTAACTTCTTGTGCCCTCCTCGAATTTTCTTAGCGCTTCGTAATAGTCTTTCATGCCATTGATAATCTTTCCTGTCAGGAAGCTAAGATAATCCGGTTGCAGTTCAAAAGTGATCGGTGTCAGGTCGATTGTCACGTTTTTGTTAGACTCTGACTCGCTTGGTCCCAGTGGCGTGACTTTCTTTTGCTTGTATAGGACGCCTCCCATGACCTCCGCTACTTCTGAATTTGTTTTTTGCAGGCCTTTTCCTTCAAATACATTGTTTGGCAGCAAAACGAAAACATGCTGCATAAGGCGGGTGTTGTAACCTTCAGTGTCGTCCAGAGGAGAAAGTATCGACCGCCAGTATTCCGAGGGCGGTTGCGACAAAATCAGGCTAGATATTCTGTCCCTGATTTCATCAGGCGCACACGCGTTCTTTGTCAATATTTGTTTCTGTTTCTGGCTGTGGAAAGTCCTTACCCTTTCTTCTACAGCGGTTTTTTCAATACTTTCGATTATCTGCGAACCGTAGGATGTTGCTATGTCCATTGCCAGCTGTTTCGTTTTTCCAGGGTCCTGTTCCGATTCGCGGAGCGTCAGGCGGAGGTCTTCTACCGAGAACATGGCATCGTTGTTGATTTGTTGCATTTCTTCCCAGCTGTTCATCATGACAAATCATTATCAGGTAAGTTTTAAATTACCATGAGAATGAAAGGTTTTAATCCCTTGCACGTCAGAAAAATCTTATGAAAAACGGATGGAAAATCTACGTGTTTGAGCACGATCCTTATTCTTCCGAACTGGCAGAATCGCTGCAACTGGTATTCGGGCTGGAGAGGAGAAGCGTAAATGTAACGTACGGGGACAACAGGAAACAAATTATAAATAAAGTGAAAAAAGCCATCAACGGGGATCATGAAAGGATTCTCACTGTCCTTGGTCACGGATACGCACACAAAATGACCTACGGCCTCTGCAAGCACGTCGCCGACAGTCGAAGCGACGGTTATGTCTACTACCATTTCGACCAGCACGGCGACATCGGTCACATATGGACGCGCATCACCCACGGCGGCTTCGTAGCCAGATTGTTCAATGATACGAAAGCGCAGGATGTTGTATTTTCCGATGAACCCGATTTCAACAGCCGCGCGCTTGCCAGGGGTTTGGACGTGGACGATACCGGGGCGTCGTTGATGACAAATAAGAACGTTCCTGACGCATATTGTTCGTTCGATCTGGATTGCATGCGTTACGAGGAAATAAAAACCGGCTGGCCGGGAGGAACGATGCATTCGATCGCATTGCTCAACGAAGTGGAAAATATCAAAACGAAGAAGGACATAATCTCAGCCGATGTCCTTGGCTATTCCGGCGAAAGGGATGCCAAAAGTCACGTGATGTATGCGGTGCTCATGGAGACGCTCATCGGAGGCGGACGCGTCGATGAATTCAAGTCGCTACACGAAATCGCAAAGAATGGGCGGATCGACTATCAAGACATGCTCAAAGAATTCAAGTCAATCGGAAGTTGCGGACGCTGATAACGCATACTAAAAAGAATAGCGCCGAGGAAGCGATATACCTCGAAGTGTTCACATCCTGCCCTTGTTTTATCTTATTAGGACTTTCTATAGTTTACGTTGCATGCACAGCATAATTCGATGGCGCATACGAATCGTATAATTTCCAAATGTCGCCAATCTTTTGCATTCTAAAGGTGTTTGCGGGATCAAGATATGTTTTATTATTTTCTGTTTTTATCACATCCGCGGTAATAGTAGCATCGGTCTGATTGTTATACTCTACTTTGGTGATGTTTAGATCCATCCCCATTTTGGAGCATGCATCCGGTTGCGGTTTAGTTTCTACACAGAATTTTCTAACAACATCCCAATATTGGATACCCAGATAATCTCCGGATTTTTCAAAATCACCAGATTTCCAAAGGGAAAGAAGTGCTCTAAGGTCGTTTTCCGGCGTATGTGAGAAATATGTGTTAAAAATAAGCCAAGCCATAGCAACGAACAGAACAATACTTACAATTCGCTTTTTATTAGGAGTTATTTTCAGTGTTTTCATTCTCTCACTTGATGTATGTCCATGCCCATCCTTCCGGCCTCCAAACCTTAAACCCAAAGGATGGGATATGGACAATTTGACTTAGCGCCGAGGAAGAACGACCCGGTTTATCAGGGTCATACAGCCTTCCGCACGAAACTATGATGAGCTTTCATGTTATTGGGGTCGCTGGAAAATAAAGGCGACGGTAAAGCTCCCTTTTTGGCTGCATCTTGCCTAGTTTGCGGGTAAAGGCACCGAAATCTATAAAAACTATAACTGCTATAACACCTATAGGTGATATAGTGACCAACACTACAATAGCAGTGAGGAAAGAGACGAAAGAGCTGTTGAAGCACTTCGGCGGCAAAGGCGACACGTACGATGACGTTATCCAGAAGATGTCAGCGACATACGAAGAGTTTGTAAACACTCAATACAACCGTTTGACGGAAAAACATAAGTTCAAGAAGATGGACCTATGATGGCTGTCCTGATACACGACGCAGCCGATAAATCGCTAAGAAGTTTTGAGAAGAAAGTGCGGGAAAGGATAAAACAGCAAATAAAACTTCTGGCTGAGAACCCGTATTCCACACAGTTGGACATCGTGAAACTCAAGGGAATAAACGACGGCCCGGACTTATTCAGGATGCGCGTCGGTAATTACAGGGTCATTTATTTCATCCAAGATGGGAAAATCCTTATAACGGATATAGGAAGACGGGAACGAATCTATGGTTGATCCGCATGGTTGGCAAATAAAACCGACGGTGGGGATCCCTCGCTAGTTTTAAGTTTAGATATTGAATTCTAATTATGGCAGTCGATGACAAGCTATCTAAATATTGTAAAGGAATAATAGAATACCCATTTTATAGCCATCCTTATTTTTCTGACGCTATTAACGCAAACGGAACTGTAGATGTTAAAAAATTTCAACAACGATATCAGACATTCTTATCAGATAAACGATTAAGACGATCCCTCTCTGATACTGAAAAAAAAGTGTTGCTGGGAAGAGCGGGCATAGAAGGTTACCAGAAAACCCAAAAGGAGATAGGAGCGGAAATGCGGCGATCCGGTAACAGAGTTTTTCAAATAGAAACAAAGGCGTTGAGAAAATTACTGCCAAGAAGCAACGGAGGTGTATTAGACGCACTCTACCTTGAAGAGTTTGAAGCCACAAGTGCGAAGTACGCTAAATCGAAAGATTTTGATTTGGATTATATAAACCGAATTAAATCGCAGGCGGCGGCAAAGATCATGGAGGAAGAAGAAAAGACACGCAAACAAATACAGCTAACTGAAGAAAATGCTCGTCATAAGGCTCATTTAACTGAGTACGGTATCCAACATTTAGGACTTTCATCACGCACAAATAACAGCTTATTGAGAGGAGGCGTCGATGTCATAGATCAGCTAGAAGAAAAAAGTGATGAAGAATTACTTAAAATACGAAATGTAGGAGTAAAGTCAATAAGAGAAGTTCGTGAAAGACTGGAAGCTTATCACAAACAAAGGAAGCCCTGATCACAAGACTGTTATTTTGGTGAGGTCTCCAACCAGTGGGTCTCCTGGGCCGGGAGTTTACCCTATAATTGAACTCCCTCGTATGGGCGTCCTCTAAAAAGATTAGCGCCGAGGAAGGGATTTGAACCCTTACGGGACTTGCGCCCCACCGGATTTCTAAGGCTCCAAACTTAAAGGATTCCTCATCTCGCCGCCGTGATCAGAATCAAGCCTTGTTGTCATAGCCTCTCAAGTATCGCCTATGCACCAATCATCTCTGGTATCAGCATATCCGGCGCATTTAACCTGGTTCTGCCTTCGATTGTACAGCTGGAATACTTCCAGCAGCAAAAACCTCGGCTCTCCTCGGCATATTTTAATTGCGCGGAAAGGTTAATAAACGTCCGTTTGGCACGCCGCGTTTAGATACCAAGCTACGTCAAAAAATCACGCATAAATATGGCATATGACGTAGTTGAATGACAGGTATTATAAAAAAAACATTCGCTAAATCTAAAAGAAACGAAAAACGGAATAATTGTTATGACTAAACTTGTTTGGCTGATCGGAGGGGAAGCGGGCTTCGGAGTCCGTGAGGCCGGCCTGATATTCGCAAAAACGTGCACACATGCCGGTTTTAACATATTCGGGCACGTCGAATACCCGTCGCTGATACGCGGAGGGCATAACACATACCAAGTCAGCGTTGATGACGAGGTTTTCTGCCAGTCGAAGAATGTCGATATCATTGTGGCGCTTAACAAGGAGACCATAGACAAGCACACAAACGAGCTTTCCAAAGGCGGCGCAATAATTTACGATTCCGGTTCGATGACAAAGGATGTTGAGAAAACTAACGCGTTGTTTTATCCGGTGCCGCTTAAGCAATTAGTAACGGAAACGGGCGGAAAGGACATAGTCCGCAACACGGTTGCAATAGGAGCGTCGTGCGCTGTTGTCGGCCTTGATTTTTCGTTTGTGAAAGATTCGCTCAGCGAAGAGTTTAAATCAAAGGGCGCGGAGATAGTCGAGATGAACGTTAAGGCTGCGAAAGCGGGCTATGATTACATAAAAAAGAATTTCAAGAATGAATTCGCTTTCACGCTCAAACCGAAGAATAGAGAGGAAAAAATAGTACTGACAGGCAACGATGCGATCGGGATAGGTGCGGTAAAAGCGGGATGCAATTTCTACGCAGGCTATCCGATGACGCCTGTAACATCGCTGATGCAGTTTTTTGCAGCCCACGCAAAGGATTATGAAATCGTTTTCCGAAATTCCGCCGACGAAATAGAAGCGATCAATATGGCAATCGGAGCTTCGTATGCCGGTGCAAAATCAATGACCGCGTCTTCAGGCGGCGGTTACGCGCTCATGGTCGAAGCAATCGGAATGGCTGCGATGACAGAGATACCGGTTGTAATAGTTGAAGGGACGAGAACCGGACCTTCGACAGGCTTGCCGACGTGGACAGAGCAGGGCGATTTGCGATTCGTATTGCATTCGTCTCACGGCGAGTTTCCGCGAATAGTCGTTGCGCCCGGAGATGTCGAAGAATGCTATTACAAAACCATCGAGACATTCAATCTGGCCTACAAGTATCAGGTGCCTGCTGTCATATTGACAGACCGCCAGCTTGGCGAGAGCCATATGAGTACGGACAAGTTTGAGACGGATGCGAAGAATGACAAATTCGTAATGGACGACAACGATGCGAAGAATGATTACAAAAGATTCGCTTTTACCGAGAGCGGATTATCGCCGCGCTCCGTGCCAGGGCAGAAAAACGGTCTTTATGTTGCAAACAGCTATGAGCATGACGAGACGGGCGTCTATGCTGAAGACGCCGATAATACGAAAAAGATGAAGGACAAAAGAATGAAAAAACTCGAATTGATACTCAAGGAGATACCGGAACCCGTATTGCACGGGGAGAAGAATTCTGACATAACATTGATCGCGTGGGGATCAACAAAACTTCCGGCGCTGCAGGCAATAAAGATCCTTAATGAACAGAAAATAAGTGCGAACGTCTTGCAAATCGTTTACATGGAGCCTTTCAAATCCGAGGCTGTTGCGAAAATTCTAAACAATGCTAAAAAACTGCTGATTGTTGAGAATAACCAGACAGCGCAGCTTGCCGGACTGATACGCGAGAAGACCGGTATCGAAATAAAGGAAAAATTGTTGAAATACAACGGGCGGCAGTTTTTCGCAGAGGAGATCGCTGACAAAGCAAAGGAAATGCTAAAGAGATGAAGAAATGAAGATAGAAGATTTTGATTTTGGAACAAGGCCGAAATGGTGCCCCGGATGCGGGAACTTCTCAATATGGGTCGGGCTGCGCCAAGCACTGGTTGAGACGAACGTCGAACCGCACAATTTGTCTGTTGTCTACGGAATAGGATGTCACGGGCATTTGTCGAACATGCTGAGATGCTACGGTTTCGAGTCGTTACACGGACGGGAGATTCCGGTTGCCATCGGCGCGAAGCTTGCTAACAATAATCTCAAGGTTATCGCTGTTGCCGGTGACGGCGACTGCTACGGAGAAGGATTGAATCATTTCATCAATGCAGCGAGAATGAACGTAGGAATAACGCTGATGGTCTGCAATAACATGGTTTACGGTTTGACAGCAGGGCAGACGTCGCCGACATCGGAGAAAGGATTCAAAACAAAAACAACGCCTTCCGGTTCGATAGACACACCGATCAATCCGCTGGCTTTGGCAATATCAGCAGGCGCAACGTTTGTAGCGCGGGTTTTTGCAGGCGATCTTCAAAGCATGAAAAAAATAATCGCGGAGGCGATAAACCACAAAGGATTCGCACTTGTCGATGTTTTGCAGCCTTGCGTCACGTTCAACAAGATAAACACGCATGAATTTTACCAGAAACACATTTACAGACTGCAGGACGAGAACCACGATATGGGCGACAAAGCCAAGGCGCTTGCGAAATCCTTTGAATGGGGCGAACGCATTCCCACGGGCATATTCTACAAGGAACAAAGACCAGCGTACGAGAGCTTGCTTCCGCGTGTTAAAATGCCGCTGTACAAACAGGACCGCACAAACGTGAACGTCGATAAGCTCATAGCTGAGTTTGCCTGATCGCTTATAGCGCGAAAACGCAAGGCGAGTTTTTTATACCAGAAGAGGCAACATTATTCATGAAATGGGACTATGAAGGCCTTCATGTCGACGGATACATAATAAACAAGAAATTATTTCCGCTGATACTCATTTTCATCGGAATCGTTCTGCTGGCACTGATCGAAATCGCAAAATGACCTGAAAACCGCGTTTTTAAGCGTTGCATAACTATTTTTATTATGGTGAACGAACGCAGCGAGGCGCTGTTCAGGATTGTAGTTGCAATAGTTTCCGGTATTGTTCTCGGCATTTGGAGAGTAGCGACAAAAATTGTCGCTGTCGTTCACTGGTTTATTGTTCTGATAACTAAAAAACGCGATGCTGAGCTTGCGTTGTTTTGCAACAGGTGGAACGTTGAGTATTACAGGTTTATCCGTTATCTGACTTTTGTAACGAACAAGCGGCCTTTTCCGTTTGAGCCGTTATCGAAAAAAGTCCCGCGAATGGAATAGCTATTCAGGTGCGTTTAACAGCCGTATTTTTTGGCCCACGGCTCGCGTCCGAATTCCGAAGAGTCGCAGTATTCGGTGAATATGTATCCGAAACCGTTTTCGAGCAGCGCGCTATTTAGGTTTTTATTGTTGCAATAAACCACAGCAACAGTCCGGCCGTAGCTTCCCTTTGTCTGTTTATCATCTTCGTCCACGATTGCGGTTGATCCTATCGGGCATAACGACGATGTGAAGTTCGTGGCTTCGTCGCCGCCCTCCTCGCCTTTTTCCGGCGCGTTGACAAGCACCAGCCTTATTGTTTTGTTGCCAATTACTAGCGTGTCGCCGTCGACTATCCGTTCCACTGTGCTGCTGAAACATTCCGCGTTTCCTTTGCATACATTCGCAGTGTTATTGACAACCAGTGCTGCGGAAACAGCAATGAAAAATAAGATCATGTATGCGAGTTTTGCCACGATTTCACAACGCCTTTTGCTTGAGAACAACATTATTCGATCATTGAATCATTTCAAATGAAGAAGCTTTTTCAGCGTTGGTACGTCGTAACCTAATACAATGTTTCCGTCTATGTCTATAACCGGTATGCCCGATTGCCCGGATTTCTTCATAGATTCTTCGGCTGCGCCCTTCACTTTTTCTATATCCTTTGCTTCAAATTTTATGTTATTCTTTGTCAGAAAGTCTTTTACCTGGTGACAATAAGGACACCATTCAGCCGTGTATACGATCACTTTCATAAGTCTCACTTTGATTTCTGGATTTTATACTTTAAATTCGTAACGCGTCTTGAGTTCACATTTTGGCAGAATCGAGGAATTTGATAACATCTTTTGCGTGATCCATCGGGTTTACATTTTTGAATATCTTTATTATTTTTCCATCCATGTCTATGATGAACGTCGTCCTTTCCACGCTCGTGAAATTTTTTCCCATGAAGGATTTGTTTTTCAGGACACAGTATTTTTTACAAACGTCATTGTCAAGGTCGCTTAGCAATGAAAAATTAAGGCCGTGCTTTTTCTTGAATTTTTTGTGCGACTCGGAACTGTCAGGGCTTACGCCAAGCACAAGCGCGCCTTTCGAGCCAAGCGAACGAATATTGTCCCTGAATGAACACGCTTCCATGATGCAGCCGGACGTGTCGTCTTTCGGGTAAAAATAAAGGATTATCATCCTGCCACGCAGATCGCTTAGCCTCTCAATCCTACCGGAATCGTTCTTTGCCGAGAAATCAGGAGCCTTTTCGCCTTCTTTCATATCAAATCCTTTTCTTTTTCGAAAGAAAAGTCTTTGAATTCCCAAAAGAAACCGATTTAATCGCCTTGTTATTTGAAAATCAGGCTGATTTATATACCTTTGATAATCTATTATTGTAAGATTCCCCGAGGCATGTTATGACAAAAATATACAAAGTCGAATACGATCGAACGAACTGCATAGGTGCGGGCATCTGTGCTGCGCTTAACCCTGAAAATTTCAAGATCAACGACGACACAAAGGCTGATTTTCTCGAAGCCAAATTAAATGAAAAAACTGGCATGTGGGAGCGCGAAATTACCGAAAAAGAACTCGAAAAGGTAATGGCAGCTGCGAGCGGCTGTCCTGTACTTGTAATACACATAACAGACAAAGAGACGGGCGAGAAACTAATCTGATTCCCTTGTTTTTCGCGTTCTAAAAAATTCATCCGCGCAACGCATCAACCGGCCTAAGCCTTGCTGCCTGGCGCGCAGGCGCAATGCCGGACGCGCAACCTACGACGAACGAAAACACCAAAGCGCCAAGCACAAGCTCGGGCGATGCGTAGACCTTAAAAAATCCCACATTCGCAGTTGCTGCAATGGCCTGTACAACCTGTCCGATGCCAATGCCCACTGTGACCCCAACAACGCCGCCCACCAATCCGAGAATTCCTGATTCAAACAGGAATATTGTCAGTATATCCTTCTCTGTCGCGCCAACAGCCTTCATTATTCCTATATTTCTGGTCTGTTCGAGCACGGACGTGTACATCGTGTTCATAATTCCAATCCCGCCGACCAGCAGGGATATTGCTGCGATACCAAGCACAACAATCTGTATAACTCCAAGAATCATGTCAACGCTGTCCAGAAGCTGTTCTGATGTCTGGACCGAAAAGTCTTCCTGACCTTTTTTCAGTCCGCGGTCGCGCCTCATTTCCTGTTTGATACTCTCAGCGACAACCGCAGGGTCATTTCCGGACTTCGGCTGTACCATTAACATGTTAAATTTGTCAGGTTCGTTGAACAAATCTCGCGCCGTGTCCATTGTGATGTACAGCTGCTTGTCGTCTTCTGGGTTACCGATACTGTCCAGAGCACCAACAACCTGGAATCCCTGGCCGTTAATTTTCAGGCGGTCGCCGATTTTAACGTTTGTATTAAAAACATTTTCATGCGCAATCAGATAGCCGATATCGATTGCATACCTGTCGCCTTCCCTAAGCCCGCGACCCTCGATCACATTGAACGATCCCATGTTGTCGACGAGCTCTTTTGCCCTGTCTGTCGGAATTCCGATTACAAACAGGTATTTCACTTCATTCCCGTATTCCACCTTTGATATTTTATACAGCATACCGCCGACGATATCCACACCGTTTGCCCTCTGTATAACATCAACATCATGCGTTGTAAGGTAGGAGGAGGTTGATCCTATGAAACCTGAAAAACCAGCGCCCCCTCCGGGCATAATCATTAATAAGTCTGTGCCAAGCGACTTGAACTGCTGCGATATGGAATCCTGCAATCCCTGGCTGATTGAGATCAACGCAACAACTGACGCGATTCCGATGAATATTCCCAGCATGGTCAGCCACGAGCGCAGCCCGCGCCTGCTTATTGTCCTCCACGCCAGACTGAAATAATCGTGCAACATTATTCATACCTCAATGCTGACATCGGATTCATCTCGGCAGCCCTTCGCGCAGGAGTCAATCCGGAAACGCAGCCGACTATGAATGAGAATAAAATTGCGCCGATTATCAAGTCGGGCGCTATATACGCCTTCAGTGTCTCGAATCCGGCGTTCGCAGCAATGGTCTGGACAATCAGACCGATAACTATGCCTATGAATGTTCCAATAGCGCCGCCGGCTGCGCCGAGAATTCCTGATTCAAACAGGAATATTGCCATGATATCCCGCTCCTTTGCGCCAACAGCCTTCATTATTCCTATATTTCTGGTCTGTTCGAGCACGGACGTGTACATCGTGTTCATAATTCCAATCCCGCCGACCAGCAGGGATATAGCAGCTATCCCTATCAGGAACAGTTGTACAATGTCAAGTACCACAGTAAAACTTTTTATCATCTGCTGCGCCGTCTGTACTGTGAAGTCTTCCTCGCCTTTTTTCAGTCCACGGTCCCTGCGCAACCGGTCGCTGATGTCGTTTGACACCTCGGTTGTGTTAAAACCCGGCTTGCTGCGCGCGGTTATTGTCGACACTTCATCCCCGATTCCAAAAAGCGTTTTTGCGGTTTCAAGCGATATCATGATCTTCCGGTCGTAAATCGGGTTCCCGGATTTCTTTGTTACACCGCTTACGTCGAATTCGAAGCCGTTGATGGTTATTTTGCTTCCAACACCAATCGGCTTTTCAAAAACATTCTTCGTTAACTCGTAACCGATCACTGCCCTGTTGTTTTGATTATCCGGCGGGTAACTGCCGTCAATCAGTGAAAAATAATCTACGCTGTTCAAATTTTCAACAGTCTTTGTATCAAACGGAAGCCCGAATACCATCAGGGATTTGGTTTCTCCGCGGAAATCTACATTTGCAGTGATTATTGAAACGCCGATCGCGTAATCAACGCCCCTCACTTGGCGTACAATGTCAACGTCGTGCTGGTAAAGCTTGGATGAAAAAAGATCGCCGGTTACCGGCGATGAGTATGAGCCAGAACCTGCGGTAATGGTTATTCTGTTGCTTCCGATCTTGTTTAACTGATCATTTATTACAGCCTGCATTCCGGCGCTCAGGGATATCAGCGCAACAACTGACGCGATCCCTATGAATATTCCCAGCATGGTCAGCCAGGAACGCTTGCTGCTCCTCCGAAGGTTTGTCAGGGCAAGACTGAAAAAATCCATGATCATCTTTTTCACGCGTTTTCGACCGGCTTTTTCCAAAAAGGACCGATCATTTCTTTACGAACTTCTTATACAAGAAATAGAAAGCAATTAATGCGATCGCCGCAATGAGTAATGTTGACACGGTGTTCGATGATCTCAGCCCCATCAAATTCAGCTGGCTGGGCGTGTACAGGACGAGACTCAGGTTGCCGGTCTCGGTATAAGGATTGTTGTTACCATCCCTGTAGGCAAGGGTTATCGGGACGCTGACGTTACTGGCGCCTTTGTCCACGTACAGATCGAATTTCGCGCTCTGGTAATCGTCAGACTTCAATTCGCCGATATAGACATAATCTGCAGAGAGGACCTGATATTTGTAACTTTGCCCGATTGTTACTGTAAGGAATTTTATCTTGGTAAGGCCTTTATTGACAATATTGACATTGATGCTTCCCTTATCTCCGGGAGATAATATGGTTGAACTTTCTATGTTGCTGATGATCTCGGGCTTTGCGCCCACTATCAATGTTATGGTATCGGATTTGGTGTAATTTGTTCCGACCTCGTCGTGGTATTTGATTGTCAGCGGAATCTTGTAAGGCTTTGCATCGGCATCGGGGTCTGTGATCACGTCAAATGTCACATTTTTTTCCTCGAGCGCATTGACAATGTACATTTTCTTTTCTGTTGCCGAGCCTATTGGCGAGAACGGAACTCCGGAAGCGGTAAGATCGAGTTTTACGCCAACGTCCTTGAGAACCGAATTAGCGGTATTCTTCAATGAAATCGTGACCTTGCCCGTACCTCCAGGGGGTATCTCGCTGGGTTCGCTGTAAACCTTGTCTACCGCTATCACAGCCTCGCTTGTCATGACAAATATTTTCGCAGTAAAATCTTTCGAACCCGTGTCGGTTTTCAATCGTATCTTGAGGTCGTTCCAACCTTCAACCGTGTTAGCATCAATCCTGATTTTGTAGCTGATTACAAGATCCTGGAAAGACGCTATCTTTGAAAAGAATCTGGTGGAATTCTCGCCTGCGTCAAGATAGAAAGGATACGAAGGCATCAGTTCCACAATGACATTATCGGCCTGTTCGGTTGCCGCGTTCATGACATCAATCCAAACCTGTACGTATTTGCCCGGTTCAGCAGGGTAAGGCGTGTATTTTAATGCCGATACATTCAGATTTGCAAAGTTCGCAGTAGCCATTACGCCGTGGGAAAAAAACACTACAAATGCAAGGATGGCAATAGGAATAAGCAATGTTTTTTTCAATCTATTCACCTACAACGAAACCGTCTTTAAGATGTATCATGCGTTCAGCCTGCTTGGCCACGTTCATGTCATGGGTAACGATTATAATTGTTTTGTTGTTCTCCCTATTTATCTTTTTAAGAAAATCTATCACAACCCCTCCCATCTTGGAATCGAGATTTCCGGTCGGCTCGTCGGCGAGTATTATCTCGGGGTCGTTGGCGAGCGCCCGCGAGATTGCAGTTCGCTGTTGTTCGCCTCCGCTTATTTCAGTGGGCTTGAAGTCAAGCCTTTTTTCAAGGCCGATCATTTCTAACAGTTCCGTCGCTTTTCGTACCCTTTCCAGCTTCGGCACATTCTGGAACATCATCGGGAGCATGACATTCTCGATTACTGTCAGGCTAGGGATAAGGTTGAATACCTGGAAAACGAAACCTATTTTCCTTCCCCGCACTTCGGCGAGCCGGTTATCGCTGAGCTTCGAAACATCCTTATTGCCGAGCATCACCTTTCCGCTTGTGGGCGTGTCAAGACATCCCATTATATGCATGCAGGTTGATTTTCCGCAACCAGAAGGGCCGGTTATGCTCACAAATTCACCCCTGCGGATTTTTACGTTTATGCCTTTCAGTACAGGCACTTCAAGCTTTCCGAGGTGGTATGTCTTGAAGACGTTTTGAAGTTCGAGAATGGTCTTTTGCATTTTAAACACTATAGCCGATTAATATTATTATCTTGCATTTACATCAAATACGCATAACAGACTGCGAGAAATATTCTGTAAAGGGTTATCGCGCGTTGCAGGAACTTGTTTCTAGAAACTGACTCTCTACAATCGTCCGCTTGCTTTGATTTCAGCGAGAATTTGATCAGCGTCAATGCCCTTTTCGAACTCAATTACGATTTTCTCGGTCAGTTCTTTGATTTTGTCGTCTCGCGGATAGAGTACTGCCCTTTCATAACCACGTTTAGTCGCTTCTATTTGTATTCCTGCCAGAGCATCTTCGTATGTGTTCAACCCGTCCTTTGATACTATCATCTGGATTTTTGTGCAATATCTTCCTGAGCGGGTTCGTTGGTGCGGCCTTTTCAAGGCAATATGGTGTCCTTCGTAAATAAGGCCGGGTAGTATGGCGCCGGCTTCCAGTTTTTTCTCTGCGGATAGTATCATCAACGTCGCTTTTCCCTGCTTAGTTTCGGGATCCACATAACACTTTGCATTGTTCGGAGCAAAACTATCGCATTCAAAATAAACCTTTGCCATCTTTATAACAAAAGAGAAAGAGATTTAAGCGCATTATCGTTGCTCTTTGTATAATGTATTTTTGAATTCGAATTTATAGACTCTAAAAACTTTCGTAAATGAGATTTGTCGGAATTCATAAGACCGATGGACAAAGATTTGTCTCTCTCAGAAAGGCTGCCATCAGCTGCAATGAATCCTGCCCAATAAGCGGAAGCGGGATTTAGGTTTAAAAAGCAATTCTCATTGCAACAAAATTTTCTTTTGAACCTTCCCATGTTTTGTAATTTCATTCCTTGGTTGTGCAGAGTTCCTAGAATGGTATTTCTACCACAATCGAAGACCAACGCTAATTGCGGAGCGGAAAATTTATTACTTTTGGCTAATTTTATGAGCGATCGAAGCTTCTTTTTGTCAGCAAATTTCTTTGCTCCAAACCCTTTCATAAGGCAACATAAAATTTTAACACTAAAAAAGACACATGTTTATACGGTGCCGATAGGATAGTTATTATTCCTTTCCCATATTCTGTCTCTCAAAATCTATATGCTTCGAATATTCTTTTTCGAGTGTTTCAACCGTTTTTTTAATTCTTTCATGCTCTTTAATCAAGCCTTCCGGGATTGTCAAATTATTTTTTTTACAATAATCATAGATAGCCTCGGAAAGTGCGTCTGCGGCTAAAACGGAGCAGTGAATCTTGGTGGCAGGAACTTCGCCCAATTCTCTCAAAACATCTTCCTTTCCAATCTTCAATGCATCTTCCAGAGTTTTACCTTTAACCATTGCTGTTATCAAACTTGTGTTTGCAATTGCAACAGCACAACCCAGACATTCAAATTTCACATCAGAGAGTATTTTGTTATCGTCAACTTTTATATAAATTTTCATTATATCTCCACATTTGATATTGCCAGCTTCACCGACGCCGTCCGCGTTCTCGATCCTTCCCATATTTTTGGGATTCATGAAATGCTCCATCACTTTTTTTGAATACATATTACACCTCAAATCCCTTTTTAAACGGCGAAATTCTTCTCAATCTCTCCACGCATCCTGGCAATACACTCAACAAGTAATCGACATCACTTTCTGCAGTTTCACGCCCGAGAGTCAATCTCAATGAACCGTGCGCTTCCTCGTGCTTCAGGCCGATCGCGAGCAACACGTGACTGGGTTCAAGCGATTTCGAAGAGCACGCGGATCCGGTTGACGCGGCGATTCCTGCCTCGTCGAGGAGAATCACAAGCCCCTCACCCTCGATGAATTTGAAACACAGGTTCGCATTGTTTGGAAGACGTTCTGTCGCATGGCCGTTTAACCATGTATTATCGATTTTTAGTGCGCCCGCTATGAGCTTATCGCGGAGTTTTGCCAGCCTTTTTGCTTCCGCATCCATCTCGACGCATGCGAGTTCTGCAGCTTTGCCGAACCCGATTATTCCAGCAACGTTTTCCGTGCCCGACCTTAATCCTGATTCCTGCCCGCCGCCGTGAAACAGCGGATGCATTTTAACGCCTTTTCTTACATACAATGCGCCGACTCCTTTGGGTCCGTATATTTTGTGGGACGATATGGACAGCAAATCTATATTCATCTTCTTTACGTCAATCGGTATTTTGCCGAATGTCTGGACAGCGTCTGTGTGAAAAATCACGTTTCGCTCTTTGCAGATTTTCCCGATTTCTCCCACTGGTTCTATTGTCCCGATTTCATTGTTCGCATGCATTATTGACACGAGTATGGTATCCTTTGTGACGGAATTCTCCAGTTCATCCAGGCTGATTAGTCCGCATTTGTCAACCGGCAGGCGCGTGACAGAGAATCCGTCCTTCTCAAGAAATTTAGCTGTTTGCAACACGGCGTCATGCTCGATTGAGGACACGATTATGTGGTTTCCCCTGTTTCTGTTTGCATATGCAGTTTCCTGCAATGCGAGGTTGTCGGCTTCTGTTCCGCCCGATGTGAATATTATTTCGCCCGGCTCGGCGTTTATAACGCCTGCTATAATCTTTCTCGCGTTCTCAACAGCCTCGAAAGCTTCACGACCGAACGAGTGCAATGAAGACGCGTTGCCGTATTTTTCCGAGAAATAAGGCATCATCCCCTCCAAAACTTCCCTGCGTACCGGTGTTGAAGCTGCATAGTCCATGTAAACCCTTTTCATAATTTCATCCCATCGTTTGCTATACAATGTATAGTATCATTGATATCGAAAGAATATTAATAACCACGGATATATAGCTATCTCATGCCTCGATGTTTAAGACGCGGTTGCCCGTTGTTCGGGGAGATCGGTTTTGTAAGCAAGAAATGGTCGTTGCTGATACTAAGGTCACTTTCGCACGACAAGAAAAGGTTTGTGGACCTTTCCAGAGAGTTAAAAAACATAACTCCGAGGATTCTGGCGCAAAGACTTGAGGAGATGGAAAGCATAGAAATAATATCGAAAAAAAGGTTCAGCGAAGCTCCGTCGCGAGTGGAATATTTTCTTACTGCCAAAGGCAAGAAACTTGCAAGATGTTATATGCAAGATTCACAATGAGGTTTGGTTATGAGGCTTTCTTTTGTGGGAAATCTTGTCGATTCGGAATTAAGCTGGCTGACAAATACCGCAAAAAAATTTGCAGACGTGACAAATGAGGTTTCGATAGAGTTTCACCAAAAACACGAATGGCTGCGCACGCTTCGTGCGCAATCGGAAAAAATAAAGCTTCTTCGCAGCGAGCTGCCTGAATTTTGCGAGCCGAGCTTCGGATTGCACATACCATGGGAGCCGAAAAAATATTACCGTGTTTTGGACGAAGGCTTTGACGACAAAACCGTTTTGGCGTGGCTAAAATTCTGCGCTGAAAACAATATTGAACTTGTCAATATGCATCTGGAATGGGGCGACGGTATCGGCAAGCTGGACTGGAGGGACGATGAAAACAAAAGGGATAAACAAATAAAAACCGCCGCCGACAACCTGAAAAATATAATATCCTTCGTAGAAGCGAACAATATCAAGCTGTCCATTGAAACGCTGCCGTCGTTTTTGTATGACGATGTTTCAGGACGCGGGTTTGTCGATTTTCCAGCTTTCCCGACAGATTATTTAAAATTGCGCAAACTGATCGGTTTTGAATTCGGGATAAATCCGGACGTATCCCACACAGGAATAACGTGGTACAATATCCGGAACAATATCCTTGACGGAATTTACAAATCCGATAGCGAATGGTTCGGCCTGACAATGGAAGGTTTTTTTGAGAAGTTCATAAAAATGTCAAAACCCAGTTACCAGATACATGTGGCAGATTTTGCAGGAAACCGCAACCCGTCACAGCACGCAATGACGCTTGGTGAAGGATTTTTAACTGATAAAACGATCAAGACGATAATTAAAAGCATAGACAAAAAAACGGTCGTCGTTCTCGAAATAAAGGAAGACTGGAAGACCATGGAGAAAATGCGTTTGGCAGGATATTTACCGAACACGATGAAGTCGCTGGAGAAATTGAAGGAATTTTTGAAGAATTAGATCAATGCTTTGTTAAGCCTTTCTAGGAGCGTATCGACCAGTTCCCGCGAATATGTGCATAGCGGTTCGTCGTTTTCGCGGCCTTTCCTGTACGCACACTCGGCAACTCTGGTATTGCATATTTTTTCATATCTGAATATAGTTCTCGGTGCACCGGTGACAAGATCATTTTCCTCGAATTCGATTAATTTTAATGATACAGTGCACGTTATAGCTATAGGCGGCGCAGAGTTTGCGAGTCCGTAGGAAAATGGCTGCGCGTACGATTCATGATCATGGCGTGATTCGGTTGTCATGCTCTCATCTGGACAGCAAACAAATATAAAGTTAAGATTTTTGTTCTGCTTATAAAGCGAGGTTAGGAACCGTTTCCAGAACCGTTGTGACGGTTTATTCGTGTACACTGATGCGATAATGCAAGAAGCGCCGTGTTCGTTGCCGGCACAAAGAAACCTATTTAAATAGTAGCGTCGAGAGTTATAGAGAAGCCTCCCAAGATAGTTATATTTGGCTGGCGTTTCAAAGGTTTTGCTCGTGCAAAACTACGCGCGGAAATCAGGATTTTCGCTGTTTTAAAGGCTTATAGAGTGGTCAAATGGCTGAAAGAAGATACGAGGAAATTGTCCGATTGATGGACACGGATCTAGATGGCAACAGATCGCTCGCAATGGCGCTAAAGGAAATAAAGGGGATAAGTTCGAGGTTAAGCAGGGCTGTACTTGTTGTTTCTGGCGTTGATTCCTCGAAGAAACTAAAAGAGATTTCCGAGGATCAAATTAAGAAAATAGAGGAAATAATACGGGAGCCGATCAAGGCCGGGATCCCTGTTTGGATGCTTAACCGAAGAAAGGACATCGAAACCGGAAACGACATACATCTTGTTTCCAGTGACTTGGATTTTGCGAAAAAAGGCGACATAGACAGGATGAAAAAGATAAGGAGCTGGAAGGGTGTAAGGCACACGTTGGGGCAGCCTGTAAGAGGACAAAGCACACGTTCATCGTTCAGGGTATCGGGAATGGTTATAGGCGTTTCAAGAAAGGCGGCGAAAGCTGCGGCCGCTCCTGCACCTGTGGCTGGCGCAACAACAGCAGAAGCGGTGCCAGCAGCGAAGCCGGTTGCAGGCGCGAAACCGACGGCTGGCGCAAAACCAGTAGCTGGAGCAAAACCAACAACAGCTAAACCGGAAGCAAAGACTGCTGCCAAACCTGTTGCAAAACCAGAGGCAAAGAAGTGATTGAATGAGAAAGATAAGATCCAAAATTAAGCCTGTGCGCGACCATTGGAATGAGGAAAGGATAGCGCTCGAGAAAGGGTTAATGAAAAAATACGGATTAAAACGCAAAAAAGAGCTGAGGGCTGCCGAGGCAATATTGAGAAGCTTCAGGACTCAGGCGAGAGCACTGCTGGTAAAGGCTGATGAAAACCGCAAACGCGTACTGTTTGAAAAGTTGCAGGCTCTTAATATTCTTTCAGAACCCATGTTGGATACTGTATTGTCGCTTTCATTGGAAGACATCCTTGAAAGAAGGCTGCAAACCGTGATAAACAAGAAGGGACTGGCAGCCACTGTCAAACAGTCACGCCAGATGATAACGCATGGCAGGATTTACATAAATTCGAGGCGAATAACGTTCCCTTCATATCTTGTAAGGAAAGCTGATGAAGAGGGCATTGCGCTCTCGGCAAAGAGTGATGCAAAGTGATGAGACGAAGATCCGATATAGCAGGCTTGCAGTTCACAGGACAGACAGGAAGATGGGGTATTGCGTACATATTCGCTTCCCCGAACAATACGATTATTCATGTAACCGATATTACAGGATCCGAGACGGTTGCACGTTTTTCGTCAGGAATGATGACGGATAAGGACAGGGAAGGCGGTTCGCCGTTTCCGGCAATGCTCGCAGCAAGGCGTGCTGCTGATGAGTGCATGCAGAAAGGCATAACAGGAATTCACATCAAGGTTCGTGCGCCAGGCGGCAACAAATCAAAGATGCCCGGTGCGGGTGCGCAGCCCGCGATCCGAGCGTTAGCAAGAGCTGGTTTAAGAATCGGAAGAATAGAGGAAATAACGCCCACAAGCCATGACGGTGTGAAGAAGAAAGGCGGCAGGCGCGGAAGAAGAGTGTGATCATTGATGAAGATTAAAGTAAATGAGCAAACTAAAGATAAAATTTCGTTCACTTTGGAAGAGGCTGACGTGGCTTTTGCGAACGCGATGAGAAGGGTAATGATGGTCGAGGTTCCGGCAATGGCAATTGAGTTCGTCGACTTCCACGAAAACAGTTCCGCGATGTACGACGAGGTTATTGCGCACAGGCTCGGACTTATACCCCTTACGTTTGATCCAAAGCTTTTCAACCTTCCGGACGAATGCATTTGCGAAGGCAAAGGATGCTCGCAATGCCAGGTCTATTTTGTTATTGACAAAAAAGGACCTTGTACTGTCTACTCCGGCGATATGAAATCCACTGAAGAGAGCGTAAAACCGGTTGATCCGGGATTTCCGATAGTCGAACTGCTTGAAGACCATAACCTTAAACTCGATGCAATCGCCCAGCTTGGAAAGGGCGAAGCGCACATAAAATGGCAGGCAGCGATTGCAGCATACAAGTACGCGAAGAGCAATGATACGAAGTTCAATTTCACTGTTGAGACTGTTTCCGGGCTTGAGCCGTCGTACATAGTACAGAAGGCGGCCGCAATAATCGAAGGAAAAGCTGAAGAGTTTAAGAAACAGCTAAAAGAAGCGAAATAAGCTTTTGAAAAGTTATATAGGGTCGGCTGAGATTAATAATATATATGGCGCAGGCCGACTGGGATAATATTCTAAAAGAGCTGCTTGAATTTAACACTGTCAAGGCTGACATAAACGACATTTCAAACAGCATCAAACTTGTTTTTACGAAGATAAACGAACTTGAAAAGGAATTGAACATGATTTCGCAGCAAGTGCTCGAGCAAAATAACAAAATAGATTCGATTGCTCAGTACATGACCGAACAAATCGAGGTTGTTTCCGAGCAGGTTGATGTCAAAAATGAAACTGTGACTGAGCAACCGAGCGCCGAGCAACCGAAACAAATCCAGATTTCGAGCGCAACCGGAAGATACCGCGAAATACTTTCATTGCTGATAAACGAAGGGTTCTTCACATACACGAAGCTTGCGGAAAGAATGAGAATATCGCAGTCGCGTGCAAGGGCTTACATCGCAGACCTGAAGAAATATTATTCCATACCGATTACTTCTGTAAAGGACACGGAAGGCGTAAAAGTCGGGATAAGTCCTGAATTTGTCGATAAGATACTCGGCGTGCGCTGAATTTTTTCTTAATCGTGCTCGGTAACTGCTCGGATATTGCTCGGCTTGTGCTCAACAACATGCTGAGCAATATCGAGCGCTCAGTCGCGCTCAGAGCGGGTTGCAACAGCGATTTGCATTGTTGCGTGCCATATTGACAAGGTAGCATAACATCGTACTGTGCAATATAGCGTACTATACATAGGTTTATATATAACACTATTACATTCATATTCTACATGGTTTCAGAAAACAATGCGCTAAACAAGCGAATCTTGAGCGAATTAAGGAAGAAACCGATGTCAATTGCGAAACTTTCAACTGAACTAAAAATGCGCAGGGAGTTCCTCGGGGGGTATCTCGAGGCGTTGAGAGCAGTTGGAAAATTGGAAATGATACAGGTCGGAAAAGCTAAAGTTTATAAACCCAAAAAATGAGGTTATGAATAATGAATTTTAAAGCGTTTGCAGGTTTTGCGGCGTGGGGAATAGTTGCGGCATCAATTTCATTAATTTTAGTTTTCGCTGTTTCTATTTTGATGAGCTCAGCGGAAACCTTGGTTATTGATGCTGGTAACGTTTCAGTATCCGCACCCAATGGTGCGACATCTGGCGCCGGGATAATTGTAAAAAACGACACAACGGTGTTATACAACTTTACAATCCAAGTCACGGGCAATGTATCATTTATTAACATAACGGTTCCTTCTTGGCCTCATGCCGCGGATTCAGCAAACATTACTGTTGGACGAAACACAAGCATCGTACCAGCTAATGTTCAACTTGGTCAAGGACTTACCAGTAATTGGGCAGTAAGTTATATTGAAAATTTCACTAACGGCGGGGTAAAAACAATTCGATTGAATGCAACAATGCCTGCAGGAACAATAGGCGGAGCTTCAAATGTAAAGATCGTGTGGTTCGCATTCAACGGCACGTCTAATATCACAGGACTTGGCAACCTATCCGATAACCAGACAATGACATGGTATGTTTATGCCGCAAATGATACCAGTTCGTCTTTGCTGAAAGTAATAACGCTGGTCGACAACAACCCGCCGAGAATATTAGTAACAAAACCTTTGCTGAACAGTTCGAACAACGCGTACATACGCGGTCTGGCCGCAGAAATATTCCAGGTCAACGTGACTGAAGTTGAATTGAATGTATCGGAGAGCGCAAATAATGACGGTTCTACCAACGCGACTTTGTGGTACAGAAACGTAGGAACCAACAGGGATACGGGTGTAGGTTGGAGCAAAAAGACGCTGGCTTGTTATAACTCTGCAGGCGGCATGCTGCCTAACGATCTCACACACAACAAGTATACGTGCAATACAACGATAGATTTGTCATCGCTTGCGTTTGTGGGTGAAAACGAGTTGATACAATTTTTCTTCAACGCATCGGATCTTGTGCTGAATGCAGGTTACAACGGCACGCAGGCTTCGCCGCACGAGGCGCAGGTCGACAGGACAGCGCCGACATCGTCAAGCGTGGCTAACAATGTGTCGTATGTGAACCCGAGCAATTTCGTCCGATTGAACGTGCAATTCGATGATAATTTTGCGCTTGCGAATGCGACGTTGGCGACGAATGAAACCGAAACTGGGGCATATTTCAACTACACCGACAACAAAACACGGGGCTCTCCCATAACGATGGCAGGAAATTCATACGTGCTCAATTTCACGTGGCAAAACACATCGCTTGTGTCCGGGCTGATAGTGGGATGGCAGATTTTGGCAACGGACATAGCGGGCAATGTGCATGCGACAGCGCTTAAGACATTCACTGTTGATGCCGATGCTCCGTCAACGCTTGGCGGATTCATGAGTCCTGCTAGAAATGCAAATTTAACCGGGGACTCCATACTCGTAAACGTTTCCGTCAATGACACATTATCAGGCGTATCTATGGTTTACCTTAACATTTCGTACGAGGCGTCAACAGGGTCAATAAGAGGAATTAATAACATAACGCTGACGCAGGGCATAGCAGGTTATTGGAACGCGACTGTAAATTCCACATTTAACCTTATTACAGAATCGCCCGCCAACGGCAATTATACATTCAGAATTGTTGCGAATGACACGTTGAATAATGAAAACCACACTATGAATATCACGGTCTGGATAGACAACACAGCGCCGGCTATATCCATCACGCGACCTACTGCAGGCCAGATTGTGACAGGGCAGTTTAATATAGAGGCTTTGGTTACAGATGCGGTAAGGGTTGCCAGGGTTCAGTACAGATTAAGCAATGCCACATACACGAGCGGGATATATTTCCAGATGCTAAACACTTCTGACCTCTTGATGAACCAGAGCGGTGTTTACAACCTGACAAATGTTACCAATGCCAATTTGTTCCTTGACGGCGTTTGGAACGTGACAGTGTGGGCGAACGACAGCGTGAACAACATAGCGCAGGAGAATGTGAGCATAACAATCGACAACGTGCAGAATGCGACTGAACTTGATATCGTATCCTATGTAAACGGAAGCGTCAGGAAAGCGGGTCAAACCATAAACTTAAACTTCACAACAATAGGCAACCAGTTCGGTTTGTTCCCGTCCGGCTTCGGTTATAACATTTCAGTTTACATCGTCAACTCAAGCGGGACAGCGATCTATGCCGGTAACGTGTCCAACAGTTCGGAATTCTGGGCCAACGGCACGATTACGATACCCGCGAACACCGCAGATTCCGTGATAGACGACGGCAACAGAACGTTTGTGTTCAAGACATTCGACAACGGCGGGAACCTGATGGTAAATGGATCTTCAAACTTCACAGTCAGCATAGACAATACCGCTGCGAGTTATTCCAACCCGTTGCCTTTGAACAACAGCTACATTACAGGAAGTGCGGCACAGCTGTTCCAGATAAGCGTGACTGAGGTCAATTTAAACGCAAGCAAGAACGTGACGCTGTACTGGGGTATTGGCCCTGCCATACCGACTGCTTGGAACGCTAAAACGCTGTTATGTACAGGAACTGCGGGCAGCAATTATCTGTGTAACACGACAGTAGACCTGTCAACTTCTCCTACCAACAAGATAATTTATTACTTCTTCAACAACTCAAACGTTACTCAACCGAACGGAGATTTGGCGGGCAATGGAGCCGGGTTTGGAACAGAGGTTATTCCGTTTAACACAACGATTGACAGGGTGAACCCTGTTGTGGGCGTATTACTTCCGTTGGGCAGCGCTAATGTGTCAGGTTCATTTACACTAAACATAAGTGCGAACAACACGCCTTCGGGCATTGCGAGCGTTTCCTACAGGGTAACAAATGACACTTTCCAGTCGGGTCCAATAGCTTTGAGCTTGGGTATAGGAACAGCCTTTAGCGGTTACTGGAACGGAACCAACAATACTTTCGGAATAGGTTTGGAGGACGGCCTGTACAGAATAAGCATTAACGCAACGGACAACGCAGGCAACTTAAACACTACAGTCAACGTGACAATAACGATTGACAACACAAAACCTAATGTTACAATCGTTACGCCTACAGCGAACCTGAATTTCTCAACCTCGATAATCATAAATGCGACTGTCCGCGATTCTGGAATAACGTCGACGATAAATGCTGGCAACATACAGTCTGTGCAATATCGTCTTTCAAACAGCAGCTGGGCAGGTTCATTGTTGGCAATGACAAACGAGTCCTCGGCTGGAGAAGCGTTCTTTGATATGTACAACGCGACAAACTTCACGAGCGCAAATCTAGCAGACGGACGATATAACCTGACAATAGTCGCAACCGACTACGCAGGGAACGTTAACAATTCGCAAAATGTGACAATCGGTATTGACAACACAGCGCCGATGGTTAGCATCAAGTCGCCGACAGCGAACCAGTTTATCAAAGGTACGTTCAACATAATGGCTGATGTCAATGACGCGGTCTGGGTTAAGAGCGTATGGTACAGGATAAGCAACGTAACGGACGCGTTTGACGTGCTAGGAAGCGCTTATCTCACCATGAGTAACAATTCAGGCGTGAATGCTACTGGCGGTGGATACTTCAATGGAACAAATATAACATCTGCCGCATTGTTCGGTGACGGTTTGTACAACATAACAGTTGCTGCGAACGACACCCTGAACCATGTAACATACGCTAACGTGACTGTCACGATAGACAACAATGTGCCTGTGGAATTCGACGTTACTACGAATACTTCAGAACCTGCGTCAGGAATAGAATACTTCCCCGGGAGGTTCTACAGGTTCAACAAGACTTTCAATGATACAATAGGTGTTACGAGCGTCATAATGCAGATTAATGCGACGAACCGCACGGCTTTCAGGTATGAAGGCGACGCACAAGGCGGCAATTGGTCGGCTAATGTAACAGATCTGGCTGCGAACACGACAGGTTATCCGATAATCTGGTACGCTTCGGACACGACTGGAAACTGGCTCAAGACAACGCAATGGTATTATGTAATTGCAAAGAACGCTTCACCGGCAGTGATATTGGAAGTTAACGGCACGCAGGCGAGCGGTGGCATCGTCAATGTGTATACATGGGAGAGGGGAACGGCGCTTAACATAACTGCGTATTCGCCGACAAGCCTGACAATAAACACAACATTGTTCGCGAACATAACGACTGTGGCGAATCAATTCATAAACCTGACTGCGCTGTCGTTCAGGCCGTATCCGGCAGGCAACCAGAACATAACGATTTCGAACTTGAATATGGCGTTGGGCATTTACAACATCACCGCCAATACAACAGACAATGAAAACTACACCGCAAACGGCACAGTGGCCATGGTAATCGTTACGCTGCAGGATTCAGCGCCTTATTCAATGATACTGTCGCCCGCTAACAACTCGAATATAACCGGCTCGATGCTGATCAACGTATCGACGATAGACTTGAGCGGTGTTGCCAATGTGTCATACTACCTGTTCAACGAAACCGACGGCATAAGCGCATCGGGATTGTTAAACAACACAGGGAACATAAACGGCAACCACTACAATGTTACTATAAGCACATCCTCGTTATACGAGGGCAGGTTCAAGCTTAACATAACGGCTTACGACTCCATCGGCAATGTGAACATAACATATTACTTCAACATTACAGTGGACAGGACTGCACCGGTGATAATATTCAATTATCAGGCAGAGGGAACGAGACTGGCAGACTTGACACCGGGCAACAATTCTTACAGGTCTGGGACTATCTCGGCGAACGCGACTATATCCGACTCTGTATCCGGTGTTAACGGCGGGACGCAGTTATTCAGAATCGGCAACCGCACGAACTGGATGGGACCGGCATTCGGGCTTTCGGTGTTTGCGGGCGCGTTCAACGGAACCAACGGCACGATCTTGTTGGCCGACGGTTTATACAATATCACGATAACAGCGAACGACACAGTAGGCAATGTAAGAACCAATGTGACGTTCTTCTATGTGGACAATACGGCGCCGACTGTGATAGCGTTGAGCAACAGCACAAGAGGAAAATACATTCCGAATGCGTCGGAACAAATAATGGTACAGGTCAATGATGCTTCGCAGACAAATGCAACTATAGATGTGCGTGCTTGGTCCAACAATACAGGATGGACTATTTACAAGACTACAAATGCAACGCCTGGCACAGCGTCCATTTACAACGTGACTATAGACACCTCTGACCTTGTGGACAACGAGAGAGTAAAGTTCTTTGTCATGGTGACAGATAATGCAAGCAACGTAGCGACGTACACGGGTTCGTTGGGAATACCGCTAGCTAACATAACGATTGATGTTAACTGCGGATATGTCGGCAGATTATTGAACTACTGCTCTGATAACGATCTTTGGCAAGCTAAGTTCGCCTCTGCACAACTGCCGCAGAAGAGCGATATAGAGAGTATCAGTTCGCTGCAGAGCAACTTTACAGTTGAAAATGTTACAAAGAGAGCCGGTATGTGGGGCTTCTTCAACTACACCTACTATTACAACGGCGCGTCATGGCTTTCGTTCGACCCGAACTCAGCGCCATCCGAGAACACGCTCAAGATGTTCAATAACACAGGTGCGCAGGTATACCTGTTCAACATGAACAAGACTATCCCAGACTTTGTGTTCAGAATAGAATAAGGTTGATGGCGTGAGGTTCAAGAGTGAGCACGATGAAAGGATCCAAACTTGTATGTTATAGTTTCCTGCTATCGTTAATTGTTGTGCTTTCGTCTTTTGTCGTGGCTCAATCCACACCTGGAACATGGAAAGGGTATGTTTACACGAACACAACGCTCGCTGAAAATGGTCTACCTGTTTCTGCGTATATAGCTGGTGTTTTGAAAGCGAACACCAGCACGATCACTGCGGAAGGCAGGGGATTTTATATTCTTGAAGTCGAAGGTGTGGCTGGACAATCCGTAGGTTTTCAGATTTGCGGTGTCAATGTTGCGCAGGAAAACCAGTCCTGGTCTGCAGGTTCGCATTACAACGGCACGTCAACAAGGTTCAACCTTACTTTTAGCAGATCAGCTGATGCAGCGTCGTGCACATATGCGTGTGGCTGTACGGGCGGATACTGCAATTCAGGTTCGTGTGCGAGTTCGGCTCCGGCAACAACACCAACAGTCAATACCAATCCTGGCGGTGGCGGTTCTTCCGGAACAACGACCACAACAACGACAACAACAGTGAGTACGACATCGACTACCACAACAACCACCACAACAACGACAACAATGATAACACAGACCGTAGGCAATGTTCAGGCAAACACGCCGACCGAGGTTAGTCTGCCTGCATCGGAATCAACAGCTGTGCAGTCAATAACAATGCAAACCAATGTTGCGGCGAGCAACGTTCAATTGACAGTCCAGACAACGTCTGCGCCGTCAACAGCATCTGTAGTTATATCATCGTCTTCCGGTTCGGTTTATAGGTATCTTGATATCAAGGCTGTGAATGTCGAGACTTCGGCAATAACAAGCGCTAAATTCAAGTTCAAGGTTGAACGAACATGGTTTGACGCGAATCAGATAGACCAGACCACTGTAAACCTAAACCGCCTTGTAAGCAACAGCTGGGTAAAATTAACAACAATCATCACTGGCGGTGACAACAGCTATGTATTCTACGAGGCGACATCGCCCGGATTCTCGGTATTTGCAATAACAGGCCAAAAAATAGTCACAGGCGCTACGACAACGACTGTTCCGCTGCCAACGACTACAACTTCTGCAGTAACTACAACAACCGCTGCGACTACAACGACAATGCCTACGACGGGTGGAGCGAGCATAATCCCGATAATCATAGTTTTGGTTGTTCTGATTGCCATAGCGGCTTATTTCTACATGCGGAAGAACAAGGGTTATAGTTTCAAGTCGGTTCTGCCGCAAGTTTAAATGTTTGTTCTTTGTTATCGGTGTAAGGCAGAATAATGTCTAAAATTGAAAATCTAGACGAGGTCAAAGGCATTGACATATCGAAAGATATTACGATAAAGGAGTTACTGGGGGGCATAGGTTCCACAGGTTTTCAGGCTACGAATCTTGGCAAGGCTGTTGAGATAATCGAAAAGATGAAGCGTGAGAAAGCTACGATATTCCTCGCATTCACCTCGAACATGGTTTCTTCGGGGCTTCGTGATATTTTCGCGTACCTTGCGAAAAACAAGCTTGTTGACGTAATAATAACCAGCGTCGGGTCCATAGAAGAGGATCTGATAAAATCCGAAAAGCCGTTCCTGCTCGGAAGTTTTGATTCCGATGATATTGAACTACATAAAAAGGGCGTCAACCGCATCGGAAATATTTTTGTCCCGAACGACCGCTACGAGCATCTTGAAAAGGTTTTGCAGCCGTTTTTTGCAAGAATGCATGAAAAACAAAAAGAAACGGGAAAGATGGTCTCTCCGAGCGGGCTGATAAACGAGCTTGGAAAAATATCAGGCGAGGATTCGTTCATTTACTGGGCGACGAAAAATAAGATACCGATATTCTGCCCTGCGATAACCGACGGCGCTTTTGGGCTGCAGTTATTCTTTTACAAACAGGACCACAAAGACTTCGGCGTCGATGTTACGGCAGATATGAAAGATCTTGCGGATATAGTATTGCTTTCGAAAAAGACGGGCGCGATAATACTTGGCGGAGGGGTTGCGAAACACCATACTATCGGCGTGAACATACTACGCGACGGATTAGATTATGCTGTTTACGTAACAACAGCAAACGAAGGCGACGGTTCAGTTGCTGGTGCGCGGCCGAAAGAAGCGAAGTCGTGGTCGAAGCTTAAGGAAGACGCGAATTCAATTTGCGTTGAGGGCGATGCGACAATAATATTCACGCTCCTTTCCTTTGCGTTGAAGTGATACGATGATAGAGATAATAGCCGCAGCTTTTGCAACCGGAATACTCGTTAAATTCGTCGACGATATACACGATAAACCCATGAAACGGTTCAAGAATGTGGAGATGTTTTTCGGTTTTAGCTACGGACTTCTGCTTTCGTATGTTGCTTTAAAGTCCGCTGATGTTGCTAACCTTTGGATAGCCGTTGTTCTTGCGAATTTTTTGGCGGGAAAACTCGATTCGCCGGGGCACAGGATCGGCGCGTTTTCGATGTTTGCGATCCTGTTTATTCTGGGTTTTCCAATGCTGCAGCCCGCATTGTTCCTGATATTCCTGGCCGCAGCTTATGCGGACGAGTTTTTCAGCGACCTTGCAGATGCCAAGAAAATAAAAAACAAGACCATCGCAAAAATAATATTGTGCAGGCCATTCCTCGAGGTCGCGGCGTTCGTTGCAGCGGCTATAACAGCAACGTGGATAATTTTTGCCTCGATAATAGCGTTTGATCTCGGATACGTTGCGACAAAAAAATTAATAACAGCATGACCGGCGCTTTTAAAAAACGATACGATATGGCCGAAATGCGGTTTTTTGCCCGCAGCTTATAAAGCGTGCGCCGCATCTATTTATATCCATTATATTGATATAACTTAGACATACGGAAGGATTCTCTTTTTCAGGGAGTTTTTTTGCGTGTCTGATATAGGAAAAAAGGGTGAATAAGGAAAATGGCATTCGGTGGACGCAATTTCGGCGGTCCCAGAGAAACACACAAGATAACTTGTGCTGACTGTGGGAACGAATCTGAAGTCCCTTTCAAGCCGGACGGCAAAAGGCCCGTCTATTGTAGGGATTGCTTCAACAAGAGACGCGGAGCTTAAGTTAAACTTTCAGAAAGTTTAATCAAAGTTACACGGTTCTTTGATCAAACCTTAAATAAGTTTGAAAGGCAACGATTTGAGTTTTTGGCTTCATTGCCAATTTTGTATTTTTATATCCTAGACATCTCTATATTTTTCATGGTTACAGAGGTTCGTGCAAGTCACATTCTGGTGAAGACGGAGAACGAAGCGAAAACAGTTCTGGAAAGAATCAATAAGGGCGAAAGCTTTGCGAAAATCGCAATGGAAGTTTCGTTGTGCCCGTCCGGCAAGAAAGGCGGGGATCTTGGTTATTTCGGTCGCGGTCGCATGGTGCGCGCATTTGAGAATGCGGCTTTTGAACTGGAAAAAGGCAAGGTTTCATTGCCGTTCAAAACAGAGTTTGGGTGGCATGTGTTAAAGGTTACAGATAAAAAATAATTTTACAAACGTCCCAAGTTTTACAGATCGATCGTTTTTTCCAAACTTTCTCCGAACTCAAACAGTTCTGCTGCGGAAATATCCGTGTCCATAAATGCAGTCAGGTAGCCGTGATCAATGACCCTAAGCATCAAAAGCGCAGATCCGCAGCTGCTTGAAATGATTGCAGCGTTTTTTTCGTAGAATTCCTTGACATTTTTTTTGCCGTCCCTGTCCAGGTACGCTGCTTGTACAAGCTTCGCTTCGGCCATTTGCATCAAAGCGTATCCAGCCGGATAATCGTTGGAAAAGCGCGGTGAGACGTAACCGGATATCGGCAGGCCGTTTTCATCCCAGGCGCGCACGGATAATATGCCGGGGAAAATCGGATCCGACTCAAATAAGTTTCTGAAAAGATCCTGCATCAAATCGCCTTGCGTAACAACAAATTTAATGGGAAGGTTAGTTATTTAAGCGCGTCTTCCCGCTTTTATAAGCGACGCAGGCGTTAATATGAAACTGGACTGACGGAATGGAACGAAAAAATAACAAGCTTGTCATAATGCTCAGCGTGCTGAGCGGATTATTTCTTTCTGCATTGGACCAAACAATCGTATCGACAGCGTTGCCGAAAATCGTTTCGGCGCTTGGCGGCATAGAACTTCTCAGCTGGGTAGTTTCCTCGTACCTGCTTACGTCAACGGCTGCTGTCATAATCTACGGGCGGCTCTCCGATATTCACGGGCGCAAGAATTTGTTCATACTGGGAATACTGATATTTCTCGGAGGTTCAGTTTTATCAGGGTTTTCTGGCAACATAATAGAGCTTGTGATATTCCGCGCAATACAGGGAATCGGAGGAGGCGCGATAATTGCGAACTCTATGGCGATAATAGGCGATTTATTCCCGCCCGCGGAACGCGGAAAGTGGCAGGGCGTCATCGGCGCGACATTCGGGTTAGCGTCGATAATCGGCCCGTTACTGGGCGGATTTATAACGGATACGCTGAGCTGGCACTGGATATTCTTCATCAATCTGCCAATAGGCGCTGTTTCAATCCTGATATTGTCGAAATATTTGCCGGACATAAAAGGACACCGTGCAACAATCGATTACAAGGGCGCGGCGCTGCTTACTACTTCTTCGGTATTATTCATGCTTGGTTTGTTCCTAATTAACACACATTATATGCAGACTGTTGCGCTATCGCTGCTTTCGGCTGTTGCGCTGTTTTTCTTTGTCAAGACGGAAAGAAAAGCAAAAGATCCGATCCTTCCGCTTTCGATATTCAAAAATAAAATATTCTCCGTGTCGGTAAGCGCCGCGTTCATAACTGCAATAGGAATGTTCGGCACAATAACATACATACCTCTATTTGCCCAGGCTGTTTTGGGAAAGTCCGCGACAGCAGCGGGCGTAATACTTACGCCGATGGTCGTTGCGATGGTAACCGTTAACATGATTTCCGGACAGATAATATCGCGTACGGGCAAATACAAGGCGCTGGCGATTTTCGGCCTGACTCTTGTCGTATTAGGAATGTTTCTGCTTTCTCGGATGGGCGCGTCTACAACCGATATAGCGCTTGTCAGAAATATCGCACTTGTCGGCGCAGGAATGGGCGTCACGTTCCCGCTGTTCGTGATAACAACGCAAAATGCATTCGAACATTCCATGATAGGCGTCGTAACCGCGTCGCTGCAGTTTTTCAGGAACATAGGAAGCCTGATAGGCGTGACTATTTTCGGCGTAATATTGGTCGCGTCGCTTAACAGCGTGCTTGGCGCAAACAACACAACGATAAACCCGAGTGTGCTGCTTGACGCGGATTATTTGTCGACGCTCAGCGCTGCGCAGATAGTTGGTCTGCGATCGGCGCTTGCAGTTTCATTGGACAACGCCTTTTTGCTGGCGACGGCTGCGAGTTTATTTGCGCTGTTAGTAACGTTCTCCTTAAAGGAAATCCCGCTTAGGAAGACGCACGAGACGGTTATCGAGGAAGCGGGCATGGATCTTGCAAAAGGTGAGGGCGTTTTCAATCCCGAATACGAGAACAAATAATATTTCTTATAATTTATTTTATCCATAACTAAATGAGAAACCGTTATCCTACATCTATTCAACAGAAAGGTCAATGTTTTAATTACCTGAATGTATTCATTAAATATGGCATTAATGGGGAAGATCGTCTTTTTTATGATTATTTTCATGCTGCCGGTATTTGTTATTGCCGAAGACAAGCCGGACTTGGGAACACTGGGGAGCATTCCAAAATTAACCGATGCGGAGAAAGTCGATGCGCCCGAACTTTATTCTTCGACAGTTTACCCGTCCTTCGGAACCCCATGCATGAATTTCACATACAGGGTATATTACAAGGACAGTCAAGGCCGTCCTCCGGCATACGTAAAAATATGGCACGATTACAAGTGGTACAACATGACAAAGGAAAGCGGAAATTATGCGAGCGAAGCAATGTATACATTCAATTATGTGCCGACATCCGGCAAAGAACTGTTCTATTATATTGAAGCCAGCAATGGCGTTGGAAAGGCGAGGGCTGCGATAATAGACAGCCCGGACCAAGGTCCGCTACTCTATGCTGAAAAACTTGACAACAATGAAATAATTTTGCTGGACAATAACGGAAATAAATTATGGTCATATGAAACAAAAAACGACTGGGTTGAGGGCGTCGCACTTTCCGATGATGGCAGATACGCTGCTGCTGTTACAGGATACGCGATCTACCTGTTTTCAAACAGCAGCAACGAGACGCTAATAAAATGGAAATTATGCGACAAGTGCGATGTGCCGAAGGTTACGATGGCAGGTTTCAACGGGGTGGACATTTCCGGAGACGGCAGATACATGGCAGGAACACTCGGAACCACTCTTTATTATTTTGATACAGCATCCAGGCAGTTGCTCTGGAAAACATCCCTTGAGGCAAATGTCATAGGTGTTTCAATGTCCGATGACGGAGGGCGTGTCGCGGTTGGATTGGGAAACGCTGACAATAAGGGCGATAAGGTAATTCTTTTTAACAGCACAGGGGGAAAACTTTGGGAATATAAAGCCCCCAATCCCGGATACACGCAGACCGGAAATTTCTACAAGCCAGACATCACTTCGGATGGTAGCTATACAGCAGTATCATCGGGATGCCCTGACAGAAGAGCTTATCTGTTCTCGAATAACGGGGAATTGCTTTTTATGAGCGAAATGCTCACAAGGGATTCACCTGTCCATGAGTCGGCGATATCGGATAACGGAGAATATATAGCGTATGTAGCAGATCAGGAGCAGGGCAAACCGAATTTATTTTTATTTTCCAAATCCGGCAGGAAAATATGGGAATTCTCGTCCCCGGACGACGCGACAGCGCGATCCGTTTCGATTTCATCCGATGGAAAATACATAGCATCCGGAACCCTGAGCGGGAATGTATATTTATTTTCGAGTGAAAGCAACGCTCCGCTCTGGAAATTCTCAGAAAGCGGGGATTTCAGAAAGATCGGCGATTTGAAACTGAGCCCTGACGGGAGATTTCTGGCAGCCGGGAGCAGTTCGAAAAAAATCTATCTTTTCTCAATAAACAGCAGCAAACCGTTGTGGGAATACACGGCTCCGACTTATGTGACATTCGTTGATTTCAACGGCAAGTATGTGGTTGCAGGTACAGGAGTCAGGCAATTCGTGTTTGAGGGGAACAGCGCATCCACAGAGGAGGTTCAATGCAGCGAAATAACCCAGATGCCTTACGTGGAAAGCGCCGATTCGAACGGCGCTTCTGCGAATAACACCGCTCCATCATATTGCGGGAATGGGATTTGCGAGAATTGGGCGGAATCGAAGGATATCTGTGCGCAGGATTGCTGCCCGGATTGTAATAATAAAAACACCCAGTCGATCACTGGGAACAATACAACCAAAGAAACGGGCAGCCCCCGGAGAAATCTTGAAAATAAGAATTTCCTCGAAATCATAATCGATTTTTTCAGGAACCTGTTCGGAACAAAATAACTAAATGGGGAAACCGTCAATTTTTATATCATAGGAAAGCTAAAAAATATTTAGATTCGATGTCTGGTTTCAAGTTTTCATCGAGAAAAGCGTCCAAACAATCATTCCGCAAGCGGCATCCGATTTTCTTCTGGGGTTCCCTCGTTATAGGTTTGGCTGTTTTTGTGTTTGCGTTGAGCATACCTTCAAACCATAATATTCAGTCTCAATCCAAAGCGTTCACAGCCATTGTTGCAAAGGGACCAATCGCAGGCGCCACTGTGAGCGTCTACGAATTGAAAGATGACGGGACCAGAGGAAATTTGCTCATTGATTCTATGATTTCAGACGCTTCCGGGAGCGTAGACTTCTCTATACTCAAGGAACTTCCCACCCGCTTACTCGTGGAGTCTTCCGGAGGAGCATATAGGGATGAAGTTACCGGAGTGCAGGTGCAGTTATCCGGCAATGACGTGATTCATACAGTATTACCGGCAGGCATACGGCAGGCTGCGGTAACACCATTCACTGATATGGCAGCCTCTTTAGCAACGAAATGGATGCAGCAGGGAATTCCGGCAGGCGATGCGGTGACGCAGGCGAACATTGCAGTTGCCCAGCAATATCAGCTCCAGAGCATTCTTGAGATTGTGCCAGTTGCTGCGAACGACCCGAGCGCAATGAAAGCGGCAAATCTGGATGCGAGAAAATACAGCGCGCTTCTGGCAGGGCTAGACCAAGAGGCGAAGAACATGAATGTCCGTGCCATAGATCTTGCGCAAGCGCTTGCAAATGACTGGTCTGACGGGATTGTGGACGGCACAGCAAATGGAAATCCTATCACGGTCAATGATTTGTCTGGAAAGCCTGTACAAATAACCGCGAAAACAGGCCTTGACGATCTTCAAACCGCTGCCAACACTTTCCTTGCCGGCGCGAATGATGCAACAAAACTCAAGAAGATGGATATTTCATTGAATCCTGTCAGGGCAGATACAACATTTGCCATTACTACAACAGCGCTTCCTGTCTGGGAATCCGGCAAAGCCGGCGCATTTACAATTACAGCAAGCGGCGGAAAACCGCCTTATGTCTGGACTCTGAGGCAGGGTTCGACGCTTCCGAACGGATTTACGCTGAGCAGGGACGGGATTCTTTCAGGCAAGAGCACACTTTCTTTGGGAACAACAAAGAGCATCTCCCCGCCATTTGTCGTAATCGTGAGCGACTCATCATCGCCGCCAAACACACGGGAAATCGAGTTGAGAATTACCATTGTCCAGTCTGCTCCGCAGCTCACACTCAGACCGGCCAAATGCATGGTTGGCAGAGCGTGCTCTGTGCAAGTCGCAACAGCAAGCGGCGGAACGCCTCCGTACTATTTCAAATCCGATACGTTCAGAGCCGGAGCTCCGCCTATGGGCATGATGATAGATTTGAACGGATATCTGACAGGCACAACCAGAGTACAAGGAACGCATACTTATGGAGTTTGTGTTGTGGATATGGTCGGTGCGTCGAGCTGCGACACGACAGATGTGACCATAATCGAAGCAATTCCTGATGCCCAGATTGCCAATCTCACAGTGTTCTGGGCTGGCACAGGAAGCGGTTCGATAGGTTGGAATCCGGGCAGCATTGTGCAAAAGGACTGCGGAACCACTGACAGCGGAATTTATTGGTGTGTCCTGCCCTACAAACTTGGCACCAAAGTCACACTTACGAATGAACCGAACGACGAATCCACATTCGACAGCTGGTCCGGAGAATGCTCCGGAACCGATTGTTCTGTCACAATGGATAAAGATAAAACTGTAGTCGCAAATTTCGCAAGCAAGTCTGAAACATGGACCGGAAAGATTATTGGCACATTCCTTGAGGAGGGCTGTGCTTGGTGCGAGAAGGGAACTCTCGGCATCAACCTTGATGTGAGTATGACATTTTCAGATAGTTTGGTTGCTGCACTGAGAGGCAATAGCAGTGACCAGTATTATTCCCCCGCCAACGGCTACGGATACGTCAGCGGAACCTCAAGTTCGGCAACAGCACCAGTATCAAATACGAAGGATTGCACGTGTCAAATTACCGGCGGAAGCGTTACCAACATTCCGGTAGATGTCAGCGGCTACAGGGGCGAAGGAAAAAGCACGATTTCGATTTACTCAAGCAACACCACATATTCCATAGCTTTGGGCGGGCTTACCCACAATTGCCCGAATGATTTTCTGACACATCCCGTATCGGAATATGGGGTTACATTGGTGCCCACGTCCATCACAAATACAGTAATTAAGGGGAATTTGGACGACGATAAAGACCATTCCGGCACATTCACGCTTACAAAGAAATAGAATACTGTCAGAATTTTTCAGGGAAATATGCGTTAGCAAGATAGAGCACTAACCTTTCTTGACAAGTTCGCTTTTTAGTTTTTCCAAAAGAACTGGATCTAGTTTTATCTTAGAACATTCAGCTTGGTTGATTATGTAGCCAAGCATTTCCTTTGTCGGGTTGAAAAACTTTAACCTTTGCTCCAGATATCTTATCTGCTTTTCAAGTTTGGTAGGTTCAACGTTTTTGACATTTTTGATTTCAGCGTTGATTCTACTCAGCATTTCTATGAGTTTTTTAACATCCCCAGGTTCATAAGTTTCCATGATATTATCTTTATTTTTTAAAATTATTAAAGTTTTTACGTAATAAGGTAATTTTTATGGCTTCAAAATCCATTCCATATTACCCAATGGGGAAACCGTGATTTGAACACGGGTCACCGACTAATTCTAAATCTTTCTTTCCCTTAAGGCTTTCTTGTTGAAAGAAAGGCTTACCCGAAGCCGGTATCTTAGACCAGGCTGGACCATTTCCCCCAAACTTTCTTACAAAGAAAGTTTGATCAAAGAAGGAAAGTTTGTTGTGCAATGATTTACCTTTCTCCTCTTTCTTTATTTCTGTCAACTATAAGTATTAAACCACGCTATACTTTTGTTCGCTGCGAATGATCGCGTATTTATTAGGATTATAACGAGGTTAAATTATGCTTAACGCCGGCAGAATGTTCAGTGTGTTTGCACTTGTAACGATCGTACTGGCAGGCATGTTTCCGATAATCGCAGCTGCGGATACTGTCAATTCAAATGCGAACAGCGTAGGCATATCCTTTGATATCAACGCGGACAATTCGGTGAAACAGACAACGAAATTCCATTTCAACAGTTCTGTGGCGAATAATTCCATAAACTATACGCTAAGCGGACCTGTCAGGGACATAAGCGTCATTGACGACAGCGGAAACAGTCTCGCATACAGGCTTCTGGTGCAGAACAACGGCTCGATCCTGGAAATCTTCCTGGAAGGAGCGACGAGCACTCTTACACTCGGCTATACGGCCGATAACGTGATATTTCACAGCGGCACGATAAGCCACTTCTTTACAGAGTTTTCCTTTGAAAGGACGCTTTACAACGTGAGCGTGCAGGTGGCGTTGCCTCCGGGCTATGCCATATACCAGAACGATTACAGTCCTATGGGAGCGAGCATTGTTTCAGATGGTTCACGAATAATCCTATTGTGGAATGGAAACAATGTCGGCGGTCCGATCCTTTTCTCGGTGAAGTTTACTGGTGCCGGTCAGGGCAGCGTTATTTTGATTGCGTTCGTTGTTGCGCTGATCGCGATAATCATGGCGCTTTACATTTATTTCAAACGAAAAACAAAGGAAGAGTTTATGAAAGGATTCAGGGAGGATGAGCGTAAAACGATAACGTTCATACAGGCCAGGAAGACCGCTTTGCAGAGCGACCTGCAGAATGAATTCGGATTCTCGCGCGCCAAATCCACGCGGATAGTTTCGAGGCTGGAGAGCGAAGGCTACATTAAAAAACAAAGACACGGAAGAACGAACAAACTTTTCTGGCTAAAGTAATTTTTTCGTAAAACTATTTTCTGATAACCGTTTCACGACTGTTTCAGCACACCAATTAGTAGCTGAAACGGACTAAAACTGCTTGTAAGAAAAGGGCGCGAAAAGACGCCCTTTGTGTGGGGTGCATACAATATGAAAGTTTGGAAAAAAGGAGTGCTTGTGGCATTTGTATTGGTTTTGCCATTGGCTGTAGCTGCGGAGGCGCAAAGGACCTCTGAAAACAGTATGGGAGAATATACGGAAAGGTACATGAACAATGTGCCTTCTGAAAATATGAACCGTATGATGTCCGGCGGAAACCGAACATACGACCATGATGTAGACGACGACAATGAAACGGACGACGAGGACCAGAAACCACGCATGTCGTTCCACGGCATGGGAAACGGGATTAACGGGCTTGTTAACGGGTTGGGACACGTCAACATGACATCCGAGAAGATGGGAAAGATGATAGCCAACAGGCTCGGGTTCAAAAACGCAACCGTTACGACGAAAACCGTGGACAACGCAACATTTTACGTTGTTTCGGGAATTGACATTCGCAAAGCGAATGATCGGTTCCTCAATAAAACCTTTGAAGCGTGGTTTGACGTTTCGACCGGAAAGCTGATCTCGTTTGACATTAACATGCATGCGACACTCATCGAGGATCAGTAATGATCTGCGGAACATACAGCAGATGCTAAGGTGGCTGCCAACTAAAAGGCCGCATGGGAAATCAATAATTTCCTATGCACGAGTTGTTATACAACTCGTTGCCTAGCGAAAAAGGAGGTATGAAACAACAAACGGTCTGATGACCGCCAGGCGGGCAGGGTAGCGTAGTCCAAGCCTGAGATAGCGAGATAAATGCCCGCCTGGGTAATATTATTAGTATCAACGGTCTAAACGAAAAAGAGGGACAAGATGAAAAAACAAGTGATTTTATTCGCGCAGATAATCGCACTTGTGATTATTCCGTGCGCTGCGTACGGTCAGCTGGGATCGCAATCGTTTCCCGCGGTTAATTTCAGCGATAACACTGTCACAGCTGCAGAGATTTCCGTAATGGAAACAGAGATGTCGCAACCCGGTCTTCTTCCGGATAATCCAATGTACATATTCAAAAGGTTCGGTGAGGCTGTGCAAATGACATTGACGTTCGATCCCAAGAAAAAAGCCGAGTTACATCTCGAGTTTGCCAAGAATCGTCTTGCCGAAGCAAAAAAAATGATAGATAACAACAAGACAACAGAGGCAAAAAATGCTGTCGAGGATTACAGCAAAGAGATTGACGATTTTGAGAACGTTTCCAGCGGTATAGGAAGGAACGTTTCCTCTTTCATAAAGGCGAACGACAATCTGCTTGTCAAGAGCACGTTCGTGCTTGGTATGGTTTACGACAAAGTTCCGGATGAAGCGAAACCGGCAATAGAAAACGCGCTGAACAATTCCATTGAGCATATTGTAAGGGCGACGGAAAGGGTTGAAAACAAAACAGATAAAAATTACACAGAAGCTATTGAAGCAGTGATTGAAAGGGAATATACCAGGAGCATGCAGTTCAGGCACAGCGAAAACCTGGCAACCGTAAACGCGACAATTGTTGGCGAGCATCGTGACAACGAAGCCGGCGATAAAAAGCACTGGGACATAACAAGCGTGAAAGGAGGCGGCGTGCATGACAGCACAGCGTCCGTTTCAATAAACAAAGCGAATACGGTTGTTGAAAACGGGACAACAGGCAAAACTGTTGTTAATGCTTTGGTTCGTGTCGATAACAGCGAAAAAACCCAAACTGCTGTGCGTGTGACAACGGCAAGTTCAAGCAGCGGGAAAGTCGTTTAATACTGTCACAGTTTTAATTCCTGATATTTGATCCCAAGCGCGTCGGCTACTTTTTTGTTTGTCAGCTTTCCGTCGTACGTGTTTATTCCTTTCCTTATAGATTCGTCGGCCTTCGTAGCTTTGTCAATGCCCTGCGTTGCTATTTTCAAAAGATACGGGAATGTCGCGTTTGTCAGTGCGAGCGTTGATGTGTTCGGAACAGCTCCGGGCATGTTGGTAACGCAGTAATGCGTTACGCCTTCCTCCACATAAACAGGATTATCGTGGCTCGTTGGCTTCGACGTCTCGAAACAGCCACCCTGGTCTATCGCGACATCGACGATTACGGAACCACGCCTCATTTTTTTGACCGTGTCCCTTGTCACAAGTTTCGGAGTTTTTGCGCCTGTGATATAAACGGCGCCGATCGCCAAATCGGATTCTGCGATTGAACGGTCGATGTTGTGCGCGTTTGAGAACAGGGTTTTAATGCGGCCGTTGAACAGGTCGTCGATATTGCGCAGCTGGCCGGGATTGCGCCCGATAATCGTTACGTTTGCACCCACACCTGCAGCGGTTTTCGCAGCGTTTATTCCGACAATGCCGGTTCCTATCACAGTCACGTTTGACGGCGCAACGCCCGGAACGCCCTGCAATAATTTTCCGGAACCGTTGTACGTTTTTTCAAGATAATGCATTCCTACCTGGACTGCCATGCGGCCAGCAACTTCGCTCATCGGGGCGAGCAACGGCACGGATCCGTCGGGAAGTTCGATTGTCTCGTAAGCGATTGCCGTAACTTTTTTATCGAGAAGCGTTTTTGTGACTTCGCGCTCTGCGGCTAAATGCAGATACGTGAATAATACCTGTTTTTCCCTGAGCAACGGGAATTCCGATTTTTGCGGTTCTTTTACCTTTACTATGATACCGGCCTTCGCGTATACATCTTTGGCGGTTTTCACGATTTTGGCGCCGTTGCTTTCGTAATCCTTGTCTGAAAATCCGGAATTTACGCCGGCGTTTGTTTCAACCAGAACTTCGCAGCCTTGTTTAACAAGTTCGTTCGCGCCATGCGGCGTCAAACCGACGCGGTTCTCGCCGATTTTGATTTCCTTTACAACGCCGATAACTGTTTTAACCATTTTATCTAATTGCATTCCGTTTTAAATAACAGCGGCTGTCCGCTATTAATTAAATACCTTAAATCATTATACGAGGTAATAATATGCCGGTAAACGCAGGATACGAATATTTCGCGGCGCATAAAAAATACGAGGCCGCGAAAACGACTGAAGAGAAAATAGCGGCGCTAGAGGAACTCATACGCGCATTGCCGAAACACAAGGGCGCGGAAAACGTATTGGCGCAGCTTAAGACGAAGCTGTCAAAGCTGAAGTCGCAGAGGTTTGCTACGAAAAAAAGATCCGGGCGGACTGTTGCGATTGAAAAAGAAGGCGCTGCGCAGGCGTGCATAATCGGTTTCGCATCGTCGGGAAAGTCCGAATTGTTAAGATCGTTAACGGGCGTCGGCGAGCCGAGCCCGCACCCGTATTCGACGAAGAATCCGCGGGTTGGGATGATGTTATACGAAGGCGTGCAGATACAGGTCGTGGAAATACCGTCGCGGATGTCGCCCGAACTTTTATCAATAGCGCACAACACCGACGAGGTTGTAATGATCTATGACGCAACCAAGCCGGAGGATATTGCGAAATTAACCGCCATTGCCGAGCGGGAGGACCTGAAAAACCTGATATGGGCGGCGAATAATATTTCCGGAAATAAAACACATGGCCTTGTCATCAATGCGAAGACGGGCAGAAATATTTCCGAGTTAAAAAGATTGATGTGGGAGCGGTTAAAACTTGTCAGGATTTACACAAAGATAATCGGAAAGAAAGCGGAGACAAAACCGTTGACACTGCCTGCTGGATCAACGATAAGGGATGTTGCGTTAAACGTCCATAAGGACTTCCTGAAGAATTTCAAATTCGCCAGAGTCTGGGGATCAGGAAGGTTTCCAGGCGCACAGATCGGGCTTGAGCATATTGTAAAGGATAAGGATATTGTGGAGATACACGTCAGCTGATTATTCGTCCCCGTTGCCCGAATCGCCGCTGTCATTCATCAGAGTCATCCGCTTGTGATTCCAGTCTGTTAATCACAGTACTAAAAGCGCAATATCTTCGGAACTACGGTGTACCCAAAATTAAAATTTCTGCTTCATTGCCCAGTTCCAGACTGCTGCAAAGGCGTAACCAAACACATACCCAAAAACAAATGTCAGAATTACCAGCAAAACCGCGTTGCCAAGATTGAACGGCAATAGCGCGTAGAATGGTTTCAAGTGATGAAGCGTGAACACCCAATCAAGAAAACTTTGAAACGACCCGGGAATGACCGCAACTATTACTGACCAGACCACATGCAACAATGCAACAAAAGTCGCCAAAACCAAGCCTGTTTTGCTTTCATTTAACTGCTTCATAATACCATTTGTGAATTGCCTTTATTTATAATTATCGAATTGTCCGGCGTTGCGACTAAAGTCTGATTTGTGATTTAAGTCGGACGGGTGTAAGTTTAGTACGTCTTTTGACGTCTTTTGACGTATTTTGATCATAGGTTGATCTTATAAATCTGTGATATTATTCTAGTCTAGACATATGGAAAGTTTCTTTTCTAAGAGGAATTTTTTATGTGTCAAATATAGGAAAAAAGGGTGAATAAGGAAAATGGCATTTGGTGAACGCAATTTCGGCGGTCCCAGAGAGATGCACAAGGTAACTTGCGCTGACTGTGGGAACGAGTCTGAAGTACCTTTCAAACCAGACGGCAAAAGGCCCGTCTATTGTAGGGATTGCTTCAACAAGAGACGCGGAGCTTAAGTTTAAGCAACACGGTTCTTTGATTAAACTTTCTTGATAAGAAAGTTTGTAGGACAGTAGTTTGATTTTAGGGCTGTATTGCCCGATTAACTTTTATTTTTTTAATGCGGATTGATTTTAACCAATTTAAATCCTTTCGTAAAGTGTGGCATGTAATGGAATATCGGAAATTAAAGGTAGAAATGGGGCAAGGGGTAAAATGGGAAAACACAGGGCTGATCTATACAGAAAAAATTGGAACTTGCATGGGGGTCAGTTTTTACAACCTGGCAACAAAAAAAGGAGCTTTGTGCCATATTGCAGGGTCTGAAGAATCTTCTATCGAAGCTTTACGCCGGATTGCAGACGAAGAGACGAGGAGACTTGGACCAGGCATTCATGCGTACTTTGTGAGCGGTTTTGCAACCAAAGACAAGAATGCACAAAGAACAATACTGGAGTCCCGTGCAAAAGCGATGACTATTTTGGGAAAAAACAAAGCTGTAGAAAAATTTGAAGTAGATTTCTGCAAAACCCCGGGCGAGTACATAAGCTACTTTTCGTTGGACCTTTCTTCGGGCAATGTTTCTGTGAGAAAAGCAATGCTTTCAGAGTACGAACTAGAACTTTATGACATGCTTGCGGACATGTTTGGATAACAATCCCGACTTCTTGGGCAGGAACGACTTTTAGGCACAAAGCCCCCCCGGCGTTGTAGGGGAAGTGGGTTAAATTGACGTACATTAGCTACGGGACGATGACTTTAGGTACAAAATTGAACTATTGCCCCATTAATGGTGCTAATGATGATGCTGATGATACTGCTGATGTTGTTGATAATGACGTAAAATATGAAGCATATACTGTAGTATATAAATCTTTTTAAATGTAGCGGTTATTTAACATGAATTACAAACTAATAAATGTCACAAGTAATTCCTATCCGAAAGGATTTCGTCGAAAGATGATGCCCTGTTGCCTTGTGTGGCAGGGTTCGACCAGTAGGAGGGTTTTGTGACACATTTTTTATTTTTCTATTATTGTTAGTTTTAATTTATTCCCTTTCAGTAAGGCTATGTATCCTTGATTTTTTTTGGAGAATGATTGGAAAACACTTCCACAAATTAGGTCTATCGCTTGCAATTCTTTTTTATGTTTTGAGTCTTCATGTAGTACTCTGAAGGTATTTAATTCGTCAAAACCGTCATTATGCAATTTTTCATTTTCATCTTCCGTGCATATACAGAATTTTATGGAAGATCCATTTTTTTTATGAAAAATGTGAAATTTGTTTTCTTTCTTGTTGTTGATGAATTGTGTGTCTGCTATTATAGATTTGGGAAATTCTCCTCTGTTTACTATCATATGCCTAATTAACAATTCGAGTCCCATGATCTTATCTAATTTTTGGTCTGGTTTATTTTTCTTATTTACAGCGATGCAATAACAATCGATATCTATTTCCGACAGCTTACTCAGTATCCTTTTTAATAGATCTTTATCTGGGAATTTGTAAAATTTTAGTTCTCCTCCGTTATCATTTAACCATTTTTTAGTTTTGGGGTGTCTGAGCATTTGATCTATACCCCATTGAATTGCTCTTCTTACGGCATGAATTTGATTGGTACACATTAGACCTAAAATCAAGTAATCTGTGCCGGTTTTTCCGGTATCTCCGCTTTCGTCGAAACATGCAAATTCCATTTGAGTAACCTTTGATTATTACAATAGTATCTTATCAATATGAGGTGATTTGTCTAAATTTGTTTATTAACTTCACGTAGTTGACAAATGTATCAACTATATTTGATCTTAATTAACTTCTTGTATCAACACACAAACATTATGACAAATAATCTTACAGAGTAGTTCATTTTCTTGCGCAATTCTGTTCTTTGACTTCAATGAATCTCCAAACTTCGCCTTAATCATCGAAAAAGTGCTTTCAATGTTGCTTCTACGATGATAATGAGCCATGAATTCTGGTTGCCTAAATTTGAAGTAATGATACATCTTTTTCCACATTTCAGAGCCATTTCTCCTTCCGGTAACATTGGATCTGAATGGTATGAAAATTTGAGTGTTCAATTCATTAGCCATATTGTAATTATCTCTCGATAGATATGCTTTGTCCGCTGTTATTTCTTCCACATTAAAACTTTGAGTGGTTTCATACACTAACGGTTTGAATTGTTTAATATCCGCTCCGTTTTCGTCTGTGATTCTAATAGCGGTAATTACGTTTGTTTTCGTTCCGCAGATTGCATGACACTTTAACCATTTGTGCTTTCTTGATAATCCGTGCTTTACGATGCAGTATTCTGTGAATCTTGTAGTCCTGAATCCGGTAGAATCAATAGCGAACTGCGTTTCCAAATCCTTCAACGGCAACGCTGAAAGTGTTATTAGTTTGTGTAATATAGGCGTTATTGAAGGGTTGTTCAACAGTTTAGACGTAGCTGTGAAGTGAGGTGACCTCTCGATTAGTTCGTCTTCTTCGGCGTTATCAAAAAGACCGTTTGCACGCCTGCATGACATCATAGAGTATACTTTTTTGATGGTACAAAACAAGACATCTCTTAGGCTTAGTGTAGGTCTGCCAAATTTGTATTCTGGTTCCTCTACACTTTCGAGTAGATCTTTCAAAAGAACGTCAAACTGTTTTAGCTCCATACACTGGGCTTTATTGTAGACTGACCAATTCTGAGTGCTTTGTTGTTTCCAGAGATCTTGTAACGGATTGTTCTTCATGATTACCAACACTATTAGGTACCTACAAATATTTAAATAGATAGGTACCGAAAGATTATATGTTATGAAGCTCCAAAAACAGCTTTCTCGCAAGTCCGGTAATACGGTTTATCCTAAATGGGTGGTTGTGATACCGCCTGAGAAGATAAAAGAAACTGGATGGAGAGAGGGAGAAGATTTAGAAGCTGATGTTAAAGATGGAAAAATTGTACTTAAAACTAAAAAGGCTTGAATTCTCTAAATATATCATTTATCGATAAAACGTTTTCTAAAACAGGTTTTCTTATTTCTGGCTCTAGTGGATTTAATTGTCTAATGGAGAACAATTTTTTCTTGTCTTCAGGAAGTTTGTCAAATTCTTCTGGCATGTCTGGTAAAAACCAGATTTGAGGTTCATTTCCTCCTACAGAATTATCCAATTCAAAGAATTCTATGTAATGAATGATAAAACATCCTAATTTTGCCATATCCATCATTGTTAGATCTTTGTTCCAAAATTTCTTTAAAAAGAACGATCCGTAAGGTCCACCATGTCCTATAGCTAAATATTGTTTAATGGGTTCTGATACACCGTCAGGAGTTACAATATAAAGTTCGGATTTATTACCAACTCTCAAAGCTACTAAAACTTCGATAGTATCTCTTATTCTGGGAAAATATCGTTCTGTTAATGTTTTTGAAATGTCTTCACAATCCATAATAAAAGTATCTGGGGTATACCCACCTTCAGGCGTTCTTTCATTAACAACTTTCATCATACTTACTAAAAACTTGTGAAATACGCCACTAACACCAGAAGCACCAACAACAACATTATTTAATGGTTGTATAATTTTTTCTTCCGTAGATACTTCTGTATCACCTCTGATAATTTTTGTATCTCCGATTAAAACAACACCATCGGAACATCTTGCACCAAGGATATACGTCATGTCCTTTCCCCTTTGTAATCGGTACCTATAATTCATACCTTTGAGATTTAAACCCTTATTTTGACTTTTGCTACAAACGGCTGACTTTAGGTACAAATCAGACATTAGCTACAACCCCCCCCCCGGCGTTGTTGCTAAACTGACAAAAACCATCGACTTTAGCAACACTGGACTGACTTTAGCAACAGTGACTGGTGCTGTGATTAACGGTGCAAAATGTAAGCAATTTAACTCTAGAAAGATATATCTATGTATAAGATTCAGGAAACAAAAACCTCCTGATCAAAGGTCGGGCTGACCTCACTCAGTTTCACTGGCAGGTGCTCATTAACGAAGGTTTTCCCGACCTCATCATTTCTCTATTTAGTTGGTTGACTGGGTTTAAAAAGGTTTTTTATCCAATTTTGAATGGAATTTATCTAATAATTTAATAGATAAACTATATACCAGATTAGCCATACAACGATGCATAACATCAATGTATACCATCGATATACTGCATTGATATAAAATATAATATAAACAGGATATAATACTGTTAATTTACTTCGTTATTTCAATTTATCCTGAAAACAACGGAGTTTATAAATACAATAGTATAGATAAATTGTATGATTAGCGATAAAACTAAGCTGAAAGAGAAAATTTTGGAGTTAGTTGATGTAGTAGCAGACTTGGATGAACCGTACAAAAGTTTAACATTCAAAGCTCTTTTGGATAAGTTTTTAGAGTCTAAATCTGATATTTCAACTGTTCAGGTAAATGCCCCAAAAATATCCGTGGTAACCGAACAACCTGAATTGCCAAGTCCAGAACCGGAACAGGAAAGCGGATCTGGAATAGATAAGATTATCCATGGTAGATTTGACTGGTCTAAGTATAACTACATCCATAAGCTAGATGGCAATTTACAAGACTACCTGGTGCTGAAAATAGCATTGGAAGAGTTTGGTGTAGATGGGTTAACCCCACCAGAAATAAGTAAGATACTTGATGAGAAGTTCAGAATTTCAAGAATATACAATTCGGTAAGTATGAACCTTGCTAAAACACGAGGAGAGTATGTAGACCGCAAAAGGGAAGGTGTAGCGTACTATTACAGGATACTAAACTCTGGTTTAGAACTTCTGAATAAAGCAATATCAAGTGTAGGGCAAATATAGGAAAAATAATTTATCCGAACGCATCAGTCCGCCACCATACCCATACACCCTTGGCACCAGCAGCGAGTCTCTTGCCACGGATCTTACCTTCACCACGAAGGTTTGTTAATCGATATATTATCATAGAGTGTGTAAAGTCAGCGAACTTTTCCCTTACTTTACCTTCTATCTCACGCGTTTCCAAAGGTTCATCGCATTTGGAAATTATATCAAAGATCAGTTTCTGTATCCTCTCATCGATCTTTTCATCTTGCATAATTATGATTGGTATATGCATTAATAAATATTATCGATAACTCACCGATAATACAAGCTTAAATATGTAAGCATGTATTATTACCGATAGCTTATCGGTGATAAAATGAGAAAAGATGTGATAGGAAACATGTGGGATCAGCAGAGCAGGCAGAACTGGACAGCTTACAATAGAGCTCAGACTACAGAATTCAACCAGTTCGACATATTGTTGAAAGACATACTGGAAAATGTAGATGAATCCCAGTACAAGTTTGGTAGACCTTCGCTGAGTTTGAGAGACGTTTTATTCTGTTGCGTAAAGAAAGTCTATTCCCAAATGTCGTGCAGAAGATCCAAAGGAATGCTGGATAATGCAGCTGGAAAAAATCTGATAGGAAAATCCCCAAATTACACAGCTACGTCAAAATTATTAAGCAAAAAGAAAACTACTGCAATTCTGAGTCACTTGATTATGTTATCTGCGTTACCTCTGAAAGATTTCGAGGAACACTTTTCCGTGGACTCAAGCGGTTTTAGGCTGACGAATTTCACGCCTTATTTCGGCGACAAGCATAAGGTGGAAATGAAACATGACTGGCTAAAATTACATATGTGCATAGGCACACACACCAACATAATAACCAGCGTGCGGATAACAGACCAGAATGGTGCCGATATGAAAGAATTCGGATATTTAGTTAGAAGCACAGCTAGAAAATTTAAAATCAAAGAATTAAGTGCGGACAAGGGGTATTCGAGCCGCAAAAGTTATGAAATTGTTGACAAGATCGGCGGGCAGGCACTCATTCCATTCAAGATAAACGCAACGGGAAAGAGCAAAGGATCTCCGATATACCATAAAATGTACCATTATTTCAAATTCCATCAGCCGGAATTCATGGCACGATACCACCAGAGATCAAATATCGAGTCTACTTTTTTCATGTTAAAGAAAAAATTCGGTGATTCCCTGAAATCGAGAAATAAAACTGCACAGGTAAATGAGCTACTTTGCAAGGTCTTAGCTCATAATCTTTGTGTTTTGCTTGAGGAATCACAGGAATCAGGTATAAATCCAGATTTGGGAAATAATAAAGAAGGACGATCCGATGAGTGAAGAACAAATACGATTATCGGCGTCGTCCCTGGGCTTGATGCTCGACTGCAAACGCTGCTTCTGGCTGAAGATGGTAAAGAAGATTGACAGACCTTCAGGGGCATTTCCAAGCCTGCCAGGTGGAATTGACGCTGTTATGAAGAAACACTTTGACGCTTATAGGAGCAGGGGGTTGCCACCGGAACTGGTTGGTAAGGTTGATGGCAAGTTATTTGATGATACAGAGCTGATCAATAAGTGGCGAAATTGGAGGACAGGATTGTCAGTTGTGGACAAGACGAATAATATCAAATTAGTCGCTGCGTTTGATGACTTGCTTGTCAATGGCGACAAGTTCATTCCACTCGATGTTAAGACCAAAGGATGGGAACCGAAGATCGATGCGAAAGATCATTACCAGCATCAACTAGATGTTTACGCCTATGTGCTTTCAAAGAACGGCTACAAGGTTGAAAATTACGCTTATCTGGCGTTCTACCATCCGGAAATAGCCAACGGTGACGGGTCGATAAAGTTTGTGACTACTGTTGTAAAGGTTGATACGAAGTTAGAGCATGCTGTGAAGATGATGGAAGAAGCTGTCCGGATAATCGAAGAGAAGGAGCCTAAACCAAGCGAGAAGTGCGAGTTTTGTGGGTTCAGAGAGGCAAAGTAGCCTTCTACGGTCATAGTGGCATAAAGGTAGCGGATCGGTAGTCTCTTAAATCCTTTTTACGAAGAAAGATATGATGACAAATAACGGGTCTAATCTTGGCTTTGAACAGAAACTCTGGCAAGCGGCTGATAAACTTAGGAACAACATGGATGCAGCCGAGTATAAGCATGTTGTTTTGGGTCTTATTTTCTTGAAGTACATATCCGATGCCTTCAAGGAACTCTACGATAAATTGAAGAATGATAAAGAAGGATTGTCAGACCCCGAAGATCAAGACGAGTACAAAGCTGAAAACGTATTCTGGGTGCCAGCACAAGCTAGATGGGACTACATTCAAAAAAACGCCAAGAAACCGGAAATTGGTAAGATCATAGACGATGCAATGTACGCCATTGAGAAAGATAACCCATCTCTGAAAGGAGTTCTCCCAAAAGATTATGCAAGACCCTCACTTGACAAACAGAGGGTGGGAGAACTGATCGACTTGATAGGAACGATTGGTCTAGGCGATAAGGAAAGTCGAAGTAAGGACATCTTAGGCAGAGTTTACGAATACTTTTTGGGGCAATTTGCCGATGCTGAGGGTAAGAATGGCGGTCAGTTCTATACTCCAAGAAGCATTGTAAAGGTCCTTGTAGAGATGTTAGAACCATACAAGGGGAGAATTTTAGATCCTTGCTGTGGTTCTGGGGGCATGTTCGTACAAAGCGAAAAATTCATACAAGTGCATGGAGGAAGGATAGGTGATATCGCTATATACGGTCAGGAGTCAAACCAAACAACTTGGCGATTATGCAAAATGAACCTTGCCATAAGAGGGATTGATAATAGCATACAGTGGGGAGATAGTTTTCACAACGATTTACATAAAGACCTG
>JAZDLW010000012.1:0-6970 GCA_043801595.1 Candidatus Aenigmatarchaeota archaeon
GATTTTGCGAAGAGAAAAATACAGGCAGACTCGAAACGATGGGGTCTCACCCGTTTTGTTTTGTCTTTGTGTTCAGAATTTTCGTTTCTACCGCATTGCCGACGCCGATAATGCCGGCCCAGCCATCAGTGACCGCGCCTGGATAAATCAGTTGTGTGCTTCCAAGAACATCGGTTCCTCTGGCCTCGTGTATGTGCGCGCTTATCGCGACATCCGGCTTGTTCTTCAATATGAAATCGCGTATTGCCTGCGACCCTACATGCGAACCCGATAAAACCCTGTCAAGTTTGGTGTTTTTAGGTGGATTGTGCGTTATCATTATTTTTTTTCTTGCGCCGGCGACAGCATCAAACGCCTTTTTTAATCCGTTCGCTGTCTCTTCCTCGCTCGGTTCGAATGGGGTTCCGAATGGCGTCTTCGCCCCGCCGAAACCGAAGAAGCCGACACCATCGATAATCTTTCCGGTTCCGTGCAGGTTAACACAATACTCGTCGAAAATCCTGTGCACTTCTGGCGGATCGTGGTTACCTGGTAACGCAAACACCGGTTTGCCGCAGCCCAGCAATTCGTCGAGCATAATTTGTAGCATGTCCTCGCGCGAAAACCCCGCCAACGACAGTCCGATATCGGTGAAATCGCCCGGGCACACCAAAACATCGAAGTCGTTTTTCAGTTCAGCCAAAACGTTTGAAAGGGACTCGAAATCGCCGTGTATGTCAGCTATTACCAGAATTTTCATAGACAAAGTTCCCAAAACAAACTAATAAAACCAAGCTAAACACATTGTTTTATGGTCCTGGAAAATCTTACCGATTTCAGGCCTGGTAAAAATCGTCTTGCCGGGGTTGTTTTGTTCGGTTTTCTGGTAAATACGATTTCACTCATAACGGCAACTGTTATTTTTGATCCGGCAGCAGGGCTTGTTGCGTTGTTCCTTACGAGCGCAGCCGCGTTTCCGCTGATAAGCAAGGCATTCGAGGTCGAAGAGGGGCTTGATGTCTACGGAAGCTCGCATTTCATCGAGCGCCACGCAGACGTTTTGAAAGTTTACGCTGGGTTTTTCATCGGTGTGATGATATCCACGTCAATGTTTTATTTTGCGCTAAGTCAGACGCGCGCTGACGATGTTTTCCGTTTTCAGTTATCTGCGCTCGGCTCTGCCGAAATAACAAGCCGCTCGACCGGACAAGCTGTCGGCGGGGCTGTGTTCGATGAAATTCTGGCAAACAACGTAAAAGTGGCGCTGATCTCGTTTCTCGTTTCAGTCATATTTGGCGCGGCAGCGGTTTTCGTAATAACATGGAACGCCTCGGTCATTGCTGTGTTCGTCGGCATCATGGCAAAAACCAGCGTCGCGTCATTTGCGTCGCTCGGCTTGTTCGGGACACCTCTGGCGTTTTTCTACGGTCTCGCCATAGGCACAGGATCAATAGCGCTGCACGGCGTGCCGGAAATAATGAGTTACTTTGTTTCGGCCCTTGCCGGCGGAATAATATCCGTAGGCCTTTCGCGCGAAAAAATCAACTCCGATCGTTTCAGGAAAGTCGCGGAGGACGGAATAATTTTGCTGGCGGTTGCACTGGTAATGATATTCATTGCAGCAGCGGTGGAGTCGTATTAGGAGACACATATGGCAACCACCAGAGCGCGCAAAATTCTGGAATACGTTATGAAAACCGTTCCTGTCAATAAAAAACAGGATCCTTCCCACAAACTTAAACACATACTTGGTGTGTTCCGGGTCGGAACAACGATCGGGAGAAAAATGCATGCAAACATGGAAGTGTTGGAACCTGCGCTGCTGCTTCACGACGTTGTCAGGCCGGACAACCCAATGCTCGAAAAAAAGCACGCGCTTCTGTCGTCCAACCGCGCCAAGAGAATTCTTCCATCCTTCGGTTACACACAGAAAGAAATTAACAAGATCGTCCATGCAATATCTGCGCACTCAAGGTCAAGCAGGCGCGAAGAACCAAAAACGCTGGAGGCTGAAATAGTTTATGATGCCGATAAACTGGATGGGTTGGGGGTTATTGGTGTTGCAAGGGCGCGCGTTTTGTGCAGCGCGAGGGGATACGACCAAAAACAAACCGCGAAATGGTATTTGGATAGGATCATTGATGTGGCTAAGAACAGGTCGCTGTACACGCAATACGGCAAACGGGTTGCAAATTCTAAAGTTAAAGCGTCGTTGGATTTTTGCAGGAGTGTTCTTGGAAAAGATTGCAACAAAATTCTCGTTAGGAAACTGGGCAACACCAAACTTAAAATGTAAACAGCGTTGTCGGGATTTCATCCGAACTTTTGTTTCAACGCCGCGACAACATCCTCAACTTTTGCCAGTTTAGAAACAGCGAGCGGTATCCCTTCGACGTCCGCAATGCGTTTCGCGATCTCGTCGACCTCGCGCGCGCCATGAAGGACAATGAGCGCGGGGCGTAAATTCGTAACCTTAACAGCGACCATCGGAGACCGCCCAGTAGAAGTGTTCGTGAATATCAGGGCGCGTTTTGTCGTTATCCCGTATAATTTCACAAGGTCGGCGTAAGAAAATTCGAGAATCGCGCGCAGCGAATCAATTACAGTATAACCGTAAATCTCCTGGTTAACGTGGTCTTTGCCAGCAACCAAACTGGCAGACATGACCTCGCAAAACTCATCAACCTTTACACCCTTGTCAAACTCCTTTATGTCGATTACGGCCTTTGTTATCGGCAACTGGCTGGAATTTTCGGAAAATTGACGGGTTACTTTTCCGCCGTTTGTTTCATCAATTGCAATGAGCGCGTTTACCAGCTTTTTGACGACTTTTATACCCGGCGACTTTCTTCGGCCGGATTCATAATCGGAGATAACGGAAGGCGTAATCTTGATGCTGCCAGCAAGAACACGCTGCGGTATTTTGAATATGTTTCGCCATTTTTGGATGGTTTTGCCCGCCTCTTCGGACAGGACAATCTCGCCGGCTATCTTTCTTGCCAGACTTTCCTTTGCTAGTTGCCACTCGTCCATGTAAATCCAATAAGAAATGCCGTACAGGTTATATAAAACTAACGTAGTCCGGTTCGGCGAATACGCCACCACACGCGTTGTTTGGCAGGAAAAAATGGAAACACACCACAGACATATTTCAGCCAGAATTTAGTAAACCTCTCCGATGAAACTGTTGAACGATAACGCAGTTTTCTGCATAGCCTCCTCGTTTATGCCCCTTGTTATTTTTTCTATGTCCAGCAGCCACCAGCCTTTCCGCGCGATTTTCCACGCTAGAAATCCTCTGCATCCGGCTCTCGCGCACCACTCCTTCAACGAATGCAAGTCTTCGTTGCTTAACTTGACATAATTCTTCCTGAATTTGCACTCAAACGCAAAAACACGGTCTCTTCTAGCAGCTATCACGTCAGGCGAATAATATCTCGCACCCGCGCGAAGGTTGCCGGAACCCGCGCTTCGCACAACCGCAAAGCCGCGCTGCCACAAAAGCTCGGCGAATTCGCGTTCGGCATTGGAACCTTTCTGGTTGTACGTCATAAAAACACCGCATATTAATTTTGAGAACTAAAACATATTGTATGGCAGGTGTCATTAAGGTTAAGGATGCGATGGTCAAAAAAATCATTACCATAGGCGAATCCGTAAACATCCAGACCGCCGCTCGCGCCATGACCGAAAACAGGGTCGGCAGCCTTGTAGTCATGCGCGGGAAGAATCCTGTCGGAATACTCACAGAGTCGGATATAATCAAAAAGGTCGTTAGACGCGACTTGTCTGCGGCAAACGCCCACGTAAAGGAAATAATGTCCCACCCGCTCAAGTACGTCGGTCCGGACGAAGACCTTGGCAGCGTTGCGAAAAAAATGATCGCAAATAAAATAAGGCGCATTATTGTGATGAAACGTGGAGAACTTCTTGGTATTATAACCCACACCGACATTGTGCGCGCTTCGCCTGGCATGGCGGATGTGATCGGTGAAAGGCTGCGGATGCGCGAGGGCGAACGGCCAATATTGCAGGAGGATAACACAGGCACATGCGAATCGTGCGGCAATATTTCCGACGATCTCCAACAGGCTGGTGATGAATGGCTCTGCGACGAATGTCGCGAGCGGCTTGGAGAGGAAAAATAGACACAGTAATTTGCCATTCTTCTTTGTTTGGACTTTTCGTTGTCCGGAAAGCTTATTAAACTGTTTTTTCAAGCATTCTCATGTCCGACGATCTCAGGGTTAAGGATGCGATGGCGCGCAACGTCATAACCATAGACAGCAACGAGAGCGTTTACACAGCAGCCGAAATAATGTCGGACAACCGTGTCGGCTGTTTGATTGTCAAAAAGCTCGGCAAGCCTGTTGGCATTGTTACCGAGTCTGATATAGTCAAAAAAATCACAAGCAAGGACGCCAGGCCGCGCGATGTTAAAATTTCCGCGATAATGTCATGGCCGCTTGTTTTCGCCTCGCCGGACGAGAAGTTAACCAACATCGCGAAAAGAATGACAACATACAGGATCCGCCGTCTACCGGTTTTGCAGGCTGGAAACATTGTCGGAATCATAACGCACACAGACATTGTCAAAGTTTCTCCGGAACTTCATGATTTGCTCGCAGACAGGCTGGCAATGCGGGAGTACGGGAGCCTTTCCCGCAAGGAAACGCGTGTGCCCGAGGACAAGCGCGCCGGCATGTGCAAGGATTGCGGCAAATTTTCGAGCAGTCTGGTCGAGATTGGCGATGATTGGCTTTGCGGCGAGTGTTTAAGGGAAGAGGAGCGCACAGGCGAGGCCCAGAAAAAAAGACGGGCCGGGTTCAAGGAATGGTCGAGGATGGATTAATGGCAGAACGGGTTTTGGTGGTTAAAGCGCAGGAATTAAAAACCATCGCAATTGACGCAGGTTTCTCGGAATTCGATAAAAATTTATTCGCAACAATATGCAAAAACCGTTTTTTCGTTGATCGCGACAAGGCGGAAAACAACGAAACGCTAAAACAGATAATTCCCTATTGCATCGTTGTCAACAACAGCAAAATCGTTGTGGTCAAAAGGAAAAATCCCGGCGAAAAACGATTAAAGGATTTGTTGTCGATAGGCATAGGCGGCCACATTAATCCGGTCGACGACACAGGTGACGTATACGAAAACGCCGCCCGCCGCGAACTCAACGAGGAATTAAAAACAGATAAAATTTTATCGCTCGAACCTGTCGGTTTTCTTAATCTCGACGATATTCCCGTTAATCGCGTACATCTTGGTTTGGTTTACGTCGCGCGCGTTGCTGGGAACGTCGAAGTTATCGACAGCGGGCTTGAGGGAGAATTAAAAAACATTGCAGAGATCGCTACGTTGTCCGATAAAATGGAAGGCTGGTCGCGTGAATTGGCAAAAGCGATCGCTAACGGAAAAATAAAAATCTGACAGCGTTTTAAATCCTTTACGGCTTAATTCGTATTATGGGTTTGAAAGATTATTACGCGACAGCTCAGGTAAGGTCGCAGTGGAGCACAGGGCTGCGCGTAGAAAGCTTATTGCACGGTCTTCAATACGATTTATTGCTTCCGTCAGGAAAATCGTTGGCTACGTTCGAGAGAATTGGTACGGTTATGCATGGTTATGAAGCCTCGCGCGGCGACCTGAGTTTCAGGGTCCGTCCCGGTCAACACGGAAATTTAGCACCCGAATTGATTGTTGATTTTTACGTTGTCGCAGTTGACCAGAAAAACGAGCTCGGCGGTTCTTTAAACAAAGACGGCAGCAACAGGCTGAGTTTGACCGACACGCAGTTGTCAACAAGAACAGCCAATGCCAGAACGAAATTAAAGGCGGGACTGGTCGGTCTTGGTTTTAATCCGGACGAAAAACAGTTCTACGAAGAGTTATATGCCGAAGTCGGCGAAGAGCTGGCATAGGTTTTATTCAATACCCATCCGGACAAAATAATTAAAAATTAATCAAATTTACGCACTTCTATGCGGTTATCCTGTTGGCGTCCGCGGAAATTTTATTAATCGAATTTTGCTTATCATAGCATGCCGAAAATGCCTGTGTTGTTCATCGGGCACGGCTCGCCGATGAACGCTGTTGAGGATAACATATTCAGCAACAACTGGAAAAAGCTCGCGAAAAAAATTCCTAAACCGAAAACGATTTTATGCGTTTCTGCGCACTGGCTGACCGAAGGCACCGCGATAACATCCATGGATAAGCCGAGAACAATTCACGATTTCTACGGGTTCCCTAAAAATCTTTACACAATAAAATATCCGGCCAGCGGTTCTACTGCGTTTGTAAATAAAATAAAAGACGTTGTCAGGACCGTTAACGTGGAACCTGACAGCGAGTGGGGTCTCGACCATGGAACATGGTCAGTGTTGCGAAACATGTATCCCAAAGTCGGCATACCAACCGTTCAACTAAGCCTCGATTACCGTCTCTCGTTGCAAAAAGCGTTTGATATCGGAAAAGAATTGTCGTTGTTGCGAAACGAGGGTGTTTTAATTATCGGAAGCGGAAACATTGTTCATAATCTTGCAATGGCGGACCCAGACGCAGATCCGTATAACTGGGCAATAGATGTTGATAATGTTGTTAAAACCAATCTCGTGAAAAAAGATTACGGAAATCTGATCAATTATTTGAAGTATCCGTCAGCGTCAATAGCGCATCCGACAAACGACCATTACATGCCTTTGCTTTACGCTGCTGGCGCCGCCGAAAACGAGAAGCCGCAATTCTTCAACAACGAGATAATTTACGGTTCCGTTGGAATGAGGTGCGTGGTTTTCGGGGCTGGGAAGTTGGAAATGTAACGTTCTTCTTGTTTTGTGACTTATCAAGCGATCATCGATGACGCAAAAAGAAACCTAAGTTTTTTTATAGCGTTTATTAAGTCGTCTCTGTTCTCATTGCCTATGCAGGCCAAAGACGCACTTATAAAATTTTCCTTGAAACATTCCCAGTCGTTTTCAAAATTCCT
>JAZDLW010000021.1:0-170092 GCA_043801595.1 Candidatus Aenigmatarchaeota archaeon
TTCAGCAGAATTCTCGCCGCCAAACGGGCTTGCGTGCACATGGAGATCGTACGCTCTCATAACCAACTTGTTTTATTGTTATCGAAAAGTCAATAAATAAGGCGAATGATCGCTTCTTTTGACCTTAAAATAGCCGAAAACGTTTTTTATCCGGAATAGAAGCTTATTAGCGCTTATAACTTCCTTCTGTCCGTCTTATGAGCTGCAGCGGTCAAACCGCGCTCTGCCCTTCCTCGTTGAGAGGCTACCCTGTTAAGGTTTTTGTCTGCCATTATCGACGGGTTGTGCGGGTCGACAAGTATGATCTCGAACCACTCGTGTTTTCCGTCCCGCGCCAAGAAATACGAATTCAATACCTCCATGTTCGGGTAGGATTTCGACGCTTTCTCCTCAGCTATCCATCTTGCGCTTTTTCGCGGATTGAAAAACCTTCCGGATTTGCTTGGGCTTCGCCCCATGCGCGGCTTCACGCGCTTGCTACCGCCTCTCTTGATCCTTACGCGTGCTATGACAAAACCGCTTTTTGCCTTGTATCCGAGCATCCTCGCTTTGTCGAGCCTTGTCGGCCTTTCGACGCCGACAACGGTTTCGCCCTTTCTCCAGTCCACCATCCTCTCTTTCATGAGTTCGGGGTTATTCCTGCAAGCAAGGCGGATGTTTTTATAAAATCCCATTCTTATCAGTCATTCTTTTTTAGTCGTCGACTTTTATAAGCTTGATAGTGAGCCGAAAATCTTTTTCAGGACAGGTTGGACGGCAGCAGAATTTTAAATAAGCGGATTCTTAATTAATTATCATGATATCTCATAAGACCCTGTTTGGCGCGTTGCTTGTTGCAATAGGAATCGTTGCAATCAGCGGAAATATCCTTAATAATTATATCTCGGTGCCGCCCGCAGACATATGGCTTCCCGCACTGATAATCGTGATTGCGGGCACGCTGCCTGCGTTGCTGATTATTGTCGGTTCTTTGCTAATCTGGGGCGAAATGGAAGAGAAAAAGGTTGAAAAAGACTTTGTAAAAATCGAAAAGAATCTGGAAAGAAAAATTTCTGTCAGAAAGAAGCGCAAAAAATAATCGTCAGGCGCACAGAATGATAACCGCCAATTTTTGGAATCATTGGTTTCAAAAGTAATCCTTTTTAAATTACACACACGACTTGATTTATTGAAACTTAATCGGACATCAGGTGCTCTTATTAAATTACATGTCCAATTAAGTTTGCAGAGAATAGGCCGGGGAGCTAAGGGTTCCTTGTAACCGCAAATCCCTTTCAGGTGGGGCCGAAGCCGGAAGAAGGTATTCGCTATAACGCAAACCCTGTGATTCGACTGCGAAGTCCTGTCCCGCAGGGTCGTTCGGGCGGCGAAATTGGTCAGACGCGGAAGCGAGCAGCCATAAACCGAACGTGCGGCGCTTGGGGGGTAACGGGATGGAGAAGAATCGCAGGATAATTTGCGGCGTGGTGCTTATCGACTGAAGGCGCTTCTCTGCACTAATCTTAAAAATAATAACCGGATTATTATGAAAGCATCCCGTGCTGTGTTTGTTATTATCGGGGTTGTCTTATTCATACTTCTATCAAACACCGCAAACATTCGGGAAGATTCCAGCATAAAAATAAACGCAACCGGAAACGGGAGCTTTGCGACAATGCTGCTGCCGGCCGTTGACGACAAAGGAAACGGGCTGGTTACAAATCTGACAGTAGAGGTTAACCGCGGCGAAGGCCGATCGCTTGTCGATATCCGATCGCTTTTGTTTTGGGTCGATACCCAAAATTCCATAAGAATTGCCGGCAATGTCGCGGCAAAATACACTGACGTGAAACTGGATAATTATGACATCGTTTACACAATAGCGACGAACGCGTCTGTTGTGGAAGGACCTTCGGCGGGCGCGGCGCTCACCATAGCAACGATCGCAGCTTTGAAAAATAAAAAACTGAGACCGGACGTGATGATAACCGGCACAATAAACCCTGACGGTTCGATTGGGGAGATCGGCGACGTTTTTTCAAAGGCTCAGGCGGCAAAAGCTGTCAATGCGACGACTCTTCTCGTTCCAATAGGACAGTCGGTCGAAATAAAAACCGGGTATGAAAAAACCTGCAAAAATTATTTCGTGTCGAAAGTCTGCGCCTCGACTTGGCAGACGAACAGCCTGAATATCTCCGAGCTTGTAGGAATAAACGTGATCGAAGTCGGCAACATTAACGACGCGCTTTCCTATCTGGTGGTCGAATGAAATTAAAAACCGAAGAAATAAAAGACATCGCGATCTCATCAGCCGCGCTGACTTTCATATTCAGTTATCCGTATTTTTTGCAAGACCCGTTAGTGCTCGCAGTTTACGCGGTCGCGATAGTAACGGGCTTTGTATTTCACGAGCTTGCGCACAGGGCTGCTGCGAATAAATTCGGCGCGTATGCCGCGTTCAGGCTGTGGCCGCAAGGGCTTTATCTGGCAATAATACTCGCGGTAATTACAAACGGGAATTTCATCTTCGCAGCGCCGGGGGCTGTTGTAATAAGCAACTTGCGATTCGGCCGTTTCGGAGTTTCGCCGCTCGGAAGGCGCGAGATGGGAATAATCAGCGCAGCCGGGCCGGTTACAAACGTCCTGCTCGCTGCAATTTTCGCAGCACTGCATGCGTTTTCAGGTTTTGATTTGTTCCTTTACGCTGCTTCGGTGAACATAACACTTGCACTGTTTAACATGATTCCGATACCTCCATTGGACGGATCTAAGATCCTGAATTGGGACCTGAAAGTCTGGAGCGCGACTGCTGCAATAATCCTGATGTTCAGAGTATTCGTGGTTTGATGGTAAAAAAACGCTTTTGGAAAAACGTCTTGGGCACCGAGAGTAATAATCATATTTCGTACCCAAGGCGTTTTTGGGAAATAGATTCGATACGCGGCATTGCGATAATATCAATGATAATTTTTCATTTCGCGTTCGACCTGAACTATTTCACCGGCAACCTGGCCTTCGGGCAACTATTCTGGTATGTTTTTCCGCGCGCTATAGCATCGATTTTCATAATAATCGCCGGAATATCGCTTTCTTTATCCAGAAACAAACCTGAATGGACGGGAAAAAAACTGATAATCCGAGGCGCAATGATATTCTCGTTCGGCCTGCTGATCACGCTGATAACAGCATTAACGCTTCCGCGAGGAACGATATTTTTCGGAATACTTCACTTTATCGGGCTATCTACGATAATTTCACTGCCATTTTTGAAAATGCGGGGCAAAAACCTGATTTTTGGGATCTTATCGATTATGATCGGAATTTATTTACAAGGCGTTGTCGCAGCCTCGCCGTGGTTGCTCTGGCTCGGCATAATGCCGCAAAATTTCTACACATTTGACTATTTTCCGCTGTTTCCGTGGTTCGGACTCATCCTGATCGGGATATGGATGGGAAACACGCTTTACCCGAACTCTGAAAGAGGTTTCGCAATAAAGGACCTGTCGCGCAACTTTACAATAAAACGTCTAGTTTTCATCGGGAGAAACTCGCTCATGATTTATCTGATCCATCAACCACTGATAATACTGCTGCTTTTGCTGCTCGGCGTTGCGGTTTAAAAAATCAGATGTCTACGCTCACAAAACCGTACTTTACCGTGACTTTTTTGCCCGCTTTCAGTATTCTGGACTTCAGTTTTTTGAGGTTTTTCGCAACAAGATAGCCTTTTACGGCCAATTTAGCAGCAACTACCGGATTTTTTATTTCGACCAGTATCCTGTCCTTTTCCAGCGTAACTTCGGCTGCTTCCTTTCCTTTGACCGATATTCCGAAACCTATGTTTTCTACCAATTTGTCCTCCAAAATTCTGGTTAACTTCACGTTTCAAAGCCCCAAAACGACTTTTTGAGTTCATTTCCCTTTCTTTGGAAGAACCACGGTTACGTCAATTTTTCCGCTAAGCTTCAGCTTTGTGCTTCCCAGCTTAATCGTAACACCGTTTAAATCGAACGTTGCTTTGGTCTCCCTGTCCAAAAACGATTCCAAAACCTCCGCAGCGAGCTTTTTTTCAGCATCAACAACGTCATTTAACATTTTTTTAGACCCTTTGCCGAACAATTTCACACATTTCACCCCCGAATAATTTTTAATTCAGTGCAATTTACAAATAATTCAAATTCCAGTCTAATAAACTTTCTCGGCAAGAAAATTTACCGAAAATTATTGCAAACGTTTGAAAAAACCAAAATTGAAAAAATATTGCAATACATAACTTTAAATTCATTGTAAATAAAAATAATTGTTAGAAATGGAGAAAAAAATTTTAACCGGTCTGAACACAAAAACCAGCAATTCATCGGTCTTGACAGAAGGAAAGAAGGTAAAAGCTGTCGGCGCACACTTGATTGCAGAGTTTACTGGTTGCGGTTTCGATGTGTTGAACAACGAAATAAAGATAAAAGAGGCCATGTTCAACGCGGCTGTCGCGGCTAAATTCACTATTTTGGATGTTTTGACAAAAAAATTCGACCCGCAAGGCGTTACGGCAGTACTTTTGCTGTCGGAGTCCCACTTTTCGGTTCACACATGGCCAGAGCTTGGCTATGCCGCTGTTGACATCTTCACCTGCAGCAAGACTTCCGACCCCTACGAAGCCTTTAAGGTATTGGTTACGTACCTTAAGCCTAAAAAATATACAACAAAGGAAATGGTAAGGGGTCCTAATGGCATTTAAGCTGGATAACTACGTTTCTGAAAGCCCTGTTTCCGACAAAATTGGTGCTTACGGACATTATCTGAAAGTAGACAAGATGCTCTTTGAAGGCAAGTCAAAATACCAGAAATTGCTGGTGATAAACAACAGTAAATTTGGAAACGTCCTTGTTCTGGACGGTTTTTTCCAGGTTTCGGAACTTGACGAGTATCTTTACCACGAACCGCTTGTGCAACCGGCAATGTTTTCGCATCCTAATCCGAAAAATGTGCTAATCATAGGCGGCGGGGACGGGGGCGTTTTAGAAGAAGTCCTAAAACACAATACTGTTGAAAAGGCCGTTATGGTTGAACTTGACAACGATGTTGTCGATGTTTCAAAAAAATATCTAAAATCCATCTGCAAGGATGCGTTTTCGGACAGGCGGACAAGGTTAATCATCGACGATGGACGTAAATTCGTGGAGGAAACAAAGGAGAAGTTTGACGTTGTCATCATCGACTTGACAGACCCGTTTGGCCCGTCAAAGATGCTTTACACAAAGGAGTTTTACACGGCAATCTCCAATGCGATGACAAAAGACGGCATTGTGGCGTTGCACACGGAATCGCCCTTATTTACACCGAAAGTTTTCAACGTCATTGTAAAGACGCTGAAATCCGTTTTTAAGCACGTCAACGTGCATATGGGGTTCGTTAATACGTACGGGGTCGTTTGGTCTTTCGGCAATGCGTCGAATTCGATTGACATAACAAAGATCAAAGGATCCGACCTTGAAGCCAGGGAGGTTAAGCGCGGCGTAAAGGACCTTAAATATTACGCGCCAAAAAACTACCCAAACATTTTCGAGCTCGCAAACAGCGTTAAGAGCATATTGGAAACTGAAGCCGAGATTTCCACTGATGAAAAACCGCTGGAAATAAAATTTTAACGCTATTTCTTTTCAAGACATGCGCGTATGAATCCGGAAAACAGCGGGTTCGGAGACAAAAACCTTGAAGTGAATTCGGGATGGAACTGCGTGCCGAGGAAGAATTTCAATGAAGGCAGTTCGCCGATCTGTTTTATCCTGTTGTCAGGTGTCGAACCGGACATGACAAAACCTTTCTTTTCCAACGCCTCAACATATTGGGGAGAAATTTCGTAACGGTGGCGAAAACGCTCAACAACATTATCCTTTCCGTAAAGCCTGCCTGCAAGCGTGTTTGGCTTTATCGAAACTTTCTGTCCGCCCAGACGCATGGTTGCGCCGTAATTCCTGCCCTCGATTATCTTCCTCTGCTCGGGTAGTATGTCTATAACCGGATATTTTGTGTCCGGATCGATCTCTGTGCTATTGGCTCCTTCGAAATTGCACACGTTTCTCGCGAACTCTATGACCGCAAGCTGCAAACCATAGCATAAACCGAAGAACGGTATGTTGTTCTCGCGCGCGTATTTTATCGCCGCGATTTTGCCTTCGGTACCGGTGCTACCAAAGCCTCCGGGCACTATGATACCGTCGACGTCGGCTAACGCGCTGAGCTTTTCGGGATTTTTTTCAAATTCCTTTGAATCCATCCAGATTATTTCCGGGGTCACGCCCTGCCACGCAGAAGCGTGTTTAACAGCCTCTATTACGGAAATGTAAGAATCCGCCAGCTTGAACGAGCCTATATCGAAATATTTGCCGACTATTCCGATCCTGACCTTTTTATCAGCCTTTTTCATTTTTTCGACAACGCCCCTCCATTTGGTCATATCGGAACCCAAAGGCTTCATTGAAAGCTTTTCAAGAACTTTTTCAGCAAATTTCTGCTGTTCGAAAAGCAACGGCAATTCGTATATACTTTCCAGATCAGGGTTTTCTATTATGTCCTGTTCCTTTACGTTGCAGAACATCGCTATCTTATCCTTTCTTACGCCGTCTAACGGCGATTCGGAACGGCACACTATGAAATCCGGAATAATGCCGACCTGCATCAACGCCCTTACGGAATGCTGCAAAGGCTTCGACTTCATCTCGCCTATGTGATGCAGCACAGGAAGATAACCAACATGGATGAATATCGTCTTCTCGCCGTCCAGCTTCAGCAATCGCGCCGCCTCTAGGAAAAGTATGTTCTGGTAGTCGCCGACAACGCCGCCTATTTCGATGAACACGAAATCCGCTTTTGTCTTGCTGGCAACGCTTTTTATTCTCCTGTTTATCTCGTTCGGTATGTGCGGTATGACTTCTACGGTCTTGCCCAAAAATTCGCCGCGCCTCTCTTTTTCAATAACCTCACGGTAAACCTGACCTGTCGTAATGTTGTGCTCTTTTCCCAGCGTGACATCGAGAAAACGCTCATAATGACCGAGGTCCTGGTCTATTTCGCCGCCGTCCTCGGTTACCCAGACTTCGCCGTGTTCCGTAGGACGCAGGGTTCCGGCATCAACGTTTATGTAAGGGTCGATCTTTATCGCCGTTACGTTGAATCCCTTTGATTTAAGAGTGCAGCCAAGCGAGGCTGTTGTTATTCCCTTACCAAGCCCGCTTACAACCCCGCCTGTTACAAAAATATAATTTGTCATTTAGACCGTCAAACCTTCCAGCTAGGAGAACTTACATAAGCTTAAATAAATTCGGCTTTCATATAACTCTTTTATAGCCCGTTTTTCCGCCTGTATTTAAAATCGGCAAAAATGATTTATTACGGCACACGTTTAATCTTTAATTAAGATGTATGAAATAACAGTCGGGCGAGGCACGGAAGACGCAAAGAAATACGGTACAATGGGAACAGCCTACATAGGAAAGCACGTTGTCGGAGTTGGCGAAGATGCGCACACGACAAGCAAGATACTTCTTGATTTAGTCCGCCCGCACGTAATGCTGATCTGCGGCAAACGCGGCAGCGGAAAAAGTTATTCGGCGGGGGTCATAGCAGAAGAAATGGCCGCGCTACCCGAGGAATTAAGAAAAAATCTTGCAATGATCATTGTCGATCCCATGGGCATATACTGGTCGATGAAAAATCCGAACGAGAAAGATGCTGATCTGTTGAGGAAATGGGAGCTGAAGCCGAAAGGCATCGACATCACACTTTTCATCCCAAGCGGCAAGGCTGCGGATTTCGACTCGGCGGGAATCTTATGGGACCAGACGATAACATTGCCAGTCGGGGAGGTCCTAACCGAGGACTGGGCAATAACATTCAACATAGACACGTTCAGCGAAACCGGAATTCTGCTGGGAAGGGTTATCAACAGCCTGAAAAGCGAAAAAGGCGACAGCTACGACATAAAGGACATAACAGCGAGAATAGATTCTGATGGCCGCGCGGAGCAAAAATACAAGGATATGCTAAAAGGATTGTTCGAGACTGTCGATTCGTGGGGAATTTTCGGGAAAGAGAAAATGCTTCTCGAGGAAATGTTAAAACCCGGTGCGATATCGGTTGTGGATATCTCGCATTACGAAGGCTGGAAAATAAAAAATCTGTTCGTAAGCCTTGTAGCGAAAAAAATATACCAGGCAAGACTGATTGCGCGCAAGGAGGAAGAAACCGAATCCATAACAGGAGAAGAGAAAAATAAAATTCCGATGGTTTGGCTCGCGCTTGATGAGGCGCACCAATTCCTTCCCAATGATGCGAAAACGACGTCTTCGGACGCGCTTCTTAACCTTGTAAAACTCGGACGGGAACCGGGAATATCAACGCTGTTTATTACGCAGCAGCCTTACAAACTCCATCCCGACGCGTTATCGCAGACTGATGTCGTTATCTCTCACAGGTTAACGTCGGAGCAGGATGTGAAGGCGTTGGAAACCGTTATGCAGACATACCTGTTGGACAGCATACAAAAAAGCCTGGACGAGCTTCCGAAATGGAAAGGAACTGCCATTGTTCTGGACGACAATTCCGAAAAGCTCTATAGCATGGTTGTCCGCCCGCGAACGAGCTGGCACGCAGGCGGGAGCCCGGTAGCGATAAAGGAGCAAAAAACGTAACTGGAATCGCGCTTTGGAAAAGCACATTAATCAACTAATCGAACTTATTTCGGCAACTATGAATTACGTCGAGCATCCGCTGATCAAAAAGGGTACGATAGAATCCAGAGTTTATCAGGAGAAAATACTGGCGACTGCTGTCAACAAGAATACGCTCGTCGTCCTTCCTACGGGCCTTGGAAAGACCGCGCTTGCAGCCATGGTCGTAGCGCACACCATGCAGAAATACCCTGATAAAAGGATTCTGTTCTTGGCTCCGACCCGCCCGCTGGTTGCGCAACACAGGAATTCGTTTGTGAAGTTTTTCAACATCGACGGCAATGAGATAACCGCGATAACGGGTTTCGTTGACCCGATTGACCGGGAATTCATGTACAGAAAAAAAATAATATTCGCAACGCCGCAGGTTGTAAAGAATGACGTTGAAAACGGATTCATAGACCTTGAAAAATTTTCACTGCTTATATTTGACGAGGTACACAGAACGCGCGGAGCGTACGCTTACTCCACCATCGCAAAAATTTTTGCAAAAGAATCACCGCAGGGACGCGTGCTCGCGTTAACGGCGTCGCCGGGATCGTCGCGCGATAAAATCGATAAAATGTGTTCGGACATCGGAATAGAAGCGGTCGAAATACGCATTGATACGGACGAGGATGTTTCGCCGTATGTGAAGGAAAGGGAGGTTGAATGGGTTTTCGTTGACCTGCCAAAGGATTTTGAGGAGATAAGCGGACTGCTGAAAAATTATATCGATAAAAAATCCAAGAAGATCGAGTCATTTGTTCCGGGAACAATGACAAAGGGGCGGATGATCGAGCTGCAGAGAAAAATGCAGGCGAAGATACGGCAGGGCGACAAATCCGCGTTCTTCGTAATTTCGACGATTGCGGAGCTGTTAAAGGTCGAACACGCATTGGAAATGATTGAAAGCCAGGGAATAAGCGCGCTGATGAATTATTTCAAGAAGATGAAATCCGACGCCGATGAAAATAAGTCACGCGCAGTAAAAAGAATTATGGCAGATGAAAACATCAAGGCGTGTTTTGAAAAAGCCGACGCGCTGTTTAAGAGCGGCGACGAGCATCCCAAGTTCGCCAAGCTGGTCGGGATAGTGACGAACGTGTTTGCAAATAACAAGGATGCAAAAATCATAGTCTTTTCAAATTACAGAAATACCGTGAACCAGATAGTGCAGAAACTCACGGGAATCAACGGATGCCGCCCAATTTCGTTTGTAGGGCAGGCGAAGAACGACACAAACAACGGAATTACGCAAAAGGAACAGATAGATAGGTTACAACTTTTCCGTGACGGATATTACAACTGCCTGATCGGCACGTCGATCTCGGAGGAAGGCTTGGACATACCCGCAGTTGATGTTGCCGTATTCTACGAGCCGATTGCGTCGGAAATAAGATCCATACAAAGGCGCGGGCGGGTCGGCAGAAGCGTAAAAGGAAAGGTATTCGTTCTGATAACGAAAAAAACGCGCGACGAAGCTTATTACTGGTCGGCGCAACACAAGGAAAAGAACATGAGACGGATATTAACGAATATGCAACTAAGTCCGAAAAACAGGGGCCTTGAAAAATGGACAAAATGAATGAAAATATAACAATAGTCGTTGATAACAGGGAGATTGAAAGCAGCATAGGCAAGATGCTCGAATCGTACGGCGCGAGCGTAATAAACTCAAGCCTGGAAATAGCGGATTACATTCTTTCGGAAAGGGTTGCGGTTGAGCGAAAAACCACGACGGATTTTGTAAGTTCAATAAAGGACGGGCGGTTATTCTCCCAAGCCGAGGATATGGTACGCAATTTTGAGGCTCCAGTGCTCGTTATCGAAGGAAAGAACATATACAGAATAAGCGGCATGCACCCCAATGCCATACGCGGAGCGATTGCGAGCATTATCACGAATTACAAAATACCAGTGCTACAAACGAACAGTGCCGAAGAAACGGCAGCGCTGATGTTTTGGATAGCAAAACGGGAACAAATCGATGAAAAAAAACAGGTAAGCATCCACGGAAAAAAGAAGACGCGGACTTTGAAAGAGGAGCAGGAATACCTGGTTGCGGGAATGCCGAAAATTTCGAGGGTCATTGCGCGAAGGCTGTTAAAACATTTCGGCTCACCGGCCAATGTTTTTTCGGCAAACGAAAATGATTTGCGCGAGGTAAAGGGCGTGGGACAAAACATCGCCAAAATAATAAAGCGGCTGCTAGATGCGGAATACTGCGATTAAACCAAAGTAACGGTAATGACGTAAAAGAGGGTTTCATGTGCGTAGGTTAAACCGAAAACAGGCAAAATTATGGGTTATTACGGTATTCCTCGCAAGGGTGGCGATGTTCTCGCTCCCGCTTTACTTCATACTTTGGATAAACCCGAGTTTTGCGTTTTTGCAGTATGCTGTCCGCGACAATGTCGTATACCTCTCGAATGCTGCAGGCATTGAAATAAACGTGGATGGTTTTGACCTGAACCTGAATACGATCAACGGACCGATGATAATCAACATTGCCGAGGACTGCACAGGCTGGAAGGCTGTTCTGGCGTATGTCGCACTTGTGTTCGCGGTTCCTGGAACTGAAAACCGCAAAAGGCTGATCGGGCTTGCCGGCGTTCCTGTGATTTATGCGATAAACGTGGCGCGCATAGTTTTCCTCGTATTGGTTGCTTCGAACATGGGACTCGGTGATTTCAGGCTTTTTCACGAACTTCTGCTGAAACTCGGAATGTCAGCGGCGATTTTCGGCGCATGGTATATATGGATGGCGAAAACTGAAGTAAAAATAAAGGCTGAAAGGTTTGCAGCGCCTTTCCAGTTTAAGCGATAACAAACCGCGGTTTTGACACCTTGGAAAGATTTATAACATACCAAGAAGAAACTTTATTTAATGCCAGAAATGATGGTTAGTTCTGTAGATGACTCTAGAATTAAAGACTTTGAGGAGAAGCTTTCCGAGATCGAGGATTTCCAACTGCTGAATAAACTTGACATAATCGCCATAAAGGAGCAGCTTGAGCATATCGAAAAGTTGTCACAGTCGCTTACGCCGGAAACGCAGCAAAGGCTTGCGTGGGTCGAGCAGATAACAAAAAGCGACAAGTTCCAGTCAATAGAAAAACTGATAGACGAGGTTCACAACATTGAATCCACAATCGAACAGGCCAAAACCGGTTTAAGCGCCGAACAAATAGACAGCATAAAAGGCGAAATTTCTTCAAAGGTCGAGCAGGACATATCGCTGTTAAAACAAAAACTCGGCACAGAGAAGCCTGTCGCAATCGGCGCCGAAAGCAACGACCTGATCAACGAGGTAGAAGCCCTGAAGGTCAAAATAGCGAGCGTAGAAAGTTCTATAACGTCTTCCAAGAAATCGTTGAAATCCGGTGACAATGATCTTAACGGCAAAATACAGGAAATGGACTCAAGAATAAATTCACTTGTGCAGAGCGCGAGAGAGCAGATAAAAGCCGATTTCGATGCCGAGCTTCAAAGCAGTTCAAACAAGATATACAGCGAATTAAGGTCGTCGATCGGAAACTTCGGCAAAGAACTTGGCGAGGACTCGACTGCTGTCAAGAATCTCATAGGCCTAAAGAACGATTTCGAAGGGTTCAAGACGGAAATCAAGAATGAATTGGATTCCAAATTTACCGATCTGGAAAGCCGATTAAAACCGGTTGAAAATTACGGCGATTTCAAGAACGAACTGAAGGCGGAGGTTGACAAGATCCGCGACTTCACGATGCGCGACCTGAATGAGAAGATGAACGAACTTCAATTAACAATGTCAAAATCCGGAATGGATGAGACCAAACGCGACATCTATGAGGACTTCCACAAGTTCAAGATTTCGATAATAGACCAGATTTCGAAGAGCGCAGAGGACGTCGAAGCGAAGATAACGCCGCAGGTTAACGCATGGCACACGGATGCTGAGAAAACGCTGCAGAAAAACAAGGATGCCTATGCGGAACTTGTCAAGTTCAGGATAGCGACAATGGACGAGATAGCGAACAGGACAAAAGAGATCAAGGAGTCAATGATGTCCCAAGTTCCGGCGGAAATCCACGCAATGCGCGTTGACATTGACAATAAAATAAACCAGTTCCAGCAGCAGGTGTCTGAAATAAAACTCCTTAAGACCGATGTCGAAGATTTCAGGAAGACGCTGGAACGCTCCAAAGTTGGAGAGTTGGACAGGCTATCCGGTGAAGTTGAACGCGTAAAGGCGCGCGGCGAATGGCTTGAAGATGAACTCCTTAAAAAGGACATGACGTCGCTGATCGAGCGCACAAACGACCTGGAAATGGAAATAGACAAAGTCAAGGCTTTAATGCCGGTTGTCCTGGAGTAAACGCTTTTTTGCTATCATGCTAACGAGATTAAAATAAGGTATAGCGCGTCTCCGTAGAACAGTGTGAACAGGAATGCCAGCAAAAACACTGGCGTGAAGCGCACGCCTTCTTTGATCTTCACGTAACCGCCCTTTGCGCGAAGGCTTCTTATCAATTTCGGATCAGGGACGCGCAGCAGTTTTGCGGAAATGGGTATGTCGCCGTACTTAAGATCCGACGCGCGTATGCGCCGCACAAAGATTTTCTCGTCAATGATCTTTACGTAGCGCCACAACAAAATCAATAAAATAAAATAGACGACAAAGCCTGTTGGCAGTGACAATGATCCGGCAAAAGCGTTTATGCCAATGTTTTTAAGCATCAAATAAAACGAGCTGAATGCGAACAATGCGATCAAGAATACCGCCGATAAAAGTTTTTTCGAATTACGCCTCAAGTCGCTGCGGAGATAAACGAAAACGCGCAAATTCCTTGCGCCCAGCACAAAGGAATACGCTATCATGTAAAAACCGCCTATGGCAAAAACGTTTGATATCAGCATCAGCGGCAGCGGAAGAAAATATGACGGTTTCAGGAAATCGACGCTTAACGGAAATAAAAAACCGAGCGCCCCAAGCACGTACGCGTCTCCGTCCGCCCAGCTGCCGGCAAAATAAAGTATGTAACCGATTCCCAGAAGAAGGATACCGGTTAACAAAGAGTCTGTGAATGCTGAATAGCTACCAGATAAGAACGACGATGCGAACTTGATCGCAAGCGTGCCGGCGATCATTGCGTAAGGCACCCAATCCGGAAACTCGGTCGTTTTCAGGTCCTTGTATCCGACGTAACCGAAGCCTATAATACCGATCAGGACCAGCAAAAGCTCGAACATTGCCACAGCTCCATTATCTTGAGTGAATTCTGATTATTAAATAACCGGACTGTATGCACTGTTTCTTGCGTTCTGACCGCCAAACGGACAACGTGTTTATTTCTTATATGAAATGGAAATTAATTCATCGGGATCTCTAAATGGTAAACATTGACGACATGATAAGCTTGGTAATATTCCTGACTTTTTTCATAATGTCAATAGCCTATTTCTCGACTTTACAGAATCCCACCCGGATAGAGTTAGAGTCACTGGCACACGACATAGCCGGAAAGATCCTTACGCCAAAGTACCTGACCTGGAACGTGACGAAGACGGCGATATTCGTCAATGCCAGCTCAGCCCAAAATTTGTATCCGATTGACATGCGAATCGCATTCCCGGCGCAGACGAAATCAAGCTCGATAAAGGTGCGATACCACGCAAACGGCAAAGACGTGGGTTTTGTGTACGCAAACGCAACTACGCACGAATTGACAATGCTCGCAAACCTTAGCGCGGGCAAAAACATGTTTGACGTGTTTTACAGCTATACCGACTCCTCGCAAACTATAACAACGTCGGACCTTGTCGCCAACGGGCTGCTTTTTTCAAACAGCGTAATAAACGGCGAATTTTCACAGGGCGGCGACATAGTCTCGGTCAGCTACAGGAACGGCGACAACCCGTGGGTTTCCGACGGACTTATGGCAGGCTCTGCGACATACCAGGCAACCTCTCACACCACGAACCTCAACCCTGTAATGATGCAATACGACTTTACAAACGGGTCAACTACAAAAACATTCAGGATATACGCATTCAACCCGATAATACGCGTGAACATTTCAACCGGAAATTACACATGGACTCAGAGATTTTCAACGAATATCAACAGGACGTTCGCGGATGCCGATCACGCGCTAAACGGCAGCGGAGCCGTTGTTTTTTCCGGTTCGACAAACTTCTTGGACGCATACACTTCGCCTGGGATAACAACGACCGGAATAACATTTTCCGATGCGAATATGAATGCGACAATATTAGACGGTGCGTCTTACAGGGAGATCAAGATATCGAATTACACGGGCAGCTCATACGAAATTTATTTTCACAGCGGCCCGTACACGAGCGGCAAACCCTATAACGATTTGCGAATATCGCTCGGAGCCACGCAACTATTTACGGACGAGGTCACTGGCATAAAGGCGTCGATGATAACGTCGTTAAACGCAACCGATTACAACACTTTGAAAAAGAATATCGGAACCCCGAAAGATTTCAGCATACAGATCGAGAACGCATCCGACAACAGCATCTTGCTTGACTACGGCAAATCACCACCAGGCTCGTCGGATGTCGTCGTGTACAGGAACATTGAAAATCTGCTGACCGCGGATTATGACCTTCAAAGGGTTTTAGTGAGGGTAAAGACATGGAACTAAACTTTTTCCGGAAGTCCTATGAACAACGGTTCACTGTTAGAATAGCTAAAGGGCAGATGCACATGATCGAGGCTATCATTGCCGTATCGATGATACTCACGTTTTTGATACTTCTTCGTGCGAAATTAACCCCGGTCGAGGATACGGGAATCGAACAAGCGCTTGCATTTCAGGCATTGAACTCTCTTGACAAGGGGGGGTTATTGCGAAGCTATGCTATCAATGAAAATTATACAGGGCTCGATGCCGAGGTTAACGCGGTAATACCATCCGAATTCAGCCATGCAATACGATTTTGCTATCTGGGCGAAAGATGCATAGGCGGTGCGCTGCCGGACAAGAACATTTACACAGCGGCGTACGTGATCGCAGGAAACGAAACGAACTTCAAGCCGGTACAAGTGTTGCTGCACATGTGGAGATGAATGGTGTGAAAGGACAATTTTTCATCATAGGCGCATTGGCGCTGATACTCTTCATGTTCTACGCGCACTACAATGCGAGATTCGACCTGCCTAAGACCGCGGATTATTCGCAGAACCTGTTCTCAAACATGAAAACAGAGATCCTGCGGTCTGCGTCATACGCCTATTACCAGGGCGCGTACTCCCACTCCGTAGAGTCGAACGTATCGTCGTTTGTGGATTTTCTGAGGAACGTGTCAACTTCGCATGGGCAGCGGCTTGAAACGCTGGTGATTGTCATGATTCCGCTTTCTTCGAGTTATAACGTGAGCGCGATAAACTTCCTTTCCCAGACAATAGACCTCAACATAACAATTTCCGGGGTTGAGAAGAACACGACCGGCCTTGTTGACAAAGGCGTTGCCAAATTTGTTTTTAGCGGCGTTGACGAAAATGCGACCGTGAGCGTCACGTACATGCGCGCGGGCGCCAAACTCTCCGATGCGTTCAATATAACCGCGAGAAAGTTAAACACGTACGCTGAAATCAGGCTTTTATCCTCGCTATCAACGTGGTCGGACAGAGTTACCGGATAACGATTAAAGGTAATTAATGGGAAAAAATAAAGTATTATCTGACCTTACATGAGAAAGGGGATAAGTCCGCTTATAGCGGGTGTCATTTATACGGCCCTTGTGGTGACAACAGTAACACTCGTTATCACGCTCGGTTTGCCGCAGCTTGACCGGGTTACGGAATCGACGCTTTACCTCAATGTCAGGGAGGGGATGACAAACCTTGACAAGGCTATACAAACCGTTGCGTCAGAAGGACGCGGTTCTGTCCGAATCATTCCTTTGGAAATACGGAACGGCGCATTGGCAATAGACCAAATAAATGACATGGTCAGATACGAGATGGAAACAACATCGGAGATAGTTTCGCCGAAAACGGCGGTAAAGTTTGGCAACCTTGTTATCGGATCGAACGCGGACGTAAACGCCTCGGAGAACGCGACACACTACACGCTAAAAAACTCAAGGCTTCAGGTGACGCTAAGAAAGGTCGGTTCGCTGACAGCTGCGACATCGATAAACACAACCGAGATCGTGCAGGAAATAAAGGTCCTGTCAACGAATAAAACGCTGCCGCTCGCCGCGAACGGCACGGTCATGCAGTTCATAGTCAATAACGACGTTTCATTATCGTCGGGAACGGGCTTCACAACCCTGCAAGAGGCTGGAACAGTGTTATCGCAGGGCAATGTAAGCGTGTTCGTTAATTCGACATCGGGCGATTACACCCTCGACTTAATACTCGAGTCGGAAGCCGATTACCTTACGGTTTTGGTAAAGGATTAGAACCATTGGATTTTATACGGACAAAATGAATAATTATTAGGTTGGAAAATGAAGCCGATGCATCGCAAAGAAGTGAAAGGCGTGTCGCCTATGATAGCGACAGTATTGCTCGTAGCGATGACTGTGACACTTGCCGCTGTAATAGTTCCTTGGGCGATAAATTTTGCGCAAACCCAGATGACCACTGTCAACACGCAAGGCGAGGAAAAAGTCAACTGCATTGAAGCGGGATTGAATTTCCAGTCAAGCGACGTAGGTTACGACAGCCTGGCAAATCCAGCGCGAATAAACGTCACTATAACAAACACTGGCCTTGTCGGATTGTACGATTTCCGCCTACAGTTCAAACTTGGCGACAGTTATTCAGCTCTTTACTCGCCGACAACGCAGTATAACGTGTCTGGAAAGGTAAGCCCGCAGCAAAAAGTTACGCTGAACGCGAGCATACCCCAATTGACGGGAACTTTAAAATCCGTGCGCGTAATATCCAACTATTGCAAACTCGCCGCAGAAACGACACTATAGAAGCAGGCCGGATACCGTAAATATCACCATCAGCATTATCACTATGAAAAGGAAGCCGAATGTGACATTTTTGTAAAAATCGAATCTTATCCTCTCCCTCTGATTAATGTCAAGTTCCAGTTTTCCCTGCTTCTCGTTGGAAAGGTTGTCGACCATCTTTTGAAGGTCTTCCATACCCAATTTCGACAAATATTCCATGTCATAGGGCTGCTGTCCCAGATCCTCGCGTATCCCGTTTATGGATTCTATGAGTTCGAGCTTGTTTTTTTCCAACAACAACGCCATAATTAATATTTTGTCCAAGCTTTCTTTTAAACGAGCTTTCAACGGAAACCTACGGTTTCAACGAAAACCCTTTGAGTTTCCTATGACAAGCATGGCTAAGAAATTCCAGCATAATCACGGTTTTTTATATCTGGACTCTCTAATTTTGTTGAAACCGGCGGTATTGACATGGGCGTTGATTTCTTGACAGGCGATAAAGTTTCCATCGAAAACGGACAATGCATAATCAGATTTGCGAGAAAAGCCGTAGAGGAATGGGTGAAAAATAATAAAACGCTGCACGAAACGCCGCCGCAACAAATCTTCAACGAAAATCACGGTTTGATGCTTAGCATTCATCACTATCCTTCCCGAAAGCTGCATGGAAGGATTGGTTATCCATACCCGCTGAAAGGCGTTGCCGAGGTCCTGGTAAGATGCGCAGTATCGGCGTGCCAGGATCCCAGGTCGCCTTCGTTGAAATCAAGCGACCTGAACAATGTGATAATCGAAGTTTCGGTTTTGTCGCAACCGAGATTGCTGATAAAACCGTACGAAAAAAACTTCAACCCAAACAAAGAAGGGCTGGTCGTTGTAAGGGGCGCGAAACACGCACTGATGATGCCGGGCGACATTCCGAAAAGCGGGAAAGACGCAATAACCGAGATAATGAAAAGGGCCGAAATAGAGAATACGGACAATATAACGAAATTTTACAAGTTTGAGACGCAGACGTTCTTTGAAACCGCGCCTTCGGGCGGGATAATGGAGAAAACAGGCGCAAAACCGGCAAAAAAAGACGCAGGCATTGCTATAGCGAGCAAGTTGAAGAACAATAAACAATTTAAACATAAGAAAAGGGATTAGGTATGAGAAACGGAGAAACATCTGCATGACAAAAAGACCAAAGACCGAAAAACCTTCATGGGTTACGCACACGGAAGACGAGGTTGTGCAATTAATTGAAAAACTCGCGAAAGAAGGAAAAGATTCGGCGCAAATAGGGATCGTACTGCGCGACCAATACGGCATACCTTCCGCAAGAACTGTTGCGGGAAAAAGGATAGCCGCGATAATGCGCGAAAAGAAACTCTATCCGAAAATACCTGAAGATCTTTTCAGCCTGTTAAAACATGCTGTGCGCCTGCGCGGACACTTGGACAAAAACAAGAGAGACGCGCATTCGAAACGCGGGCTTGAGAAAGCCGAATCGCGGGTAAGAGACTTGATAAAATACTACATAAAAACAGGGTCTCTTCCCGAAGACTGGAAATACGATCCTGAACGCGCAAAGCTTCTGGTGCAGGAATAACCGGTTTTTCACCGTTTAATAATCATTTCATACTGCTACTTGGGAAAATTCGATGTTGGAAAAATTGGAATCGCTTGTACAGGAAGCGCACAAAGCTGCTGACATAATCCGCAACCATAAGGGAGCGGTACGCGTAATTTCACACATTGACTGCGACGGCGTTTGCAGCGCTGCCATAATGATACGGGCGCTTGCAAACAAGCAAAAAGTTTTCAGGTTCAGTTTTGCAAAATACCTTAACGATGCGAAGATCAACGAACTGGCAGAGGAAGCGAAACAGGGATTCTGGAATTTACTTATTTTCACAGATCTCGGGTCAGGCGCAGCAGCGAGCCTCGGGCCGATACTCGAGCACGCAAAGGTGATTGTGGCAGACCATCATATGTTGTCCCAGAACGAGAAATCGGAGTATTATAATCATCCCAACCTTACCCACCTTAATCCGATCCTGTTTGGGCTAAAAGAGGATATTTCAGGTTCTGGTATGACGTATATCCTAGCCAGGGCTCTGGATCCGGAAAACGTGATCTCAGGCGATCTGGCTATCATCGGTGCTATAGGCGATGCACAAACAGGAAGCATAGGCGACAAATGGCAAGTTCTGGGTTTAAATCAGGAGATTTTGAAGGACGCGGAGCGGATTGGGTCGTTAAAGATATTAAAAGGTATAAGACTGTGGGGACGCTTCTCCAGGCCTATACACAAGGCATTGGAGCTGTCAATTGATCCGTACATACCAGGTATATCCGGAAACGAGTCTGCTGCTGTCCAGTTCCTGACAGAACTGAAAATACCGATCAAAATCAACGGCGGCTGGCGTTCGTTATCCGATCTGACAACCGAGGAACAACAACGCCTTGTCAGTGCTATTATAATAGAGCGACTTAGGCATAATGATCCCAATCCTACGCAGATATTCGGCGATGTATACGAATTACCGCATCAGGTCGGCGAGTTCCGCGACGCACAGGAGTTCGCAACAATTGCGAACGCATGCGGCAAATCCCTGCAGGGCTATCTTGCGATCGGCGCATGCCTTGGCGATGTTGACAAGATCGAACGCGTACGCGAAACTGTCACAAGTTACAAAAAACGAATAGGAACGCTGGTAAACTGGGTTTTCAAGAACAAGGACAATTCCGAAATAGTGCGGATAACTGATAATGCCGCGTTCATTTTCGGCGGAGAAAAAATCAACGAAGACCTTATTTCCACGGTAACATCGATAGCCCACCGCTCGGGGTTCATAGCGAGAAAAATAATCATAGGATTCGGCATAGCCGACAACAATGAGATCAAAATATCGGCGCGCGCGGACGACAAAATGAAAATCGATCTCAACGAACTTATGCGCGAGTCATTGAAGGACTTGAGCGGGAGTGGCGGCGGGCATTTGCTGGCCGCTGGCGGAACAGTGCCGAAGGATAAATTGGAAAATTTCATTGCAACGATCAGCGAAAACATCGCAAAAAACAACGAAAAAACCGAAATGAATGCCGAAAACAAGGAAGCGAAAGCTTAAAATACGATCCTGTACTAATAAGGGAAGAGCTTATATGGCAATAACAGCAGCTGCACAAAAAGTCTGGAAAGGAAAGGAATGGTTCAAGGTTGTTTCTCCTTCGGAGATAGGCGACTATGTGATCGGCGAGACGCCCACACTGGACTCGGATGCGCTTGTTGGCAAGACAATTGAAGCGAGCCTGATGGACCTTGGCGGCGATCCCAGCAAATATTTTTACAAACTGAAATTCCGATTGATGTCTGTACAAAACGGCAAGGCAATGACCAGATTTGAGGGATTGTCGTGCACGCGCGATTATGTCCTGAGAATGAGCCAACGCAGAACAACGCAGGTGCGGATTGTAATAGACATCAAAACAAAAGACGGTTGGAGTATCAGATTGAAGGGAATAGACGTGATGAACGGCATCGTACAATCCGCGATAAGCAAGGAAGTGCGAAAACAGAACGAGGAAATAATCAGGGCAGCGGCTTCGGAAAGGAACATGTACGAACTTCTCAACGACATATTGTCCGGAACATTGCAATCCACGATAAAGAGTTATTGCAGCAAGACCTATCCTGTGCGCATTTGCGAGATAACCGCCATAGAAGTGTTTTCCGCCGGCACGATTGAAAACAAACCGGTTAAGGCTGAAGAAAAAATAGAAACTGTTCCGGAAGCACAATAAACAATTTTTTTTCCAATAAATTCCGCCAAGAAATATTTTTCGCAATTTTATTCCTTTACCGCTATCGCGACAGATATCCAGAACCAGCCTGTTCCCAAAAATAAAATAAAAGCGACGAAAAACGCGGTCATGTATCCCGCATCGCTGACGCCCACGGTCTTGTCAAGGTGCCCCATTATCCACGCGCCGATCATTGCCGAAAGCGCGCCGAGAACCCATACGACAACGTGTTTTGCGGATTCCTCTTTGGAACGATGATGGGGCATAATAATTGGTTTGTAATTCATGATTAATAAATCTCGTTTAAGTGCTGCAACAACTTATCACTAATTATGAAAGGCATAACGCCCGTGATTTCGCTGATTATGCTGATGCTTGTTACGGTCGGAATTGTCGGCGTATCGTACACGTGGTTTTCCGGACTGATGGCAAGCAACACCGAGAAAATTATAACCATTCCTCCTGGTGGCGCGCAGTGCTACAACAACAAGATAAACGTAATTGTCAGGAATTCCGGGACCACAACGAATATCACTGATGATGATATTGTTGTTGCCGATATCAACGGCGTTAGCGTACGCAACACGCTGTTTTTCGGCGGGTTCAACCAAAACGGGCTGGTCGGCTATTGGCGTTTCGAACAATCTAACGGCTCGGCTGCGACAAACGATTCGTCGGGATACGGAAACATGGGAACGCTGACGAATATGAACTTGACAGGCAATTCTACGTCAGGATTAACAACAAACGGAAGGTTCGGGAATGCGCTGGTGTTTGACGGGGTGAATGATTACGTTGATGCGGGAAGTGCAGTGAGTCTGTACACCCCAACGCTTACTGTTTCAGCATGGATATATGAAAATACACTACCAAAAGTCGGCGACCAGCTGGGAATTGTGGAACAGTCAATTACTCCCGGTTATAGTGGATGGAGTATGCTAACGTGTTGTGGCGGTGGATCATCCGTTTACGTCTTTAATGCAGCAAACACAGGCGGAAGCCTTATTTCAGCCAGCGCCGGTACTGTTACAACAGGACGATGGATTCATTTAGTTGGAACAGTAGATAACAGCTTCATTAAAATTTACAGGAATGGTGTTTTATCGGATAGTCAACCTTTCACTACAGCCGTCAGGACTAATACCCAGACGATAAAAATCGGGAAGTATGCCTACTTTGGCGAGACGAACAGCTATTTCAACGGCGCAATCGACGAAGTCCAGATATGGAACAGGGTTTTAAGCTTTGAAGAGATATCGCAGTTGAACAAGACCAACTCCGGAAACTTTACGCTTGGTCCGAACCAGGGAACGCAGTTAATCAGGAATTATCCCATATTCGCCAGCGGAAAATACACTGTGCGCATAGGGACAAGAAGCAATGTTGCTGAGATGACCGTGGATTGTTTATAGCGCGACAGATTATGGCTAATAAATCCCGATTTATTTCTCCGGCATTGCCACGAATCAACGGATTCGCATGAATAAAGCATTTAAATCCGATGACCGAAGATTTTACTAGTGATAAAAATGATGTTCTGCGAAATGTGCGGTGTAGAAATAAATCCCGGCGAGGATGTTGTCAGCAACGGAAGGATCGTTTGCAGGGCCTGCGCAGAGGTCGTTGGCAGCAAACCCGAAACGCCAGATTCCGAAGAAACGGATGAGGAAGAGTGACTACCATCGAATGGTTACGTTATTCCTTAATAAGGCTGTTTTTATGCTTTACGTAACGTATTTAAAACCAATCCCTGAATATCTTTAAAAGGGTATAAAATGGCTGCTTTTGACATTAAAATCGAAAACGTTGTTGCCTCTGCGACGCTGAACGCAAAAATACCTCTTGACAAGATTGTCGGTTTTCTGGAAGGGACGGAGTACGAGCCTGAACAATTTCCAGGGTTGGTTTACCGTTTAAAAGATCCCAAAGCGGCTGCATTGATATTCAGTTCAGGAAAAATAGTATGCACCGGGGCGCGATCGCCGGAGTTGGCTGGAAAAGCGATTGCGAAGGTTGTCGAAATGATACGATCGGCGAATATCAAAGTTCCTCCCGGATACACGACACAGGTTGAAAACATTGTCGCGTCTGCGAAAATACACGATGAACTGAATCTTGATGAGATTGCGTTCTCGCTCGAGAATGCGGAATACGAGCCGGAGCAGTTTCCAGGTTTGGTTTACAGGATGACAGATCCGCGCGTCGCGTTCCTTTTATTCGGATCCGGGAAAATCGTCTGCACGGGCGGTCGCACGATAAGCGACGTCAACAAGGCTGTCAAGAAACTGCACGAAAAATTAAAATCAATAAAGGCGCTAAAGTAAACTTTTCTTTGAAAGAAAAGTTTAATCAAAAGAATCTTTAGGAAGCGTTAACGTAAAGAAACTCTTACACTTCTATTTTGCTTTATTCTGCTCAACTCTGTTTCTCCATTTACTGTATATTACAGGCGCGCCCATTACTGTGAAAACCGCAGCTATGGCTCCGGCGGTATACGGTATTGCGTTTGCGTAGCCTGCGACCAACTCAGCAGCGTAAATAGGCAGCGCAGTAATCGCGGTGTGATTGAACACGTTGTGCGCCATCGCAGCAAGGCCTGCTCTGACCGGTTTCTTGTCACCGCCTACAGCGTTATACGTATTTTGGAAAATCCTTCTGGCCGGAGGGTTCCACGTTTCGTAGAAAGCCTCGTACGCCTTCAGGTATTGTTTTTTCTGCAGGAAATTATTTACGCGCTCCTTGTCGTACATCTTGTCAGTATAGTCTGGAAGGTTCAATTTGGTTAATATTCTTTTTTTGGTTTCCTTCGTCAATGGAAGGGGCAATTCTCCTGATATAAAAAACGCTGCTATGTCCTTCGGGCTTTCTTCCATGTAATTTCCAAGAAATGTTTTCACTTTGTTGAAAACTCCGGGTTTTTTCGGGTAATTTTTCTCCAACTGTTCTCTTATGTTTTTGGAAACACTTTCGACGCTGTCCTCGCCCATAATACTTCTATATGCACGCATACTAAAAACGGTCATTTCGCCTTATGCTTTGCAACGCTATTTCTCCACTTGCTGTAAACCACGGGCGCGCCCGCCAATGCGAAAAAACCTGCTATTGCGCCAGCCGTATACGGTATCGCATTCGAATAACCTAACAGAATTTCTGGTGGTGCGTATAAAGGAACCCAAATTATCGCGTGTGCCACAGAAGTATAAAGCCAGTCCAAGGCGCTCGCCCTCACAGGATGTTTGTTTCCTCCCAATTTGTGATATACCCGTGCGTGTATTTTTTGCGCTGGCGGGTATCTGCTATGCCAAAAGGCCTCATACGCTTTCAAGTATTCGCCCCTGTTCAGATATCTTTTTACCAGCTTCTTTTCCAAAAGATTGCCCCTATAATCGGTCAGGTTGAATTTTTTTATCAGCTTATCCTTCACGTTGCTTGGAAGCGGCCATTCCGATACGCCGTATCCCCAAAAATCCTTTGGATTGTACACAACGTAATCGGTTGCAAATTTTCCTACCCTGCTCCAGAAACCGGGTTTATCGGTTTGCTTGGCCTCCAGCTCTTCACGAATTTTTTTCACGTCCTTTTTTTCCATAATTCTAATAAGGCAACCGCAAATTTATAACAAACCTATCGGAAACCCGCAAACAACCGCATTAAAAGCGTCCCGCAGCCTCTTAATTCGTATCAGTGGAAATGCTGGAGGGTAGTTTCGATCAGCGTATAAATATAACAGCTGTAGTTAGTTTACGGTTTTATAAGGGGTTTGGTGAACCAAATCGTTTTTGGGAATCCAAACACTTTGGGAAAAAGGGTTTGGTATGGAGAACGACGAGATAACAAAAAGGTTTGTCCATTTTTTGCGTGAAAAATACTATCAAGAACTTTTAGAAGCGATTCGTGACGGCAAGCCGTCACTGGAAATAGACTTCAAGGTTTTGGACGAGTTTGATTCGCCTCTATCTGAAAAATTACTTTACCAGCCCGATGAAACGTTAAAAATTTTCGACCTCGCGGCAAAACAGATTGACCTGCCGGACAGCGTTGAGATAAAATTCCGTTTCAAGAACCTTCCGGACTTTGCGTTCATACCAATACGGCATTTGCGCGCGCATCATATGGGACAGCTTATTTGCGTGGAAGGCACTATAAGAAGGTCGTCGGAAATACTTCCGGAGATCGCGGAGACGATCTGGACCTGCCCGCAGTGCGGTTCGCGCATTGTTATCGAACAAACGGAAAGGGCTATGAAGAAGCCGCTTTCATGCGACTGCGGCTACAAAGGACGTTTCGAGCTATTCAGCAAAAAACTCGTCGACACGCGCTGGATTTCGATAGAAGAGCTGTTCGAATCAACAGAAGGCGAGAAGCCGTCGCAATTAAACATCTATCTAAGAGACGATTTAACATCGCCTGCCATGAGACCGAAAACTGATGCGGGAAACAGATTAAGGATAACGGGCGTCTTGCGGGAAGTTCCCAAAGCAACGCAGAAAGGTAAACGCTCAGTCCAACTGGACATACTGCTCGCAGCCAACCATGTCGAAACTACGGAGATTGAGGCGAGCGATTTGAAAATATCGCCGGAGGACGAGCAGAAGATTTTTGAGTTGTCAAAAGACCCGAACATATACGAAAAGATCATCGACTCGGTTGCGACATCGATGTATGGACTGAGAGAAATCAAGGAAGCGATCGCATACCAGTTGTTCAGCGGCGTTCCCCATATTATGAAGGACGGAACGAGAATACGAGGCGACATACATATCCTGCTTATCGGCGAACCGAGTACTGGAAAAAGCCAGCTGCTGAAACTTGTTTCGAAGCTGGCAAACAGGGGAAAATACGTTTCCGGAAAAGGTGTTACGTCCGTGGGGTTGACGGCTGCGGTTATCAAAGACGAGCAATTCTCCGGAGGATGGGTTCTAGAAGCGGGCGCAATCGTTCTTGCAAACAAGGGCGTGTGCAATATCGACGAGTTCGAAAAAATGAGCGAGAGCGACCAAATCGCGCTGCACGAAGCGCTTGAACAGCAGACAGTAAGCATTGCAAAAGCGTCGATAATGGCAACGCTGCCAGCGCAAACTTCTGTACTCGCAGCTGCGAACCCGAAGTTCGGCCGCTTTGATTTTATGAAAGGGATTGCTGAACAGATAACCGTACCAGAAACACTGTTAAGCCGTTTTGACCTCAAGTTCGCGCTCTTTGACGTGCCGGATGTTGAAAAAGATGCGAAGCTGGCCGAACATATTATGAAGAGCAGGACAATGGACGATTATGAGGGAGCGCGGCCTGTGATTGAGCCGATGATGCTAAGAAAGTATGTCGCGTACGCAAGGAAGAACTGCATGCCGAAATTCACAGCAGAAGTTGGCGAGCTGATCAAAAAATTCTATATAGATACCAGGGCAAAGTACGTGCAACGCGGGCCTGTTTCGATAACTCCGCGACAGTACGAGGCGCTGTTAAGGCTGACAGAGGCGTCCGCGAAGATAAGGCTGTCTCCTGTTGTAACGGAAGAGGATGCGCACAGGGCAATAAAATTGCTGCAAACGTCATTGCAGCAACTGGGCCTTGATAAGGACACCGGCCTAATTGACATAGACAAAATCGAAAGCGGGACTTCGTCCAGTCAAAGAAACAAGATCAGAATAATACTCGATGCCGTAGATTCGCTTACAAAGGAGATAGGAAAGGTAATACCTATAGAAGACGTAATATCAGCTGCGGAGAACGGCGGAATGAGCGAGGCGGATGCAATGGAAATAATAGACCGCCTGAAAAAAGAAGGCCAGCTTATGGAACCAAAGTACAAGCATTTGCAGAAGGTATAATTATGGCAGAAGTAAAGAAAAGGCTGACAGCGAGAAAGGTGCGAATTGCGGACGTATCCAAAGGAGCGTATAAACCGGCAAGCGGAATGGTTTCCGGATATGTGATAACGCCGTACGGAATGAAAGTTTCGCGCGCGCGGATAATGGCGACAATTGTCGCAAAATTCGTTTCCGAGGACAAAAATTTCGCATCAGCCACGCTTGACGACGGCACGGAAACAATGCGCGCAAAGGCTTTCGGTTCGACGAGATTTTTTGACAGCGTCGAAATCGGGGATATGGTCGACATTATCGGAAAGATAAAAGAATACGCTGACGAGATTTACGTAACGCCCGAGATCGTTGTTAAAATAACCGATCCGAATTTCGAATCGCTGCGGAGACTGGAGTTAATAAAACAGCACGCTGACTGGAAAAAGAAGATCGCGGTCATCACGGAATCGCTGGAAAAGGAAGGAACGCCGGATAAAGTCGCGGAAGCTGTTAAAAACGAGATAAACGCCGAGGATGTTGAGTCGATACTCGAGTTTTTATCCGGACCTGCGCCTGTGGAGGAGAAAAAAGACGACAAGGATGTTGCGAAAAGCACTGTGCTTGCGATCATAACCGAGCTGGATAAGGGCGAAGGCGTGACTTATTCCGAATTAATGACCAAAGCGAATGTTGATGAAAAAACATTCGACAAGGTTGTCAACGACCTGCTCGAGGAAGGCACATGCTACGAGCCGAAGCCCGGACAGCTGAAGAAGTGCTGATACCATTTTCTTAAATCGCTCAGATTTATAATTAATAATATCGAAATCAAAGATGATTCTATGGACAAGGAAACAATAAAGAAAGTTGCCGAAGTCGCAAGGCTAAATCTGACGGAAAATGAATTCGAAGAGTTCGAAAAAAGTTTTGGCGATATTCTCGGCCACTTTGCCATACTGCAGAACGCAAAGCTGGAAGAACCGGAAAAACAGGAAGGCGGAGCGAACATTCTTAGAGATGATAAAGCTGACATCGACAGGGATATTGCAAAAAAAATAATGGAAAACGCGCCTGTTAAGGAAGACAAACTTCTCAAAGTGCCGAAGGGGTCAAAATGAAACTCGACGAAAAGGTCAATTCATACCTCGATAACATCGCAAAAAGCGGATTGAACGCATTTATCACAGTTAATAAAAATGCCGGGAAAGAAGCGGAGATTATACAGAAAAAAATCAATGCCCACACTGCGGGAAGGTTAGCCGGTTATGTTTTTGCAATAAAAGACAACATTGCAGTAAAAGGAATGCGTTTAACGTGCGCGTCGAAAATGCTTGAGAATTATATTTCGCCGTACGACGCAACGGTCATACGCAGAATAAAAGCCGAAGACGGGCTGATTATCGGAAAAGCGAACATGGACGAATTCGCGTGCGGAGCTTCCGGAGAAACAAGTTTTTTCGGAGCAACGCTGAACCCGCACAATAATAAAAAGGTCGCTGGCGGATCTTCGTCCGGTTCGGCGGCAGCTGTTGCTGCTGGATTGTGCGACGCTGCGCTAGGCTCTGATACCGGCGGTTCGATACGATGCCCGTCATCGTTCTGCGGAGTTTTCGGATTAAAACCGACTTACGGTTCAGTGTCGCGCTATGGTTTGGTCGATATGGCAATGAGCCTGGACCAGATAGGACCTATAACGAAAAACGTTTCCGATGCTACGCTGATATTGTCGGTGATAAACGGACAAGACAACATTGACAGCACAGTGGAAAACAGCGTTGCAAACTACGAAAAGTTTGCGAAAGCAAAGCTGGATGGCATGAAAATCGGAGTCCCGAAGGAATTTTTTGAAGGCTGTTCAAAGGATGTTGAGAAAGGCGTGATGGAAGGCATAGAAATATTAAAAAACGAGGGCGCAAAGGTTGTTAACTTCTCATTAGCGTACACGAAGCTCGCGGTTCCGACATACTATCTCAATGTTTTCGCTGAGTTTTCCTCGGGAATGCAGAAATTTGACGGGCTGAAATATGGTTTCAGAAAAGACGGCAAAGATCTCAATGACACTGTTTCGGAGAGCAGAAGCGCGTCGTTCGGAGAAGAAGTCAAGAGGCGCATACTACTCGGGACATACATAACAACGAAGGAATTCAGGGGTAAATGGTATTCGATTGCATTAAAATCGCGCGAACTGATAAGAAACGAACTGCTTCACGCGTTCAAAAAATGCGATCTAGTCGTTGGACCAACCATGCCGTTCACAGCGTTCGGGATAGGCGAGAAAATAAACAATCCGCTGGAAATGTATCTTGCCGACATACTGACCGTTTCTGCGAACCTGGCAGGATTGCCGGCTGCTTCGATTCCTCTCAAAGTTAAGGGAATGCCAATAGGAATGCAACTGCATGCTAACATGAACAACGAGGGAAAGATAATAACCGCTGCTTCGGCGTACGAGAGGGCGGCGAAATGAAGAATGTAAAAATAGGACTTGAGATACATGAACAATTAAATACGGACTCGAAATTATTCTGTTCTTGTCCCACGGACTACAGGATCGCAGAACCGAACTCGTCGATATGCCCGATATGCACAGGACAACCCGGTTCAAAGCCAGCGGGCGTCAACGAAAAAGCGTTCGATGCTGTTATAAAAATCGCGATCGCGCTCGGGTGCAGGATAATTACGGATAAGAAAATACACATGCTTCGCAAACATTATGTTTATCCAGATCTTCCGAGCGGATACCAGCGCACGTCAGAACCGTTCGGCATTAACGGGAGCATCAACAACGTACAGATACACGACGTACACCTTGAAGAAGATCCGGGACGGTTCTTTTTACGCGAAGGGTTTGTTGATTTAAACCGATCAGGAACCCCGTTAACTGAGATAACGACAGATCCTGTATTCGAATCGCCGCAGCATGCGAGAGAATGGTTGGAAAAACTTGCGTCGATTCTTGATTACCTGAATGTAACGAGAAAGGAAGAGGGAACCATGCGAATAGACGCGAATATCTCGATAAACAACGGAAACAGGGTCGAGGTAAAAAACATAAATTCTTTTCGGAATGTCGAGAAGGCTTTATCATTCGAAATCGCCAGACAGGAGGATATTGTGCGAAGAAATGGTGTTGTTGAACGCGAGACGCGCCATTTTGACGAGAAGATGATATTGACATCGCCTTCAAGAAAAAAAGAGACTGGCGAGGATTATCGCCACATGCCGGATCCGGATCTTTTGCCTATGACAATAACTGAGAAGGCTGTGAACGAACTGCGAAAAACGCTTCCCGAACTTCCGCAGGAAAAAGCGAAGAGATTTGTGAAAAATTATAAGATATCGCAGCAGAACGCGGAGAACATAGTTTCAGACCCGTATTCCGCAGACATGTTTGAAAATGTTGTCAAGAACGCTGACGCAGCGCTAACGTCGAAATGGTTTGTCGGACAACTGAAGAAAACTCTGAATTACAACAACATGGCGCTGGCTGATTCCAAGATAACCGAAAAGCAGCTTTCATCGCTTTTCGGAATGATCAAAGCGGAAAAAATAACCGAACGCGTTGCTGAAACAACGTTGCGAGAAATGGTCGTGAAGCCCGAGGATCCGGAAAAAATAATCAAACATTTGGGATTGACGAACGAAAAAAACATCGCGAAAATTGTCGAGACGATCATAAAAACCAACGCAAAGGCCGTCGCTGAATATAAAACAGGCAGGAAAGAAGCTTTCGAGTTTCTTGTCGGGCAGGTAATGAAAGCGACGAAAGGTTCTTCGGATCCGTCGGAAATAAGGAAAGTTTTAAAGGAACGATTGGCTTAAGACATTGCATCTACAACATAGACTAGCATTTCAGGGGCCCGTGGCGTAACCAGGACTAGCGCGGAAGGCTTCGGACCTTCATGTGCGGGTTCAAATCCCGCCGGGCCCTTTATTAGCAAATACCTATTTCTAAGTGAATTGGGTTCAAGTCTGTCAGGACTCATACCCATTTACATGCGGGTCCAGTTTCAATCCTGCTGGTTCCGAACCTGTTTAGGTTGGGGTCTTAAACGTCGGCGTTTTCTTCTGGACTAGGTTTTCGTTTTTCATACACGGTTAATGGAAGTGACGGGTATAGAAGGCTGTTGGAGGGGTTTGCGGGATGTGCGAATATAATTAAAAGTAAGTTTATTTGAAAGATGAAACAATTGATACTCAGTGATACGAATGAGTGTTACGCAAGAATTAACTCAAGCCTTCGTAGACCTCATAAAATCGGTACATGACGATATTATTTCGGCAACCGGTGTTGAATTAAACGATCCAGAGGGCAGATTTAAGCATCTGCCTATTGGTGTGAAACAAATAGGAGTTAGAGACGAAGGAAGTTTGTACAGTTTCGGTTACCAATATTTGAATTTAATAGAAAAACACCCGGACAGCCCCATTGACGCAGCCGCTTTTATCATCGAAGAGGTAGCAGCCAAACATTACTTTTGGGACGGTAATAAAAGAACGGCGTTTGTGTTCGCGGGTACATTCTTGAGAATAAGAGGCATTATTCTTGAACCTGACTATCTAAACGTGGTCGATTTCCTTATAAAGGTAGCTCAGGGCAAGTCTAATAAAGCTGAGATAAAGAAATGGTTATTAGAGCATTCTACAATCATCGGTGGTAGCAAATGACGAAAAAAGAAATGATTGAATTCAGAGAAGAAGCGAAGAAGTTCATTCAAGCCAACCTAAAGACTTTGAAAGAATTGGCGAAACACTAGAATCCACAGAGGAAAATCTATGTGTCTAAAATGGTTAAATGAGATTTTCAGCAAGAAGAACGACAAAAAGAGAAAACAGGTTTACCATGATTATCTAATCGCACTACTCGCTGCAATCAGTGCGACCATACTATCGCCGTTTTATATAAATGGGTTTAGTGATTTCAGTTCAATCTTAAAATACCTCATTATTTTTGTTGGAATCAATTTCCTATTTTTTGTTATGATTCTTAAGAATACTATCGGTAACGATTCTCGATAAACGTGATAGTGAACATTATCCGCATCCTCAACCTCCACTCTCCTTTATTAGCCTTCAGTTCCAATCGACCAGATGAAAATCAACATAACTCCAATGAAAAGGTTCGCACTCGATACTCCGCAGCTTCCTAGAGTGTTGCGGGAGCTGATGATCTCGGAACCGGATTACATGGATGTGAACGAGTTCTGCATTAAAGCCGAGGTGTGGCTGCGGCTGACGCGGATTTTGGACGAGCGGCTGTTGTGATTAACCGGTTCTCTCGATTGTCATTCCATTTGGATATTCTTCTTGCATGTATTTAGGAACGGGTCTAATTACGATTTTACACCCAACCTTGATAACTCTTGATGTTTCGTCAACTAGGGTATCGAATTGTTTCTCAGCCTTTGGAGTTTTATCGTTATCATGTCCGAGATTTAGCACAGTTATTCCATCGAAAGTGGCATCGGCGAAAGGCAAATTTCTTGCGTCCCCGACAACAAAACTTATTCTGTCTGTATACGGTTTGTAGTAATTCACGAATTCAGGAGTAGGTTGGGATTTCAGGAACTCTTCGACTGGCATATCGGATAGTTCAGAAAAATCTATTCTAAGAGGATAATCCGATACATCAAGTTTATACGTCTCACCGATCTTATATTTTGACATTCTTCGGCCTCTAGGATGTTCGGAAATTATTTGTAAGGTTTCTTGTAGTACCTCTTGATACGATGCCTTACGGTACGTTGCCCCATCATGTAAGCTATGTCTGAATCGAACATCATCCATGTTCGATTTTGCAAACAGTAAACGGTTTCGATACGGATCGGAAAGCATTCGATGAAGGTTCTCCGAATCTCCAGTTGTGAGAAAGTCGACATCGACAAACCCGTGTTCTTCCTTATAGGCACGGTTGTGTGCGGCTGTAACGACTCTATTTTTTATAAGATTAAATACTCCCTGTGTAGAATTTGTGTTTAGATCTGGAGTCACTTCATAATCGAGACCGATGAAGACTAGATCGCTATACTTAATAACTTTGTCAAGCATCCATGTACCATCACCGCACCCAACATCGAGATGTAACTTCATAATGAAACCGAATTTATCTCACAATGTAACGATTTAAACCTCTGACTTACTCGTACAACCCGCAAGCTACCCGTCAAAAACAACGGACCTGAACCCAAATGGACCTTGGTCCCGCCGGGCCCTAAATAGATTCATACCTATTTTTCAGACGTATTTTGGCTCAAATCCCAAAATTTGGTCTCTTTGTCAACCAGAGCTCGAAAAACGCGCTTAAATACCTCCGAGTATTCGATTACGATTATGACCGATTCCGAGTTCCTTTTGGAAATAGACAATATGACCGATGCAGAAAGAAAGAGAATAGAATATATCGCAGAAAAAACAGGCTCCCGTAAACCAAAACACGCATTTGTCATGAATGAAGAAGGAATGAAAATGGTTGTGAATAAAATTCCGTATGAACGCATCCGTGTAAGAGTATTGGGGGCAGAGAGGCACATTGAAGAAATGACGAGTTACACTACCGAAATGCTGGAAGTTCCCAGTGGTATGGACGAGAGAACGCTAAATTATCTGATGAAATCGCAAAAACTAACAAGGGAAGGCGCGTACCTGAGGGGTAAACGCGGCACGGTTGAAGTTACGGAACTGGATCTTTCCGACAAACCGCACATGAAAGTAAGATACAACACATCCGGCGGTGCAAGAATAACAGAAAAATTAAGAGGTGCAATCGAACTGTACGCAAATACGGTTTGATGGCTTTGTGCGCAACTTCTATTTTTATTATCCGATAACTAAATAATAGTTATGGCTTTGAAGAACGCTTTTTCGAAAACGCGCAAATCCCTGGAAGGAAAATATGCGAATTTCAGGCACAGCCCCGATGTGATCGTGATAGGAGAGATTCACACCGACGAAAAACACACACGCAACGAAGCGAGATTAATCGAAAGGTTTAGGCCGGAATACGTTTTGTGCGAAGGCTTGGATCAGGAAACTCCGGAAACCACAAAAAACTTCGTCAACGACCTGAAATACGGAACCGTTGCCAAACTTGCCGAAGTTGCGGGAATGAAACCCGAGGATATGGGGATAACTCCGGACATAATCGCAGCTATGAAATCCAAAAATGCGACGGACATAAGAGAATTGGCGGAAAGATATCAAAAAGAGCTGGGTTATGGAAAAGGCAAGGCCATGCGCATTGCAAGGAAAGGGCTCGGATCCGAAGGCAAGACTCCAAAGGAGTATAAATCGCTTGTAAGAACCCCCATACACGAACTCGGCGCCAATGCGATTAACGCAATTGAAAATTCGATCGGAAAAAAACAGGACGAATATGTTAAAAGGGGGGACATAAAATCCAATGAAGTATTAACCACGGTGATAAGATTTTTGACAAAGTATTCCTCTTTTTACGGCGACAGTATGAAAAAAATCAGAACCATAGGTTATTCAGCAGCGCAGGTCGGAGCAAAATTAGCAGGATGCGATATAGAAAAGGAAATTCCGAAAACGGATTTGGGAGACGGAAAGGATCCGATGCAATACATGGAAAACTTCGCGTCAATGGTTGATAAATTAAACCAGTATGCGACATCGAAAAATCCCGAACGTGAAAGAGAAATGGGAAACAAAATAGTGGGATATGCAAAACAACGAAAAACCGACTGCCCGATAATAGTAATCATTGGAGATTATCATGCAAGAAAGGATTCGGGTGTGTACGAAGCGCTTAAAGAAGCCGGACTGAAATACAAGACAGTCAGGCAACGTTCGGGTGGTGGAGATGCGCTGAAACAATTTTTTTATATGGACAGGTTAGGCTCTAAATGATTTCCCTGATCAGAGCGCACGTCACAAATATCGCAAATCTCCATGTAAGAGAATTTGAACCCTGAGGCAACAACCCGCCGAACCCTTTTCTTTTTATCTGTGCGACGGCAATGCTATTATTCGGTGCTTTTGTTGGTTAACACTACCGATATTCTTGTACACGATCTGATGAAGGAGCCTGTTTCCATCAGGGAGGACACGACAATAGGCGAAATGCTCGAGATAATCAAAAAGGAAAAGATAATCCTTGTTTCAGTAACGGATAAGAATAACACGCTTATAGGAACCGTAACGGAATACGACCTGATAAAGCTCGTAAAGCCCGGCTCGTTGTCGCCGTTAGCCGGCACTGTCTGGTTAAACAGCATAGAGAAATCGCAAAAAGACAGGCCTGTCAGGGAAATAATGAACAACAAGCCTGTATCGATATCGCAGAATGACAGCATAGATGCCGCGCTTAAAACCATGAGCAACTACGAAGGCTTGCGCGTGCTTCCGGTCGTTGATTCGGAAAACAAGCTTATAGGGATCATAAGAATAAGGGACGTGTTTGAAAAACTTTTCACGGATGTGTAGAGCATGGCTAACCTGGAAATATTCGACCTCGCACTTTTACTTCTCGGCGCTAAAACCGGAGGAATAATCTTTCACAAACTCCACCAGCCGAGTTTAGCTGGAGAGTTGCTCGCAGGGATCGTACTCGGATCTTCGATACTGAAACTTGTCAATCCGTCCCAGATCGTCGAGGCGACAAGCCAGCTAGGCCTGATGTTTCTCGTGCTGTTAACAACGCTGGCAATAGACTGGAGCAAGGTTGAAAACAAGGTCGAATCATACTCGATGATCGAGATAATAATGGCGATTATCGTAATGGTAATAACTTTTTTTGTGGGAAATTTGCTGAAGTGGAACTTTTTCACAAGCGTGGTCGTTGCGCTTGCCATGATGCAGTCAAGCCTTGCAATAGCTTCGCGAACGCTTGCGAACATAGGCGAGTTAAACAGCAAGGAAGGGGAGGCGATAATCGGATTCCAGGTCGTCAATGACATTGTTGCGATCTTGAGCATTGCGGTTGTCGCGAATTTCCTGCAAAATTCCACGCTTGGTGTAGGAACACTGGCAAAAATGCTGTTCATTGTAGTCGGCTTTGTCGTGGTAATGAGCAAGACAGGGCTCAAGTTCACGATCTGGCTGACGGATACTGTGCAAAAGCACGGATTGGAAGATACGCTTCTAGGATTGACGCTTGTGCTGTCATTCTCGCTTGCAACGTTTACGGAAAAGCTCGGGCTTGAAAGTTTCCTTGGTGTGTTTTTAGCAGGGCTGTTGTTGAGCAAAACGCCGCAGGCAAGCGTAATATCCGGAAAGGTAAAGGAGGTCGGAGAGGCGTTTTTCATACCAATATTCTTCGCGTCGATAGGGCTTGGCGTGGATGTTATGAGCGCATACCAGCAACTGCCATTCATAATCTCGTTCGCGCTGTTTGCCATTGCGATCAAGATGATCTCGTACGCAGCGCCGCTGGCAGCATTCGGATATTCCGGAAGGGAGTCGTTAAGGATAGGATCGGGCATGGTTTCGGTGTCGGAGATGTCGCTTATCATCCTGAGTATAGGGCTGGCTGCGAACGCGTTCGACGTGCATGTTTATTCTATGATGATAGCGATATTCCTCATAATTGACGTCGTATCGCCGATAATCACATCAATGTTCTTCAGGGACAAAAACATGCCTTCGTACCCGAAAAGATCGTCCAGATTCGGCGTTCTCAACAAAGGATTTACACGGTAGTAATCGCTTTTTATTGCGACAGCTACAAATAAGATTGTGGCAATCAATCTTCCAGACCTTATTGTCCCGTCTTCGATAGGCGCTACAACCGGCATGTTGATAGTGTTTCTTGTGCTAAAAAACCTTTCACTCGGCCTCAAATTAAAACTGGCCGGCGGAGGCTTTGCAACAGCGATGGTTGTCGCTGCCCTGTACTACGCGTTCCAAAACATAATTTTCGGAGTGGTTATAGGGACATTGTGGGCATTCGGATGGCTGGTGATAATCGCAGACCAGTACTCGAAAACCATGAAGGACTTCGAGCCTCTTGAGAATCCATTGAAAATGACCGCGAATACGGTCGCGAGCATGTCGGCAATGATGCTGACGATAATAGTGTTCATCCTTGGTTCTGCAGCAACGATATTTCCGCAGTCATCCAGCAAATTTTCGCTCGTGGCTTTTTCAGCGCCTCCGCTGATAGGAGCGATAAGTTTCATCATGTGCTCCTATTTCACGACCAAATTCGAACTGGAAACCGAACCTTACGCAAAACAGCAGAGTCTTAAGAAGGTAGTTGCGTGGTGGACAATAGGGCAGACAATACTGATTTCAACCATAGTCTCGGTGTCGTTTTTCGTTGCATTTGTCGTAGAAACAATCGTAGCCTAAACTTTCTTTCTAAGAAAGTTTAATCAAAGAAGTAAAAGTTTAATCAAACAAACTTTTAGCAAAAGTTTGATCAAAAGAGAATGGTGATCGCATGGACATGACAAATCTGATAGCGCCGCTGGCAATAGGCGGAATAACCGGGCTAATGATCGTTTTGCTCGTTCTCAAGAATTTCGCCGCGAAATTGAAATTAAAAATAACAATCGCGGCTTTCTTATCTGCTGCGATCGTAGCCATGGTATATTACGTTTTACAGAACATAGTGACCGGCGTCATACTTGGCACGTCATGGGCTTTGGCATGGCTTTTCATAATAGCGGAATACGGAATAAAAACCATTCCCAATATGAACCTGAAAAACGATCCGCTGGAATTGATTGAGGAGAACGCGAGCAACCTTGCCGGATTATTGATAGCAGCCATAGCTTTCATACTCGGAATTTCCGCAACCCTATTCAAGAATCCCGGCGATAAATTCAACCTGGTGGCATTCGCCGCACCGCCGCTTATCTCGGCCATAAGCATGGGCATATGCACGTACTTCGCGACCAAATACAGCATGACAAACGATTTCAAGACAAAGCAATATTATTTGAAAAGATCCCTAATATGGTGGGACATAGGGCAGACCATTTTCATTGCGACCACACTTACAATGATAATCTTCGTCGGGATGTCAATAGAAAAGATCATAATGTAAACTTCTTAGAACAACGGGAAGCCCTGCTTTCAACGAAAACCACAAGGTTTCAACGGAAACCATCGGTTTCCGTGCATGGGGAAAACGAGTTTCCCTATGCCGTGCAAAGGAAACGGTGCGTTTCCTTTGAGAAGTTTATCTAAATGAGTTTCAGCAATGTTGGCCCGAATATGCTGAACAGGAACAACGCAAATATCACGACAGTCGCGATATTGGCAGCGCTTTTCGCGTGTTTTGGCGAAACGTACTCGAAAAGCGTTTCAAATATCAATCCGCCGTCAAACGGTTTCCAAGGTAACAGATTAACGAGCGCGATCGCCAGCGCAAAATAAATCAGCATTGACACATAACTGAACACTGCCGATACGGAACTTATACCAAGGTAATTTGTCTTTGTGATAACCGGTCCTGCTGTTGTAACGCCTATGAACGGCTTGGAAAAATTCTGCGAGCTGCGCGCAAGCGACAGCGCAAACGTGGCGTTTTCTGTTGTTATTGTTATGTTATCGCCCGGTTTAGATCCGGAAAGCGCATCGCCTATCGGGTTTCGCGAATTCTTGTCAAGCGCAATGCCGTTGATACCGAGTATTGTCATGTTGGGTGCTATTCCCGCAAACCTGGCTGGCGAATCTTCGGTAGTATTGTACACTTTCATGCCTACGCCGGCAATAACCAGCGGCTGGAAGATGAAATTTAACATTGCGAACAGTACGACCGCAGTGAGTATGTTCGCAAACGCGCCGGCGGAATACACTTTTAACCTGTCCAATTTCTTTGCCCTGGCGAGTATTTTCTCGTTTGGTTCAACAAACGCGCCCGGAAAGATCAGCAACAAAAGCAATCCGACGGATTTCAAAGGAACTTTTACAGTCCTTGCGAGTATGCCATGAAATACCTCGTGCGGGACCAGCAGAATTGTTATCAGTATAAGCCAAAACCAAAGCGGAAGGAAAAAGACCAAACCGCCAAAACCTATCTGCTGTTCCGAGGAAAGCGATGGAAGCATTACCGCAACCGCCGGAGTTTTCTGTTCGCCGGATAGAACTGTTCCGGATACGACTGCCATGAGTACGGCGCCAGCAACCATGAACAAAATCGCGGTCGGAATCGCCAAAAGCCCGACAAAGTTCCAAAATTTCGGGGCTGATTTGGCAATGGAATTTATGAGCCTGATGCCCCTTTTTGTCCTTCTGAGAAGCAGGATGTTTTTAAATTCTATGTTCTTCCTGTCAGTGTAAACGAGTATTGCCATGATAACGAAGAACGCGATTGCGGACGAAGTGAGCAGGTCGATCATACCTTATAACTAAGGATGATTTATTTAAATAACGAGCATGCTTTGATTAAATTGGTGCGTATATGTTAAAGGAAAAATCGCTGTTCTGGGCAGACCAATTCGCTGCAAAGGTCGTAAACAGGGAAGAAATACTGCAACGCGGAATAAAAAACCTGCGCGTCGAGTCGGGTTTGGGGGCGAGCGGGATACCGCACATAGGAAGCTTCGGCGATGTGATGCGGGCGTATGCTGTCAAGCTTGCACTGGAGGATATAGGAAAGAAATCCGAATTAATCGCGTATTCCGACGACCGTGATGGATTGCGAAAAGTTCCGTCTGGTTTTGACAGTTCGCTTGAAAAGTTTATAGGAATGCCTGTCACAAGCATACCTGATCCGTTCAAATGCCACAGTTCATACGGCGGGCACATGAGCTCGATACTCATTGATGCTATGGAGCGGGTTGGAGTAGAATACACGTTCAAATCCGCCACAGACGTTTACAAGAGCGGCGCTCTCGACGAGCAAATCGGCAAGATACTCGCGGACTACAAAAAAATCGGGCAAATAATCCGTGAAGCAGTCGGGCAGGAAAAATTCGTAGACGCGTATCCATACTATCCAGTGTGCGAGAAATGCGGACGGATCTACACAACGCGCGTCACGGAAGTTTTAGAAAAGGAGAAAAAAGTAAGATACGTTTGCGACCAGGAGTTCAAGGGAAAAAACCAGATAACAGGCAATCCCGTGATCATAGCAGGATGCGGGCACGAAGGTGAAGTTTCTTATTCAAAAGCCGGCGGCAAGCTTGCCTGGAAAGTCGAATTCGCGGCGCGATGGGACGCATTAAAGATTGTCTTCGAGGCGATAGGCAAGGATATCCGCGATTCTGTTGCGATAAACGACATAATAAGCAAAGAAATATTGCTGTTCGATCCGCCTATCCACATGATGTACGAGCTCTTCCTCGAAAGCGGGGGCAAGAAGATATCGAAATCCGTCGGCAATGTTTTCACAGCCCAGGACTGGCTGAGGTACGGATCTAAAAAATCGCTCGCATTGCTGATGTTCAAACGCGCGACCGGAACCAGAGAACTGTCCCCGGAGGATATTCCGAAATACATGAACGAAGTTGATGAGTTAGACAGAGTCTACTTCAACGAGAAGAAATTAACGAATGAAAAAGACGCCATGCAATCGAAAAGGCTTTACGAATTCGTGAATTTCATGAAACCCAAAAAAGAACCAACTCTTCGGATAAATTATGAAATACTCGCCAACCTTACAAAGATACTTCCGATAAAACAAGACGACAAGATAAAGGTGATTGCGGAACTGCTCGAACAGACCGGCCACATAGACAAGGCGAACAAAGAACTGGCTGAGAGAATCGTTTACGCAACGAATTGGATAAGCGTGATGAAAGACGAGATAAAACCAACGAAAATAGACCTAAACGCAAAAGAAGGGGCGGCGTTAACCGAATTCGCCAACAAACTTGCAAAGGGAATGGGTTCGGATGCTGCACAGAGTTTGGCATTTGAAACTGCCAAGAAAAACGGGATAGAGACAGCAAAATTTTTCAAAATCCTTTACGTTGCGATACTAGGAATAGAACGGGGGCCGAAGATTGGAAAGTTAACGAGCATACTCGGCGAAGACCATACGGCCAAATTAATCAGGGAATATGCAGCTAACAACTACATGTAGCGTTTTTCCCATTCGCGCATAATTTCCTCGCTTATTTCTATTTTGTATTTTCTTTCCGGATTTTCGGCGAATTTTCTAAGAAATATTATTGTATAAACGATGCCGAATAACATTCCGAAAAGATGGCCGGCATTCGCAATATCCGACGGAATAAAAAAACCTATCATATCCGCGGCTGCCCAGACGAATAACGCAACAATCATCGGCATCGGAATATATCCGACCCAGACAACGAGTCTCGGTCGCAGCAAAGCCAGCGACGCCATTGCACCGAATATCGCGCCTGACGCGCCGATAACGGAATTGTAAAAGAAAACGCTGGCGAGCCCGCTTACAAATCCGGAAGCGAAATAAACTTTCAGAAAATTCTTTGATCCTATTGTCTTCTCGAGTATCAGACAAAAAACAAGCAGAGCGAACATGTTTGAAATGAAATGCTGCAGGTTCGCATGCAAAAACATGTACGTGACAAGCGTCCAGGGACGCTGCAACACCAGCTGCGAATCCAACGAGAACAGATCCGTGAACGACGGGAACAAATTCTGGATAATGAAAACGATCGAACAAACCGCGAATATCTTTACCGCGTCAAACTTGAATTCAGGTTCCATAACAAAATATCGATTACTCGAAATTTAACCTAGAATATCACTATCAGCGCGCTTCCTGCGATCATCAGAACAGCGCCGGCCAGACGAATACCCAGATCTTTTTCCTTGTGGACAAAATAACCGCCGAACACAGCTATCACAGTGGACAGTTGAAGCACGGGAAACACATTACTGACGTCTGTGATCAGATACGCGGATAATTGGAAATAATATGACAATACGGTGATAACAGAAACTACAATCACCCAAAACATCTTTCTAGAAACCAAGCTTTTTATCTCTTTTTTATTTTTCAATGCCATAGGGGTTAGATAAACCGCAGGCACAAAATACATTAAAAATCCGTATAATGCGGGCAGAAAATACGCTACGGCAACTTTATCGACGACTGCAACGAACCCGCTTAAAATCGCTGTGAGTAATGTCAATCTTACGCCTTCATGCAAGAGCTTCCCGAATATTTTTCCTTTATGGAACGTCAGGATTACCAAGCCTGAAAATATGACCAACACTCCTGCCAGTTTTGTTACGCTCATAGGCTCCTGCAGAATCAACGCGGAAAACAACAACAAAAATAAAACGTCCGTCCTTGCAATAGGATCTCTAAGCGAAACCTGCGTGTAACGGTAAGATTTGAATCCCACCACACCGATAACGGTCCAAACAAAAGCAGCGAACAGCATCAACGCCCATGCATAAGGATCACTTGGAATCTTGATTCCGGTAACCAGCATAGGCAGGTAAAATATTCCGGCAATCAGACTGAAAAGCCATGTGTAGGCTACATGACCTTCTTTCTTCATCACGTGTCTGTGAATTAATCTTTCAATCCCCAGTAAAAAAGCCGCAACCAATGCGAAAATTACCCAGTCAGCGACCATTGTTATCCACGCGTAACCTTGAACATGATTCCATGGCCGGGAATGACGAAATCCGCGATTTCCAAAACTTTTTTCCTGCTTTCTAGCAATGCAGCCTCGTCCTTAACATACGGATCCTTGCGGTTAATCAGGCTGTCGTAATCGGTTTTTTGTTCTTCATTGTCGTACCACCACCACAAATCGCCGGCTATGACTATTTTTCCTTCGATTGTTTCGACCAGCAGGGATGCATGCTCGTGGGCGTGGCCGGGCGTTTGCATTACGGTTATGTCCGTGTCCGGAATCTTTTCAGAAAAGGGAAATTCCTCGTCGCCCTTGTAGATCGTATCGTTGTCCAGCACCATTTTTTCTGGGAACAGCTTCAAATTGAGAATATGGTCCAGATGATAATGCGTTAAGAAAATCATGTCAATGTCCTCGGGTTTTAATTTGGCATCAGCCAACGATTCGAGAAGCGAAGTTTTATTGGCGCCAGGATCTGCGATAATCTTCAGACCGTTGTCGATTATCAGTACGGTGGACGGCGACGCGATTGTAACGCTGCCTTCCTTTCTTGCGTAACCCTTTACCAGAACTTTTATCTCTGCCATTGGCGCCCAATTAATATTAACGAAACCAAGCTTAATATGACGCTTCCCGTGATAGCTACTGTTGTCTTAGTTGTTAAGAAAAATTAATGCGGGAGGTGAGATTTGAACTCACGAAGAGACTAATGTGCGGCCGTTTCTTTCCCTTAAGGCTTTCTTCGGAAAGAAAGGCTTACTCACAGACCCCTCAAGCCTGCGCATTTAACCGAGCTTTGCTACCCCCGCGATTACAGACAAAACAGGTGCTATTTTGTATGCACCTGTTTCAATTTACCACTCCTCCCTATTTTGCAGTCATGCTTTAAGAATGTATTCCAGACTAAAGCGGATGCTATTTTGTATGGCATCTGCTTCAATTTATGACTATGCCTAAGCAAGTAAAAAATAAAAAAGAAAAAGATTTTTATGAACCTAAAGGTCTACTGGCCTCAACGTCGAACGACCGTTTCCCTTTGCCCTTTCAGAAGCTTTTTTGATCTTGCCTGCGACAACATTGTCGAGAGCTTCGAAGAAATCACCAGAGCATCTCATGCCCTTTGCTGCTTCCTTCACTTTGCTACGAACAACCAACGCCATTTTCATCGTCACCCCCGGATTTATGGACTTTCATTAACCGCGTTTCATGGCAAATTATCGAATTTTCCATGCACGGAAAGCAAAAGCTTTCCGTTGCTACGGGCTAAAACCCGTAAATTTTGGCTATTCATTATATGATTTTTGTTTATAAATGTATTGGATCATCCAGCTGCAAATGCTTGCCAAGCCAACGGCTACGAACAAAGTATCAAATAATTAAATTGATTTGTTCCGCCTGAAAATACCCGACAATCAAAACCAGCCGATACTGTAAATCGCCTCTCCCAAACCATTCCTGCTAACAAGAGACACCCAGTCAACGAACATCTTATTCCTGATCACAACAACTCCGCTATTGGGAAAATTCGTTGTGACATCATTGTTATATTCGGTTATACTGACCGTATTATTATCAAACGGCTGGGATATGACCATGCCCCCCAAGGAGACGTTCTCGAGTATCAAGCGGCCGTTATACCTGACTGCAACGGAATATACCCATTCATTGCTTGTTTCATTAAAGTACCGTTCTGTCCTGTCTTCGTTTATACCGATTTCGACTGCTTGCCCGACCACAACTGACGGATGATGCAAATTCGGATTTGTTACCATCTGCGGCGGAAGCGCAACCATCAAAACCACAGGCAAAATAAGAATCGCAGCACACGTCTTTGCTGTAAAAATCTTCGCCATTATCTTCTCTATCTTCTTGATACCGGACAATGCGCTACAAAGCAACATGACAACGCCCGAGAACATCACAGTGGAATAAAACATCCAGTATACGTCATAACCCAACGGACCGAAGTACGGCGGGTTTTTCATGGCTTCGGTAAAAACCTGGGAAAAATGTATCGGCGACATTTGACCGCCAATTGCCGGAAACCAGAAATACCACAGCACAAGGAAAAACAACGACGCGATTAAATTCCGTTTTTCCTTCAGCATGTAGACAGATAAAGCGATATACGGAATTAACACAATCAATCCGAAAAGCATGAGAGGACTGTGTGAAAACACAAGCAGCCCGATTGCCAGAAGCGTTGCGATCCCGTAAATTTTACGTGCCTGCTGTTCCCATTTTGGCAGCAACGATGCGGGCTTCTTTTTGTGGGGAGACGCGATGTATACGAAGATACCGGACAACAATAGAGCTGGCGAGGCCGCGAAGCATAGCGCCTGACCAATCTGATATTGGATGCTCTCGACCGGATTGAGAAGTGTATTCGCGAGGAAGAGTCCGCTTAGAACGAACAATATCGGAACCGCAATAAATATAGCGGCAGCCTTTCGTCTGGTGAATTTTCCATCCTTCCTAGCTTTGATGAGCGCTATGAGTATCAGTGCGACTGCGATGATCGAAAATAACGGCCACAGCTCCACGATTATTATTCTATTTGCCTGATTATAAAATCAAATAAAATTCACGGTTATGAAAATGTGCTCCCAACGGGATTTGAACCCATGTTTTCGGCCTGAGAAGCCGTTGTCCTTGACCGGACTGGACGATGGGAGCGGTTTTATTCCCGCGAATAATTTCTATACCCTTTAGAAGTATATCATTCTTTTTATAGCCATTGTATTTCTTGCTTCTGCACACTTTGACGCCTTCCGGACAGAACCCTCCCATATCATAGAATTTTTTGATGGTACTGGTGGATTTGGTCTCTAATCCATGAATTCCACTCCACGTATACCTATCCTTTTCGATTTTGAATTCCAAATCTATTGATTTTGCCAATTCGAGCCACTCCTTCGCCAATAACGGATGAGCGCACGCCAGACCTAAGCGAGGCTCCCTGTCCCATAAGAGTGTTATGTAGCCATCACAACTCATGGCTATTCTGAAAAATAATTCCCTGACTTCCCTAGAACAATCCATTACCGACTTTATGGTGGGTTTAGAAGACGACAGAAAATCTTCGGCGCTCTCATTTTTCTTGGGTTTCTTCCTGAAAGAAGGCGACAATTGAAAAAGTGTTTTAACTATCTCAGTTTTAGCCCATCGTTGATAACAAGTTGCGTTTACCGTGTTCCCGTAAGAAGCGAAATACCACGTGGGTTTTTCTATTCCAAAACCCTTCTTGGCGAACAGTACAAAAAGATCGTGTATACTTTTATCATATCCGCATATTCTTATCAAATAATGCTTTCTTTTCCTGATGTACGATACCGAACCATCGGTCATTAGAAAACTTAGCAAAAGTATTTTCGCGTCATCTGAACACACGTCATATTCGTTAAAAGCATTCATCAGAACCAACTAAAACTAACACATAACGATGTTTGGTTAAATAATATCCGTACTGTAATGTTCCGATAATAACCTCATAACCACTTTTTAAGCTAAAAATGCTCAATATGTTTGCTGGAGGGGGGATGGTCCAGTCTGGTCTACGACGTAGCCTTGGGGTTTGTTTAGACAAAATGGCTATAACCCGTGTTCAAATCACGGTCCTCCCATCCAATAAAAATTCGTAGATATTAATAAATACCTAGCCAACAAAATATTATTATGAAAACACTTGGAAGCGGCGTTTATGATACCATAAAACGAAAAGTGGACGATTCAAAATATGTAAGAATAATCACTCGTGCGGGTAGGTATCTAAAAGATGGATTTACTGAAATTGAAAATGGTGAAAAGGCATTTTCTACTGAGAATAGTATTATTCCGTTGACAAATGGAATCTATGAAGGGGACAGATTATTAAAATTAGCAAAGGCAGAAACCTACAAAGCAACGCAGGAATTGAAAAAACACACTCCGGGTACAAAAACGGACAAAGAAGCTAGATACCAGTTACTTCTATCAAAAGAGAAATCTCTTGCCGCTTTATTGGCTGATAAAGCAATTAAGCTTGCAGGATGGCATATCAAAAACGTCGAATCGAGCATCAAATCAGGGGACAATGATACAGATCAAAAGTATAAAAGAGATTGTTACGAGTGGGCCAATGCATCGCTATCAAGTGCAAATGCTACCGTAAATTATTTTAAAGACCATGCAGAATCTTCGAATGACAAATCCATGAAAAATAATTTTGAGGAACAGAAAACAAAATTACGGTTTTTAAATAAAGAATTAAACCAGAGGTTTGCGAAGCTTCCACCAAAAAAACGCAGTCTACTCGATGATGTTACATCTCACAATTCTGGTGGTAGATGGGGCTTTGATCGCTAATCTGCACTTTTAGTCGTCAAATTTGAGTTAAATAAAACGCTATCAAGATACGTTGATTCACTGATGCAATTTCACCCTGTACTCGTCCAACATTTGATAATACAGGTGCCTGTTCTGAGAATTGACAATAACAATTTCTCGGGAAAATACTTCATCCTTACATGGTTTAACAATAATCTTCCTGTTCTTCCGTTTCCGTCTACAAATGGATGGACAACTTCAAACCTGTTATGCAATTCCCATTCCGTGTGCTGCCTATACCCTTTTAAGAGGGCGACCTCCATGTCTTCTTCCAGTCCGCCCATCAACGATTCAACAACATATCCGGGAGGGGGATGAACGTGCCGACCGATTCTGACATGATGTTTTCTATATTCTCCAGCCTCTTCTCCCTTGACATCTATAAGTCCGTTCATCAAAATTCGGTGCAATTCCCTGATTGATATTTTTTTGTTGTTTCTTGCATAATCGAAAGCGGCAAGGTGTTGGCTGACAAAGGGGCTTGCCGGATTGTCCTCGTCAACTCCCTCAATGAGATTCGACTCTAAACAGAATTCCAGTATATTTTCTTTTGTTGCGGAAACTATCCTGCTGAATGAATTGTAATCCATATCTGTCACTGAATAAAACACAAATCACACATTTAAATGGTTGCATAACCGATGAACGCAAGAAATAACACTAAGTTTCACTTTCCCTGATGAGCGGTTTCCCCATTTCATTGATACGAACCGTTTAATAATAAAAACCGCGATGATTCCATATGGAAAATTTACTTTACAGCCTTGTAAAGAAAGGCGCCCACGAAAAGTTTGTCAGCACGAATACAATCGAACTGGCTGCGGAATGCGGAATGTCGCAGCAAACCGCCTCGCGCAAGCTGATTGAATTTGAAAAAGAAGGCCTGATTGAAAGAAAAATCGACAGGCGCGGGCAATCCATAAGATTAACGCATAAAGCCCTGGCGGATTTGAAAAACATTTACAAAAATCTGCGGCCTGTTTTCGGAAAAATACCGGAAAAGCTGGTGATAGAAGGAAAGGTTTTCTCCGGCCTGGGCGAGGGCAGCTTTTACGTAACAACGCCGGGTTACAGAAAGCAATTTGTGCGCAAATTGGGCTTTGACCCGTATCCCGGAACGCTTAATGTCAAACTGGAAACGGAATGCGATATGGCTGCCAAGGCTGAACTGGAAACCATGCCTTCGGTTCAGATAGACGGTTTCAAGGACGAAAAGCGGACATACGGCAACGCGAACTGCTACAGAGCGACGATTGACGGCGTTGAGGCTGCCATACTGATCATCGAACGCACGCACCATCCGGTTGACATAGTCGAAGTGATATCGCCGCATTTCCTGCGCAAGAAATTAAAATTAAAGGACGGCTCCGCTGTTAAAATACTACTTAAAAATGAGTAACAAGCTATTTATTGGTACCAGCGTATGAATTGTTCGTGGTCAGGTTCAAAATAGGCGTTGTGGATACGACGTTTGCGCGCGTTGACATGGGTTCTTTCGCAATCAACGAGTTGAAGAAATACGGCGATGTTATCGTTGTGCGCGTGACTGTTCCCGGGATGAAAGACCTGGCTGTTGCGTGCAAGAAACTGCTGGATAACGGCTGTGATATCTGCCTTGCGATTGCGATGGTGGGCGGACATAAACTGGACGAAACGTGCGCACACGAGGCGAACATGGGAATCATGCAGGCGCAATTAATGACGAACAAACACATTCTTGGCGTTTTCGTGCACGAAATCGAAACGAACGACGAAAAAGACCTTTATAGCATCTGTGTTGACCGCGTTACCAAGCACGCGCGCAATGCGTATCTGCTTGTAGCGAAACCCGACGAATTGACGAAAAACGCCGGCATGGGAAAAAGACAGGGACGCGATGACGCAGGACCTTTGGTGGTTAAATGAACATAGGAATTGTGACAAGCGAGTTTAACCCGGAAATAACTTCTGTAATGGAAAAACAGGCGCTGGCGAAAGCGAAAGAATTCGGCGTTAATGTTGTCAAATCTTTGAAAGTTCCGGGCTCTTTCGATATGCCTATAATGGTAAAAAAACTTCTTGAGAGAAACGATATAGACGCGGTTGTCACTTTGGGCGCGATAATAAAAGGCGGCACAAAGCACGACGAGGTAATCGGTTATGCTGTTGCGAAAAAACTCGCGGACCTTAGCGTAGAATTTGGAAAGCCGGTCGCACTAGGCATTATCGGGCCGGGCGCGACCTGGCGCCAGGCAGAGGAACGCGCCAAAGATTACGCAGAACGCGCACTCGGCGCTGCGATTAAGCTGTGTGAAGAATTGAACAGGCTGTGATAGAAGATGGCCGAGTTGATTTCTAAAGCCAGACTCCCGACAATATACGGAGAGTTCACAATATTCGCGTTCAAGGACAACGACAATGAACACGTGGTCCTGCTAAACGAGAAGGGGAAACGTGAAAAAACAGCTGTTCGAATACACTCGAAATGCCTTACAGGCGACGTTTTCAAGTCGCTGCGCTGCGACTGCGGTGAGCAGTTGAATGAGTCGCTAAAGCGCATAGGAAAAAACGGAGGGGTCTTGATTTACCTTGACCAGGAAGGGCGTGGAATCGGACTAACGAACAAAATAAAAGCGTATGCGCTGCAGGACACGGGGCTTGACACATACGAGGCCAACGAGTTTCTCGGGTTCGGCGATGACGAGCGTGATTATGGCATAGTTCTGGAAATACTGAAATCGCTAGGTATAAACGACATAAGACTGTTTACAAACAACCCGGCGAAAATAAAATTTTTGGAACGCAACGGCGTCAGGGTGGAGCGTGTCCCGTTGATTATGAAACCGAACAAACACAACTCGGCTTATCTGAAAGCGAAACGGATCAAATCCAGCCACTTATTTTAAAAATTTCCGGAACGCAAAGGTTTAATAAGTTGACCTGAGATACTGGTTTCATGTCATACATTGATATGGAAAAATTGCAGTACACAGTAAGGCACGAGAACAAATTACTCATACCGTTTATTATGGAAAACAATTCTACCGGAAAAACGCTAAGCCTGTTCTATGCTGATAGCGAAGCTTTGGAGAGGATGACAACGCCGGAACAGGACGGAAAATGCTATGTGTGGAGATTTGCCAGATCGCACAAAAAGGTCGAGAAGAAAGGGGCGACCTCGGGAAATGTAATGGAAGTGGTAAGCATATCTCCAGACTGCGAATACAAATCGCTGCTGGTAAAAGTGATACCGTCGGGTCCGGCGTGCCACACAGGAAAGGAAAGCTGCTACGACTAGGATGGCACAAAAGGTCTCTTGTTTAGTTATTGCCATCTGTGCTATTCGCGCAAACAATTCCGTATATTACGTGCACATCCGCCTTAACGGACATGTTGTTTATATCTCCGACTACCCGAAAAAATGACTTATAAATCAAAATAATCAAATAAAAATTCGTTGAAATAAATGGACATTTTTTATCCGTTGCAGATGTTCGCGGACTGGCTGGTTTATTCCCTGCTAAAAATATCGAAAGAAACGGTTTTTGGAGGATCCCTTAACTACTTTGTATATGACAGCGTAAAAATTTACATCCTGCTTTGCTCGATCATCTATCTCTTTGCCGTGATCAGGACATTCCTGCCGCCCGAGAGGGTCAGGAAAATACTCTCGGGAAGATTCGAATTCGGCGGCAATATCACAGCCTCATTCATAGGAATATTCACGCCATTCTGCTCGTGCTCGGCGGTCCCCCTGTTTATCGGTTTTGTCGAATCCGGAGTCCCGTTGGGAGTAACTTTTTCGTATCTTATCGCAGCTCCGATGATAAATGAGGTTGCGGCGGTTTTGCTGCTGGGTATGTTTGGGTGGAAAGTCGCATTGATCTACATCGCATCCGGCTTCACGATTTCGGTTTTTGCGGGTTATGCATTGGGAAAAATGAATCTCAAGAAATATGTCGAGGGTTATGTCTGGAAAACCAGGGCGAAGAGGATTAGAAGCACGGATGTAACCTGGACAGAAAGATCGGAACGATCCTATGACGAAACAAAGGGTATTGTAAAAAGAGTGTTTCCATTCGTGTTATTGGGCGTTGGGATCGGTTCCTTAATACACGGATACGCTCCGGAAAACCTTTTGGCAAGCATTGCAGGAAAGAACAATTTATTCGCAGTGCCGATAGCGGTTTTAATCGGCGTTCCCCTTTATTCGAATGCGGCCGGAATGATCCCGATAGTCAGCTCGCTGTTTGAAAAAGGCGTTCCGTTGGGAACCGCCCTTGCATTCATGATGGCAACAACTGCGCTATCAATACCCGAAGCCGTAATTTTAAGAAAAGTATTGAAACCCAGACTTTTGGCAACCTATTTTGCGATTGTAACACTGGGGATAATATTTACAGGATATTTGTTTAATTTGATAATTTAGACGTTCGTGATGGTGTTATCAAGAATAAAAGTCATTTTTCAACCCGGTTTCCCGATTCAAATTTTTTACAACCTACCCAGGTACACGACTCTCGCGTTTTTCATTGCTTCGAAGTTTGATTTGTCCCTTCCCTTTAACGTATAGATGACAACCTCGTCATATTCTGTGCAATGTTTTCGAACAACATCATCGCCGTTGAGATTGGTTAATATTCCTTCCTCATCCGAGATGCAACCTAAAAAACCGGCTATGCGCGGAGTTTTTCTTTTAAACTCAGATTGCATTTCCGTTTGCAGACGATGCCCTATTTCCAGCGCGTCCTGTTCTTTTTCAATATTGTCTATCACCCTTACGCCGTTTTCGTAATGAAACCGGATTCCGACAGAGTTTAACCTTTTGCCGTATTCTGTTCCGAAACCAGAATTACACACACATCCGCTTTCTTTGACATGGTGTTTATTTCTTCGTATACTTGCGGATGGCCGTAAAGGTCGCCTGACAGCTTGACAAGAATGTTTTTGTTATTGCCGATCATGCATAAACTAGCAAATTCAAACTTTAATCTCTTTCTGTCCAATTCCGTCTATGGCCAGAAAGCTGACTGTCTTACGAATAAACCGGGATTATGATACGGATCTGCTTAAAGAACTGGCGCTCGCAGCCATAGAACCGTTCAACGGGCTGTTTGAATTTTCTGGTGTCGAACACGATGTGATGATGCTGGAATGCGAAAAACTGCCGGAAGAAACGCCTGTAGTGGACTGGCAACTGGATATCATCCGCACAATATACATTGAAAGCGAACGCGACGGATTCATTGTTGCAATAATGCCTCATCCGATGCCGTATTACGGGGTCATCGATCTGCCAGAGGCTGCCAAGAACAGGACAGTGTTCTTATCAACCCACGTGCCTTACATGGATCCGCGCAACAGCGCAGATTTTTTGCACTACGGAAGCAGGGTTGCGGCGCACGGACTTGGTCATTTGATACTGGACTCAAAAGGTTCGTACCATCATGATAAACCAATCAAGACGAAAAACGGTGCATATTGCCTGATGAGTATGGAAGACTATGGAATAAACATAAAACCATTCCTCGATAAACTCGGAATGGAATTTTGCAAAAGCTGCAGCGGGCAAATGAGAAAATAATCAGCTGTCTATCTTCTCCGCGCGCTCATGATTGATAAAACCACGCTTTTTCCCACTGCGGAATTTTTTGTATTAAGCTGGGGATTGCCAGCCGCAACCAGATAGAACTGATAATCGGTCAATTCCTCGGGCATTTCTAAAAACTCCATCCGTTCTATTGCAAATATACCGCCGTACATTCTTTCGAAATCCGACCTAAGGCCTTTCTCCATGCCCGGCTGCCTTACAAAACGCAGCGCTTCGACATAATGCCCGTTGCGAGGCAGCAACTGGCTTGCGATCTCCGCGATCTCGTACAATGAAGCGACTCCGATATCGTGAATGCCGCGTTCTGAATAATAAATTTCGCCTGCCATATGACAGGATCCGCCCGGGAGCATGAACGATATACAATCCGGACGACCTATTTCCTTGATGTGGCGCCTTGTCAATTCAAGCGAGCGCTGCTTTTTTGCTGTTCGGACATCGTCCTGCAGAAGATTGAATTTGCCGCGTTCCAGCAATTTCCATGAATCGTTGTCTATCGGCGTTACGACCGCGCCCTTTCCTTCGACCCATTTGACAATCGACGACGCGTAGGAATTGACGGGTTTGTTCATGGACAACAGGTATTGCTCCGCTTTTGCGAGCGAATAATGGTTTATATCAATGCCGAGCGAATTGTCGAAATTAACCTCTGCCAAAAGTTCGCCGGATCCGCAACAGACATCCAGATAACATTCTGTTGGTTTGATGAACTCGGCGACGCGCTTGTACACCCCAGCCGCTCTAAGATGCACAGCATTCCTGTTCCAGTCATCGGCGTATGCACGCATATTGTCGCTTATTTCGGCTATGGCACCGTGCATCGTGCTTTTGTCGAAATGCGTTACATGAAAAGAGTCTTTTGACAGCTTGTTCGCACGCGCTAACCAGCGTTTTTCGTACTCGGCCAAATCGATCATAGTGCGGTTGTATAAGTTAAATTATTTAAGCGTGTCCGAACGTATGAATAAAGTTGTTTTATGATATCAGGCGCGTCCGAGAAGCACATACAGCAGATAAAAATTCTGACAGATTACTGGGCGAAGAAGGGCGAGATACTGCCGAGGAGCGAAGACACCATAAGATCAGGAATAAACGACTTCATTGTTTTGCAAAAAGACGGCAATGTTGTTGCAACAGTCTCGATAATCGAATATACGCAGCAACTCGCGGAATTAAGAAGTTTATGCGTGCATCCTGACCAACATGGGAAAGATTTCGGCAGCAGGATCGTTTTCGCAGCCGAGAACGAGGCGAGGGTTAGAAACGTAAAGATAGTTTTTGTTTTGACGAGAAAACCCGGATTTTTCGCGAAACTCGGTTTTAAGCGCGGAATTGTCCGCACGGAAAAGATCTACAAAGACTGCGTCGACTGTCCTTTATATAAAAACGGCTGCGATGAAGTTTACATGGAAAAGAAACTTTAATCCGCGCCTATAAACTTCTCAAGCATTTCACGGGCGACGTCATCCGAAAACTGCTCGGCAGGATGCTTGCAGAAATACGCCGACGCTCCGACTAACGGGCCTGCGATTTTCCTGTCCAGCGCGATTTTGCAGCAGCGGATGGCATCAATAACAACGCCCGCAGAGTTTGGCGAGTCTTCGACCGATAAACGAAGCTCAAGATTAAGCGGAACATCGCCGAAGTTGCGTCCTTCCATTCTGATAAACGCTATTTTATTGTCATTCAGCCATGGAACGTAATCGCTCGGGCCTATGTGGATGTTATCATCTTCGAGGCGCTTCGGAATGTTCGATTGAACCGCTTCTGTCTTTGAAATCTTCTTGCTTTTTAACCTGACCCGATCGAGCATGTTTTTAAAATCGGTATTTCCGCCCACATTGAGCTGGTACATACGATCGATCTTTACGCCGCGATCCGCGAAAAGCTTTGCCAATACACGATTGATTATTGTTGCTCCGATCTGGCTTTTTACGTCGTCTCCGATAATAGGAAGATTTTTCTGCCTGAATTTGTCCGCCCATTTTTTATCGGACGAGATGAACACGGGCATGCAGTTGACAAAGGCGCAGCCCGCATCGAGCGCGGATTGCGCGTAGAACTTTACCGCGTTTTCCGAACCCACGGGCATGTAATTTACCAGGATTTCCGCACCTGTCTTTTTTAAGATGCCTGTGACGTCGACCTCCTTCTCTTCCGCAACGACAAATGAATTTCTTTCGCCGCCATTCATATGCTCGGCTACGCCGTCCAGCACCGGGCCTTTCATCACGGTTACGCCCATCTTCGGGACTTCGGAGAATTTCTTGGTGCAATTCGGTTCTGCGAATATCGCTTCGGAAACGTCCTTTCCGACCTTGCGTTCATCGATATCGAACGCTGCCACAAGCCCGATGTCGGATATCTTATACCCGCCCAGCACATTGTGCATTAAACCGGGCACAACCTCGTCGTTTGCGTTTACGTTGCGATAGTAATGCAACCCCTGTACAAGCGAGGACGCACAATTACCGAGACCGGCTATTGCGATGCGTATTTTTCCCATGTTTACCATTGATAAATTGTATGTCACGTATTTAACTATTTTACGGCTGTATAATAGTATGGTAAAACCGTCGGAAAGGCTGGAAAGATCGCTGACTGTGGACAATCTGTGGCAGTACATTTTACGGTCATTAAGAAAGCCGAAATACGCGTATGAGTTGGCGAAAGGGATAAAAAACGCGAACATGGTAACGGTTTACGCTGTCCTATACAAGCTTGAGATCGGAGGTTATGTGAAAAGGGCGTTTTCCGGAAAAGGCGGCGGCCCGACGAGAAAATATTATGTTGCAACGAAAAAAGGGCTGGAAGAATTAAGGAAAGGCAAGGCTATAATAAAAAACCACCTGAAAAGGCTCTGATACAAACCGTTTGCGATTGTTCCGGAAATTTTATCGCTTGAACCTTGCGACATCCTTGATCGTGTCGACGTGCGTCATAAACAAGGCGCGGCAACAATACCTTTCCAGACCGAGGCTATCGAGAATTTTCACGGCCGATTCGCCTTCCTTGATACGCTGGCTGTACTGTTCCCACAAATGACCGAGCGGTTTGCCGCATGTTATGCATCGAATCGGAATCATCATGGTGATATTACTCCCTCAACTCTATTTCAATCTGGACGTTTTCCGGAATGTTGACGCGCATTATCTGCCTAAGAGCGCGTTCGTTGGCGCCTATATCTACGATCCGTTTGTGAACGCGCATTTCCCATTTGTCCCAGGTCGCATTTCCGTGCCCGGTGCCGTCGCCGCACGGAGTTTTCAGCACGCTAACACGCAATTTTTTCGTAGGAAGAGGAATCGGACCGGCTATTGAAACTCCTGTTTTTTCAGCTATCATTTTTATCTCTTTGCATATCACGTCAAGCTGTTTCAGGTCCGTACTGGAAAGTTTTATTCTTGCTATCTGCATGGGTCATCACATGTTCGTCATGATAATTTATATACGCATTGATTTAGTTATTTCGGCTACCTTTATAAGCTTTTTAGCCGCCGGAACAAATTTTCCCAGCAAATAGGACGGGGTCAGATGCGCAGCGACCAGCACTTTTTTGAAATTGTTGACGCAAAAATGCCTTTTTCCGAGCTCGACGTCCCTTATGTTTTCCCGCCTTATGCCGACCCTTTCGCCTAACTGCTTCTGGGTTAACCCCATTCCCAACCTTCTTCGCCTAAGAATAGAACCGATATTGGTGTTGGATAGAATTTTTACCCAGTCGTCCTCGGTCGGCCATTTGTCGCGGAAAAAACGTTCCCTGTGATCAATTCCTTTGCGGCCGGTTGAACAATCTAATATTTCTTTCGGGCAATTAATACCGATGGTTTGAAAAAACCGCAACGGCGTGCCGTCCTGAACTTTTGAATACAATGCGTAACCGGCCTTTTCGCCTTTGTTGAAACCGCTCGCGGATTCAGTTGCGTAGAAATTAAGCTTTCGTTTACGTAACTTCTCTAGCAGGATTTCTACGTCTTTTTTGGAAAAGCAGTTCGTTGCCAAGCAGAGCGTAGGAACGCGGTTCTCGTCGTTCTTTCTTCTTACTAAACAACCGTCGCCTAGATACCAATACAACAAAGTTGTTGGTGTGATTTCCAAATCATCTGGCAACATTTTCGATGTTTTGCCGTTTTCCTTAATGTACCATTTTCCTCTCAATTCCATGAATTGTTTGTAATGGCAGGTGTTGATGTAAAAACTTAGAGAATGCACACCGGGGTTATCTACCGTTATCCAACATCTTATTTTATAACTTTCAAAAAATTTCTTTAAGTTTTCTAGAAATTTTTTATCTTTCGCTGTATATTTGAATGTGAAATATTTTTCCTTATCAACACGAATACACGCATCTCCTAAAAGACTGCCATTGATTATACTTCTTAATTCTTCCACAAAATTCATTCTGAAAGAATTATATACGACACTTTCGAGATCAGAGTTCCGATATGATATGTATAAATTCGCTAAAAATAAAAAGTGCTCTAAACACGCTTCAATTGACCTAAAACTAGCGTTTGCTTCGTTGTTCGTGCCTTCGACTCCCACGCTGCGATGCGCTTCCTGCGTGATGCGTTTCGTTTCTGCGCGGATCAACGACGAGCATGTTTCGGTCGTAATCAATAAATCTCTGCCTGACTTCCTTGTTGCCTGCCTGGATTATGCAACGGGCGATTGATTGGCGAACGGCCTCTGTCTGTCCGGAATAACCGCCGCCCCTTACGTTGACGCTGATGTCAAAATCCTTTGCAATTTCCGGTGCAAGCGAAAAGGCTTCCTGGATCCTTAATCTCGACAATTCCGTTCCCCAGATGCTCAGAGGCATTGAATTGATCCTGACAACTCCTTTTCCAGGCGCCATCAAGGCGCGTGCAACCGCGTCTTTCCTCTTTCCAAATGAGTATATGATTTTCTTTTTCTTCGGCTTTGGCTGGGATTTTTCATCTTCCATATTACATCGGTTTTCTCCCTAGCTTATGAGATAAATCCTGCAGTGTTACGTACTCGCTTGTAAGATCGGAAGATTTCTTGAAATTCGCCTCAAACGCATTGCCGGCAATGCCTTTTGGCGAGCCGATGTACACATGAAGTCTTCTAAGCGCTTTTCGCCCGATATCCTGCTTGTATGGCAGCATACCGCGAATCATGCGGTGTATCATCCTGTCAGGCAATCGTGATAAGAATGGACCTTTGTATTTATCGCCCCTGTCGAGCCGCTCCTTGTAAAGCCGTGCAATAGAAGCCGGCGAACCTGATATCACAGCCTTCTCGACATTGATTATCGCCACGCTTTCGCCGTTGAGCAGCATCTTCGCGACTGCCGAGGATAAACGACCGCAGACAAATCCGGATGCATCAATGATTTTCATATTCACACCATGATCTTTACGTTTGAGCACTTCGGGTTTTCCTTTGCAAGCTCGTTTATTGTTATTGTTCTTCCGCCCGCCTTGGTTATCTTCTCTTTCGCCGACTTTGAAAACCTGAACGCGGCGACTGTGACCGCTTTGGTTATTTCCCCATAACCGAGAACGCTTCCAGGCACCAACACTGTTCCAGCAGGATGCTGGGCGATCGAAGAAAGGTTAACTTCCGGCATGCGCCTCGTCGAACCGTTAAGCTCGCTGGCTACTCTTTTCCACGCCGATGCGTCTAGTTTCTTCAGGTCCTTTATCAAATGAGCAATGTTTTCATTAGTCTTCAAGGTTATCTACCGATTGATCAGATATAATATGACCGCAACATTTATATTAATAGACAATATTAATAGACGATTTTTGCAGCTTTCTTGTTGGCGGGATATATAGAAGTGCAATAACTTATATAAGTATAGGGCATGAAGGCGATTAAATGGCTGACAAATTGTTCGAAAATGCCAAAAAAAGACTTTTCATAAGGTACGTGGCTCCGAAAATCTATGGCGATGTCGATGCTGTTCTTAACGCAGTGCGCGAACCGAACCACATAGTTCTCATAAACACAAAACGGCTGCGAAGAATAGACACCGAGATGCTCAGGCGAACGCTGTTAAAGCTCCAGCGGGTTGCTGATGCAAGCGACAGGATGATATTCACAATAGAACCGGACTTCTACGTCTCGATCCCGAAAACAGCGAAAAACGAGACGCGCGAACTCAGCGAAGAAGAGAAAAAAATGAAGGACGAGTTCGAAAAAATCGAAATGGAAGAGGAGATGGAAGACGAGAAGAAAAAACAGACAAGCTACGCGCAAAAAATCAACGACTTTGTGAAAAAGAAGGGCGAGGCGAAAGAGCCGCTTGTGTTCGAGGTTAAAAAACAGGGCGCGAACATAAAGGAGGCTATACTTTCAATTAAAAGCCCGTTTGCTGCCGAGGATATCGGAAACAGGATGGCCGAACTAATCGAACTAAAACAACTCGTGTCAGGGCATGTTCCGGACAAAACGAAATTGCAAATTTCCAGAAAATTCGAACAGCTCAAAGAAAGCGAAGATATGCTCAGGGAAACGATAATGAAAAAGAGAAGGAAAATCCTGAGAAAGCTTGAAGCGATAAACGACCTTGCGGAAAGCAATCATATTTCAAAAGAGCTTTTCACGCGCATACGGAAGCATTTGACAGAAGAGCTGGAACAGCTTGGAGATATGATTGTGACAGTTGACAGCAAAGGCGTCAAATTTTCTGCTAAAAAAACGGATATTAAGGCGAAAACGGATAAGAAAAAGAAGGTTAAACGATGACAAGAATCATAGGCGTTGTTTCCGGAAAGGGCGGCGTAGGGAAAACTACGGTTGTTACGAATCTGGGCGTTGACCTTGTGACAAAGTTCAAGAAGGACGTTGTTATTATCGATTGCAACATCACGACTTCCCATCTAAGCATGGTCATGGGAATGCATTTCCTGCCTATAACATTGAACCAGGTTCTGAGAGGGAACATACCGATCGAGAATGCCGTATATACGCACCAGACAGGACTGAAGATCATTCCGGCATCGCTTGCTGTAAAGGATGTCGAGGGCATAGACGTGGGTGAATTGAAAAAGGCTGTAAAGCATCTTCTTGGAAAGGTTGATATAATACTGCTTGACTCTGCGCCGTGCCTTGGAAGAGAGGCTAAGATGACATTGGACGTGAGCGAAGAGCTTTTATTCGTTACAACGCCGTATGTACCGTCTGTGATGGACACCATACGAACAAAAGAGATGGCCGAACCGCAGAAGACGAAACTCGGCACTGTGTTAAACATGATGGAAAACGTGCGGCATGAGCTAAGCATAAAAGAAATCGAGAACCTTACGGAAATGCCAGTACTCGCAACAGTTCCGTACGACAGAAACATACTGAAGAGTCTTGCTGCGAAACAGCCTGTTGTTACGTACAACCCGCAATGCAAGGCATCGAAGCAATTTTTAAAACTGGGCAAGGAAATAACAGGCGAAGATCCTGTCAATCTTGAAAAAGAGGACGTTCTCGGAAAGATAACGAGCATGCTGAAAGGCGTGAACATACCGAGATTCGGTTAAAACTATTTAACACTTTACAAATTCTTGCTCAGGCCGCGATGTTACGGGTGAAATCCGGGCGGTAAATCGCGGGTTCCCCAATCGTCCATGTTCTTCATTTTCTCATACACGGTTCTATGAAAACCTGTTGAATTTTTCAATAAACCAAAAAACGGCGATATATTCTCGTCCATGTTTTTGCTATCGTTCGGTACGCCGGTTGGGTCTATGATAAATAATTCGTCTACTTTCTTTGACGCCCAGAAAAAATGACTGTGACTGTACCTTTTCGGCACCATTTTTGTTAAAACGCCCTTTGCTGACGACAGGCTAAGCTCGTCATTGGCCTCTTCGGTATAATCCGGTATGTTCGTGCACCCGCTGGGCTTCCATAGATGGCCGGTCCTTAAGTACAATCTTTCAAGATAATCGCGAATAGCGGTTTGTTCATGCTGCGTTAAACCGTCGCGCACGAAATAAGCGCTGAACTTGCTAAAATCGGTTAGCGCGTTTTCTTTCAGGCGCCTCGCAAGATCGTCATCAAAGGCGATCATATCATGCGTAACATTAACAATTCCTTTACGATACGAGTGTAAGCGAACCGTATTTAGCAATGCGCCCCTTCTTGGTGTCAAATCTACCCGAAAAACATCGTACTCACCATCGCCGTATAAGCGTACAAGAGTTCCTCTTGCCAAAAGCTGGGCTTGGTCTTGATTCAGGCGTTCGTAAGACATACGACCTATAACAAAGTAAGTTATTTAAATGTCATCGCCGACAATTCTTCTGCGTGAAAGCATGAGCGTAATGATCCAAGCACCGGACGGCTACAAGAAAAAGCTGCTCGAATTTGCGGATAAAGAAAAGGATAAAGATGTTTTTATCTCAATAGAACCGTGCTACGGCGCGTGCGATTTGCGCGATCACGAAGCGAAACGACTGGGATGCGATAAATTAATCCATTACGGGCATAACGACTTTGGGCTAAAAACCGAAGTTCCTGTGGAGTATGCTGTAATACCAACGGACATTGATCCTATATCCGTACTTCAAAAAAATATCGTAATGTTCAAGGATTACAAAAAGATCGGTTTCGTTTCAACAGTCCAGTTCATACAACTGCAGGATAAAATAAAGGAGTTTTTCGCGAAAAATGGAAAAGAGGTTGTTGTAGGGTTTGTTGAAAAAAAACGCGGCGCCAGCGCAGCGGGGCAGATTCTCGGGTGCGATGTGACTGCGGCACAGGTTATCGACGACAAAGTCGATTGTTTCCTTTATGTCGGAACAGGACGTTTTCATCCGACAGGAATGGTAACGAAAAAACCGTTCTTTGTGCTGGATGTTGAAAAAAACACGCTCGAACGCAACGACATCGACCATGATAAACTTGAAAGGCAGCGCTATGCACGCATCGCAATTGCAAAAACGTCCAACGTGTTCGGAATACTGCTTTCCACAAAAGGCGGGCAATGCCTGCTGAGTGTCGCAACGCGGATAAAAGAAATATTGCAGCGAAACGGCAAGAAAGCGTACATACTTGTTGCTGACGAGTTCACACCCGAGAAGCTTATGGGAATAGATGTCGACTGTTACGTCAACTGCTCATGCCCGCGAATGACAGACGATGTAAAAAGGTTTGAAAAGCCTGTGATAAACCCGCAGGACGTTGAAACAGAGAAATAAAGTCTTTTTAATCACGCCTGTCAATACTTTTTGCTGATAACATGGACGCGATTGATGTAATCAACGTATCAAAGAAGTTTCGCAGCGAAGGAAAGGAATTTTCCGCGCTGAAAGACGTATCGCTTTCGATAAAACGCGGGGAGATATTCGCTCTGCTGGGGCCGAACGGCTCAGGAAAAACCACGCTGATAAACATTATCACCGGACTGGTAATACCGGATTCCGGCAAGGTGAAAATTCTCGGAAAAGACGTGGCGAAATTCCCTGAGATTATTGAAAAGGTCGGCCTTGTTTCCAACGAGGCGAGGTTCCACTGGGCGCTGGATACAAGGGACGTGCTGAATTTTTACGGAATGGTTTACGGAATAAAAAGACGCGAAAGGAAAAAAAAGGCTGACGAACTTATCGATTTCTTCGGCCTGAGCAGAATACAAAAAAGGCGCGTTGACAGCCTGTCAACAGGAGAAAAAATGCGATTGTCGTTCGCGAAAGCGCTCCTTAACAAGCCGAAGATACTTCTTCTCGACGAACCGACACTGGGACTGGATCCGTACATATCAGCAAAATTGCGCAAAGAAATCAGGCACATAAACCGCACGTTCGGCACATCGATGCTGTTAACAAGCCATTACATGAAAGAGGTGCGCGAACTTGCAAGCAGGGTTGCGTTCATAATGAAAGGCGAAATACTGGACGTACGGCGCACAAGAGGCGTTGACCTTGAAAAATATTTCATTAAAATGATTAAGGAGGGCAAAAATGAGGTTGAATAAGGTTTTTGCCCTGATCTATCACGACATGCTCGTTTTTGCGCGGGCGAAATGGAGAATAATGGACATGTTCTACTTCCCGATAACGACCATACTTGTCTGGGGATTGTTTGCCGAGTACATGAAAACATCAGCGCTTGAAGCGGGCCTGATCGTGCTTGCGCTGAACATATTCTGGAACTTCGCGGTTGTTGCGCAAAGCAACACAAACATGCAGATGATGGATGACGCGTGGTCAGGAAGCATAAAACAATTTTTCGTTTCAGGCATACGGGAGGCGGAATACATAACCGCACGCGTGATATTCACGACAGGAATCTCGCTGGTTTTGCTCGCAATACTCATGCTGATATCGTACTATTTCTTCGACCTGCGGATAATTTTTGAGCGGCTCGACCTGATGATTTACCTGTCGTTTTTGACATTGTTGTCGTCTATCGCAATGTCCATAGTGATAGCGGCGATATTGCTTAACGCGGGAAAAGAATACGGTTTTCTTGCATGGACGCTTCTGCAGATTTTCATACTTCTCTCCGCGCCCTTCTACCCGACATCGCTGTTTCCGAACTGGCTGCAGCCGATTGCATCGGTGATGCCTTACACGGCGATCTTTGAGAACGCAAGGCTGTTCGTGACGCGCGGCAGCCTTGACGCGACACTTCTTGTCAACGGTTTTTTAATATCTCTATCCTATCTGCTGGTTTCGCTGCCGCTGTATTTCTATGCGTTCAGACGAGCGAGAAAAACGGGATACTTGGCAAAACTGGGAAATTAAACGCAAATGGAAGATTTATAAGTGTTGTTACCAAATAGAGGTTGATATGAAACTTAATATTCTCGAGAACTCTGATAATAAAGCTAACATAGAGATGATAGGCGAGAGCGAGACTTTGGCGAACTTGCTCAGGAAAAACCTGTGGGACGTCGGTGTCGAACAGGCCGTCTTCATTAGGGAACACCCGTACCTTTCAATGCCAAAGATCATAGTTTACGGCAAAAATCCGATGAAAGCGCTTGACAATGCGGCGCAAAGAATTATAGACCAGGCCAAAGATTTCCAAATAGAGTTTAAGAGAGCGCTGGCAAAGTAATTTTTTAATAAGCTAATCCTAGTTTTAGTGTATGCTAAAAATACGTTTTTTGAAACCGGAGATCCGCATAGTCGGCTGGGACGACGCGCCTTTTGACAAAAAGGACAGGGAAGTGCGCATATTCGGCGCAATCTTCCGCGGAGGGACATGGTTCGACGGCTTATTGTCGACAACAATAACCGTTGACGGCGACGATTCGACTGAGAAAATAACCGCAATGATAAACAAAACCCGCCACATGAACCAGCTGCGCATAATAATGCTCGACGGAATAACGTTCGGAGGCTTCAATGTTGTTGATATTGCCGAACTGAACGAAAAAACGGGCAAGGCTGTGATAGCAATAAGCAGGCGCAAGCCAAATTTCAGGAATATAAAAAAGGCGCTCGAAAATGTGGACAACGGCGCGGGAAAATGGGCGCTGATAAAAAAAGCCGGACGCCCGATCAGATGCCGGGTGAAAAACAGGGATATTTATTACCAAGCAAGCGGTATTAATAGAAAAGATGCGGAGAACGTGATAAAACTCTCGTCGACGAGGTCGCTTATTCCGGAACCGCTGCGTGTGGCCCACATAATAGCGTCGGGCGTTGTTAAAGGTGAATCTTATGGCAGGGCGTAAACAAAAAAACAGTCTTTTGCGCGATATTGCGGAGACGGCTGCATATGCGGTTGTCGGGGTAATTATAGCAATGGTCATTTACCAAGCGCTTATCATTGCACTCGGCACAAAACGACCCGTAATCGACGTCGTATCAGAATCGATGGTACCGGCAATAAACAAGGGCGACCTTGTCATAGTCAAATATGTTCAACCGTCAACTTTAAAAATCGGGGATATAATTGTTTTTGAAACGCTTTCCGAGCCTCTGCCGGTGATACACCGGTTATACAAAATAAACGCGGACGGAACATTCCAGACGCTCGGTGACAATAACCACGGAGAGCAGCATGATTGGGAAAAAAATATACAGGGAAGTGCCATAGTAGGAAAGGCTATCTTCGTGATCCCGTATGTCGGCTGGGTGAAGATAATAACCTGCGACGCGCTGCCAAACGTATGCACGGTATTTTCACCGGCAGTGCGTGGCATTGCCGGATGACAATAATACTTAGATAAATACCTAGTAATCGAAAAGAAAAGGAGAGATAAAATGGAATTTTGCCAAAAGTGTTCCAGCATGATGCTGCCGCAAAAGAAAGGCACAAAAGTACTTCTCGTTTGCAGAAGTTGCGGGACAAAAAAACAATACCAGAAACGTTCGTTCAAAATTTCCGAACACATAACACATGAAGAACCGGATGTTGTTGTTGTAGAAAAAGAATTGCTGAGTCTCCCAAAAACGCTGGCAACATGCCCGAAATGCAGTCACACCGAAGCGTTCTGGTGGCTGCAGCAGACGCGCAGCGGCGACGAGGCGCCCACTTTATTTTTCAGGTGCACGAATCCGAAGTGCAAGCATTCGTGGAGACAGTACGGTTAGAAATATTTTTGTTCTAAATATTTATCGCATCAGAACTGATCGTCAAATTCTCCTTGCACAATGCGCTGCAATGCGGAGTTGCCGTGCTTGTTCTGCAGCTCAACCGTTTTCGCAAAGCCTTCATAGTGGGCTAAATTAGAACCGATGAGCGAAAGCTTTGCAAAGTAGCGGCGCATGCCTGAATAACGCATTGCGCCGGTGAGACGTTGATGTTCTTCTTTAACCTTTTCGCGCCTGTAATACACATCGTCCGTTTCTTCGTACAGTATGTCCATCATCAGGCACGCAGACGCGTCTGCTGTGCCTTCGGACTTTCGTTTATCGGACTGGCTGCGTTTGACGACACTTTTCAACCTGCTCCCAAAACTTTTCGGGACAAGAAGACCGTGCGTGATTTCATGGGTTGCGACATAATCGAACTCGTACTTATTTTTGCAGACAGGAGTTGTGGGTATTTTTATGTCGCCTGTCAACATGTTTGAGTGCGCCACAAATCTGGAAACGGCAAACGCGTTAAGCACTGCGCCTGTCGCTCCCAGTGCGACAATGGCTGCTAAAAACGGGTCTGAAAGCAGCTTGGGTTCCATGTAGCCAATAGCAGAAGCCCACATAACAGGGAAAAGAGTGTCCTCCTTACCCAAGCTTTCAACAATTACCTCTTTTGGATTTGCAAACGAATAGACCTTAATCCTTTTAATAAACTGGTCATGTTCGTACTCAACACCGAGATTTGTTGCTATGCGAGGGCAAAGCTCTTCAACGCGCGCACGGCATTCTGCGGTATCAAGCCTATAGAACGGCGCGCCTATGCGCAGTCTGCCAAACTCCCTATCTCTTTTGCTTATCTCTTCTGCAAGATCTATGTCAACCGTGCTCATGTAGCTGGACATGCTCTTGGTTGAAGTGTTAACTATTTATGCTGATTTGCATTGCGCATAGGCCACGAAAACCTATGAGGCCCATTTTAATTGACTTAACAGGCGGCAGAGTTTTAATTAACTTTATTTGTTGCAGAACCTTTTAGGAAGTTTTCGATATTTCCGACGAAAATCTCCTGCTTCGCCATTCTCGCTTCTTTTGTTATGTAACCTATTGGAGGGTAGATTATGCAATTTGCGTATTTGGATATTTTCTTCAGATCATCTTCTGCCATCTCGTCGGAATGATCCAGAATAAACGTAATGTCGCCCTTAGCGAGCCTTTCCGATAATGCATCTATGTCCACCAGTTCCATCGGCGCTGTATTTATCACAATCGCTCCTTTCTTGATTTTGTTGATCTTTTCGATATTCAGGAAGCCCTCGGTGTCATTTGTTTGCGCCAGATGCAGTGATAAAAAATCTGCATTACTTACCAAAGAACTTACATCCGTATATTTCACGCCCATATTCTCAATTTTTTCTTTTCTGTTTCTCGACCAGTATCTGACATCTGCGCCGAACCCCAAAGCTATTTCCGCAACCCTGCTTCCTATGCTGCCTAGTCCAACAATACCAAAAATTTTATTTTTAATTTCTGTGGCGGAAATTCCGGCTTCGGAATAATTTTTATTTCTGCCACGTTGTTTCCCCTCTTCCAACTGCCTGATATGTTCTAAAATAACAGACAAAACGAACTCTGCAACAGATTCGGTGCTATACCCTGCAATGTTGCAAACCGCGATATTTTTGCTTTTCGCATAAGTTGTATCAACTTTACCGTATGCTGTCGCCAATACGCCTATGTACTTCAAATTAAGAGCTTTGTCTATAGTTTTCCTATCAACCGATACACCGAAATTAACAAGCAAGCAATCCGCATCCGTTATTTCGGTGTTAATTTCAGGGCTGTCCTTTGGAAGAGTGACTAATTTTTTTGTTAACGAACCGATCGTTTCCCAATACTCCTTATCCAATTTTGATTCGTTAATTCCTACGATTAATATTTTATTATATTTCATTTTCCTAACTGCACTCCAGCGTTATTCTCAATTTATTATCAACGGTTTGCGTTGAAATTATCGAGCAGTCGCTTGGAATCGACAGCGAACTGTTGTTCGTACTCGCCGCCTCTGGCACGTCAGCCCACTTGAAAAGCTTAACCTGTTCCGTTTTCGCATCAACGACGGCCGCTCCGCGCAAAACCATTGATTCCGCCTCGCCGGAATAAACGGGAACGACGTAGAAATAACCGTCCTTTATTTTTTTGAATAACGGCTGCAGCGGATACCAGTTCTTGTAAATGCTGACCTCGCCGCGGACGTCATCCAAAGCGCGGCCGGGCCCGATCAATTCGAGCTTTCTTGAGTCGTAGATCGTGACATTCCCAAAATTCCTGCCCGACGATTCTATTTCTATGAAATGCGTTATAGATTTGCGCTCGTAGCCTTCGGGTTCCAGTTGTATCAGCGCATAGTTCCTGTTATTCGATTTTTCATACTGGAAATAAAGGTCCTGCGCCATTTCAAAAACGTTTTCGTGCTGGAAATAGAAATTAATGAAATCCTTCCAGTAATAATATTTTGCCCATTTCAAGGCCCGTTCATCGGAATAACCCTCGTCGATGAGAATTTGCTTTTCAAGCCACGAAGGCGTATTTCCGGCGCGTATTTGTTCGGTTGAATAATAATTCATATCGCCCGCGTTATCCAGCGTAACAATGCCGGACTGATCCGTATAGAAGTCTACGAGGAATATTGTCGGCAGGCTCATCTTTGCCGGAAGTATCCAGACCGGTCCGTTCTGGTCGTGCGTGAGAATAGGATCCCCGAAATCGAAAAACGGATATTTCAACCACAACACAATGCCGAGATCGCGTATTTTTCCCCTGAAAATCTGGTATAAGATGTCCGGGAGCGATGAACGGCCCTCTGAATACTCGATATTTTCGTATATCTTTTTCCTGTCCGACGGGTCGTGGCCGTTTATCAGAACATAAGCAGGCGAGGGGTTGCCGCTGTTTATCAGTGTTGCAGGCTCGTAACTTGCGACCCAGTACTGCGTATTGTTGATCGGGTATATGCCGTCCCAGTTCGGAGATAATTTCCAGCCCGTTTCGGTGATCATGGTCTTCGGAATCTGCAATGCATACTCCCGCGAAACCAGCCGCATCTCCTTTATGTCATTCCATTCTATATCCGAAACTGTTGTTGTCGGACTTTTTGTGAGTTCGACTATCGCTGTGTCTTTCATTTTGTACCAGCCGACTTCAAACGGCGGGGCAAACACAAGAGTCGCGGCGTATGCGACAACCAGAATAACAACCGGCAAAGCCAGCCAGAATAAATGGTGCGTCATTTTTGGCGCTTTGCGGTCGTCGAATACGAAAATATGCTCGATCTCCGCCCTTGTGAACTTTGAAAGCCCGAACAAAAACATGCGAACGAGCACTGCGATTATAATCGAACCGATTGGCGATAACGAAACCAAGAAGATTCCGAAGATCCAGGAAATCAAAAGGTTGTATACGAGACTTCTCTTGAACGCGCCGAATATCGCTATTACTCCCACAGAAGCTGCCCACACTGTAAAGAAACCGATAAATCCGAGTGCAATGAAAGCATCGGCCCAAATCATAAGATTGTAATGCGAAAGCAGACTTAAATTTACGTGTTAGATCCTGCCCTTGTAATGATCGCGTATGATTACTTTGGAAACGGTAAGCATGTCGGGCTCGTTGCCTTTCAGCAGGCGGCCTCTTCTTATTGCAATAGATTCGATTATTGCCCGCGGATTGTTTGACGAAACGGTTATATCGTACGCTTTCGCTATGACCGACGGATCTTTTCGCAATATCTCTTCAATTATCGCCTCTGCCGCATACTCGGGATCTTTTAACTGGTCGGCTTCTATCGCGCCTTTCTTTGCCATTGAAACTTCGTCGCGCTCGTAACTTGGCACAATGCCCGGTGAATCGAGCAAAAGTATGTCTTCGTCTATTCTCAACCACTGAACCCCTTTCGTGTGGCCCGGAATCGGAGCCACGGACGCGGACCTCCTGCCTTTCAACATGTTTATTATTGTCGATTTGCCGACATTCGGATAGCCTACTATTGCGACTTTGGCCGGTGTTGTTCTCAGCTTTTCGTGAATGAACGTTGTCAAAATCCTGCGACTTTCCCTGTTCTTCGAGGATATCATGCACGCGTCCGTCACTGTTGGAACGTCTCCGTGCACGAGATCCATTTTGTTTACAACAATACCGAGCACCTTTCCAGTGCTTTTTACCAGCCTCTCCAACTCGGTGTTCCTCGTACCTTTCGGGTCGCGGGCATCGAGAACTTCTATCACTAGGTCGGAGTCTTTTACGATCCTGCGTATCTTCTCCCTTACGCCGATTGTTCTTGCCAAAAATCTGTTTTTCGCCAAATTAATCGCCTAAATACCTATCGACTAACAGTAATATTAGCGGATAAAGTCGCCACAAAAAAGGAAAAAACTGGTCCATAGCGCTGCTCGTTATCAGCGCTAAAAAGAACCTGTGCTCAATCGCAGGCCTTCGCTGTTAATTTTTCTGTTCGTTTCGATAAAATTGCGAAAATCGCTGTCTGTTTCGCTTAAAATGAATAATTTGCCGCCTTCAACATAATCTGGATCCACAAAGCGGAATTTCTTCTTCAAAACGTATTGCGGTTTCTTTTGGTTTTCCAGTATGATCAGGTTTTTTGACGAAAGCATGCCGAGACATCTGGCTATCTCCACATTATTCGATTTTTTTATTTTTTTCATTACAAAACCGTCGTCCTTCGAAAAATCTGTCATTTTAACTACGTTTTTTTCAATCGCGATTTTCAGGGCCGACGACAACAATGTGTATCTAAGCGCTGCCTGCGCGCCTCCCCAGTGCTCCCTCTGGCATTTCATAAACGCGTCTGCGAATTTTCTTGCAGCGATCTTTGATGAAAACACAATACGGTTGTCGCGAACAACGAACGAATCCACGCATTCGCCGACAATCCCGGGTGCAGCCCAGTCATGAAATTCACGCAACGCGTAATCTATGCGGTCCGCACACAACTTCGGCGTAGGCTGCTCGACAAGCGCGAAGTTTTTGTAATCGGATATTTTCTTCCAGTCAAATCCGTGCTTTTCAAGAATTGATGGCAGCGTAGACTTCAAAAAAATTTGATTGTGAATCTTGTCCTGATGATCCTCGCGTTCTCCGCTTCCCAGAACCCAATCCACCACATGAGAGAAAGCTGTGTGCGAGACGTCGTGAAGCAATCCCGCAACCTCCTCTTCGACGCTCGCGCCGAGTCTGCGAACGAGAAGCATCACGCCGACAGAGTGTTCGTAACGGCTGTAATTCTTGAACATATAATATTCGTCCGGCACGCCGTACTGCGCGATATTTTTCAGCCTCTGCACTGGTCCGGATTCCAAGAGTTCTAAAAGAATTTCCTCTTTAATTTCGAATGAACCGTATATCCTGTCGTTAATAATCATCGGATCAAAAGGATTTTGACAAAATAACTATATAACAGGTTACCCAAGCATCAAAAGCGCGTACATCACTGCTATTCCAGCGACAAAAGACAACAGCTGCTTGATCGAATTTGCCGTGCCTTTCTCCTTATGCAACTCAGGTATAAGATCGGAGCCCGCTATGTAAACGAAATTACCTATTGTGAACGGCGCCATGATCGTTATGAAGTTCCCAACATAACCACTGGCAACGAACGCGACAATAAAACCTGCTATCGACGTCGAAGCGGAAAACAAATTAAGCACGATGGCTTTCGACCTGTGGAGCCCGCCCCTGAGCAAAACACCGAAATCGCCTATTTCCTGCGGTATTTCATGAAACACTACTGCCAACGTCGTCGTTATACCAAGCGGTATATTCGCAATATAACTGCTGCCTATTACCAGCCCGTCGATGAAATTGTGCACGCCGTCACCGATCAGGTTCATAAAAACAAACGGCTTCAGATGCGGAGAAGGTGCTGTAAAACCATGCGAGTGGTGCCAGTGAATTATTTTTTCGACTATGAACATTGTCACGATTCCCGCAAGAATGTACAACGGCGTATTTGCCGTGAATCCCATATCAATCGTTTCCGGCAAAAGGTGGATGAACGAATCGCCCATCAATGCACCGGCTGAAAAGCTAACGAGGTAAAGCAGGTTTTTCGACTTGGCCGGGATTGCCAGAATGCCAACCAGGGATATCAAACTTACGGCTATCACGCTTGCAAGGCCGTATACAAAAACAACAGACATTACGTTGATTGTTGTTTAATAGTATTTAAAAATAACCCATATTATGGCGCAAAACGCCGAAGTTGCAAAAATACTGTACGAAATAGCGGACATTCTCGAAATGCAGAGCGTTGAGTTTAAGCCGCGCGCATACAGGAGGGCGGCGCAATCAATAGAGATGCTCCAAAGGAACATAGAAGAGATCTGCGCCGAAGGTAAACTGCGCGAAATACCGGGCGTCGGAGAAGCGATCGAGGAGAAAATAACCGAATACATCAAAACCGGAAAGCTCGACTACTATGAAAAGTTAAAGAAGTCCGTACCAGTCGACCTTGAATCGCTGATGTCTGTTGAAGGTTTAGGTCCAAAGCGTATAGGAATGCTCTACAAAAAACTGAAGATAAAAAATCTTGACGAACTTGAAAAAGCCGCAAAAGCTCATCGCATTGCGAAGCTGGAGGGGATGGGGGAAAAAAGCGAGAAGAAAATACTGGGAGGGATAGAGTTCACGCGCAAAGCAACAGGAAGGATGCTTCTTGGAACCGCATTGCCGATCGCTGAGGAGATCGTTAAGCAGCTGGCTGCGCTTCCGTATGTAAAACAATGCGCATATGCGGGGTCGCTGCGAAGAATGAAAGAAACGATCGGCGATATAGACATACTCGTCACGTCGAACGAAGCGGACAGTGTTGTTGATTTTTTTACGAAAATGGGCGACGTCATGGCGAAAGGTCCGACCAAGGCTTCGGTTAGGCTTCGCGGCGGCGTGCAGGTCGATATCCGAGTGCTAAAAGACAAATCATTTGGCGCAGCGCTGCAATACTTCACAGGATCCAAAGATCACAATGTCGCATTAAGGAAAGTCGCAATCGCAAAAGGATTGAAGTTGAGCGAATACGGGCTCTCGAGGAACGAAAAGATCATTGCGGGAAAAACGGAAAATGAAATTTACGAACGCCTCGGATTGAAATACATCGAGCCGGAGATGCGGGAGAATACTGGAGAGATCGAAGCTGCGAAATCCGATAAACTTCCGAAGCTGATCGGTTATGATTCCGTAAAGGGCGACATACAGCTCCACACAGAATGGAGCGACGGCTCGAACTCGCTCGAAGAAATGGCTATGGCTGCGAAGAACGCAGGCTACGAATACATAGCCATAACAGACCACGGCGGACAGTTGAAAATAGCCGGTAGCCTAGACGAAAAACGATTCCGAAAACAGTGGAAGGAGATAGATGCGCTGAATGAAAAATTAAGCGGAATAAAAATATTGAAAGGTGCCGAGATAAACATCGGTATGGACGGAAAGGTTGATGTTGAAAACAAGCTTCTAAAAGAATTCGATGTTGTGATCGCCTCGCTGCATTCGGGTTTCAGCCAGCCAAAAGAAAAAATAACAGAGCGAATAATAACAACTATGGAAAACGAAAACGTCGATATTGTCGGCCACCTTACCGGACGTATGATAGAGGAAAGAAAAGGCGCAGAGATGGATTTTGGCAAAATCTTCGATGCTGCGAATAGAACGAATACGCTGATCGAGATAAACGCGCAACCAAAGCGATTGGATTTAAACGACACGAATGCGCGCGATGCCATAAAGTGCGGATGCAGGCTTGTGATAAATACTGATGCGCACAGCGTTGACCAGTTAAACTGTATGAAGTTCGGCATTGCAGTGGCGCGCAGGGCGTGGGCGGAAAACAAGGATATCGTTAATACGCTTTCGTTAAAAGACTTTTTGAATGCGAAGAAATAATTAGCCTGCTGGGAAATTTAAGCCTTTCCCAATCTCTTTAATTCCGCGTCGATTATTTCCTGGAAAGACGAATATGGGTAAGCCCCGCCCAAGGCGTAATAACCGTCCTTTTCAGTTCCGATGAAGAATGTCGGCGTTCCTGTTACTCCTGCTGCTGTTCCTTCGGAAACGTCCTTGTCAATGCTGCTCTGATATTTGTCCGAGTCTATGCACGAATCGAATTTCGATGCGTCCAAACCTATTTCCGAAGCCCATTTCTTCATATCGGTAACATTGAACTGTATTGTTCCCTGACCAAGCTTCGCCTGCTCGTCAGAGATCTTGTTGTGCATTTCCCAGAACTTGCCCTGTTCGTTGGCGCATTCAGCAGCCTCGGCCGCTTTCATTGACGCGGGATGGAACGATAACGGAAAGTTTCGGTAGTAAAACTTGACCTTTCCCGTGTCGATGTAGTTTGTCTTTACCGACGGAAGCGACTGCAAATAAGCGACCCTGCAGTATGGGCACTGAAAATCGGAGAATTCGATTATCGTTACCGGCGCGCTGCTGCTGCCAAGGACCGGGTTTGTTCCGACTGATACGGCGACCCTTTGCGGGACCGTGGTTATTGTGCTTGTTGTGGTGGTATCGCCTCTTGTGCCGAAAAAAGCTCCGGTTATGGAAAGCTGGCTTTCTGCAAAGATACCGAGCGCAAAGACTGCCAGTATAACTACGGAGTATATCACAGCCGATTTCTTGATTACAAAAGCATCTTCGTTGCCCATTAACGTCACTTCTAGTCCTCTTATATCTAGCCTGGTATATTTAAATCTTTTGAAAGGCTCCAAAGTTATTTTAAATCGGGGCTTGAATAGCTATTGTGAAAATCAAGAAAAACGTTGCAGAACACATGGAAAAGGAGACTGGCAAAGGCTGGGGTTCCCTTCTCAGGCAGATAATCCTGGGCGGACAGGATGGGCTTGTAAACGTTTTGGGTTTGATACTGGGTGTTGCCGCAGCAACGAACGACTCGAGAATCGTTATCATAGCAGGCCTGGCAGCTACTATGGCAGAATCCGTTTCGATGGCCGCGGTTGCTTATACTTCATCGAAAGCTGAGAAAGAATTTTATCAAAAACAGCTTGAGCGCGAGAAGTGGGAAATAAAGCATTTGCCCGAGATTGAAAGGGAAGAGATAAAAATAATTTATTATAAGAAAGGATTCCGCGGCAAACAGCTGTCGGGCATAGTAAAACGCATAACGTCGGATGAAAAGTTGTGGCTGGACATAATGATGAACGAGGAATTGCGATTGGCCGAGTCTAAAACAAAGAAACCTGTCACGGAAGGCGCTATTGTAGGTTTTTCGGCGATAATCGGATCAGTCATCCCGCTGGCCCCGTTTTTCTTCATGCCGGTTTCCAATGCGATTTTATCAGGATTGGTTCTTTCAACCACCGTACTCTTTTTAGCAGGCGCAGTGAAGTCAAGGCTGACAGTAGGACACTGGATAAAAAGCGGAATAGAGATGGCGGTTATCGGAACACTGTCGGCGCTGTTGGGTTATTTGATAGGTATTTTGCTCGGGCACGCCTAGTAAAGGCCTTCGATCAACTTAGAAACGTCCTTATCGTCAATCCCGATACCGCTACTTCTATGTAACATGCAAGCCGGCCAAGAATAGACAATTACAAAAAGATTTAAAACAATTCCCTGATCTTCGGCAGGTAAATTCCGCCCGCTTTTTCATATCTGCCATTCAATATTTCCATTGAAATGCCATGCTCTGATGTAATTTTTCTGGCTTCTTCTTTTGACTTGCCCCCTCCTGTCCCAAGACCTTCTGTCGGAACGGATAACATGACAAGAAGGTCTGCGCCTATCGCACAGGTAAGTTTGGCTGCGAGTATGTCGTTGTCGCCGAATGTTATCTCTTCTATCGACACGAAATCGTTTTCGTTGTATATCGCCATCACGCCATTGTTGAAATAGCCTGTCTGGTTCCTTATCAGGTTCGACGCCCTTTTTTCATTGTTCAAATCGTCGCGCGTTATTAGGCACTGTGCTGCAGTTTTCCCGTGTCTGTTAAGCCTATCCCTGTATTCGATGAATAAGTTTGGTTGTCCTATACCAGCCAGCTGGGCTTTTTTGTAAGGATCCTTCGGTATATCCGACAAACCACGCATCACTGCTGCTGTGGTTATCGCTCCTGATGATACAATTGCAAGTTGTCTATCCTTGCTAATTTCGTACGTTTCTTCAACCAAGGCGTCCAATTGATCGCCTCTAAACCTGTAACCGGCGCCATCAACTTTGTCGTAAATAAAACCTGTACCGATCTTCACAACCAACCTTTTTACGTCTAGGTACTTTCCACTTGCTTCGGACATAACACAACTAGAAAACAACAAGGGATTTAAACTTAATTCTTTTCCTTTGTAAGCGACGCCCAATCAGCTGAGATGACAGTCTTCACGCCCTTGATGTAATTATAACACTGCAACGCCGCTTTTGCGCCTTCGCCCGCCGATATCACAATCTGCTTGAACGGCGTGTTCGTGACATCACCGGCTGCAAATATTCCCGCTGTTTTCGTCTCGCACAGGTTGTTTATGACAATCTGGTTTAACTTGTCGCGTTCGACCAGATCTTTCACAAATTCCGTTTTCGATTCGAATCCAAGTTCGACGAACAACCCGCTCACATCAAGCGACGACGTTTTCTTTGTTGCGATGTTCTCTACAACGATCGACCTGAGAAATTTATCGCCTTTCGCTTCTTTTACAGCCGAATTCATGACAAATTCAACGCCACACGACTTTAATTTTTTAATATTCTCGCCAGCGTTGCGAAATTCGGAAAGGCTGTTGATAACGTAAACCTTGCAACGCATGTCGTTTAGTATCTCTGCGCCTTCGAGAACGAGATTGCTGTTGCCGGCTATTGCAACCGTCTTACCCCTGAAAAGCGGGCCGTCGCACGTTATGCAATAAGATACGCCCTTGTTCGTGAACTCCTTTTCTCCTTTCACATTCATCATGCGCGGCGTCTTGCCGAATGCAAGTATGACTGCTTTGCATCTGTACGTATTGACAGATGTGATAACGCGGAAATCCTTTTCGCCGAGTTTTTCAATTGATTCAACGCCCTCGTAAACGATTTCGGCGCCAAAATTTCTCGTCTGTTCCTCGAACTTTCTCATCAGGGAAGAACCGTCGATGGGTTCAGAGCCTGGATAGTTTTCGACATTCGAGGTTGTATTCGTTTGCCCGCCAACGTCCTTTGTAAGAATTATCGTTTTGAGGTTCCTTCTGGACGCGTATGTGGCAGCGGTCATTCCAGCAGAGCCGGCGCCAACCACTACAACGTCATAAATTTTTTCTGCCATATCGCCACCGAACTTAAGAATATAGTGAAAAAGTATATTAATTAATTTAAACGATTCGACCTTTTTCCAAAAACAGTCAACCTTTCAGAAGATAACCCGTTATAGGACCTTCTTCCGGTTTTTCGATGTTGGGAAGTTTTATTGTCTTCAGTTTCTTCTCAACAACAAGCTTATCCACGTGTTTTTTCACGGTTTTCCATGAAGTTGTCATGCCTTTGTGCTCGAAGGATATTAAAAGACTCAGCCGTTGAATACTCATTGGCGTGTTAGTGTATTTTCCCATTACAGAAAGAATCGAGTCCTTCAAATCGCCAGACGAACTATGTCGCCTACCAGCCATTATATCTTATTGTCCAGCTTCACTTATAAACCTATGGCTTTTTACAACGCTATTTGCCTTGAAAAGGCATTTTTTGCCACTTTCCAACATTTGGTTTTTTAATACTCCACAACAAGTGTAGGTTTATGGATCTGGATGTTAACGTGCTGAAAGCACTCGGCTCCGAAACACGATTAAGAATCGTGGGAAGGCTAAAGGAAAGAAGAATGACATTGACAGAACTAGCATCCTACCTGCGGATGCACGCTTCGACAGTAAAGGAACATCTGGATTTCATGACAAGAGTCGGACTGATAGAAGTAAACGACGAAGGAAGGAAATGGAAATATTACTCGCTCACAGGAGACTGCAGAAAACTCCTGTCGCCGTTTCCAAGCGAGATCAAAATATTATTGCCATCAGCTGCGCTGCTTTTGCTGGTTGGAATTATGCAGATAGTTCCGAACGCCGGCGCGCCGGCGTATGGAGTTGAGAAAACGCTTGCCGACGCTTCTAAGTCATCGGATGTGTTAAACGCGGCTGTAAGATTTGACATGTCCGTAATATTGTTCGCTCTTGCGTCTGTGCTCGTGCTGGTATCGGCGTACATGATAGCAAAAAAGCTCGTTTTTCTGGAAGGCTTAAAAAGCGGATAGTGCTCGGGGAAAAACCCGAAAATTTAGCAGGTTTTATTATAGGAACAACTACACTGGCAATCTTATGAGAAACGCAATTACAACAATGATTTTGGCAATAATCATGCTGAGCCATGTCGTTTCGGCCACGAAGATCATCGAAATGCCATACCCCTATTACGACTGGTCTTCGGGCCATTATTATCAGGTCGTATTCGACGGCGAAGGCGAGGCTTCGGTTGTTGCGAAGATAGTACAGCTGAATATGGGAAAGGCTCCTATCGACAACATAACGATAGAGATACCGGGCCGGGTAAACGTAAGATACCTGTTTCAGGAAGTTTCGACAAAAACCTGTAACGACTATTGCTCAAGATACGACAATGTATGCGAAAACGAGGAAACGATCTGCACGAACTGGAATGATACTTCAAAAACCTGCGGCTCGTGGGAGAAAAAATGCACGCAATATAATTATGCCTGTGTGGAATATTCGAAAAACTGCTACGACTCATACAGCAAAAATTTCGTTCCGCTGGACTTCAGCGAAGAACAGCTGTCAAGCTCGAAAAAGATAATGATAAAACTTTCAGAGCCCATAGCGCCCGGAGAAACGGGAACAATAACCATGTACTACAAATCTTCCGGATACGCGAAAAAGAACCTCAACTTTGATTTTGATTTCGAGACCATAAAATCACCTTACGATACTCCATCGCTGAGAGTTGCGATAAGTGTTGACGAAGACATGTACCTGCGCGGAGGCGAGACGAAGACAACATACATTCCGAATTTCGGATCGCTCGAAAGCACCACCGCAGAAAAGAATGTGCCCTTGGCGGGCGACAGCGCAAATTTTATGAGAAGCGTGTCTGACAACGTAGTTTACGCAGACGGGTATGTGAAAACAAAATCAAACCTCGATTCGTGGGAAAGCTTCCACGTCACAGGCGCTTACAACTACAGGAATGCATGGTTCCTCACATATTACGCCGAGATAATTGTCGCAATAACGGTTCTCGCCGCAATTAACGCATTCTTCAGGCAAAAATTTGCCGCGATGCTGAAAAGGTCAAAGGCGCCCAGAATAATATTTGCCGGTTTTTTATCCGCACTTGTAGTTGCGGTTTCGGTTTTTGTAGTGTTGGCAGCGGGCGGCTTCCTTTCGTACTTGTTCAATAACACGATAGGAGGCATGCTCGTTGCAGTCGCCGGCGTGATCACGATACTGCTGTCGATAGCCCTACCTGTCTATTACTTTTCAAACAAATACGGAACACGCGAGGGCGTCGCTGTACTGGTATCCACGATACTGTGGCTGTTAATATTCGCCTATGTCCTGTCTACATTTGCTGGAAATTATTATTACGCGCTCTCGGATGCTGTGTACAAGGCTATCTAGCAAACTTTTAGTAAAAGTTTGATCAAATAAACTTCTTAAAACAACGGAAAGCTTCGCTTTCAACGGAAACCTATGGTTTCCGTGCATAGGGACAATGATTTGCAGTGCAAATCATGCATAGGAAACTGCTGTTTCCTATGAACTCGGTTTCCCCATGCCGTGCAAAGGAAACGATGCGTTTCCTTTGAGAAGTTTAATCAAGAAACTTCAATCAAAAGAAGATGAAAAGGTTTGATCAGGAAACGTTCTAGCGACATGACAATGATACAATTAAAAACTAGTCACCAAGGACCAGAGCAAAAATAGGCAAACGTGAAACTACTCTTCGTCCTCTTCTTCCTCTTCTTCCAACTCTTCTTCCTCTTCTTCCTCGTCCTCATCGCTTTCGTCGTCGTTTAACACGTTACCACCTTGTTCCTTTTTTCTGGTAGCATATATTTAAGCATTTCTGTCACCACCGGCCAACAACGGTCAACCAAAGAAATAAAAGCGTAACTGGTTATCATTACCGGCCAAACGAACAGCCGTCAACGGATATCGAATTTTTACCGGTCTCAAATTCAACGCCCAGAAATTCCTCGGATATGCCGATGTTCGCCAATGTGTGGTTTGTTATCTCGTTCGTTGTAACGACAGACCGGCCCTTTGCCAGTGCGATGTAAGGGATGATCTGGTCCGCTGCGTGTTGATCAAGCGCAAAACCCGATTCCAATGTTTTTAACATGTTTGCTGCAGCAAGCGATCCCACTTTATCCGCAGATGTTTCAAAGGTTTGCGTTGCAAACCGTGCACAGGAAACTGATGTTTTCTGTGTGATGTCGCCAAGCGCGTCCGCACCGATGACAGTGTTGTCGCACTCGGCCCATAAAACAACCGACGAACCGGCCGACAATGACGCAACGTTCTCCTCGGTTATGACAACTTCGTATCCGGAACTTTTCAAAAGCGATTCAGCAGAAGTTCGCTGTCTCGTTGCGATGTGCGCTGGCAGGTTTGCACACATTGAAATTCCTTTGATGAGTTTTACACCGCCTCTTTTTTCCAGAACCAGATTTTTCAGAGCTTTAACAGGATTTACTTTACATTCCACTTCCGCCCCGCCGCGGGGATAAAACCCGCGCTCAATAATTCTGAGGCCGGCGTTGTAACCGAGTTTAGACAACAAAGGAATGAAAACGTTGCTCGTGTAATCTATTGCGGGCGACCATGCCGTATTCGTGGCGCCGCCGTTTATTTTTATTGTAAAATTTTTATTGGCAAAAGCGGACGGTATCATCAGAGACTGCAAAACTAGCGTTATTGCGCCGGCTGTCTTTATATCCACAACAATCTCTTCTGCAAATTCATTGTTTGGATAGAATTCTATTTGCGTCGCGCCCAATTCCGCGTTTTTAACACGACCGCCGCAGAATTTTGCTACGGCCAAAATGCCTTGCAGGTGCTGCTCGCGCAAACCGGGATTGGGACGATTAGCGCGAATATTTATTATCCTGCACGGTTTTCCTGTCAGCGCGGGCAATGCGACGGAGGTACGAAGGAGTTGTCCGCCGCCTTCGCCACGCGAACCATCGATTGTTATCATTCTATCACAGGCTGAATTTGCTTCCCAGTTCGGGCGCGACTGCGTCAAATCCGAGCGCAGCCAGTTCCGACGCAAACGCTTCGCAGCTGTCCCCGTGCACGACAAAAACTTTTTCGGGATTTATTTTTTTTACGGTGCGCACTATCTCGTCGTTGTCGCCGTGTGCGGAGAAATCAAACCTTTCTATCCTTGAACCGACGACAATATCCTCGCCGTCAAGGTTGTATGTGCCATGATCAAGCAATCTTCGTCCGGGTGACCCTTCGATCTGGAAACCGGGAATGAGAATTGAAGAATTTTTCCGCAGGCAGAGCCGTCTTATATAAAATACGGATGGACCAGCCTGGACAAAACCGGCTGTTGTTACGATCGCGCACGGCTCTTCTATGATGCGTTCCCTCTGCTTGTCGTCCTTGATAAAATTAACATCTTTGCAGACTTCTGCGAGCTTCCCGCCGCCGTTGAGGTATGATTTGTAATTCTTGATTATGTTTGTCGCTTCTCTTGCCATTCCATCCAGATACACCGGAAACTTCAGGTCTTCGAGCATAAGAAGCATTTCCTGCGACCTTCCAAGTGCAAATGTGGGAATTAATGCGACGCCCCCGCTTTCGACAGTCTCACGAACAGCGAAGATGAATCTTTTTTCCTCTTCGTGCCTGTCAGGATGCTGGCGACCGGCGTATGTTGACTCGGTAACCAATACGTCGGCACGAGGAAATTTGCTCATTCCTTTTACCAATCGCGTGTCATTTGCCTTGGTATCGCCTGTGTAGAACACGCTCTTGCCAGCCATTTCAATCATGATTCCGGCAGAACCGGGAATATGGCCTGCGTCGAACAGCGTTGCGCTGAAACTTTTGAAGTTTAACGTCTTACCGTAAGGAACGCCTATGCCTTTGCTAAGAACCTCGCGCACGTCTTTTTTGCTGTACCTGATATTGTAACCTTCCATCTTCGAGATTTTCGCCGAGTCTTCGAGCATCATGCGCATCAGATCAAGGGTTATGTCAGTCGCATAAAAGCTTCCAATGTAACCGCGTTTTGTGAGGAATGGCAACGCACCTATGTGGTCAAGATGCGCGTGCGATACGAAGACGTGGCTCGGCTCAACGCGTAATGGATGCTCAGGTTCTTCAGGGTGACTTAATTTCAGGCCGTAGTCGAGCAAAACGCGCTCTTTTCCTTCGATAACTATTGCTGAACGGCCGACTTCCATTGCAGCGCCAGCAAAGCTTATTTCCATTATTTTCGCCTGTATTATTTGATAGTTATCCTTTTAATCTCTATAAAGCAGCTTTTCCAAGAAAAACAGCTCCTTTAGGAAATTGATTAATAGTAAATAGGAAATATAAACCTGACAGGGAAAGGATAAATAGTCAAATCAAATGAAACAGATTCAAACTGAGACACACAAGCAGCTAGAAACAGACATTGTCTGTTTCAGTTTCCGTGCGCCTGTTTGAGTTGCGGGAGTAGCAAAGCCTGGCCAAATGCGCAGGACTTAAGTTCTTGCTTAAGTGCTGATTAAAAAGATGAAGAAATCCTGTGGGTTAGTCCCTTCGCCAGTTCGAATCTGGCCTCCCGCAAAACTTTCTCACAGGAAACACGAATGTTTCCTGTGCACGGAAACGCATGTTTCCGTTGTCGAGAAGAAAGTTTTATCAAATAAACTTTTAAGAAAAGTTTAATCAAAAGAGAATGGCAAAAACAACCATGACGCTATTCGTAGCGTGCGATACGAAATTTCTTCACAAAATTGTGCACAAACTTAAATCTCTTTGGTTGGAATAAAAATTGTGACGTGGGTACATTACGGCAGCTTTTCCGAAACGTACGCACCTACTGTTGTTCTTGACCAGAATATTTCTGGAAAACGCTTTGCACAGAACTTGTATGAATGCGGAATACGGGTAGAGAGACCGAAATACCGTTCCCAAATACCTGATAATGAAATACTTGCGAGGGCCAGAATGCTGAATGCAATGGTCGTTACCATGGACAAGGATTTTGATAACGACGACTATTCGCTTGTCGTCCCGCCTGGAATAAGATTGAAAAAAGACGGCAAGCCCATAATCGACGCTGTGCGGTTCGTGTTCAGGAAGATCGACGAACTTCCGCCGTATCCGAACGGACACCACCTAAAGCCGGATGAACGCATGCACAAGATTGAAATGTATCACGACAGGCTGCTGATGCTGCGAAAAAAATTTTCCTACGAATGATAGCGATGTCCTACCATTACAAGCCGGAGCACATAACGCCGTTAAACAGGCACACGAGGCAGCTTTATTGCGGCGAATACGACGGAAACCCGTCCGGAGATGCGATGGAAGAAAAATTAGAGGAGCTTTCAAAATTCAGCAGATTTTTGGGAAGATTTTCTGCGACAGGCGGTTATAGGAGAGGAAAAAATCCGGCGCTGGCTTATGCCAAGTTTGCGGAGCTTTACCAAAGCTCAGATTTCTGAGTGTATTCGTTGTTTATTGATTTTTTAAGAATAAGCTCGCGCTCTTTTCTTGCGACAACCGTTTTAACATGCTGCAGTGCATCGAGCTCGACGGAGATCGAATCTATTCCGAAGCTTACAAGTTTTTCAACGAAATCATCGTCGCGTGACGGCGCCTCGCCGCAGATCGACGTTTCCACTCCGTAGTTTCTGCATCTTCCTATGACGTACTCAATCAGCTTCAGCACTGCGGGCGTGTTTTCTTTGTACAGATTCGCTATGTTTTCGTTGTTCCTGTCTACGCCGAGAACGAGCTGGGTCAAATCGTTGCTGCCGAACGACACGAAATTTATTCCGGCTTCGCAAAACGAGTCTATTGTCAACGCTGCGGAAGGAACTTCGACCATTATTCCCATTTTCATTGTCTCCGGCATTTCCATTTTTTCGGCAATCCGTTTTGTTTTTACGAATTCATCGGCGTAAGCAATAAAAGGAACCATGAAATGGACGTTCGTCAGACCGTTATCGTGGAGTTTCTTTATAGCGCCGAATTCGCATTGTAATATCTCTTCCTGCACCAGGCTTCTCCTTATTCCGTGCAATCCGAGCATCGGGTTTGATTCCGACGGCTCATCGGAACCGCCTTCCAGATTTTTGAACTCGTCGGTGCGGGCGTCCAACGAACGATACCAAACGGGTTTTGGATACATCGCTTTAGCAACAGTTCCGAGTTTTTCAACAATCAAATTTGTAAGTTCGTCCGGATTATTCCTCGCAAGGTATATCGGATGCTTTCCGCTCTCTGTCAGCATGTGTTCGGCGCGCAGCAAACCGATACCGTCGGAATCGGAAGCTTCCGAAGCGCGCTCTGGAAACGCTACGTTTGCCTTTATTTTGGTCGCTGTTATTAATCGGAACGGTTTTTCATTCTCAGAAGCTGCAGCTTCGGTTTTATTTTCACTGACAATGACCGTTGCGCTGCCGGCGTATATTTTTCCTGCCGACGCATCAACGGTTACAGTGTCACCGTCCTTCAGTTTTTTTGTCGCGACTCTTGTTCCGACTACGCACGGTATCCCAAGCTCGCGCGACACTATTGCGGCGTGGCTCGTCAATCCTCCAGTATCCGTCACTATTGCCGCAGCGCGTTTCATTATCGGAACCATGTCCGGTGTTGTCATTGCGGTGACCAGTATGTCGCCCTGCTGTAAACCGGAAAACTCCGCAATACCACCGATCTTTTTCACGCGGCCTGTCGCGATGCCGGGCGATGCTGCCAAACCGCTGAAAAGAAGTTCATTTGCCATTTCTCCGAATTGCGTTGCGCTGCCCTTGTCTCTTTTAAGCGTTGTGATAGGGCGTGTTTGGACAATGTACAATTTATTTCTCTCTGTGCACCATTCAATGTCCTGCGGCGAGGCATAATGCGACTCGATTTTTTCGGCCAAGTTAACTAACTGCGAAATTTCTTCGAGGTTCAGAACCTGCGCCTCGACAAGCTCCGGCAGAACCGGCTGGACTTTCGTGTCTCCGGAAAACAGATCGCGTATGCGCATGATCTCCTTGCGGTTCACCTGTATTTCGACATTCTTCGACAAGCGATCGTATGTATAAGTATCGGGTGTCACTTGTCCTGACACAACCGACTCTCCTAAACCCCACGAACCCTCGATTACTATTTTAGACGTATCGGACGTAACCGGATCGGCCGTGAACATAACGCCCGCTTTATCCGAATTTATCAGTCGTTGAACGATAACGGCGATGGCCTGTGCTTTTATTTTTTTGTCGTGATGGTAAAAAATCGCGCGCGGCTCGTACAACGAGGCCCAGCAGCGCTTCACGCTTTCCAGAAGCTGTTTCACGCCTATAACATTCAATATAGAAACCATCTGACCTGCGAACGACGCTGTCGACGAATCTTCCGCAACCGCCGAAGAGCGGACAGCAACAGGCAACTGATCACGTCCAACGCGGATGAAATCAAGCGCCTTTCCGCTGATATCGCGCAGCTCGTCTGACATGTAGAGCGCCCTGTAAGCGTTCATTATTTCCTCTGCGATCTGGCGCGGAATTTCCGCTGACATGACGAGTTTTTCTATTGTTGCGGACGCGTTAACAAGATTATCGCTATTCTCGGTGTCGGTTTCGTCGATGATTTCACCGATTTCGTCCTGCAGCTTATTTTCCTTCAAAAAAGCGATGTAAGATTCGGTCGTGACAACGAATCCTTTCGGAACTGGAAGACCGACTTTTATCATTTCACCCAGATTGGCGCCTGTCCCGCCAACAAGCGGGGCGCTGTTCCTGTCGACCTTGTCTAAGGAAATTGTCCAAGGCATACATTAATATTGGGTTCGGATATAAAATAAACTTTTAGGACAACGGAAAGCAAAGGCTTTCAACGAAAAGCTCAAGGCTTTTCGTGCATAGGAAATTATCAAATTTCCTATGAAGTTTAATCAAAACCGCAGGTAGAAGAACAAATATATGTTCATCCATTCTTCGGGGAATGTCCATTCTTCGGATTAAGATGAAACTTCGGGTTCATCATTTCCTTTATCTCGTCGCAGTAAGCGAAAAATTTCTCATCCCTCATATGGTCTTCGCGGGGCCGGGTCATGTCTATTTTTATTTCCTTCAGTATATGACCAGGCATGTGGGACATTACGAGTATTCTGTCGCACATGGAAACCGCCTCTTCCACTGAGTGTGTGACAAGAACAAATGTGCTGGTTTTATTTTCGCTGGCTTTCCAGATATCGAGCGTGAGTCTTCTCAGTCTGTCTGCGCTGAACGCGTCAAGCGAAGAAAACGGCTGATCCATCAGAACAACGATCGGGTTAACGGCCAGCGCCCTTGCCAATGATGTGGTGTGGCGTATGCCTTCCGAGGTTTCACGGGGATAGGAATTCTCATAGCCCACCAATCCGACCTTTTTCACAAACTTCAGCGCTATTCCGCGAGCGGTATCCGCATCCATCCCGCGCGCTTCAAGAGGAAGTTCTATGTTCTGAAGCATGGTCTTCCATGGAAGCAATGCTGAATGCTGAAAAACGATTGCGATTTCTTTCTGCGGTTCGGTAAACTGTTGGCCGTTGAAAAGCACTTCGCCGTAAGTCGGCCTTTCCACGCCTGCCATTATCCGCAGCAGCGTAGATTTCCCGCAGCCCGAAGGACCGACAATGCCGAGAAACTCTCCGCTGTTAACGCCGAACGTGACATCGCGTATAACCGCGTGTTTGGAGTTCTCCGGTATTACGCTTACGTTATCGACTTCTATTACCCTCATAAAATCACTTTTATTTTGTTTTATGTCCCCGCATATTAAAATTGAAAATTACATAGGAAATTAACGATTTCCTATGCACGGCACGGGAAAATCACGATTTTCCTGTGCACGGAAACCATAGGTTTCCGTTGAAAGCAAGTTTTCCTTTGAAGTGATTTTCAGTACACCTCGAATCTGTACCTTTCCGCGCGGTCAAACAACGGTTTCCACACAAACCTGTTCAGGATCAGTATCGCAGCGACCATTGTCATTACGGTTATTATCACAAGCGTTGTGTCTCCCAGCTCCCATGCAGCCTTGTCCAGGAAATATCCTACCCCGGCCACAGAATATCTTTGACCTCCGTAGAGTATATATTCCGAAACTATAAGCGCGTTCCAAGCGCCACCGAATGCCTGTATTCCTCCTATGATAATTCCCGGAAAAATCGCCGGAAGGGTTACGTTCCAAAGTTCCTTCCAGCCTTTTATTCCGTAAGCAGATGTGAACTGCCTGACGTCGTGGGGTACTGCCTGCAAATGCCCCACAATGTTGAAAAGCATGTACCATTGCGCGCCTGTAAGGATCAGCAATATGGTCGCCAGCTCGGAAACAAAATCGCCGGTGCCGAACGACTTTATCAATATCACAACAATGAACGGGAAAAGTGCGAGCGCGGGTACTGATTGTGCTATGTCGAAAAGCGGCATGAACACGCTGTAAAGTTTTTTGTTTCGCGTTATGATAAGACCGGCCGCGGTTGTCCACACCAAAGCTATTGTGAACGCGGCTATTATGCGCAGCAACGAGAACACCACATATTTCGGCAAGTTGTACGCTTCCGGATATTTTTGCAGTACGTGTGTCAAGGACTCGGGTGGCGACCCCAAAAAGAAAATAAATGTGCCTATTACCACCAGTATTCCTATCATATAGCCGATCAGCTTGTAATTTGCGGCTGTCCTGGTGCGTATTGCGTGCAAACGCGGATTGTAATGTATGTGCGTCCTGCTTCTGGCTATTGCGTGGAATATGTACGGGCTTTTCTTGAAGCGCTTTGTGATTATGAGGCCCAATGCATTGTCGACTTTGTCCACAATGCTCGTAATGCTTCCTTTTTCAGTGCCCACGTAATTTGAAAGCAATTTGGTGAGCCGAGCTTCTTTCCTGACAATACTTTCGGACGAAATGAATTCGTACTTGAATTTTTGCGAATAGTCGATCAGGGGACGCCAGACAAACAGGTTTATTGATGCTACAATGGCAACAAGTATGACAAGGCCAAGAATAGCGGACGACATGTTTCCAAGGTTAAACACCGCATTTGCCATGTAGTAACCGATGCCCGGCAAAACGAATTTCTGAGTGCCGTATGATATGTATTCCGCGGCTATGAGAAAGTACCATCCGCCTCCCCATGCAAGCATGCTGTGCGTTATGAAATTCGGGAATATTGCAGGTAACACCACATTCTTTATGTATTTCCAGCCGCGCACGCCGTAAGAACGCGTCGTGTTTGAAATATCATCTGGAATGTTTCTTACTGCGCCGTAAACGCCGAGTGTTGGTGCCCATGCCATCCCGGTGAATATCAGAAACATCGAGGCGAATTCAAGGCCGAGTGTGCCTTGAAATTTGTTTACGAAGAATATGACAGCGGCAGGGAGAAAGCCGAGCACAGGCACGTCCTGCAAAACATCGATTATCGGTATCATTATATTTGCCGCTTTCCTGTGCAGACCTGCTGTTATGCCGTAAACCAAAGCAAAGGTTGCGACCAGTATGTAGGTCGCGGTCATCCTGATCAATGTCCTAAAAACAAAATACGGAAGCCGCGCCGTGTCAGGATTGCTTTCCGCGCTGGTAAAAAACGCGGAGAAAATTCCAAATGGATCTATAAAGGCGAATAACAAGACAGAGACCAGTAACGCCAGCCACGTACCCTTCATAAACCGCCTCTAAAACCTCAGTCCAGCGGGCAACCTTTGATGATAATTAATTCTGCAAACAGACGTAAATAACCGAAAACCGAAACGCGTCCGATCCAGGTTTATTGCACTTCGACCACGCGGCACTGGCCCGACACCTTTTTTGATGCTATTTCCAATGCCCGTTTCGCGAATTTCTCGTTGCCTTTGTCAACCCTCGCTTCCATTATGGGCTGCTGCCCAAAAACGCGCGCTGCGGTTCCGATAGGCTTTCCGAAACTCTTTCTCATCCCTTCTTGGAATCGATCTGCGCCGGCGCCTGTTGCCAACGCGTTCTCACGGAGAACCTGATACGGGTAAACAAGGACTTTCAGAAAGTAATTTTCAAGAGTGAGCGTTTTTTCAAGGTATTTGTTTGCGCCCTGACGCGAAGCTTCTAGGGCGTTGTCGCGGATCTGGACAGAGTGCCATGCAACCAAACGGAATATTTTTCCGAATTTTTTCTTTTTCGCGCCCATTTCAAACTGCGTTATCTTGTTTGCCGGAACACCGACTACATAGCTTTTTCTGGGCACATGGATCGATATTCTTGTATAAGGTCTTTGCAGCCTTGAATAGCATCTTCCCGGTCTTAATGTCATATTTTACCACCGATTAAACTTTCTTAAGACAACGGAAACCATAGGTTTCAACGAAAACCATTAGGTTTTCGTGCATAGGAAAATCAAAGATTTTCCCATGCCGTGCACAGGAAACATCTGTGTTTCCTGTGAAGTTTGCCTTGTGTAGTTTGTAAGCAAGAGAATTTAAACCTACTCTTCCTCATCAACGCCCATAACACGGCGCCAAAGCTTCTTGTTTTCTTTTTCCCTCTTCTTTTTTTCAGCCTCTTCTTTCTTCGCATTCTTTTCTATGACCTCTTCTGCTGTTTTAAGGTCCTTTGAGGAGTTTCCTATGCCCGATGTATTCCCGACGCCTATTAGGAGAATATAATCGCCTTTTCTTGTCCTTTCAACAGCCCTGTCCAGAGATTCCATTACTGTCGGAACGGCGTTCCTAACGTCCCTCGGCATTGCCGTTATCGCCTCTTCCTGACTCATTTTTACAATAATGCTGTCGAGCGGTATTTTGTTGCGTACTGCGATGTTTTCTATCTGCGCCCTTTCAACGCCTATGCCGCCCATTGCAACGCCGACGCCTTCAGCAACGCTTCCGGTCTGTTCGCCTTCAAGTTTCGCAGCCGCGTCAATGGTAACGATCCTCTTGACCCTGTATTTGCCAAGGACTTTCTCAGTCGCACGACCGAGTTTTCCGAGGCGACCGCCAGGGCCGAGCGCTTTCATCACAAGCATGTTCCTGCCTTTGTATGCTGTCAATGCAACAACGGTGTCCGGTTCCAACAAACTTATTTTTTTATCGTTGATCAGCTTTGCGGCAATGTACGGCCCGATAGAATCTCCAACAGGCTGGCCTGTTGCCAGATAACCTGTTCCTTTGTACATCGCTTTTGCAATCCGTTCTATCATAGGCAGCTGCATCTGCAAAATCATTGCGAGCTGTATGTTTTTCGTTTTCTTGATTGTCACAAGGAAATGCTTGACGATCTTTGCAATCTGGTTCACGGACATTGCGCCCGCAACTCCCATCATTATGTTCGCGCGCTTTTCCTCGTCGGTTCTCGGCGTTATCTCGGCGATCGTGTACTTTAATTTTTCTTCCTCGGCGTTCACGATGTGCTCTATTTTCGGAATAACGCCGTACGGGTCGAGCGTAACAGGCTCTATTGCAAAAAACTCGACCATCCTGTCAACCGCATTTCTCACCCTTTCCGACGGTTTCTCGGCTATCTGGCTAAGGACGATCTTTTTGGATTTCTGGGACATGTCCTCGAGGTTTTTTACGCTCTGCTCAAGGCGCCAGATTATTTGCATAAGCGCCATTCGCGGATAGAAGAAAATCATGACTATCCAAAACAGCAATACCAAACCTGAAAACGGATCTTCTGCCATTCTTACCCTGCCACACTGTGGAACAGTATGCCGGCGAAATCTATGCCGCGCTCTAAGTATACTTTTTATACTTTTAATTCTTTTTAAGCTTTTCAAGCATTTTTCGCAGCGCTCCGGCAAGCGTGTACAGCTCATTTCTTGACAATAAAGAACGTTCAACCATGTTACCGAACACCTTGACTGTTGTTTTTTTCCTTTTTTCGGAGCAACTGGAGCTTACCAGCAAACGCGAAAAGAATTTGTAAAGCACCTCTTTCTCCTTTTTTGACGGCTGCCGCCTTTGCAACGGACTGCGGTTAAACAATTCGTAGAGAACTATCGCAACGGCGTTTGCGATATTAAGAGCAGGATTTTCTTTGTCCGTAGGTATTGTGACGACAAGGTCGCACTGCAACAGCTCCTCGTTTTTAAGGCCGGAGCTTTCCCGTCCAAAGAGTATTGATACACTGCCATTAAAGTTTCCTATGTTTTTTGCGAAATCCTTTGGCGATGCAGCTGCGCGCAGCAGATTTTTTTCCGTTGCTATCTTGCCTGTCGTGCCTACGACAAGATCAGAGCCTGCAACCGCTTTTTTGATGCTTGAAAACGTCTTCATTTTTTTCAGTACCGTCGCGCCTCTCATCGAACGCTGCACGGAGATGTCCGTCACCTTTGCAACGGGATTGACTAAAACCAGGTCGTCAACGCAAAAATTGTTCATTGCGCGTGCTACGTAACCTATGTTCTCCTCGCCTTCCACTCCAACTAAAACCACGCGAACCCTCATTTGACTCCTATTTTTATTCGCATATCAAGCTTCTAAGTTTTATAATGTCGCACGCCATGAATAATCAATATGGCCGATGCAAAGGACATCGTAGCGATCGTGATAAGCTTAATAATCCTTGCGTTTGCTGTCGAAAATATACCCACGTTGAAAAGTTCTGCGGGCAGCCTATTTACATTGTTCTCGATAACGCTGCCGGAAATAAGCCCGCACACGTCGACATTCCCCATTTCAATGGACGCGGGCGTTGCATCGCAGCCGATTAGCATAAACGCGGATTCGATACAAATTCTGGAAGTGAACTCGAAAAACGTATCGCTCGTTTTCGATGATCGGCAGATAATCGTCAATCCTTCCGTGCTCGAAGACATAGTCATCTCATCATACTCTGGAAAGATTTCATCTTTCACAATAAACGGTTCGCTACGCCTTGACGGAAACGCAAAAGGCATAGCTTCGAACCTCGTGACAATAACATCGCAAAGAAGCGTTACTGTTACCGGTAACATATCGTTCGGAACAGTCAAGCTTTCCGGCGTGTCTGGCGGTACCATTTCAGTGAGCAACGCTGTTGGAAGCGCAGTTTACAACAAAACGAACACTGTTTCGCTACTCGGAGACAATGTGAAAATAGACAAGTTCAACGGGGATATTTCAATCGGGTCGTACGGCGTGATTCTTGACGGCACTGCATCTTACTTTGAAATAAAGAGTGCTGGCAAAACTGTGCAGATCGGATAAAATTATTGTTCCGGTATTTCCACTTCATCACTGTTTTTCTTCGGTTTTCTGTGCTGCTTTCTTTGCTTTTCCTTTTTCTCTTGGTGCAAAAGCCCGGCTGCTGCCCAAATCATGTCAACGGCCTTTTTTACAAACATGTAGATTATGTAAAAGACAGATCCCAGTATTCCGAAGATAAGTATGCTGTCGAAGTTCAGGTTGTTGTAAAATCCGAAATAATTCAAAACGACCGGAAATGCCATTGATATCAGCGCGATAACTGCGACCTTCAATAAAACGCGGATCACGGCATAAGTTGCTATAATGAAGAATGCGAATATCAACAGAAGCGCTATAGTCGATTCGTTGAAACCTGGCAATGGCATAAAACAAGTTGGTGTGGATGCAATATTAATATTACGCTTTTTGGGACAGCTAAATCATACGCTTATAGGCTAGCGGAATGGATTTGTCAAATAGGGCAGGCAGTTCTCTCGCTCCTTCGGCTGTACCCAACTAAACCAGGATAACCCGCGCCAGTCGCGCTTTTAACTCCTAAAAATTTACTCATATTAAGGCATGATAGACTTCAACAAGATGGTAACCAACCATATTGAACGAGAGCATCGTCCGAAACAGATCGGACGGTATTATCCGTCAGAAGTCGGCGGCTGCTTGAGAAAAACGTGGTATTCTTACAAGTATCCCAAGCAAGTTGATCCAGAATTAATGAAAATATTCGAACTCGGCAACATAATGCACGGTTTCGTCGTAGAGGTTTTAAAAAGCGAGAAGAATCAAGAGGTTGAACTGCTAAAATCCGAATTCCCGCTTAAAATCGAGGAAAAAGACTTCACGATCTCTGGGCGAGTAGACGATCTGATACTCGTCAAAGCCAGCGGAAAGAACGTTTTAGTCGAGGTAAAATCGACAAAAGACATCAAATTCGTCAAAAAAGCGCAGCCGAGCCATGAGATGCAACTGGTTTTCTACATGCACGCGTCGGGCGTACATAACGGTGTTATTCTCTATGTAGACAAATCGAACCTTCAAAGCAAGACGTTTGAAGTCCCGTACACAAAGGAGAAGGCGGATGAAATTTTAGATAGATTCAAGCTGTTGAACGATTCTTTAGTTAACAATAACATGCCCGAGGCAGAAGCGACCAAAACCAAGGAAACAACGTGGATGTGCAAGTACTGCGAATACGCGGATAAATGCAAGAAAGGGGAAGGATAAAGAAGGCGGGGATGTTTAGGGATTTGTATATAAACTAAAATTGGTTGATGCGTACAAGTTTTTATACGATTTAAATTAACAATAATTATGGATTTGTTTGTAAAAGATGTAATTGATAGGTTTAGTCAAGGTTTAACATTAGACGGTGAGAAGCGTATTTTTGAAGATGGGAAGGAATTATCTTCCGATTTTCTAAAAGAACGTGCTAAACCAGAATCCTATACAATAGAACTAATTATACGAAAAATATTCGATAAATTAGAAGTAGATATATTACCAGAAAAACAAATAGAAGTTTTGGATTTGGAACTAAATGAAAAATTACGAAATGTTGATTTCAGAATAAAGTCTAAAAATCTAAAAATTTTAGTAGAAGCAAAGCCTGTAAATTCCGATCTAAAAACCGATTCTTCTTCAGGCGCTGTAAATCAAATAAAAGGGTTATTCAAAATGACAGAAGTTAGCAATAATTACGATTTTGGAATAGCGACAGATGGATTGAAATGGATATTCATAGATAATTCTGGAAAGAAAACGGAAGAGATTGATATACGAGATAGTTTCGATAGACTAAAAGAGTTAATTTTAGGAAAAGAAAAAGTTATTTCAAGAGAAACCGAAGAAGAAATTTCTAAAAAATTTTATGATTGGTACAATGCGTTGTTACATGGAGGTAAATACAAGAATCATCTAAACATAACAAAAAATATCTCAAAAAAATATTGTTTGGTAGAGAATATTTTATCTGCGCCAATTGTGGAGGAAAGAGAACAAATTGCGCAGACAATAATGGATCGTTTGATTTTCATAAAATTTTTACAGTCGAAGGGTATAATAAACTTTGATGTGTTAAACTATTTGTCGAACTTAGAAGAAAAGAGTCTTAATGATACGTTAAGACAATTGTTTTTCAACGTCCTTAACACCGAAAAAGGAAAACGTGAAGAAATAGATCATAAATTGAATAATATACCATATCTTAATGGAAGTTTATTTGTAAGAACCGAAGAAGAGCTTAAAAATCCTGATTATAGGATAAGGGCTTATATATTAAAAGAAATTATAACGTTTTTAGATTCATTCAAGTTTATACACGTTGAACGATTATCAAACCAGAAAACTTTGGATCCCGAGATTCTAGGTTACATATTCGAGCAAGCGATGACAGCTTCCGATCGGCACGGAACGGGAGCTTATTATACTTCAAAAGAAATAACCAATTACATATCACAAAATACAATTTATCCGATAATAGTTAAACGTGCAAATGAATATTTAAGAAAAATAGGGTACAAAGAAGGAGAGTTAATAAAAACTATAGATGACTTGTTCGATAAAATTAATCCTCCGTCAATAAAGAACATAATGACTGAGGTCGTATATAATTTAAAAGTATGCGATAATTCTTGTGGTTCTGGTGCATTTTTACTTGCTGTTGGAGAAATTCTGTTTAATTTGTGGAAACGGGCTAAGGAAATAGTAAATCTTCCGATGCCTGATTATTGGTTCAAGAAAGAAATTATTAAAAATTGTATTTATGGTGTTGATAAAAACCCAAATGCGATAGAAATAGCAAAATTGAGGTTGTGGTTGTGGATAGTTGATTCGTATAGTCCGGAAAAATTTGAGCCGTTACCGAATATAGAATATAACGTGCGTTGTGGAAACAGCCTGATTGGTTATATTAGCATAGAAAAATTTGAGCAGAATAAGACAGATCTTAACGATTATGGAGATACTTTAACTGAAAGATCTTTGTATAAAACATTGGCGCGAAGAGCGGATTTAATAAGAAGATATAAGTCGTTATCAGGCGATGGTGCAAAGTTATTGAAAAGCGAGTTAAATCGTATAGATGATGGTATTAAACGACTTCTAGATAATAAACTATTTCTAGAAATTCAAAAGGAAATCAAAAATGTGAAGTTCGAAGACATTAGAAGACTCAGAGCATTTCACTGGGGATTTGAATTTGGAAATGTTTTTAAAGATAACAACTCTGAGAGAGGTTTCGATGCAATGGTAGGTAATCCACCATACCTAGAATCCAGAAGTCCTCAATTTACAGATGAAATGAAGGATATGATACAATACAGTGTTAAAAAAGAATTTCCTGAGGAAAACAATCTGATTGGAAGAGGTTGTGATTTGCTTGTATATTTTTATATTAGAGGATTAAGCATAATTAAAAGCGATGGATTTATATCGTTCATCACACAAAATTCATGGCTAGATACTGATTATGGAAAGATGTTTCAACGCTTCATTTCTAATAACACCAATGTTAAGGCTATTGTTGATAGCGATTTCAAATATTTCAGTAATGCCAATATCAATACAGTAGTAACATTTTTTGTAGGTAATAAAAAGTGTGTGGACAGTAAAAATAAAACTTTATTTTTAAATTACCACATTCGATTTGGAGAAATTAATTATATGCTACCTGTTATTTCTGACGATATGGAACAACCAAAAAAAATATCCATAAAAATCTTTGATCAATCTGAATTGAAAAATACCGAATTTAAGTGGGGACTTTTGCTTTTTTCAGATAATAGATTTTTAGAGATTTTGAGTATAATGAATAAGAAAGGTAAGAAATTGGATGATTTAGGATATGGTTGTGGTCAGGGACTTAACATAACTAAGGATCACTTAATTGATATGAATAAAATGAAAGAATTGGGTATAAATTCGAAATCAATGGTTCCAATAATGTCATCAGAAGATGGTGCACCTTACAATCTTTCCAAGACACAATTTTATTTAATAAATAAAGATAAGTTAAGTTCTGATAAACTGCAACAAATTAAAAATCAAAGTATAAAAATTTTAGATAAAATTTATTCAACAAGATTGCGACCAAACCTCATACTTCCAAGAGGAATAGGCAGGCATTTCTGTTGTATGAACGAAGTAAATGCATTTACTACGAGTATGGTAGAAATATATGTTAAGTCAAACGATTATGATAAATCTGTAAGATTATGGACTTTTTTAAATTCTTCTTTATTATGGTTGCTGAGGGAGATCTCTGGAAGAAAGAATCTTGGTGGAGGAATGTTGAAGGCAGAAGCTACGGATTTAAAGAATTTTGAGTTGTATTTTGATTTAGATGTTAAGAAATGCAAAGAAATTTATAGTATGACGATGGGGAAAGAAGCCGAGCCAGCATTATTGGAGATTGGCACAACGGCACACAAGATGATCGATAAAATGGTTTTTGATTATTTAGGTTTAAATAACAATCAGCGAAGTTATGTAATTGAAAAATTAAAAGATGTCGTAACTAGAAGAGAAAGAAGATCCTCGAAGGTAAGTGTTTAGATATAATCTTCTCAATAATTTATCAATTTAAAATTTAATTTAGGTGAATTTGATGGATACTATAAGGGTCTCATGCCCCTTTTGCAATAAAGAAATATCAGTTTACTATAAACCATCAATCTTTCAGGCTGATAAATCACATAGTGCCGCCGCCGGAACCAAAACCTCCTTTTTCAAAACCAAAGAAAAATACGAAGTCCTTGAAGATTGCCCTAATTGTCATAAATCTAAGAAAGAAATCCAGAAAGCTCTTGAACAAGGCGTTTCTAAACCCAAATCCAAGGAAGAACTGAAAAGGCAACTTGAGGAGTTGGGATTGATGAAAAAATTTGGCGGAGAAACTGAATAATATAAAAAACTAAGGATATAGTCAAATTAAAAATATTTTAAATTTACCTAGCAAGCTATCACACTGTTCCTAAACAGTGCCCGTTAAAGCCGTAATAAAACAGACTATTTATGTGAGCATAGCCACATTTTTGATATGACCGTTCAAAAAGACGCGCTTTTGCTTCTTGCAGCCCTTAAGAAAGACCATAAAATATGGGCAATTTCACCATGCGGTCACGAATACCGCCTTTCTGACAGTGAACTATTTTATGGGTCAGAACTTACTCCAAAAGCAAAAGAGTTTTTAGACTTGCAAAATGAAGGAATCAAGCAATTGAAAAAAGAAGCCAAAGATTTCAAATACAAACTAACAGAAGGTTTTACAAAAAAGAGCGTTGAAGTCAAGATAGGGAAGACAATAGAAAAGATTGTTCCTGTTCTGCCAGGATTTCCATACAATCCTTTGGATTGCAGGTCGCTTTTTGACCCCATCGACTATACAGTGTTTGTTGGTGCATCCAAAGATTCTGTATCTCACATAGATTTTGTTGATATCAAAACAGGTAATGCCAGATTGAGTCCTGTCCAAAAAACTATACGTGATGTAGTTTTGGATGGCAAAGTCAATATTAGAGTAGTGAACAGATGAATGACTTTCTCCTCTTTTTGCATGAAAACAGACATATTTTTAGTGTATGCCCCGAATGTCACTCTGTTAACCGTTTAAGTGATTTGCAACTTTCCGAAAAAGGATATTACAAGCCAGATTGGCTTGATGGATTGCAAGTAGAACAACAACGACTAGGAGACAAAATCGCCAAACTTGATGAAAAGAAGAAAGATCTTCAAAGAGTTGCAAAAGAGAAGGCAGAACGAATCGAATTGCCAAAGGTACTCAATCGTCTAGCTCCGTTTTTTACAAAACATAAAATTGATCCAAGAGATGTTAGAACCATATTTGACCCAGTAGAGTTCCTAGTCTTCCAAGGGATGAATTCTCCAGAAGGCGTTGATAGTGTCACACTCCTGCATCTTGGCGAGAATAAACACCTAATCAAATCGATTGAAGACACAATTGCCAAAAAAGATTTTGGATGGAACACCATTCAAGTTAAAGATGATGGAAGCGTCAGTGAAGACCCACTTAAAATCAAGATTTGAAGAAGCAGTTGGAAGAACTGGGGTTGACGGAACGGTTTGAAAGTAAGTAGAAAGTATAATTTATGATTTATTATATTTATTATAAAATGCACAAATATGATTCGCGATTAATTGAATAAATTAGATCTTATAATTTTGTCCCTAGTAGCTACTATTTGCTGCTCATCGTACCAAGGTTTCAAAGATTTTACAATGCCGATTAAACTGTCGTCAGAAAGAGGGATCGACCTATCTGTGTGCAAAAACAGTATAGAGCCAAACAGTTCTACTTTACTAGGATCTGAAACCTCACTGGAAAAATAATCTTTAATCTTATCGATTTTTTCTTTATCTTGATCTGAAAAATTATATTCTTGAGGCTGCTTATTACCTTGATAAAATCCGAAAGCATCCTTCGCCAATGAGGATGAATAAGGACCTCTTAAATGCCAATCAAAATCGTATCCTAGCTTTATACCAGCACTCTGCAAAATACAGGTCAATTTTTGTATAGTTAACCTGTCATCATAATTGTTTATATTGAATGACCTACTAGCTATATCCTCCAACGCATGGAAAAGATCCATTGAGATCATTCTACCTATTTAATAATTATCTGCGCCATATATAAGGGTTTCTAGTCCACCCTTCCTATTCAGTTTTTTGGTACTGGGAGTTCTTTACTATACTATCAATCAGAGCCTCTATCACATCTAGATTTTTATCAATATCTTTTCCTGCATTTTTCAAATGGTTAGTTTCTTGACAAAAATCGTAAAGGGCTCTAAGACTTGTCAATAGATCACCGTCATTAAGTACTATGGGCTCTTTTAGAAAATGTTCTATGGTAAATAACTGGAAATCGGAATTTCTTTCTTTACTCCTCAGAAATCCCACATGCTCAGAAATCGAATTTATCTCATATCTTAGACCAGTAAACATACTTTCCGTTTTTACCTTTTGTTTCCTTTCTTCCAGCTTTTTAGTTTCATCGGCTAATTTTTTAAAAGCCCGTCCTGCACCACGCAAAGCCCAAACCATTTCACTTAAATCATCTTCTCTAACGAGATCGAGATCAGTGTTATCGAAAATGCGATCGTCTGGAAGTTTAACATCTTTTATAAAATATAATTTGTCATCTTCATTCGCTTTATCGACCAAAATTTTAATCCCTTTGTACAAAGAATCTGCCTTATCAGATTCGCAGATAACTTTTACTTCGGACTTATCTTTGACATTTTCTATTCGTGCATTGATACCCAATGATGTTGCGACTTTCTTTATATCCTCTCTTAAATCAGTTCCTTGAACGTCACTTTCTGATTCGCCAACGACTATAATTTTCTTGTACTCGATCATAGACAAAGATAATTCCAATCAAACCCTTAAATAACCTATTTATATCAAAATCCTCTAAACACTACACCTCATCCGATCTCCTTGAATCCCGTATATTTTATTAGGGGCCTCGGAACTTTTATATATCCGTCAGCCGACTGGAAGTTCTCCATTATCGCGACCAATACGCGGTCCGTGACCGCTGTCGAGTTAAGCGTATGCACGAATGACGATGGCGCAGCGCCTTCCTTCTCGCGCAACTTGATATTCAACCGTCGGGCCTGGTAATCCGTACAATTTGAGCATGAAACGATTTCCCGATACTTCTGCTGCACTGGCATCCACGCTTCCACATCGTATTTCTTCGCAGCCACTGTTCCGATATCGCCGGTGCATATGTTTACGACGCGGTACGGAATCTTCAGCGACTTTGTGATAGCCTCCGCATTATCAATAAGCTTCTCGTGCCACGCCCATGAATCAACGGGGTCGCAGATAACGATCTGCTCAACCTTTCCGAATTGATGCACACGAAAGATTCCTTTCGTGTCCTTGCCGTGCGAACCGGCCTCTTTGCGGAAGTTCACGCTGAAACCGGCGTATGTCAGCGGAAGATTTTCCTTAATTATCGTTTCATCCATGTGCATCGCTGTTAATGGGTGTTCTGAAGTGGCGATCATATGCAGATCCTCGCCTTCAACCTTGTACAGAACGTCGTTGAAGTCAGCGAGATCGACGACGCCCCTGTACGCATCGGTCTTCATCATGTACGGCGGCAATACGAGAGTGAATTTCTTTTTTGCCAGAAAGTCTATTGCGTATCTCATCAACGACATTTCCAATAACGCAAGTTTCCCTTTTATGAAATAAAATCTTGCGCCGGATATTTTGGCCGCGCGCTCAATGTCTATCATACCGAGTTTTATTCCGAGGTCGATATGATCCTTCGCTTCAAATTTTTGTTGCTTGATGTTTCCCCATTTGCGGACAACGACGTTATCAGCGTCGCTTGCGCCGACCGGCACGGATTCATGCAGTATGTTTGGAATCCGCATCAGCGCGCCTTGCACTTCTGCCCTGAGTTCGCCGGCCTGCTGATCCAATAACCTTATAGATTCTGAGACGCCGACCATTTCCCTGATCTTCGTTTTCGCGTCTGCACCCTTCCTTTTTATTTCCGCTATCTCCGTTGTAACAGTGTTCCTCTTGTTCTTCAGCGAATCGGCCTGCTGCATTAACTCGCGCAACTTCTGGTCGTTGCGTATTATCTGTTCCAGCAGTTTAAGCTTGTCAGTATCATTGCGCTTCTTAAGATCATTTCTTATCAAATCAGGATTTTCACGAATCAATCTTATGTCAAGCATAGCGTCATCTCGTTATATCAGACTCCGAAAACATTTCAAGTAATTTTTTGTTCGCCGGCTTCTCGAAATGCCTCCTGACCGGCTCGAGTATTGTTGCCAACGACTCGGAAACCGCGTTTTTCAAGTCAACGGGATGGAGTTTTCCATCCGCATAATGTGCCTCCAAGTCAGCATAGCTACTGAAGGAAACGTCCCCGCCGAATTTTTCGGGGCGACTTATATCCAAATTTTTTGACTTGTTGAATATTATGTATTTGCAGATTTCCATAATCGGGTTTCCGCCTACGGTTTTTTCCGGACAAAAGGAGGCGGCTATCTTTTCTTTGATAACATCGGGCGAATCGTGAACGAATATGCTGGCTTTCGGTATTGATTTTGACATTTTGCTGGCGATTTCGCCATCATCCGAACCCATTTTCTTTGGGCCCTGCAAACCCATGAGCAGATGATGATGGATAGCAACTGGTTTGTACCATTTTAATTTCTCGCCCGCCTCCCTGCTGAGCAGCGTAACCTTGCGCTGGTCGAACCCGAGCTGGCAGATGTCAGCACCCATATGGAACGGATCCGCAGCCTGCATTGCCGGATACAATAATTGCGCGGCGTACTGCATATCTTTCTGCTGCCGCCCCATTATCGCGCTGCACCTTACCATCCTGTCTATTGTCGTGATCTTCGATATGGCAACAACTTTTTTCCAGTATTCCGGGTCCTTTACGTGATCCGAAGCCCAAACTATTTCGGTTTTTTTATCATCGATGCCGCAGGCCTTCCACACCTCGATAAGGTAATCGCCGGCTTTCTGTATTTTTTCGAGGTCTCCGCCGAGCTTGTTGTTTATCAGCGCGAACCAGTCCGCAACGTAAAGTTTGAAACGGATTCCCGCGTCCATCAGAATTTGCAGCTGTATGGCGCGCATTAAACCCGAACCCAAATGCGCATAACCTGACGGTTCAAAGCCGTCGTATGCGACCGGATGAGTTTTAGTTTCGAAAAGCGCCCTGAGTTCGCTTTCGGTCACGATTTCCTCGCCGACTTTTTTAACCAGTTCGATACGCGTTTCCAAGTCCACTTTAACCCTCTCGTATATCCATAATCTTCGCATTCAGAAACTTTAATATATCGTCGACTCTCATCTCGATGCCGTACGAAACGTCGCCGGAACCGAAATTGATTTTCTGGAAGTTTTTTATTGATGAATCGCAAACCAAAGGCAAATTTATCGATAGCGGGCAGACCTCGCCCGGTTGTAATTTCAACCTCTCTTTCAATTCTTTGGCCTTTGCCATTCTTAGTTTGCTTATGCCGAGAGACTTTTCCAATTTACTTACATCAAGGCGATCGCGTCCGCAAAGGAAGGCTGCGAAGAAATCTTTTTCATCCGTTACTACGAGTGTTTTCCAGATTTCCTTCGGGTCGCCTTTAAAGACTTTCTCAACATCCCTGCTGGATATTGCGCTCGTGTTCAGATCAAGAATATTAAAACCGATTCTCTTTTCTTTCAGCATTGCTGACAAAATCATAAGCCTGTGATTCATGGAATTTCCTTGCAAACGTCAACGATCGCTTTTAGATTTGAAAAAAACGTAAGACGACGCTATTGACGCTAATCCAAGCACGATTAACACAACTCCTATGGTCATCTCCGCGTCCATGAACGGTTTTATGCCCGCTCCGATGGCATTGGCGACCATCTGCATAGTGGCCGCGTCTATACCGCTCACCTGTTGGTTGAGCAGCGAAGGAAGAATCGCATTTGTACCGAAAACGAGCAAAGCCATTGACAATCCGACCCAGAAAATATTAACTCCCAGCAGTTTCAGTATTCCTTTTGGATCAGCAACGAGCATCAGCATCAATATGACAGCAACCATTGTCAGTGCGAACGAAGCTACGAAAACGTTGCTTATTGCAGCATCAAGCTCGCTGACTTTCATGTTGATGCTGGGAATGGTGTAATTGTAAACGAGCGGCAGCGTGCTCGGCAATAAAATGTTCTGCACAAAATAATCCTTGCCTTTCGAACCGACATTGACGCAACTATCAGCGTCTGCGTACTGCGTGCAGGCACTGCCCAATACCAGTTTTTCGCAATCGCCATACGCCATGGCGGTTTGTTTTCCGCAGGCGTCCTGCAGCGCCTTGTCAAACGCCCCGCTCGCAATGCTGCCGACCATGCCGCCCACTACGTTTTTCGCACCGATGTTTTGAAGGATAAACGCGTTTACCGCAATCGGAGCAGAGACGAGAAAAAGTATTGACAGAATCGTTATGATGATTTTTTTAGGAAGCTCTTTTGACGCCAAACTACAGACCTCTTCTTTATGATTTGAAAAGATTGGTATTAAAATACAGATTTTGCTTAAGCCCTTGAAAAAGGCTTATCCGATTAAATTTTTTAGAAAACAACGGAAACCAATTGGTTTCAACGAAAAACCGAAGTTTTTCGTGCATGGGAAAACTCGGTTTCCCCATGCCGTGCATAGGAAATTCTAATGATTTCCTATGAAGTTTAAATGCGGCGGCCGGGATTTGAACCCGGGTTGTGAGCTTGGAAGGCTCGCGTTTCCTGGACTTAAAAAAGTCTCTTACCAGGCTGGACCACCGCCGCAATTTCTGGTTGAAACAGACATTGTCTGTTTCTATCTGCTTATGCGCCAGCCAGCAACTGCATCCATTTCGATCTATTTACTATCCTTTTCTTTTTAAGAATTGATTGTTTTTATCCTCGATAACCCGCTTTCTCAGCGAGTTTTTTCCTAACTTCTTCCATTTCCTCTTCACCGGCCTGTTTTTTCGGCCAGCCGAACATTATGCCGTCATCCTTGAATCGCGGAATAAGATGAAAATGCAGATGCGGAATGACCTGCCCGGCAACAGAGCCGTTTGCCTGAAATACGTTCAACCCATCGGCGTTCATGGTTTCGCGCATTACGGAGGATAATTTTCTTATAACCTTTGAAAGGTTGAAAAGGTCGTCTTCGGGTATGCTTATTATTGTCGGGTAATGGTTTTTCGGAATTATCAACGCATGCCCGACATTGGCCGGATTGATGTCCAGGAACGCGAGAACGGATTCATCCTCGTAAACCTTTTTCGAGGGTATTTCGCCTGCAATGATCTTGCAGAAAATGCAGTTCGGGTCCCTCATTTCAAAGCCTCTTACTCAGTTTTTTGGCCGGATATGCTAAAATAATAAATGGGATTGCAGGGATTTGAACCCTGATTGGCTGGTATCTTCAAAATCATCGGCTTGCGCCTCGTATCTCCAACAATAGACCGAAACAGATGCAATTTTGTATGGCATCTGTTTCTGTTTGCCGCTCTGGAGCCAGCTGTCTTACCTGATTAGACCACAATCCCTTAGAATAAAATTAATGACCGCTCTGCTTTTAATAAGATGCTATGTTCAGCGGACAACGATGTCCACGCTGAAAGATTGCAACGTGGCGTTTTCCCACGGCCTGTGGTAAACCAAGGTCAGTGTTGTCTTGCCTGCACTGATTCCCCGGAAGTGAAATGTTTGCGTTCCGGGAGCACCGACCAGTTCCGGGTTTTGTTCCGGCTGGCTGAATCCCGCTTTTCCAGTCTGCGACAGGATCAGGGGCGAATATCCGGTTATATCCCAAGTATAACCCGTGGAAGGGTTCGATTCCAATCCCAACAGAAAAGACTGGCCACTTGAAATTTCGATGCTTTTGTTGTTATCGGCGCCTGTCAAAACGATTTCATTAGGAATGAAAAAACTCGCAGCTATTGCAACAACCGCAATTATGGCAGCAGTTTTTACGCCGGTCGACGTTTTTGTCATAACAACAATTTTGCGAACTGCGTTAAAAAACATGCTATTTTGTTTGGAAAAGCCCCAAGTGAGGATTGAACTCACGACCTACAGTTTACGAAACTGTCGCTCTACCACTGAGCTATTGAGGCAATTGTTGGTTTGCATACATCACGGATGTATGTCGATTTACCACTCATTTCTTATTACGATATTCTTTCCTTTTAATTCCTGTCATCTTTAAATTGTTCCTAAGATAACCAAAATCATGAAAATCGAGGAGAAGGACGTTAAACCCAAGTTAAGCAATGGTTGGCTAAAAGCCTGGGTAATGATCGAGTCGCTGGCAGTAAAACAAGAAATATCAAAGCAATCGCTGGAAGAGCTCTCAAAAATCATTGACAAGGAACAGGAACTCGGCATTATAAAAAAGGAGTTCAAGGAGAGCACGAAGGTCGAAAATCCGTTACCCAATATTCCGGAAGCTTATTCGACAATACTGGAGCTCGAAATTTTAGCGAAAAACTACGGTTCACTTGTCAGGTTTGTCATGAACTACGGTCCGTCGGCAATAGAGATACTGGAACCGAAAAGCATTGACATAGAGCTCGGAGAAGCCCAAAATGTGCTGTCGGAGATAGCAAACATGATACACAGGTTTGCGCAGGCGGGAGTAGGCGGTATTATACTTTCAAAGGGCGGAAATCAGGGCTAAATTATCCAATTGTTCCCGTACCAACCAGCAGTGAAACGTTTCAGATAAGCTTTCTTCAAACAACGGAAACCAATATGGTTTCCGTGCACAGGAAACGTCGCGTTTCCTGTGAGAAAGCTTAAGCAAAGAATTTCTTTAAAAAGCAGCTTTAAATTTCCTGTTTAGCATCAAGAGTATGATGAGACTGCGCCCAGTCATTGCTCTACTGGCTATATGTCTGCTCGTAATTCCTTACAGCGGATTAGCCGCGGGAATACAGTTTTACGAGATAACTACTGACATACTTGAGAACGGGCTTGCAAAGAACGAAGTGAAAATCGCTTTTGATGTGCAGCAACCCGGAAAGATAGATTACCCGATCATAGGCGACGTAACGGATTTTTCATGGGCGGCAAACTTTAACGCAACGTGCGATCTTGCAAAACAAGGGGCGACTTCGATAATAAGCTGCGATCTGGCCGGTGTAAATAAAACGCACAGGAGCCTGTCGCTTAATTACACAGCATCCGGATTTGTGAGGCAACTTGAAAAAGACAGATGGATTTACAGGTATGATTTTCAGAGCTCTGTCCCTGTTACAACGCTCTCTATCGTGGTCAGGCTGCCCGAAGGAAAAGGTCTTATTACCAGCGAAGACGGCATAATTTCGGGGGGCTTGCTGCCTTACGCGCCTTCTTATGGGGATACGAGAACGGACGGAAGAAGAATACTCATTGATTGGGCCAGAAACAACTTTACCGCAGGCGATTCGTTGAGTGTGTCTGCTGTGTACGAAAATATCCAAATAAACGCGTTAACAACGTTTTTACCACTGTTTCTGACTATAGTTATCATACTAATATCCACTACTGTTTACTTTTACCTAAAGAAGACCAAAGTGATAGTCAGAACTGAGGAAACGCTGGATTCCGTACTTCTTATACTTAAACCTGACGAAAGAAAGGTTATTGACTGCTTATTGAGCGAAAACGGGGAGAAAATGCAAAGAAAGATTGTGCACGAAACAAATTTCTCAAAAGCAAAGGTTTCGAGACTTATTTCGGATTTAAAGCGCAGAGGTATCATATATGTAGAGGAAAGAGGGCGAACCAATCGAATATTCTTGAAAATAAAGCCAAAGGAACCTTTTGGAACAATTAAACCCTCTACGGAGGCTAATAACGAGGCAAATAGGAATGATACTCCCAAGAGCTAGAATTGTTCCACGATTGTTTCATGGAGTTTATTTATAACATCCCCGTTAATCTATTGTTAGAAGCTGAATCTGGCCTGCCGTATACACGGGCTGGAGCGTGTTTGCGGGCAACCGCAACCGCGTCAGTAAACTATAGCATCGGAAAACAAAGGGGGAGGTTAGGCTTGGTTAATACCTATTTCTCAACCCTGACCCGTCTTTTGTTGATCTATGCCTGTAATTTACGTTTGGCGTGTAAGCCGAAATAAACACGGCGTACAGATAAAAAGGAGGGAAAATAAATGCAAATGAAAAAGGCAATTGCAATCGGTATGGGAACACTCCTAGCAGGAGCTTCTCTGGCCTTTGCAGGCGCAGCAGTAACTGACCTAACTAAGGTCTTTCCTTCTACCGGTACTAGCGACTTGGTAGCGTCGAATACGCTTATTGTCGTTGGCGCTGGTGTAGATTCCACAGACACAGTAGCTGGTGTGGATGTAGCAGGAAGATTGGGAAGTACATCGACTACGACCCAGACTTTGACTACAACAGGCAGCAACGTGGACGGAATCGAAAAGGACGGTGTGAATATTTGTATAAGCACCACAGCAGCAAGCTGTATCTTGAGTACCGCGGCCGGCACAGGCAGCGCGTTCCCAAGCGGTGTAGTTATGACAAATACGCATTACTCCGGACTGAAGAAAGGGACCATATCGTGGGACAGTAATGACTACGACTACAAGGAGCAAGCAGACCTTAGCGGAGTGACAATGAGTCACGACGTGACAACAGACAAAGTGAACGGAACCGAGACAATGGTAGTTGAAAGCGGAGACCTAATATATAACTACGTTTTTGACAAGGCATTGAATATCTCGAGTAAGAGCACAAAGGGCACAATTGCGAACCCGGAGTACACGTACCCGGTTAACGTAAAGCTCTTGGGCAAGACGTTCACCATTGTGGGTGTTGGTGCATCTTCAATCAAAGCCCTTGCGGGTGAGAGCGGAGAGATCAGCGCTACGACAGGTCTGACATCTGGCGCATACACAATATACGCCACACAAGGTGTAAGTGATTCGTGGGCAAAGATCGTTGTAAAAGACGCATCTGGTACTGAAGTTGCATCGAAATCGATCAGCTCGGCCAGCAGCTACGACTTTTCGGCACAAGGCATAACAGTCAAAGTGACCGGAGTCAGAGCTATAGGCACGACCGGTGAGATCTCTGGTGTTGACGTAGTACTCGGCCCAACAGGCTCTGTTGAGAAAGAATACGACTCGACAGCTGATGTCACAAGCACTGGAACTGCAAGCGACTTATTCCCAGGTTCAACGGATTGGGGAATACAGACAACAGGTTTGAGTACCGGAACATATCCGGGCATTCCTAAGAGTGCAAAAATCCAGGTAGTTTACAAACCAAGCTCGACGCAATACCTGAAAGCGGGAGACAAGGTTACGTTCCCGAACAGCTATGCTGAACTCGGATTTGAAGGGTTCAACACAGAAAAGTTCTCGACCATAACTGTCAAACCTTTCGGTGGAACTTCGACCTATGATGCCAACTCGACAGCTGATATTGTGGGAAGCGACCAATATGGTTTGGAAATAGCCTCGGATGTCTCGGGCTCAATAGTGAGCTTGGCAGGCAACAGCTATGATAAGGCATATGTCTTGTTCAACAGGACTATGACTACGGCCACAGCTGGATATGGTACGCCATTCTGGATTGGTTTCTATGATAAGACCAGTAGCAAGATATTGGTCAATAGAACCAGTGTAGACCTTGGTAACCTAGGCTTGATGGAAACGGCAAAAACGAACGTAACAACCGCAGAGTACGGACACGGCATATTGACCGCGTCGAACTCGACATACACCTATCCGTTTAAGATAACTTACGGCGGATCCGGTGATGCGGATTGGTACCTGAACGTTACGTTGAACTTCACCAACGGAATTCAATCCGTTAAGGTGGGAAGTGTTCCAACAACGTTCTTTGACGTAACAGCCGATTTCCGAAACAAGACTGCAGGCCTTACCACAGCTGCACCTCAATTTAGATTGGGTGCGACCGCGGCAAGCGCAGAGGACAGCGAAATTTTGGCAACAACCAACGGACAGACAAACCAGCCTGTAGGCAAGAAGACACAGGACATCGTATCGGACAGTGAGACTATCTTAGTCAACACTAACACGAACGGTGGATCGGACAGCTTTGTCTTCAAAGTACCTTCGAAGAGATTAGCTGCGAAGGTCTACTTTGGTAAGATAGGCGCGACGAGCGGTACGAGCACGTACCAGGCAGCTGTGCCAGTAACAACGCCTTTGGGCAAGTTGACGTCTGACTACACTGACGCAACCATAAAGACAACCGGCAAGAATTTGATCTTGGTCGGTGGTCCTTGTGCAAACAAGTTTGTCGGAACATTGATGAATGTAACCGGCAGCGACTGCTTGGACAAGTGGTTTGCGGAAGTTGGAGTGACGACTCTGGCAGGTGCAAAAGACAAGGCATTGATCAAGGTAGTCAATGACGCCTTTGAAACAGGCAAGGCAGCGATAATAGTTGCCGGAACTGACGCAAAGGACACCAGAAATGCAGCAGCGAAATTAATCGCTGACGGCCTGACTGGATCGAAGCTTGTGTACAGCACTGCCACAGCTGGCAGCCAATAAAATCGACAACATTTAGTTTAAACGGAGTCGGGTTGAGTCGAAAGACGCATACCAATGGTATGCGTCAATCTGCTCGCCCGACTCCAATTTCTAATTTTTTTGCTGCTTAGTTGAAAAACTCTGCTAAACTCTTTTAACAAAATAGATTTTACAACTCGGTATTTCGCAAAACTCTAATCTACGTCATCTTACCGGGATTAACTCGATATAAAATAGAATATCAGCTATTTCTTGAAATACCAGGCGAACAGGAGCAAAATAACCGCCAAAAGAATAAGCCACGAATATATGTTCCAATCGATCATTGCTGAAAAAAGCAATATCATAATAGATATAGATGTTAATGCGCCGCTTTTGGAAAGCTTCTTCACGATTGACGTTGAATTTACGGCTTAATAATGCTATAACTTTCCAATGTCCTCTTTCCAGATTTTAGGATTCTTTTTTATGAAATCCGCCATCAATCGCTTGCACTCATCCAAATCCATATCAGCGACTTTAACGCCGCGCGATTCCATGAATTTCCGTGCAGCCGTGAGGTTTTTAGATTCTCCGACAACAACTTTTTTTATCCCGAACTGGACTACTGCGCCGGCGCAGAGGTAACACGGCATTAATGTCGAATACAGCGTCGTGTTCCTGTACGTCCCGATACGGCCTGCGTTGCGCAGACAGTCTATTTCAGCATGTATTACGGGATCGTTCTCCTGTATGCGTTTGTTGCGCCCGCTGCCGATTATTTTTCCTTTTCTGACCAGAACCGAACCGATGGGTATCCCGCCTTCGCGCAGCCCTTTGCGCGCCTCCGCGATTGCTGCTGTCATGAATTTATCTTTCAATACAGCACCCTTCCTTTCATCCTTCTCCATTTTGCAAACTCGACCAGGCATTCGTTCCTATGCATTTGCTCTGACGGAATACCGGAACCGCGCACAATGGAATATATTTTTTTATCCCGAAACCCGATTTTCGCAGCGTCGGCTGCGGTACAACCGTGATAAAATTTATTTATGTTTGCCCAACATATCGCCGCCAAGCACATCGGACACGGTTCGCATGTCGTGTATATCACACAACCAGACAGGTCGAATGTTTTTAATTTTTTCGCGGCGTTTCTTATCGCATTGATTTCGGCGTGCGCAGTCGGATCGTTTGTTTTGACAACTTCGTTATGAGCCGTTGAAATTATTTTTCCATTATGCACAATTACTGCGCCGAACGGACCGCCGTGATTCAACTTAACGCCTTTGCGCGCCTCGGTTATGGCCGCGAATATGAATTTATTCATGCTGTTTCTCCACTCTGAATATCAGGCATTTCTGGTTCTGTGTGATATTAACTAACAATGTCGTACAATCTTTTGTCTGGTTCAGGAATGCGGATTCCAATGGCTGATACCAGCCCGACGAATAATAGATTGTGTAATTTGCCCCGCTATCAATCATGTTTTTACAAGAGAAATCTTCCGAATTCCATGGCAACTGGATAAAATTGCGTTTCAGGAAATACGAAAAGTACGGCGACATGGTAGTTGACATTGTCTGGTTCGGCAGTTTTTTTATCTCGTCAGCGCATTTGTACATCATATCCTCGTATTGACGCGGGATCGCTGCGACAACCACAAATGAAATGACAAATAATACCGCAATTATAACTGCAGCGGCTTTTCCGGGGTAGTCGTTTTTCCACAACCGTTTTCCGGCGAAAATTTTTCCGAATATCTCGGACAACTTCAACAACCCGACAGCCTCGAGGATTATCGCGGAGTAGGACAATATTCCGAGAAACCTGTCTTCCTTGTGTGCAACAATATGCAACACTGTTAATGCGATGATTATCGCAACAAAATTGAATTTCAGGAATTCATAGTGCTTTGATTTCCTTATTCCGATAAACGCAAACGGTATCAGCAATCCCTGGACACCAAGGAACAAAGGAAGCACGGATGCGTAAAACAACAAACTGGTCGGAGGTGATAAACCTATGTTCGAGAACTGCGGCCATAATGGATTTCCAAACTGGATGTAATTCACAGCGAGCCATGGCGACATTACTGTTAATCCCGCCAATGCGACGATATACAGTTTCCGGTCGTATAAAACTTTTGTTCCGCGCTTGATTGCAAGGAATGCTAACACGACAATCCCGAGATAAGCCATGAAATGCTTTGACATCATTGCGAGTGCGATGGAAACTCCGGACAGTGCCAACCATCTTGTTGAATCATTCTTGTACCCTATGTAAAACGACGCGACGCTTATTGCACCGAAAAGAATTGCAAGATCTTCGGTGAGCACGCGAGACGAATACAGTATTGAAAATATGTCCGTTGCTATAAGCGCGCTAGTGGCGAACGCAACTTTATTGTCCGTCGCCTTTTTTGTAAGAGCATAAACGACCGGTATTACAGATATGCTTACCAGCAAAACGAATATACGCGACGATAAAAACGAAAATCCGAACAACGACTCCCACAAAAACAGCGAAAATGGCAGCAGCGGCGGACGGAAAGCCTCGAAAAAATAATTGTTGCCTGCGTAGGCGTCGGCCATTGCCATGTAAACAGTCTCGTCCCACCATACGGACGACTGCTTTGAAAAGTAGAATATTCTTAGGGATGCGCCAAGGATAATTACCGCAACCAGTATTGCAATCGTCCTGTTATTCATTTGTACCCCTTGCAAACGCTGAACGTCTCGTTATAATTCGGGCAAACCGCAGATAATATCTCATTCATTGTCATGAATTTTCCGTAGGTTATTCCGTCGATTACAAGCGACGGGAAATCGTATATCTTGTACTGCGCGCGCAGTATGTCTATCATCGACTCTTCCAGTTGGGAATCAATTGAGAAGACAAGAAGGCTGTCGCCCAGATTCTGCTTTAGCTGTTCCAGAATGTATCCTTCATCATTGCATTTGCTGCAGTCCTTGTTGTTGAAGTAAAGCACGCTAACCGAGTCGGAACCGCACATCTCCTTGCTTTTTTCCGCTAGCAGCCAGTAGCGCAGGTTTGCGATCGTATACTTCCTCTTCAATACTATGTAATCCGGATTCGACGTATCGCCGGAAGATTCGTAACCTTCGATCTTCTTGAGCGTCGGTCCGAGGGTCTTGAGGTTGCTTTCCAGTGTTCGGGATATCACAATACAGCTTTCGTTTTTAGGCACGCTTTCGAGGTAAGAAAACTGGAATTGCAGGCTGCTAAAATCAGCTTCCTGCTGTCGGCTTAACTGCTCGAGTTCGAGTATCTTCCTCTCGCTCATCATTGTTCCGAGAACGAAACCAAGCACGAATATTGCCGCGGTTATGAATGCCGCCGCTAAATATTTGTCCTTTTTTATGCCGCGGTTGATAACTGCCATCCTTAACAATTCCGTAAATAACCGATATATAGTTACCAGTCGTGCTTGTCCTTCAGGACCAAATCGATTGTCGAGATTATGTATATGAAGCTAAGAAAAATGTAGTAAACGAAAATAAATACAGCCATCGGGATCGCTTCCGTGAAACTCATCCGTTCGCTTGTGGTCTTATGAGACCTCACGAGAATGAAGAGCGTTATTGCCGCGAACGCCCATATCACAAACAGCTTGTAGAAATCCGTGAAAAACACGAAGTTGCTGACAAATTCGGAAACGTTGAAAAACGAACCGATGTTAAAATAGAAGCCCGCAATATAGATGTGCCTCAATACCTGCAATGCGGGCAGGAATACGTAAATGCCAAAAAATATTGTCATAAAAAAACAAGACAACAACCCGAACAGCACGTTTGGCATCAGAAAATAACCGAAATCGCCGTAACGGCGATCAAGCATGATAGACCTGTATTTGTTGAATGTTAACCACGAACCTTTGCACCACCTTTTTCTCTGGTAATAAAGGTCACGGAGGCTTTTCGGAGCAACCGTGTACACGTCACCCCTGTCGCTTTGCACTATCCGGTAATTGTATTTTTGCATCCTGTAAGCTATTTCCTGGTCTTCGACAATGGAGCTTTCGTCGAATTTTCCGATCTTTCGCAGTACGTCGGTCCTGTATACGCTGAACGGGCCGGGCGTCACGTTTATCGCGTTTATGTGGCTTAAAATTCTTTTAACGTAAACCGCGAGCAGGTATTCGACCTTCTGGACTTTTTGGAGAGTCGTTCTCGGTTTGTCGACTTTCATTATCGGCGTGACCGCGGATATGTTTTTTTCAGAAAAATTTACAAGCATCTCCTTGAGCGAGTTTCTCGAAACGTAGGAATCCGCGTCCAAACACGCGACAAACTCGCCTTTCGCGCGGTCAAGGGCAAAATTAAGGGCCGCACCCTTGCCTTTCCGATTTTGTTTCAGGATTTTTATCCTTTTGTCCCGTATTTTCCTGACAACGCTTTCCGTATTGTCCGTTGAACCGTCATTGACGACTATGACCTCAAGCTTGTTTTTCGGATAATCCATATTTAGTGCCGACCGCACAACCTTGCTGATTGTGTGCGCCTCGTTAAACGCGGGGACTATGACGGAAACCATTGGCCAGACCGCGAATTTGCGCGGATAAAAATGGAACCTGGTTTCCCCGCTTTCGAACAATGTCAACATCAAAAATACTGTCAGGTACAGAAGCGAGAAATAAAATACCGCAAATAATATATCCATTATCAACCGATCACCGCTAAACCATACTAGGCGCCTGTCTTATTTAATTTTATAAATTTGTAGAGCAACAGGCTGAAAACGTGCCTGAGATAATTCGTATATTCCCTTGCGTTAAGTTTTGTTTTTCCGGCTTTCCTGTTCATGAAGACGTACGGGACTTCTACGATCTTCTTGTACCTGCCTTTTACTATGATTTCGAGCCCGATCTTGTAGCCTATCGGGTCCAACGAAACGCCTTTGATAACTCCGCGCCTCAAAACAAAAAAACCGGACATTGGATCGCGCACGCTGGTAAGAGGGAGCGCCATTGTTGTTGCTCCGAGCGACGTTATTCTCCGGATTATTGGCCAGCCTTCTATGCCGCCCCCGCGAACATAACGGCTTCCGATAACAACGTCCGCTCCTTTCTTGATTTCCGCAACCATGCGTGGAAGCGTCTGGACAGGATGGCTGAAATCGGCGTCCATTACGCCAAGCACATCGCCCTTGGCCGCTCCGAAACCGGCGATAACCGCGGAAGACAGACCAAGCTTTCCACTGCGCTCTATGACAACGAGATTTTTCTGCTTTTTTGCAAGCCCTTTGCAAAGTTTTCCCGTATTATCGGGTGAATTGTCGTCAACGATTATTATCTCGGCCTTAATGGAATTTTTCCTGAAAACGTGGTTAAGATCCTTTATTAGCAACCCTATGTTTTCCCTTTCATTGTACGTCGGGATAACCAAACTAAACAGCATAAAACCGCCTTAGACAAACCCAAGCGCTTCGTCAGCCCGCACTATTTCGTGTATTGTCGTTTCGGTTCCGGTAACCATTCCGCTGGAATTGCATATTCCAACAGCGCCTACCCACGGCGATCCCAAACCAAGAGTTCCGGGCATTGATTTGACCTTGAGAACGCTTTCTATCAGCGATTTTTCGTTTTCCCTTATTCCGGGGTGCAACAGCACACCGCGTTTGTTTGCAAGACACGCGGATCCTGTTAACGGTGTTGCGGACGCAGAGACGGATATAGCTTCAACGCCAAGACATTCTCTTATGGCGTTTTTTTGCTTGATCGTGAAGATAGGCGATATTGCAGCACCATTGTCGTTTGCGACAATAAGATTTCCAAGCGCGTTGTATCTGGAATTCAGCGCGCATACGTTAATTCCGAGTTCTTTCTCAAGAAAACGCTTCTCTTCGTCCTCTATTAATCCGGATACGACAATGCCGTTGCTGTTTCCTGCAATAAAGATCCCGACAAAATTCGTGTAGCCTACTGATGCCCTATGCACGTCCACGCCCAGCACACTGGCAATATCAGCGTGCTGTTTTTCAGTGACTATGTTCGGAACTAGGCAAAACTTCTCGGTTGCGACGCAGAACAAACCTATGTTACCGTCGCCCCTGATTTTCAACCGCAATGTGTGTCCGTCTTTCATTTTAAAACAAGTAATGTATGAAATTTAAGAGTATTAAATAAGCTTTTCAGAAAAGCTTAAGCAAAAGATGATTGAAAAATTTAATCAAGAAACGATCAGGCCTTGCTTTCGGCAACGGCTTTCTTCTCTGCAATATTCTTTTGCGCCTCCGGTTTCGCCTCGGTTTTCTTTGCAGCGGTTTCTTTTGGCGCTTCAACTTTTGCAGCCGCCTTTTCAACCTTAGTTCTAGCTGCCTTCTTTTCGGCATATTTGGAAGTGTCCACGAGATCGGCAAAAACTCTATCGCCCTCTTTCCTGACTTTTATCCTTATCTTCGCAGGCGGATGCGAAACGCCACGTGACCATACGAACTCGTTTATTTCCGGGCTTATCACAACATCGTCCGCTCTGAGCATTTTAGAAACGAATGTCCTTATGCTCTTGACAGCAGCCGGCGATTTCCTGCGCCTGCTGGTTTTCGAAAAAACCCTGCGAAGGGGAATATTGTAAACTTTTTCATCTGTCATAGCTTGATGTGGCTCCTTCTCCATTTCTTTATCTTGTCAACTTTTATTCTTCTTGATCGCGCACGCTTTAATCCGAATTTGCGTATGTCTGCCCATCTGGGAGCTGTGGATATTCGGCCGATTCGCGCCAATTTCCTTTTTTTGCTTATTCTGTTAACCACAACATCATGCCCGTCTGATCTTGAATTCCTTTTTCTGCGTTACCCTGTCAAGTATCTGCTTTAACTGCTCGTCGTTTATTTCCGTTTTTATCTGTCCGGCCTGAAACAGCTGGACCATATACGCTTCCAGCTGAGTTGCGAGCTCCGGTTTTACTGCCCGCACCCTTGCAAAGCGCTCATACGCTTCCTTTGTCAGTATGCGCGAAAGTATCGCCTTTCTCGAGGCCGCTTCGGAGTCGTTGTTTTCGGCCATTACTATCGCCTAAACCGTTTTTGCAACGCTTTCAATGAACTTCTGTCCTTTAGGCGTTATGGTCCGGCCCTTTTTCGGCTTCTCGGTTTTCTTGACCATTCCGCTTTTTTCGAGCTGTTGCAATATTTTCCTGATTATCGAACCCGATCCCCTGTATGTCCTTTCACGCGCTGTGCCGCGCTTTTTGCGCGACCCGTAGACTGTTCTTAATCGCGATGTGCCGCCTGGTCCGTCTATGTATATTCTTCGCAGTATTGACGCTGTGCGAACGAACCACCAGTTTTGGTCATCTGGATTTCGCACTTTCGCAGCGCCTGTTTTGACGAATTTGCTCCATTGCGGAGGTTCAAATTCCTTTGACTCGCTAAGCTTTACAGATACGGCATTTACCAGTTTTTGAGGATCTTTGCTTCTCGCGTCCATTGTGGCACCACTCCATTATTCTATGGTTAATAATATATATGGTTTCCCTTGTAATTCGCGGATTGAACTTAAAAATGCATATGGGCGGTCATTTTTTCCTATACGGAGTGCGGATAATGTTGCTGCATTTGCGACATTTCATAACAACCGCTTTTTTTGACGCACGCGTGCGCACTGTCGCATTGTCGCCGGCAACCATAAACGAACCGCATTTTTTGCAGTACATTCTTTTTAGCGGTTTCGGAATCCCAACTTTGTAATGCATGGCGATTTTTCTGGCGATTTCTACGTAGCGGTCTTCCATGCCAGTTCCTTTTTTTCTCGCTTCTGCGGCAAGCTCGAATAAACGTTCAATGCGCTCAGTAGCAATGTCTTTCTGCCACGCAGGTTTTGTCCGCCGCATAAGAATTATTCGGCAGTCCGATTAAATAATACGACCAACAGCTTACTCTGTTGAAAGCTCGAGCGTCAGCTTGCTGTTTTCAAAAAAAGAATCCGACAACGAATAACCTTCAGGCACGGTTATTATTTTGAAATACGTCGCGCCCTTGGCGGACGCTTTTATTTCCAGCGATTCCTCAAGCTCCTCGACGCTTATATCCTTTTCCTTTATGCCCGGAAGCTCGACCTCAACGATTATCTTGCTGCCAAGATTTTTAATTATTGTTCGCGGTTCGGCCAATCTGGCCGAAGAAACCTTCATGACTGCTGGCTTTTGCGCTGCCACATACTTTGCGGGCTTTTTCTCCGCGCTGTCACCGAAAGTACGCACTTCCACATCCGGCTCGCCGGAAGGGTTCCCGATAATGTTTATGCTGAAGCCGTGTACATTCTCCGGTTCGGCGCCGGACTCCCTATCATCAAATCCGTGTTTCATCATTTGTTTTGTTATGTTGTTCAATATCTTCCCGAAATTCATAAACACGTCTTCGTTGCCGGTTTCGGCGCCGCATTCGGGGCAGAACTTCCAGTTCTTTTTCAGCTCGCTTCCGCAATTTCGGCAGATCATAAATATCAACAACTAAGACACGTAATATCTGAAATAAATATCCGTAGGATCTAAAACTCTATTGTTATGCTTATCTTCTGGCGCGGGCTTTTCAACATGCGAACGAGCTCGCGGTCAAGATCGTTCGCGGATTTGTTCGCATGAACAGCCAATGTCCTGTCGTCGATGAAACCTGACCTTCTTACCACAATGTCCTTTGTGTTTTTGAGCGTCAGATCAGGGTGGCCGTAAGCTATGATCGTGTCCGAAACTTCGCCGGACTTTATCCTTATTATTAATTTTCTCCCTTCCTTGGCCGCTTTTTTCAGGCCATCGGAAAGGTCCGAACACGCCTTGTCCGACTTCACCCCGACAATGCAATGTCCTTCCCAATCCATGTCCTTGTCTTTTGTGAACTCGAAGGTTGTATCGTGCTTTGAAGTGATGCAGTTGTGCCCGTATGCGCTTATGCGTTCAATCATACGATAAATACGCTCAGGCACGCTATTAAAATATCGCTAGCATGCTTTTCGCGCAAAAGTTATGTATCCGGTGTGCGCGAGCATTGTCGTGTTCGGACGCGAAAAATCGCGGGTTATCTTATAGTCGCGCACCATGCATTCGATTGTCCTTATCCGCATGAAATCTTCCTTTTCAATCGCCTCGGTTGCAGCCTTGACCTGCTCTATGTACGGGCTATAGACAACGAGCCAACCGCCGCTCTTCAGTGATTTGTACGCATTAGGGACAACCTTCTCGGAACCGAGCATGTCCAAAATTACGACATCGATGTCCTTTTCCTTCACACCTTTCATTATATCCTTATTCTTCATCTCCACCCATTTCGACAGGCCAGAGTCGTTGATGTTCTTTTTAGCCGATTCAAAAAAATCCTTTCTCAATTCGTAAGTGAAGATCTTGCCGTCGGGCTTTACCAAATTCGCCATGAATGTTGTAAGAAACGCAGAGCCTGTGCCCGCCTCGAGCAAACGATAACCCGAAGATATGCCCGTGTGGCCTGCTATTATCGAACAGTCCTTTAGCGATATTATCTGCGGCAGCCTTGCCAGCCGCTTCTCGAGAAAATCGTTTATGTTCGGACGAAGTGCAATAAACGCCTCGCCCTTTGAAGATTTGATCTTTGCGCCGAACTTTTTCCCGACAAGTTTTGAAAGGTTTATCGTTCCATGGTTTGTGTGGAACATTCCCAAACTGACGTTTACGAGAAACTCATTCTTGCCGCACAGCAGCACCCTATCCGAAGCACCTATTACGCTCGTAACATCACCCGTTAAAAACAAAGACGATTGTCTTATTCATGCGCCGAACCTGCGCTGGCGCATATTAAAATCTTTTATCGCCGCAACCAGGTCGTTTTTCGAGAATTCCGGCCACGATTTTTTGATAAAACATAATTCGGAATACGCGGATTGGAACAGCAAAAAGTTGCTGAGTCGTTTTTCACCGCCGGTTCTTATTATCAGTTCCGGGTCGCTTGCCTGAGGATTATAAAAATTCTCTCGCAACGTGCTTTCGCTTATTTCCGACGGCTCTATTGCGCCGGCCTTGACCTGCGCTGCTATATTTTTCACTGCGTCGACAATTTCCGTCCTGCTGCCGTACGCTATTGCAAAATTTGCCTCGAAACCGTTGTAATCCTTGGTAAGCTCCTCGACTTTTGCCAGAAGCATCCTCAATTTTTTCGGGAGTGTTTCCGTTTTGCCTATGATTTTTACCCGGACTTTTCTCGCGTGCACATTGTGATGTTTATTACTGATAACGTCGCAGGCGACCTTTTCCATGAGCTTGTACAAATACTCCAGCTCTATCCTGGGCCGGCCTGCTATGTTTTCCAGGGAAAGCGTGTACAATGTCACGGTTTTTATGCCGAGATCGGCACACCATCCCAAGACTTCGTCAACTTTCTTCTGGCCCCACTCATGTCCTTTCCATGGTTCCAACATCAACCGCTTTGCAAAACGCCTGTTGCCGTCCATTATAATCCCGAGATGGCGTACAGACTGCTCTTTCAGAGCCGTATATTCCACATTTTCCGATTCGTTCAGTGTCCGCATTTCGTGCACGCTTGATTATATTAAAATCCGGCTATTAAAATATTGTTACCCGGTTTTTAAGCGATTATTTGCTTGTAAATATATACCTCAGAACGAGTATCGCGGCTATTGCAAGGATTATTCCCACAACCACAATGCCCCTGTTGCCGCTGCCGGATGGCAATGTCGTGGTTGTCGCGATGGTTGTTGTGGTTGTCGTCGGTCCCACGATGCTTGCTGTGAAATCTATGCTGGCCGGTATCCCCTTTTCGGATATTGCTATCACGGTTGTGCTGTAGTTTCCCAATCTTGTGCCAAATGGCGGAGCGATGAACAGATAAATCTTTCCGGTTTCATTCGGAGCCAACGTGATGTTGCCTACGCCCACGGATATCCATGACGGCCCTATAGCCTGAAGCATGTAATTCAGCGTTTTTATGCCCGTGTTCCTTAACTGAATCTCCTGCAGGTTCCTGTCCAAAGGATTTATCGATTTTTCAACATCCTTTGGTGTGAATGAACTGCCGTAGCATGATTTAGGATCCGAAACGACCAGCGCAGCGGTTGATTTTAATTCCACGTTATCGGATTTCGCGGCTATTGCAATGCCGTATATGCCGCTCTCATTGCTGTAGTTGGCAACAAAGTCCACGCTCTTGTTGGCGTTGGGCTGCAGCAAAAGATTGTTCGCGATCATTTTGCCGGCTGCGAACAACGCAAATGTCTCGGTTTTTAATCCGGTGTTTTTAAGCACAAGCGTGAAGCTAGCCCTGTCCGGCGCGCAGACATTAAGCGATGGCGGTATGACCTGCATCTCGGCGCTGTGGCACACAGGGACATTAAGCGTAAATTTCGCATCTTTTTTCAGGGAGCCTGCTGCGACGCTCACAGTTGCATCATAAGTCTTGTTTTCAGCGAACCCTGTCGTATTGATCGTGAGATGAATATCAACGGAATTTCCGGGCACCAGCGTAACCTTGCTCACATCCAGACCGCCCAGATTCGACGTGAGATTGTACGTATCGGTTATTGTGCCAAGGTTCCTGACATTTACCGGGAAAACAAACGTCTCGCCCTTGCATACCGAACCCGACGCCAATGCCGACGTAATGCCTATTGCACCGCACTCGGTCACGTTCGATTCGGCGGATATTTTCTTTACAAAATCGCTGCCCACCGATTTAACACCGATGCCAAGCTTGAATTTTTCAACAGTGTCATGCGTATATATGATTTTGAATGTTTCATTTTCCGAAGCATTGATGGCCAGCTGCGTCTGCTCAGAGCCTGCGCTTATCAAATACACATCGGGTTTTGTGCCAGTGTTCTTTACAACAAGTTCGAATGACGACGGACTTCTAATGCATGCCGGAATAACAGGATTTACGAACGCGTCAAACGTAAAACACTCCTTTACGTTCACGTCCATCGATGCTTCTGCTGCTGCGAACGAATCAGGCGATGTTGCAAAGAACCTGATTTTATTTGCCGAGACATTGGCGTAATATGTTTCGAAATTGACAATGGCAGACTGTCCGGCTGCGAGTTTCAATGTGGGATTATCAAATTTTCCAGCAGCGTCCGAAGATAGATTAAACGTTTCGGTCACACGACCGATGTTTTTAACTACGATTGTTGTGGAGAATTTGTCGCGCGCGCATGTTTTTGCGGAGCCCTGGGCAGCCAGCGAAACGGCATTGCAGGCTAGTACATCCACGTTGATCTTGGCCGCCAAATTATCCGCCGAAGACAATGAGTTTGCTTTTATCGTAACACCGTACTTTTGGACAATTGTATCGTTGAAGGGATTGAAAAAAACAGAACACAGCGCCGACTCGCCAGATGCGAGAACAACCTCGTCGTTGCTTATGCTTCCTTTGTTGCATCCTGCGAACGTTGTTAAATCAGCGTCGGAAGTAAGCTTGTATGTGTCTGTCACAGGTCCGACGTTCGTTATCCTAACGAGCTGGTTCGTGAAAGATAATTTACAAACGCCCATATCACTGATCGTGGGCTCTACGCTGACGCGGCTTGCCTGGGCTTGCACGGAAAATACTACAAAAAACAGGAAAGAAGCTGCGAATAAAAACTCTCTCCTCATTCAAGCACCTACCATTAGGAATTGCCTAAAGCTTAAATAGCTATTCGCCTGAAACGACAGGAAAAGCCTTTGATTGGTTTCAGAATTTGTTTTTAGACGTTTCTATCTCTTTCTTGACGCTTTCGAGGTAGCTTTTGCCTCCGACACCGGCTTCAAGTTTTATTTCTTTGGAAAAAAGCAGTAGCAGCAGGAATACGATTGCAGCGAATGCAACGCCCGCATTAGCCTCTTTCGCGGAAGCCTGTCCGGCTTGCGATATCGCGCCGAGCGTCACGTTCTTTTCGGACTTTACGCCGTCTTCTGTGCGCACAATCAATGTATAGAATCCCGCGGAAGCGGGCGAAACGTACACGAATTTTATTCCGTTTGTCATTACAAAACTTGACGGCTCTAGCCAGCTGTCGGGAACACCGCTGATAGAAATCTTTGTTTCATCATCGCCCTGATAATAGACTGCGAGCAATGCGCTCTCTCCGATCCGCACGTCTATATTTTTCGGGTAGATTTCAAGATTAGATTTTTTAACCGGCTTAACCAACTGAAAAATCTGAACTTCGGATGACGTTTGCCTATTACAGCTTTCTGAGCGTGCAACAAGCTGATACGTTCCAGCGTTTGGCGCATCAAGAGAAGCGCGCCAATAACCAAATTCATTCGAATACGCTTTTACTGACGATCCTCCCAAAGAAACTATTATCGGAGATACGATGCCCTCGGCATTCATTTGCTTGAGATATCCCTCGACCAAAACCTTTTCGTTGCTGTACACGGCATTCGGTGCTGCCATGTTCATTGTTATCTGGTCGCAGAAAGATTGCGGGCATTTCGCGATTGTACGCGATACGAACGCTCCCTGAATTCCGGGTGTTGTATATTCTATGACTATATTGCGGCCTGCGCAGATGCTGCTCGACACAGCGCACGCGATGTTTTTTGAGGAATGCGCTGCAAGTTCAAACGATGGCGCAGAATCGCATGAGAACTGCACGCAGTCCTTTGTGCCTATTGCGCAATAAAGAACGTTTATTCCCAATGTTGCGGCGCTGTCTCCTATATTCGATGCGGCGATCGTAAGATTATGCTTCACCTTTCCGCCTTCTGCGTACGAGCCGGCGAAAACCGACGATACCAGGCTGTTGAACGGGTAGTCCGTATAAGAATAATTCTGCGATCCTACCGCTGTCTGCGCAACCGTGCTTGAAGGAAAGATCGGAGATACGGAAGAACTGTAATCCTGCGCATAGACTGTTATCGGCAGTACGATAAACGCCAATAACGACAACAAGCACGCTTTGTACAATGACATGACAACAAAGAGTAAATCATCGGTTAGTTATTTAAGCCGCGAATTAGGTCCCGCTTTTTAAAGGCTGGCGGCGATTTGCTGAAATACTGTGCTTGTTAAAAAGTCGGGTATTTTTCCGACTTCTGCTTGTATTCCGCGAATAACTTTTCAACCGAGCGCCGGTCTATGCGCTTCCCGAAACACTTATGTGGCACAAGCCCGCCGGAAAAGCCTTTGGGAATGTGCATTAACTCGTGAATCAGTGTCTTCTCCTTTTCTTCGGATCCGAGCGAGTCGAAATGTTCGGATATCACTTCTATCACATAATGCGCCTTTATCCCCAGCGCCTTTTGCCATATGCGCGGCATTGACCAGATGCGCGCGATCGAACGGCCTTTTGACCCGTGACTTCGCATGCAGAACAACCGTGCGGTGTCTATTGCGTCTATCCCAAGTGTGCGCACTATTTTATCAACAGAATTCTTGATGTCTGGGGCTTCCTCGAATTTCATGCTACGTTACTTCTGTTTGAAAAATGCTTAAATACAACGCCGGCTTAATGTTCTTAGTCGTGATTACGTTTGATGACAAGATTCCCAAAAGAGTGAACAGTTCTTTGTTAGACAAATCTGTAAAAGGCGCTGTCATCACTTCTGCATTGCCTTATGCGAACGGCGAAATACACCTGGGCCACATAACGTCAACATACCTTCCGGCAGACATACTCGCGCGCTACTTTCGGGCAAAAGGGCGGAAAGTGCTGTTCCTCTGTGCGTCGGACGATTATGGAACTCCAATCCTGATAAGGGCCGAACAGGAGCGGAAAAAACCGGAAGACTACGTGAAATTCTGGAACGAAAAAGACAAAAAGGATTTCGAAAAATTGGGAATCTCATTCGATCTGTTTTACCGGACAAGCTCGCCGGAAAACATCAAGCTTGCGCAGCATTTTTTCGACCTGCTGAATAAAAAAGGTTTCATATTCAAACAGGTTGTATCGCAACCGTACTGCGAGTACGACAAAAAATTCCTGCCGGATCGCTACGTAAAAGGAACATGTCCGTTCTGCGGGGTCGAAGAACAATATTCCGACGGCTGCGAAAAATGCGGGCGCGTTTTCGAGGCGGGCGAGATAAAGAACGAGCACTGCGCGCTATGCGGGCGGAAACCAATCTACAAAAAAAGCGAGCATTATTTCCTCAGACTGTCGTCCTTCTCAAAAGAACTTAAAAACTGGCTGGTTAATAACAAAAATTTGCAGGAGGAGGTTAAAAATTACGTCCTGAACTGGGTTGAGAACGGGCTGAAAGAATGGGACATAACGCGCGACATAAGCTGGGGCGTGCCCATCCCCGGCGAGGATAAGGTTTTCTACGGCTGGTTCGACAATGCAATCGGATACGCGTCGACGGCGATAAAATTCTTCGGCGACGAGCGCAAAGCGCGCGAATTCTGGAACTCCTCGGACATCTACCACTTCATCGGAAAAGACATAATATATCACCATTACCTTTTCATGACTGCGATACGCCTCATAACGAACGAGTTCAAGGCGCCGGACTTTATACCGACGCGCGGACACCTGTTGCTGGTCGGCAAGAAGTTTTCAAAAAGCAGGGAATGGTACATATCGCTTAGCGATTTTCTGGGCGAGTTTCCGCCGGATTATCTGCGATATTATCTCTCATCCATAACAACGTACTCGCAGCAGGACACCAGCTTTGACTGGAGGGAATTCCAGGCGAAAATAAACAACGAACTCGTAGGCAACGTGGGAAATTTCGCAAACAGGACGCTGACGTTCATTGATTCCAGATTCGGCGGGAAAATACCCGAACCTGAAAAGAAATTAAGCGCGGAATCGGAAAAAAGAAAACAGGATATCACTGAAAAAATAAAAACCGTCCACAAGCTCGTCGGGGAGGAAATTTCATCAAACCACTTCGACCGCGCGTTAAAGAAAATATTCGAATTCTCGAGCTGTTGCAATACGTATTTCCAGAGCGAAGAGCCGTGGAAAAGCAAGGACAACAAAACCTGCATTTACGTGTGCGCGAACGCATGCCGGACGATTGCGATTCTAATCGAGCCTTTCCTGCCTTTTTCTTCGGAAAAAATATACGGTATGCTTGGCGTAAAAGGCGGCCAAAGCTGGGATTCGGCCGCGAAACTGGAAATAAAACCCGGCCACAAAATTGGAAATGTTGAAATACTGTTCAAGAAAGTTGAGGACGACGCAATAAAATCGAGAATAGAAAAACTGGGAGGTGCAAAAGAGATGGTCGATATCGAAGAATTCGAAAAAATCGAGATAAAAACCGGCAGGGTAATTTCGGCGGAAAAAATTGAGAAATCCGAGAAACTGCTTAAGCTGATGATCGATCTTGGAACTGAAAAAAAACAATGTGTATCCGGCATTGCGAAATTCTACAATTTGAATGGGCTAATCGGAAAGAACGTTGTGGTTGTTACGAACTTAAAACCGGTAAAGATGATGGGCGTAGAATCGCAGTGCATGCTCCTGATCGCGGAGAAGAACGGGAAACTGTCGCTGTTAACAACAGAGACGGATGTGGAAACCGGCGCAGATGTTGGCTGACCGCAATATTTACTTTTTCACGTAATTCGTGCCTGTGTGGCCGCATTTTGCGCATGTATACAATGTGTTGCCTGTTACAGGGCTTGCCATAGACTTCATGCTGGAACCGCATTTCGGGCAGCCGAACTCCGACGACGAGATGATGCCACCGGACAGGACTGATAACATACTCTCTGTTCTCTTTGCGGGCTGTTCAACCTCTTTCGGCGCTTCATCAAGCTCTTCGATGACAACCTCGTCATCGCGGTTTTGCAAAGGTTTGGAAGGTACTTTATCCATATCAAGACCGGTCTTAAGATCGCCTACGACCTTGAATGATGCGTCAAAAAACGTGCCGCAGCCCTTGCACAACAATATAACAACGGGCGTTGACTGAACCAACTCAACTTTCGTAGAACAATTCGGGCATTGTTGTGTCATTCCATCACTAAATCTATGTTCCTAATTTCCTTATATTTATGCGGCACTCGCCGATACTACAAAATTAAAAGGAACGGAAACTAGTTTAGTTGAGGTGCTGGCAATGATAAAAACCAGAAAAAAACTGGCTGAATACTGGGACGGGCTCATTTCGAAGAGGATACCACCGTTCGCAACGTTCGGGAAGATTGAAGATGAAATAAAGGAACACTTGGGTTTCCTGAACTGGACAGCGAAGCGAATCGTATTGCCGCTGGCTGTTTTTTACCTGCTGATGAGTTTCGTGCTTCAGACCAGAATTCTCGGATCGCTGTTCCTGTCGTTGCTGGTGTTCTTATACAGCAATTTTTTGCCGGATGTGGGTTATCTGGTAAAAAAAACCAAGAAAAAGAGAGATGATTGGGGATGGCAGGAAAAGTATTCCCTGTTGTTTTTCGCACCCGTTGTTTTATATTATGTAATCGCAGGCAGGGCAAAGCCACTCTACTCCGTTGAAGACAAGCCATTCCATAATGCCAAAACTGTGCTGGTATACGGCTTATTTCTCTTAGCACTGGGGTATGTTCTTTGGGGCGAATTGATTAAGGCTGCGATGCTGGCGACATTCGGCATGCTCGGATTCTGCGTACACTTGCTTGTTGACAGGAAGTTCAGGATAAGCTAAATGAATTTTTGGCGTGTTTACAAACCTATTTTCTTTTGCATGGGCACGCTCGGATTTGAACCGAGGACCTTTCGATTATCAGTCGAACGCTCTTACCAAGCTGAGCTACGCGCCCGTTTCAACTAGACACGCATCCGGGATGCGTGTCAGTCTACCTCTCCCTTACAGGTCTATCCTTCCTTAATACACGTTTTGTATATACAAAACCAAAATCATTTTGGGGTTTCAAAAGACCTTTTTATAAAAGGGCTTTTGTGTGGACCGGTCGGGATTCGAACCCGAAGCCTCGACGTCTCTCGAATTTCTTTTGATTAACCTTTTCCTTTTGAAAGAAAAGGTTATGCGAACGTCGCGATCTACCGTTGATCTACCGGCCCAAACGCTGACTGACGCATACCATTGGTATGCGTCTAGTTACCACGCACACCATGTATGAATCTAGCTGTCACAACGCATACCCGAGGTACGCGTCAATCGATTACTTCCTTTTTGTTCTTCTTATTAATTTATGAATTATATCGTTTATGTGAATGATATGGCAAAACTCACCTTCTTGGGAACCGGTGGCGGAAGGTTTTGCATGGCCACCCAAACGCGCGCAACCGGCGGATTCCGGTTGGAAATGGACGGAACAAACTTTCACATTGATCCCGGGCCTGGTGCGCTTGTAAGGGCAAAACAATACAATGTGGATGTCAAGAACACTGACGTTATCATGCTATCGCACGTGCATATCGACCATTCAAACGATTGTAATGCCATCATAGACGCAATGACAGAAGGCACGAAAGGCCAAAAAGGCATGCTCGTCGGCAATATTTCTTCGATCAAAGGCTACGACAACAACAGCCCGGCAGTGCTGAAAATCTACCTGAAAACACTGGAAAGCGTCAACGTGCTGAAGGCGGACGAAACGATAAACCTAAAAAACATAATTGTCAGGGCAACACCCACCAAGCACTCAGACCCTACGGCAATCGGGTTCAGGATAGAAGGCTCAAAGGTGATATCGTACACTTCGGATACGGAATACTTTCCGGAACTGAAAAAATATCATAAAAACGCCGACGTACTGGTAATAAACACGCTGCGACCAGATAATGACGAGTGGCCGCTTCACATGAACACGGATGACGCAATAAAACTTATAGTAGATGCGGAGCCGAAACTTTGCATCTTTCAACACTTCGGAATGAAGATGATAAGTGCTGGTCCTGAAAAACAGGCCAGAAAGGCGAGCAAGGAAACCGGCGTAAAGGTAATCGCCGCAGAAGACGGAATGAAAATAGACCTTGACAGGATTGACGCATCGTTGAGCAAGTACATACGCAAATAATTTCAACGAAAAACCGAAGTTTTCAACGAAAAGCTTCGGCTTTTCGTGCATAGGAAAATGTAATTTTCCTATGTCGTAAGCGCTGTTTCAAATATTTAACAAGAGGATAAGTTACAAAGAAAGGCGATTCGATGGACATTCCCAAAAGATACGACCCAAACGTCTCAGGAAAAAAGTGGCAGGACTACTGGAAAGAGAAAGGCGTTTACAGCTTTGACAAGAACAATACCGAAAAAACTTTTGTAATAGACACGCCGCCGCCTTTCACGTCTGGCGTGCCGCATATGGGGCACGTATTGTGGTGGACTTGGAACGACATAATCGCAAGATTCAAACGAATGAATGGCTTCAACGTCCTTCTCCCGCAGGGCTGGGACTGCCACGGCTTGCCGACAGAGTTGAAAGTCGAGAAGGACTACAAGATCAAAAAAGCCGACAAAGTAAAGTTTATCGAAGCGTGCAAAGAATGGACAAGGACTTGCATCGACAGTATGAAAAAATACATGACCGATATAGGATATTCGGCAGACTGGAATTACGAATATACCACCGATTCTCCGGAATATGTCAGTTTTGTCCAAAAAACGCTTGTCAACCTTTTCAATAAAAATCTGATCGAACGCGTCGAGCATCCGATAATGTGGTGCACCAAATGCGCAACGACCCTCGCCAAAGCTGAGGTTGGCTATGTCGAGCGTGACGGTGTATTATATTATATAAAACTCGGCACAGAGAACGGAGGGAAAATAACCATAGCGACGACAAGACCAGAGATGATGGCAGCCTGTATTGCGATTTTCGTGAATCCTGGCGATGAAGCGTACAAAGATTTTATAGGAAAAAGCGCAAAGATCCCAATCTTCGGGCAGGAGGTCAAGATTATGGCCAATCCGGATGTTGATATGGAGTTTGGAACAGGAGCCGTATACCTTTGCACATACGGGGATGAAATGGATATAAAATGGCAGAAAAAATACAACCTGCCCGCAATAAACCTGATAAACCAATACGGAAAACTCAACAGCAACGCAAAACAGTTCGAAGGCATGAAAATTACTGATGCGAGAATAAAGATTATCGAAGAACTGGGAATGCTCGGCCTTGTGGAAAAGGAGGAGAAATTCAAACATAACGTGCTCTCGCACACGGAAAGGACAGCGTGCCTTAACCCGATAGAATTCATACCAATGAAACAATGGTCGATAAAGGTAAAAGAAAGTTCGGACGCAATATTGAAACTATCCGACGAGATTGACTGGCACCCCGATCATATGAAAATAAGGCTCGAAAACTGGGTAAAATCAATGGATTGGGACTGGATATTCTCGCGGCAACGGGTCTATGGAACGCCGATACCTTTTTGGTATTGCACAAAATGCGACAAAATATATCCCACTGAAACGTTTCCAGTAGATACGTCGCTGGAAAAATACAAGACAGACAAATGCGAGTGCGGCGGGGACATTTCAGGCGAAAAAGACGTGTGCGATGGCTGGGTTGATTCCTCGATAACGCCTCTGATAGTATCCGGTTACTGGAAAAACGATAAAATCTACGAAAAACTTTATCCGTGCGACCTGAGACAACAGGGACACGACATAATCAGGACATGGGCTTACTACACAACGCTGAGATGTTTTTTTGAAACGGGCAAAAAACCGTGGAATAGCATACTGATAAACAGCCTTATACTGGGGCCGGATGGCCGGGAGATGCACAAATCACTTGGCAACGTTGTTCTACCGGATGACGTATTGTTAAAGCACGGCGCTGACACTCTGCGAACAGGACTTGTGATGCTCGGCCTGTATTCAGGAGATGCTGCGTTTAACTGGCAGAACATGGAGTTTGCGTACAAATTCTCGACAAAATTCTGGAACGTGTTCCGTTTTTTCGTGTCGAACGCGGAAGGCTTCGAAAAATCGGAGATAACATCGCAGATGGACAAATGGATACTCTCGAAAATGAACAGGAGTATAAAAGAGATAACCGAGAATATGGAAAATTTCCAGTTTGCGTACGCATTCGAACTTTTGCACGATTTCATATGGCACGAGATTGCGGACAACTATCTGGAATTCGTAAAGTACAGGCTTTACAACAACATCGAAAAATCGTCGGCGCAGACAACGCTTTGCCTTATAATGTTAAACATGATAAAGATGCTCGCGCCATTCATGCCGCATATAACGGAAGAAATGTACCAGCTGTACTTCAGGAATTTTGAAGGCGCGGAAAGCGTGCACAAGCTGGCATGGCCAATCGTCGACGAAAAAGTAATAGACGAAAATGTGGAAAAGTCGGGTGAGATGGCAAAATCCATCATATCGGCAATAAGAAAATTCAAGACTTCGAACTCGATGCCGCTGAACGCCGAAATAAAGCAGCTAATAATCGAGTGCGAAGAATCAGATCTGGTTCACGTCGCAAAGATGCTAAAAGACATAAAAGGTGTCATGAACATAAAGGACGTGAGACTCGGAACAATACTCGAAGGCGAAAAAATAATAAATGTGGAAGAAATAAAATCCAGGCTACTTGTTATTGTTTAAATCCCGTATCCTTGTTGAAGACAGCTTCTTGTTGTCATCGCCGTAGACGGTTTCGACTTTCAGAATATCCATTTTCTGCATTCCCAACGCAGAACGCCTTTCGTTGATCTCCATGGCGCGCACAAGAGTTTCCTCGCTCACGACGATCGCCTCGAAATCCCTCCTGAGTAATGCTTTACCGTAATAATCGGATATCGGGACTATTTCGTACCTGTTTTCGAAACCGGAAGAATTGAGATAATCAGCCAGTTGTTTGCGCCTCTCCTCGTATTGATGGACTTTTCCGTGTTTAAGATTTGCCAGCGAGTCTGTCGTAAGACCTATATGCACAAACTCCGCTGATGCAAAAGCCATTGACAAAACGGCCTTGTGTCCCTGATGCATCGGAACGTCAAAGGTTCCGCCAAGGCATGCGATCCTGTACTTCACATTCTTCTATTCAGAATACTTATTTATTAAACAAGCTTTTCAAAAAGAGAATGGAAAATGGTCGATGAAACAAAAGTTATAGAACTGAAGAAACTGATACGTTTCCTTAAAAAGATCAGAGGAAGACATACAGAACTCGTTACAGTTTACGTCCCGACAGGATACAGCCTCCTCGAGATAATAAACCAGCTCAAAGCTGAGGGTTCGACAACGCAGAACATAAAATCAAAATCGACCAGAAACAACGTACTGTCCGCATTAGACAAGATTATCCAACATTTGAGGATTTACAGGGAGACCCCAGAACACGGTTTGGCAATATTCGCCGGGAATGTTTCCGAGAGCGAGGGTGCGCCGAAAATAGACATATGGGCGATCGAGCCGCCGGGGAAGGTCTACAATAAACTTTACTGGTGTGACCAGCAATTCGTTGTCGAACCGCTGGAAGAGATGATAAAAGACAAGGAAATTTACGGATTAATCACGGTTGACAAATCCGAGGCTACGGTTGGGTATTTAATCGGCAAAAAAATAGTCGTGTTCAAACACACAGATTCCATAGTTCCGAGCAAAACCGCAGCCGGAGGATGGTCGCAAGCGCGCTATTCGCGCATACGCGCCGGATTGTTAAACGACTTTCTCAAGGAGGTCTCCGATATCGCGACGCAGGCTTTCCTCGGCAAAAAAGAATTGATCGGTGTAATACTGGGCGGGCCAGGGCCTGTTAAAGACGATTTCTACAAGGACGGGTATCTTCATTACGAGCTTCAGAAAAAAGTAATGGGAGTTGTCGACATATCTTACACAAACGAGCCGGGATTGTACGAACTCGTCAACAGGGCAGATAAAATCCTTTCGCAGGCGGCTGTCACAAAAGAAATAGAACTGCTCAAAGGTTTCCTGACCGAACTGCAGAAAGACTCGGGTCTCGCGGTCTATGGCTGGACGAAGACCAATGCCGCGCTACAAGCTGGCATGCTGCAAAAATTGATAATATCCGAAGATTTTGACTGGATAAGAACGAAATTAAAGTGCGGCAGCTGCGGAAGCGAGGACACGCGCGATTTCAAGCCGACGGAAAAACAGTTTTGCCCAAACTGCAAAATGGAAATGAGGACCGTTAACACGGAAGATCTTATAGACGTTGCTGTGGATATCGCAGAACAATTCGGAACCGCGTTCTACATTGTCTCGTCGAGTACAAGAGAAGGCGCACAATTCAAGGAGCTTGGGGGAATAGGCGGAATACTCAGGTACAAAATGACTTTCTAAAAACCGATTCATCGCTTGTACGACAAGCGCTCATCAAAGAATCTGACAGAAACAAGCGTTTCAATATTATACGATTTGTTGTCAAGCTCTGTCAATAAGGCCGAGTAATACGCAGGAAGTCCGTCGCGTTTGCCTGAAAATTTCACGCCGTTCCTTTCGCGGCCCTCGGAAAATCTCCTCAAAAGCTGTTCTTTAGTCCCATAGCCGAGATTTTGGAGCGTCTCCAAGGATTTTCCGTTATCTACAGCCGCGCATTCGAACACTGTTCTGCGATCCTTTACCAAGAACCAAAATCCCCTGATGTCGCCGTAATTGGGCGTCGAACCATTATCGAAAGGTGTGTTTGACTCATGAATAAGTTCGGGACGGGTTGAGTCGATTGCAAATAAACCGGAAGTTACGCAGCCCAAAACATTGTTGGAATTGTTTTCTATGTACGCTCCCAGTTCAGCGGTTGCGTCGGAAACGCCGTGCATGGAGATGTGCTGGTGGTAAGATCTCATTGCACGGATTACGCGCGAATATCTTGTCAGATAATCAGATACCATATTCCTGGCATCCATAATGCACGTAACGCCAGTTTCATGAAACATAACAACTTATTAAGTGGGTAAAAGATTAAAATGCGTTTATTGCTTTTTCGTCAAGTCTTCTACATTATCGGCGGCGTTGCGGAGCGCGATTGAAAATCCCGGCTCCGAACCCATAACTACTGTCTGCTTGCCACGTTTTTTCGCTTTCTGGATTATCGGAAGAAAGTCCGTGTCCCTTGTAACAATGATTATCACGTCTATGTCCTTGTTGTACACAGCCTCCATCGCATCGGCGGCCATGTACACGTCTATATCCTGGTCCTTCTCAACGCCCAAAGCAATGAGCGGCTCGAAACCCTGACTCGACACTGCTTCGATCAGCTTCTGCGACGCGAACTGGTTAAGAAACACCTTGCCCGAGATTAAGCGACCGTACTTCTTTGCACGCTCACGAACCTCTTTTAGGTCGATGTTAAACTCCTTTCGTATCATGTTCGGGCCGTCTATGAAAACGGCCACGTTTTTCCTTGAACCGCCAAATATTTTCGGAAACGCCAAAATCCCGCCCGAATTATAATGTGTATAATCGGTTAAATACCGATGCCGGCAGCTTTTATACCGTTTTCGGCCTGATGGGCAGATTAAACGCCTTTATCGCGTTTTCAGTGGTAATACGGTCGACTTCGTCGAATTCTACGCCCCGCGCAGATGCGATCGACTCAATGACATATTTCACGTTCTGAGGAATGTTAGTCTCGCCATGCGACGGACTAAGGAACGGCGAATCCGTTTCCGTTAGGATCAGTTCTATAGGAACCTCTTTAGCGAGGCGAACGTGCTTTTTAGACCTCACAATCAGCGTTGGTATTGAAACGAACCACTTGTTGACTACAACCGTGTCTACCAACTGCGGCGACCCGAAACAGTGCAATATGACATCCTTTGCGCCCTGCTCCTCCAGAATCTTTGCAGCCTCGCCGTTGTCTTCTCGGGCGTGTATCACCAGTGGTTTCCTTATTTCCTTCGCAAGCTCTATAAAAACGGCGAACACGTCTCTGCACTTTTTTCTATCAGCGTCCATTTTAACGTGAAAATTGTCTATGCCGACCTCTCCTACTGCAACGATATTGTCCCTGTTCGACCGTACAAAGTTCGCGTAATCGTCGATCTGTTTTTCGTCCAGATTTATGATATCTTCCGGATGCAGGCCTAAGCACGAAAAAACAAATCCGGGATACTTTCTTGCAAGCGCCAACGATTTTTCCGAGTTTTCTATGGACGGCGCGCTGTCTATGATCGCGGTCATCGTCTTTTTCGATTCTTCGACGATCCTGTCGCGTTTGTTGTCAAAGTCTGGAAAAGACAGATGGCAATGAGCGTCGATCATATTTTCAATCCTGATCCATTTTTACGGATAACATTACCCTGTAACCGCTGTGCCTGTTTATATCGGTTTCATTGCCGAATTTTTCTCTCATTCGTTTTGCTATTGATTTTGCACCCTGGTTTGTCCTTGCAACCAAAAACAGCTTTCCGCCTTTTGCGAGATGCGATTTTGCGCCTTCGATTATCTTAATCGTGATATTTTTTCCAGCCCTTATTGGCGGATTGCATACGACTTTGTCGAATCCAGCGCCTTTTACATTTTCGTAAAGGTCGCTTTCGATAACCGAGATGTTGTCCAGGTTGTTGAGTTTCACGTTTGTTTTCGAAAATTCAACAGCCCGCTCGTTGACATCGGTCATAATCACGCTGTCGGCCTGTTTTGCAAACACTATGCCGATGACACCGTAACCGCAGCCGATGTCTAGAATTTTGTCGCCTTTGTTAATACGGACCGATTCTACCAAAAGCATCGTGCCTTTATCCACACGATCCTTTGAAAAGATGCCACTGGTTGTCGCGAATTTGTATGTTGCGCCGTTGATCAGCGCAGTGATAATCTTAACAGGGCCTTTCGAGCATGGCGATTTTGTAAAGTAGTGCTCAGGCATAACGAATATTTATCACTCCCGCGATTAATTAGTTACTTATGAAAAACACGGCTGTAATTGCCGGACTGCTGTCGCTTCTTCTCATTGCAACCGCTGCGTACGCAAATGTGAACGAAAATAAAGCACTGCAAAAAATGGAGCGCGGGCTTGTTGCGAAACTTGCAGAACCGGGCGAGGAAAACGAAAAGGTCATAGTGTGGATCGAACCGGGAAAGATGAACGCGGCAATTGCGGCGAGTTTCGGGAATGTAAAACAGGAGTTTTCGATAATACCCGCGATTGCGATGGATGTTCCTAAATCGAAATTAAAAAGTCTCGCTTCGCTCGGATTTGTCAAGAAAATATCAATAGACCACAAGATTTTCGCATTAAGGAACAACGCGATACCGATCACAGCATCAGATGTTGCAATGAATACGTACGGGTATAACGGGACGAACATCAAAATCGCGATAATAGACACGGGAATTTACAATCATTCGGAATTCCAGACCCCGAACAGGATAGTGCTACAGAAATGCTTTACGTTGGGGGCGTGCCCGCCGAATAATGCGAACACGAGCAACAACGCAACCGATGATTACGGGCACGGAACGCACGTTGCAGGCATAGCTGCGGGCGAAGGATCCGCATCGTACGGACGAGGTTCTGCCCCGAATGCCACGATAATAGCTATAAAGGTGCTCGATTCGTCCGGAAGCGGATGGGACAGTGATGTCATATCCGGAATGCAATTCGCAGTCGACAACGGCGCGAACATAATTTCGATGAGTCTGGGTGCCTATATCACAGGCGATTGCTACGATGATTCAGGCACGTCTTTGGCTGTGGACAATGCCACAAACATGGGTGTTGTTGTAGTAATTGCGGCTGGCAACAATGGAACTTTTTCATCCTCGATAGCAGCACCGGGTTGCGCGAAAACAGCCATAACCGTCGGCGCGACTGCTAAAACTGATGCGATAGCGTCGTACAGCTCGATCGGGCCGACAAACGATAACCGCACAAAACCGGACATAGTGGTAACCGGAGGTTCGGGTGCGACATGTCCGGGAACGATGATAATATCAACTTATCCGACAAACCTCGCATCAAGCGGTTATGTCTGCGAATCCGGAACCTCGATGGCAACGCCGCTCGTGTCCGGAATCGCGGCAATGCTGATGGAAAAATACAACGCAACGCACGGATACATGCCAGTGCCGGGGCTTGTAAAGGCGATTCTGCTCAATTCTGTTAACACATCAGGAATGTCAACGGACGGCTATACGCAGCGCAATAACGTATACGGCGCGGGCAGATTAGATGCTTATGGTGTCCTGAACAATTCCGACAATGCAAATAATTATTCGATAACCCAAAATGCGCAAAACGTTCATAGGATACACGTTTCTTCGTCCTCGTTAAAGGTAACGCTCGTATGGATGGAAAATTCCACGACAAGAAACAACCTTGACCTGATTGTCGGTAATGGTACGAACAATTTCACAAATCCGACCGATGCAAACGATACTGTTGAACAGGTTTTTCTGCAAAACATAAACAACGGAACGTGGAACGTATACGTGAAAGGAACTTCGGTAGCGGGAACGCAGGAATATTTCATTGCGTATCCGTCAACCGCAATATTTCCCAGTTTTTCCAGCAACAATACGGGAAAAAATTCTGGAATGCAATACGCGCCAAATGAAAATTACAGTTTCGGAATAAATGTCAACGGATCATTATCTGTTGACGAGGTTTCAGCTGTGATTTTTCAATTGAACAGTACAAACTACACGAAAAATTCCGCAGATCCTGTGTATAACAACAGCGCCGGAAATTTCTGGATAAACCTGACCGATCTATCCGCAGGCGCATACTCGTACCAGTGGTTTGCCAACAGCACGCAAAACAACTGGAACGCGACAAGCCCGCTGATATTCGTGATAGCAAAGAATTATTCAGCAAACCTGATCAATCTGACAATAAACAACACCAACAACGACGTTTCATCGCCCTACGATTATATGCTAAATATAACCGCATGGAAAAATTTCACCGAGGGAAACCTTACATTGTACAGGAATGGTTCGATAGTAGGAACATCGGGAATAAACCAACCGAATGAAACAGTGTCGCTGGGCGGCGGCGTTTACAATTACACTGTTGTTCTCGAAGAAACACAAAACTACTCGTTCGTAAATATAACCAGAATGTTGACGGTTACGCAAACTCCGACAGGCATAACGCTTCTCCTTAACGGAAGCGCGGGAAATTACACGTATGATATCCGCACAACAGCCAACTTCACTGCGATTGTAAATATTTCGGGAAAGAACGTCACGCTGACATCGAATATGAGCGGATGGGTTGACCAGAACAATGTAAATATCACAGAAAACTTGACCATTTTAAACCAGATCGGAATATTCAACATAACCGCGTATTTCGCGGGTGACCAGAACTACTCCTACTCATCACAAACGCTCTTCGCAACAGTTGTTGATGCGAACGCCCCAACGATACATGCGAATTATACCTCGCTCGACAGCGGAATAGAATATTATCCCGGACGATTTTATACATTCAATGTAAGCGTGCAGGACAACAACGTTGTATCCGCCGTGATATTGCAATTAAATTCCACAAACCGCACAGCATACCTCTATGAAGGCTCCATGTCCGAAGGAAACTGGTCGGCAAATGTAACGGATATTGCCGCGAGTGAAACAGGTTATCCAATCGTCTGGTACGCAAACGACACTTCAAATAACTGGAACAGGACGGATGTATGGTATTACGTCATAAACAAAAATTCTTCCGCGTATACAGTTATAGCAGCGAACAATACAACAATAGAAATTCCGCGGTCATGGTCTGTTAATTCGACATCACCTATCAGCGCGAAAATAGAGACGAGATTGTATTCCAACGAATCTGGAAGTATGCTTCTTTTAAACAGCTCTACCGGAACGAACAGATATTCGGGCAGCGCATTTCCGCCGAACATTGTGAACATATCGTCCAATTCGTCGTCGAATGAAAATTATACAGCCAACTCGACGCTAGAAAGCACGGTCATCAGGTTCGTTGACACGGCGAACCCCGCATTGGCAGAAGGATTGGTGCTGCCGCGAACGGTTGAAACACAGAATAACATAACAATGCTGATCGTCGCTGACGATTACAGTGCAATTTTGGCAGTTGCGAACATATACAACTCGACCAATTCGAGCATCGCAAGATTCGGTCTTTATTACGTGACGAATACCACGGCAAACGTTTCTTACCTAAACCGTACCACATGGTTATATTCGTTCAACGTAACATCGATGCCGACAGGCAACTTTTTCGCAAACGTTTCTCTAACCGATGTCTGGGGCAACGCAGCAAACTATTCACTGGGAAACTTCACAGTAACAAACGGGTCTGCGGGAACAATGTACAGCAATTCCTCAATTCAAATCAGGAATAACATAGAAGTGGATCTTTTGTCAGCGATGAACGTGTCGCTCAATATAAGTTCGACTTCAAACTCAGGCCAAGATGCGATCGCGCTGGCTACATATTTCACGAACCCGTCGAACCAGAACAACAACGCTGTTACGATAAACAAGTTTACGGAAATTTCAGTCGGAGGTTTGTTGAATTACACACTAAACTGGGTCGTTATACGAATAAATTATAATTCTTCGGATATTCAGTCGGGATACGGCGAAAACAACCTGAGAATATATTACAACCACCCAAATGGAACATGGATCGTGTACGACGGCACGCTGCTCGGCGGCGTCAACACGACCGAAAAATATGTGTGGGCAAACTCCACACATTTCAGCCTTTACGGCGTGTTCGTAATGCCTACATGTTCGGACAGTATACAGAACCAAGGAGAAACGGGTGTAGATTGCGGCGGACCCTGTTCGGCGTGCGCCTCCACTCCGCCCGCAAATACGCCAGGCAGTATCGGAGGTTCAACCGCAACGACAACTACGACTACAACGACGACAACTATTGCAACGACTACCACAACTTCGACCACAACGACTACCACGACAATGACTGCGACTACGATCACAACACAAAATAAAACCGCCGACACGATCGAAAGCGAACCAGCGAAAAAACAGGACAACGACTTTGTGATTGTTGTGTTGTTGTCTCTGATAGCGATAATTACCGCTGCCGTGATTTACAAAAACAGGAAAAGATTAGGCTACATCCTGTACAATATCAAAAAGAATTCAAGCCTGGAATAAATCAATACATCGCTACACTAAGGTCCAATCGGCTCCAGATATTTTTTCATTGTTTTCGCAACAGCAGGAATGCTTTCCACGATCATTCCTCTCAGCGCGTATTGTTGCGAAAGGTTTTCGAAAAGTGCGGATATTTCCGTCTGATTGAAATCCAACTTCCCGATTCTCCTCGTTTCCTGCTCGTACTTCTTCATGAAATCTCCGAGACTGTTCGCCTGCTCTTCAAAGAGCGCGGAATACTCGCATGGATAAATGGAATTCACGCTGTCAACGATTTTTTGCGGCAGTGATTTGAACCTTTTACGCAGGCCGTTCAACCTTCCGATATATTCGCGCCTCAATTCCATCGACATCGAATCATATTTTCCGCACTCCGCGGCTTTTGCGATGTCGCCGAAACTTTGCGAGAGTTCCCTGTCATCCGACGTCGGTTTGAAATCTTCAAAAAGAACGCTCAGCGCAGTCCTTCCAGTCAAGTCACTTTCTATCCCGCTTATCGCGTCCCTCTTTGCCGGATAGTGGAGATTCGCGAATTCCGCGCAGTTTCCCCATATGGCAATCCCGTCCTTGTCCTTTGCGACATACGGTAGGATTCCCCAAAAAAGCAATTGGTCGTCGATGTAACGTATCCTTCCCGGCATCGGACCCTTGAACGTCATATCCGGCAGAAGTTCGCCGGCGAATGCGTAATTGCCGCCGCCGTAATAGGTTTTCATTGTCTTGAACATCGGGGATTTGCCGGTTTCCGTGAGAAGAACTTTTCCGGTTTTCGAATCGTCATAGTATGTCGCCTTCGGATCCAGCGAATACCCTTTCAGCATTTCCACCCTCTTTGAAATCGAAGAAGGCGATACACCCGGGGTTTGTACGGTTCTCTCTATCTCGGGCAGCATTGTTTCAAGGAATCCAAGATGCTCGAGCCAGAGATAATACCCGACCACGGATTTCACCGGCTTTGTCGCATCGCCGGAAATGAAAACTTCCCTGTTCGCAAGAATTTCTTCTCTTATTTCCGGCATTGTCTTTCCGACCGCATTGCTGACATTTCCCACATAACCGACCGGGAGCACGTGGTCATCGTCGATTGTAAAAACAACGTCCGGTACTTTCATTCCAAGCGCCCCGCGCGCCATCAGCGCCCAGTAGCCGACCTGCCTTCCCAAGCCGTAGCCTTTATTCATCAAAACCCCACGCAAAGCGGGTTCTCCGGTCACTTTGAGTGTTTCGTTGGAAATATCCTCCCAGTCGCTTTCCGAAAGATAGACACACTCACGGTTGTGGCTGCGCAATATTTCCTTTTCCTTGGCAGCGTTTTCGATGTTGCTCGCACTCGAAACCACGATCAGCGAATCTTCGGGTATGTCGCTTTCATGCAGAAGCCTTTGTATATTCTCAGGTCTGTTGAATGTCGGAATCACTATTGCTGTTCTTTTCGCTGGCATGGTTACCACCAACAGATATCATCGACAGACTTAAATACCTGTCTTGAAAGAGTAAACGATTCTTTTCCCGATAAATTTGCGTTCGCCGTAAATACAAAAAGAAATGTCCTTTCCAGTGATACTCCAGATTTCTGTGTCCACCGCCATAGCTATTAGAAGTGACAATAAAATTATTGCTTGACGAGGACCGCATTAACCATGCCGCTCTTGGTCGGACGCGACGTAACTTTCGCCTTTCCGAGCTCCGTGTTTATGGTTGCACCCTTGGTTATCACGTTTCTTCGTACAAAGTGCGGATTTGCGGGATTTTCCACAACCGTTAAAATCTTCACTTTCTTCGTCTTTCCTGTAGCAGGGTCTGTAACGTTTGCCTGATTATCCGATAACAGTATGATGTTCAAAAATCCGCCCAATGACCTGTACACTTTTTTCGCAGGTTCGCCAAGCTTTGTCAATAAAGGCTCGCGTCTTCTGTTGCGCTTGACCTTTTTACCAAGCCTGTTTAACTTCCCACCAGTTGGTTTTCTGTTCGATCTAAGATTCCATTTTGCCATAATCAGTCTCAACCATAATTTGGACATCGAATATTAATATAACTTAAAGGCGTTATTTGCAAACAGATTTATAAGTATCGCTACTTTATATTACATGGGGATTTTGAACATGGGAGAGAATGACACAAGCAGACCTTTCACAGAACTTGACCAGGCAAAAGGCAAACGGGTAATACTCAAATTAAAGGGCGGCGAAGAGATCAACGGTATTTTGAAGTCTTTCGACCAGCATCTGAACATATGGCTCGAGGATGCTGATGAGAACTCGGCGCAAACAAACAGAAAACTGGGCGATGTTTTGGTGAGGGGAGACAACATAATTCTGATATCGCCTTCCAAGTAATTCTACGGCGAGTTGTAACAAATGACAAAGGGAACATCATCTTTCGGAAAACACAATAAGAAAACGCACATGGTATGCCGCCGCTGCGGAAGATACGCATACCACCTCCAAAAGAGTAAATGCGCGGCATGCGGTTTCGGGCGTTCTCCGAAAATACGCGATTACGCATGGAGAAGAAAAACCGTTAACAGGAAGAGAAAGCTCTAGTTTTTTGATCCAGCGTCAATACGAATTTTGATAACAGCGTTCCGATAGATTTTTAACCTACGGCTCTATAGATGGTAGATAGGGCCCATAGCTCAATCTGGTAGAGCACCTGACTCTTAAACGAATCAAATGATTCGCTGGGATATCAGGGTGTTGCGAGTTCAAATCTCGCTGGGCCCACTCTGCTTTCCTGCCGAAGGCTATTAATAACTAACTGTCAAATTGTGTTTTACGATAACATGTTCAATTACAACGTAGCCGGTGTGAGATGGGGATTCACGTTCCTCAGAGGCGCGTCTTATTTGTCGGAAGCAGACAAATTTGGTCTGATGACGCATGCAACGGAAATGTACCTGAGACAGGAAGACGAGAGACCCGTGAAATCCAACCATTATACCGGAAGGATAACAACACAAAGAAAATACGAGATTCTGGGAACATTCGGCGGGATACATTTCGACGCAGAACTGGAAACGGAACGCGGAAAAGACAGGATGTCGTTCCTTGTAAGCGAGCAGACCAAAGGAAGAAGATTCGATTTTTCGGCAAACTAAACGAACACGACCTTTTTCTTCTTGATAAGAAGCGCGACTACTATCGCGACAGCTATCACAACGTAAGCTATCTGCGCCTCGTAGCAAGTCAGCGTTGCTATAAACTTTCCGACGGGATTCTGCGATAATATGCAAGTAGCGCCAAGCTGGCAGCTTCCGAATACGATCAGGTTGTAAATTGACAATGCCGAATATGCCATGCTTCCGAAGAATGCCACTGTGAATATCCACGAGAGTGTTTTAAAGTGTTTGTAAACAAATCTCGCCAACGACCCGGATCGTCCCATCAGTCTTGCGACAATTTTCGATTTTATTTTTTCGTCCAGCTTTGTAACGCAAGGGCGCAGAGTAATCATGCGAAAAACGCATTCGAACGCCTCCTTGGCAAGGCGCCTGTAAGGTACGGACCATATGCCGAGTATGCTGAAAACGACCAAAGCGACTATGCACAAAACCATTTACTTCGCCAACCTGCTTATTTTTTCCAGATTCTCAACTAAAACTCTTGCATCGTCTTTTGTGTTATAAAGGTACAACGATGAACGAACGCAGCCTTTGATTTTGTGCGCGTTGAACCATGAATGAACGCAGTGCTGGCCGGAGCGAACCATTATATTTGCGGATTCGTTGAGCATAACCGCAATATCATGAAAATCCATTCCGCTGATATTAAACGACGTTATTCCACCGCGTAATTCGGAATCGGAAGGCCCGATAATACTCGAACCGTTTATCCCCTTTATCCCCTCGTATATGATTTCGTTAATTTCCAGTTCGTGACTCGAAATGTTTTTCATGCCGACCTTGCGCAGATATTCCGCAGCCGCAGCAAAGCCGATCGCACCCGCATAATTTTGCAGGCCAGCCTCGAATTTTTCCGGCGGGTCAAGAAGCGTAAACGAATCGTAAGTAGAGTTTTTTACAGTGTCGCCGCCTATCATGAAAGGGTCCATCTTTTCCAAAAGATCATATTTGCCGTAAAGAACGCCCATACCCGAAGGACCGAGCATCTTGTGCCCGGAGAACGCGATAAAATCAACATCCATTTTTTTGACGTCTATCGATTTGTGAGGAACGGATTGGGCGCAGTCAAGCATAACCAATGCGCCATGGTCGTGAGCGAGTTTTATGATTTTTTCAGCGGGTATTGTATAACCGTCAAGGTTGGATGTGTGGACCATTGAAACCAGTTTCACATTATCGTCCATTGTATTTTCGAAATTCTCCATGTTAAAAGTCATATCAGTGTTGGAGAACACGATCTCGTGGCGGATTCCGCGCCTTTTTGATAAGAGTTGCCACGGCAAAAGATTTGAATTGTGCTCCTTGTCCGTTGTAAGAACGATATCGCCTTTGGCCAGGTTGAGCGAGTTTGCAACAAGATTTATGCCCTCGGTCGTGTTTCTTGTGAAAATTATTTCCCCGCTCCTTTTTGCATTTATGAATTTTGCAATTGTATCACGCGCGTTGTTGTATTTTTCCGTAACTTCTGCACCGAAAGCGTGTACGCTCCTGCCAGCGCACGCAGGATATTTTTCATAATACTCGTCCATGGTATCGATGACTTGTTTTGGGCGGAGAGTCGTACATGCACTGTCAAGATATATCACAGGCTTTCCGCGAATCTTCTGGTTGAGAGAAGGAAAATCCGCGATTATGTTTTTCGTGTTCATGCTGTTCTGTAATAGTTTGGATTTTAAATATAAAACGTTAGACAGGTTGACCGCATTGAAGATGATAGGCTAATCCCGAAGGCGACAATGTCCGCTGTTTAACATATTTAAGACCGGCCGATCAAATCTTTGAATAGGGGTTCTGAATGAATAACTCCACGAAACCGCGGACGTTTTTACTCGTTGTTCTGTTTGTGTTTATTTTAGCGTCTTCTTTTACCTTTGCGCAGAACCAAACCACGACAACCTCAACAACGACAACCAGTACTACTACAGAGCCGACAACAACGACGACTACCACACCCACTACAACAACTACGACGCCGACGACAACGACAACCAGCACGACTACAATTGCACCAACAACTACGACGACAACGACTACTACTACGACCACGTTAGACAAAACCTCTCCGATTATAGGAAAAGTATCGCCCGTGGCTGTGACCCATAAAAAACAGGCGACATTTATTACCATCGCATCCGATAATGTCGGGGTTTCTTCGTGCACTTTTGAAATCGAGACCAGAGCCACAGCTGTCAAACTCTCTTTCGCAGCCGCATACTCTAACGGTGCAGCCAGCTATGTGCATCCTGGCTTGCAGGCGGGTACATATTCCGCGTACTTCACTTGCAAAGACACTGCCGGAAACAATGCATCTGGGGAGACAACCGCAATAACCAGTGAAAAATCACAGCTGAAAGCCGCGCTTACACTAGAAAAAGAAAACTTCTACCCAAAGGACAGCGTGGAATCCAGAATAAAAGTTACCGATGTGGACGGCAAGATAATCACCGATGCAACGATAGAGGCGTCCATGGCTGGGCCCACGAACAAAGGCCGCCAGTATTTCTATTATTCTACGCTCTGTGACTGCTACAAGGCTTGGACGTGGTTCAGCGAAAGCGACTCGTTGGGAGATTACGAACTGAAAATTACCGTGAAACACAGCGATTATGACAATGCCACCCTGTCCAAGACTGTGAAACTGCTAAAGCCTGTTTTAAATCTTGTGATGAAAAGTGACAAGACCGAGTACAACCCCAGCGATTCCATACAACTGGAGATTGCAGCTACTGACAAAGAAGGCAATTCTGTAACCGATGCCTATCTGACAGGTGATATAAGGGACGCATCCACAGGGGCTTTGGTTTCCACGATCTACCCATGGAAAAAGGAGTCCAAATATGTCTATTCATACTGGGTGAGCGCTGACAGTCTTGGCAAGAGTTTAATCATAACCGTTCAGGCCAGCTGGAAAGAGCAAAAATCCAATTCAACTTTAACGATTTCTATTACAAAAAGAGGCCTTAATGCGGACGTTGTTTTGGAAAAGGATGTTTTGATACCGGGTGACAATCTGAACGGCAAGGTCAAGGTGTTTGACAAGGACGGCAACACAATATCTGATGCGATTGTGAGCGCCGAGCTGTACGATGAAAACGGGAATTACCAGAGATACATAAGCGCCAAGTATGAAGACGGTTTCTATTATCTGGATCCGTACAAAATCCAGGAATGGGCCCAAATGGGAGAATACAAGCTCAAGATGAAGATATCGAAAGGCACCGAATCCATAACAGTGGAAAAGAAGATTACAATACAAAAGGAAAAGCTGAACGTAGAGATAAATTTCGACGAGCCCAGTTACAGGCCGGGTGACAGGATGTACCTGCAGATCTTGGTTACGAAACCGGACGGTTCCGTTGTCCAAGACGCGTTTGTAAGCGGAAACATATTTCCATTGAACCAAGAAACTAGAAAAATAGAAGGATACGAGGGTACACCTCAGGTCTGCAGATTATATGTGTCGCCAAAAGGGCCTATCTACTACAAAGGTGACTTTGTGCAGAAATATTATGTTGAAGACGTGTACATATCCGACTGGTGTCCGACAGGCAAATATGTTTTGGAATTAAGCGTTGGCAAAGGCGGCTATGCTGATGCCAAGATAACAAAGGAGTTTGATGTCAACCTCGGAAGCATAAGCTTGGAATCCGGCTTCAAGATATCCACGCAAGGCGGCAAGTCCAACCTTGACATTTATGCGGAAGCGAAAGACAGCAAAGGGAAGATTGTGCAAAACGCCGAGATAAAAGGCTTCCTGCACCCCCTGAATGGGACAGGCTGTTTGAAAGAGTTGCAATTCTGGTTTGACACATCGTTGAGCAGGCACAGGAGCAGTACGTTCTTATCCAAGTCCGAATGCCCGGAAGGGGATTACACGCTTGAGTTGAAGGCTTCTTCCAGATCGTTTGAAACTGCCAATATCACCAAAGTGGTCGAAATAAAATACGAAAAGGGTTATGAACACGATGTGTTTGTGCCTGCCGCTTCCGGGACTCCTGCAGGAGCGTGCAAGGAAGTTTCCTGCGGGCCTAACTGCGTCCAAACCGTTTGCGGAACTCCTACACCAACAATCAGCGAACCAAAAGTCGTTGATAAAGCGTGCCTGCAGAAATGCGAAAACACTGTTAATGACCTAGAGAAGGAAAGCCTCGGCCAGTCTTCGACATCATTAGAGAACTGCATCCAGTCATGCTATGTGACAAAGCAAACTGAGGCAACAATAAAACCGTCTGACATCGAGGCAATGAAATCCAAGCTGGAACAAATTCAAATAGACGTGTCCGAGACAAAAGAGAAAGTCGGCGCCATAGAAAATTTGCTAAAAGCAATACTCGCTTTCGTAAGGTCGTTCTTAGGCAGCACTTTCCTTACGGCAGCGCCCAGCTCAGGCATAACAGTGAATACGACCGCTGCGATCGGGTAAAAGGTCGGCAAAATCAGAGTTTCTTCGTCATATACGCGCCTTCTAATTCGTATCCTAGTTTCCTGTAATACTCACGCGCACCGACGCCTGAAATCACTGCGATTTTTTTCATGCCGTGCTCTTTTGATATTTTCTCTGCCTCCTGTAAAAGTTTTTTTCCGTATCCGCGGTGCTGGAACTGGTCCGACGACGACACAGAACCGATGCCGGCTTCTTTTCCGAAAACGTGCATCTCCCTTACGAGCGACGTGTTTTGCGTTATTTCGGGCCGGAAAGGTTTTGACGGAATCCGCAATCTCAACAAACCGAGCAGGATATCGTTTTTATCCTCAAAACTGAGGAATATTTCGTTTCCTCCGGACGCGTCGTAATCCAACCTTTCCATTTTTACAGATGCTTCGTCCACCTTTTTTCCATTGAGCAGGTTATAACCGACTTCCCTGCACCTGATGCAAACGCATTTCGTTCCGTTTTTATTCATCGCTGCCTTTATCGCATCCCGAAGATGCGAATACTTTGTCCCGCCGACTACATATTCTGCAGGTATGTCGCGCATTATACGCGAAATTCGCGCATAACGCGGGATGTTCAATTTTATTTTAGTGATCAGCCCGACCAGTTCGTCATTAGTGTAAGCGTAATGCTCGCCCTTATCATACCATTTCTTTAACTCCGTATTGTCGAGCACAAGACACGGATATATTTTAACACCATCCGGGCGGAACCTGCTGTCCGAAAAGAGTTTCTTGAACATCTCAAGATCTTTTTCAAGATCCGATCCGGGCAGGTTGCACATGTAATGATAATACACCTTGAAACCCGAATCTTTCAACAATTTTGTGGACCTGACAACGTCCTCAACAGTGTGGCCGCGCTTTGTCAACATATAGCTTTCGTCGTCCGGAAGCTGTACGCCGATCTCAACCCTGGTCGCTCCGAAATCGAGCATCTGGTTTATCTGGCGCTCGTAAGCCCAGTCGGGCCTTGTCTCAAGGCAGAGTGCGACACAGCGGTTAGCTGCGGTTTCATTGGCTTTTTTCGCATCCTCGAGCGTTTTCGAAACAAAACCGTTAATGCCGTCGTAACAACCTTTGACAAAATCATATCTGTATTGCACGGGCGCTGCCATGAATGTACCGCCCATTATTATGAGTTCTATTTTATCCGCGATGTGTTTCATTGCAACAAGCGCCTTCAGGCGCGACCGAACCTGCACGTACGGATCGTAATTTAATTTTGCCGCACGCATCACAACCGGTGATTTAGGAAGATAACTCTTCGGCGTCGGTATTTCTTTGTCAACGCCGCCCGGGCAGTAAACGCAGCGGCCGGGACATTGCAGAGGCTTTGTCATCACTGCGACTACCGTGACTCCGGATATTGTACGAACGCGTTTCTTTACAACCGACTCCATGGGATTAAATAAGCATCCAAAATAAGATAAAGTATGCAGCCAACAGACGCGAATGTCGAACATGTATATGATGAAATAGCCGAAGGCTATTACCACGCCCACCAAAACCCGCGAATCATAGACGTTGAAAAATACGCCAAATTGTGGGGACACGGAAAGCTGCTTGACATAGGCTGCGGCGCAGGCGCAAACACGATCGCTTTCGCAAAGCAAGGTTTTGACTGTGTCGGGATTGACTTCAGCAGCAAACAGCTTTTCTGGGCTTCAAAGAACATGAAAAAAAACAATGTTAATTTTCCGATAATCAAAGCGAACTGTCTTAGCCTACCATTCCGCGATAACACATTCGATTTTGTAGTCTCCACCGCCGTGTTTCACCACTTCGATTCGGAGGAAAAGAGGACAAAAGCGCTGAAAGAGGCTTACCGTGTTTTAAGGCCGAACGGTGTTGCGCTGATAACCGCGTGGAATAAAAAACAGAGAAGGTTTATTCTGGGCCCTAGGGACATTTACGTGCCGTGGAAGATCGGGGATAAAATACATCAACGGTACTATCACCTGTTCACATACGGTGAAATGAAGAAACTCGCTGAAAAGGCGGGGTTTAAATCAATAACGCTGTTCCCGGAATACCAGTTCAAACTTCCGATTTTCAAGACGTTTTCAAGAAACGTCTGCATGACCGCCATAAAAGAGATTTAAATAAACTTTCTTAGAACAACGTAAAGCGAAGCTTTACGTGCAAAGGAAACGCATCGTTTCCTTTGAGAAAGTTTAATCAAATAAGCTTTTAGTACAACGGAAAGCAAAGCTTTCCGTGCATAGGAAATTCGAAAATTTCCTATGAAAGCTTAAGCAAAACGTGCCTTGGTGGCTCATCGGTAGAGCGTCCGACTCATAAGTTCATTATGAGTGACGAGCCTTAACGGCTGTGAAGTGGTATCGGAAGGTAGCGAGTTCAATTCTCGCCCAAGGCAATAATAGTTAAGTTAAAAAACAGATTATCAGTAGGTGTTTTATTGTTCGAGTGTCTTTTCAGGGATTTTCCGCCTTATCCGATAGAGATAGCCAGCGCGAAAGACGGCTGCCTTATTGACAAGAACGGCAAAAAATACCTGGACTTTATGATGGGCTGGTGTGTTGGAAATTCCGGCTGGAATAAAAAAGAAATTCTGCGGGCTACGAAGTCCTTTAAAGGTCCTGTTTATGTCAGTCCAACATACAAGTACCAACGATGGGAGGATCTCGCAAAAAGACTGGTGTCGCTTTTGCCCAAAAAACAAGGTACATGTTTCCGTGCAACAGGCGGGACTGAGGCTGTCGAGATAGCGTTAAAAATATCAAAGTCTTATAACCGAAGAAAAAAATTCATGGCTTTTAACGACGCATATCACGGTCAATCGTTCGCGTGCATGGCACTGGTAGGCCTGCATGAAAATAAATTCGGGCCTTATCCCGACTTCTATATCAGGTTAAACACAGCAGACTGGGAAAAAACAACCGACGTCGCTGTAAAAAGCATAAAGAAAGGCGACATTTGCGCGTTCATAGCAGAACCGATAATCTGCAATCTTGGTGTCATTGTTCCGCCGAAATCGTTTTTCCGGTCTGTAAGAGAGGCTTGCGATGAGACGGACACAGTGCTAATAATGGACGAAGTCGCTACAGGTTTCGGAAGGACGGGGAAATGGTTTGGTTTCGAGCATTACGACATCCAGCCGGATATAATAACAATGGCCAAGGGCCTTAGTTCCGGTTATGCGGCAATCGGCGCGACTGTTGCGGTTCCGAAAGTCGCAGAGTCAATGCGCTTCGGCTTCAGCAACTACTCGACATTCGGCTGGCATCCTCTCAGTGTCGAAGTGTCAATAGCAAATATAGATTATATGCAAAAGAACAGGCTTGTTGAAAAATCGGATAATAGCGGCCGATATTTGATGAAAAGATTATCTGAATTTTGTTCACCGGATGGTAAAGGTTTGTGCGTGGGTTTTGATACGGGAAACAATAAAATTAAAAGAGACTGCAGGAACGATGGATTGTTAATCGACGATTTTGACAGCCGCGTTGTTTTGTTTCCCGCACTCGACGTAAGCAAAGAACAGATCGACCGCGCGGTTGGGATAATAAAAAAACATTACGGAAGTTAGATTTTTATTTTTCCAGAATTAAAAAGTTCGAAAGCCTTGACGGCTATATGTTTAACATCCGTGGATATGTGTTTCTGATCCAACTCTTCGGAAGATACCCACATAAAATCTTTTAGTTCTGATTTATTTACTTCCAACTGTTCCTGATTTATTGGCCTGCACAGATAAAATAAACAGCAGTGGTCGTGATCGCCAACGCTGTGCACATTGACATAAAACGGAACTGCCAGCTGTTTCTTGATATTGCCCTCGGAGGCAACTGCGACCTTGTTCAAGATCTCTATTTTCAAATTCAATTCCTCTGCAAATTCCCTTTCCAGCGCTTCGTCCGGCGTTTCGTTTTCATTGATGTGCCCTCCGGGCGGCAGCCACTTGTCCAATTTCCTGTGGTGAATAAGAAGTATCTTGTTGTTGTGAATCAGAAACCCGCCAACTACCAATTCGGTCTTCATAATAAACGAGACGGATTCTATGTTTATAAAAACCGTGTAAAAATAGAATACATAAAGAAGGTGATCGAATATTTTAATAAGGGAGTTTTATTTAGCGGGGATGGATGACGATGAAAACTATAATCTGCCTCGTAGGAATGCCGGGTGCTGGAAAGGGCGAAGTTGGAAAAATACTGCAGACCAAAGGCATATCGGTAACAACGATGAGTTCTGTTCCCAAAGCCGAGGTTCGAAAACGCGGGCTTGAGATGAACAGCAAAAATCTTGATGCTGTCGCGTTTTCGCTTAGAAAAGAATTCGGCAAAGACATAGTAGCGAAACGTGTGGCAGGGATGCTGGCGGGCGTGAAACCTGATGTCGTGTGCGTTGACGGCGTACGGAACATAGAAGAAATCGATGTTTTGAAAAAGGCGGGGAATGTGAAGATAGTAGCGATAAGCGCGCCCGTTGATATGCGGTTCCGCAGGCAGATAGAAAGAAAAGACGACCGGGATCCGAAAAACATGGAAGAATTCGAGCTGAGAGATGTCAGGTCGCGTGAATTCGGCATGGAAAAGGTGATAATTATCGCCGACTACAAAATAACCAATAACGGAACGATAAAAGACCTGAAAACAAAGGTCGAGAAGATCCTAACAGACATTGGTCATGTTTGAAGCCAAGCTGTTGCTTATTGCAAACTTGTTTCTGTAACGCAATGTGAACGCAGCCATGTCGCTGGGCCTCGAATCGGCCTCGTAATACAGCGTATTGTCGGAAAACAGCAGCTTTGCAGTGTATATCCCGTCTTTGATCGCGTCTATTTTCGCATAAACCAGCTTGATGTTGAAAGCGCTAAAGGTCTCAAATACAAGATCGTGCGTCAAAGGACGCGAAAACATGTCGTTTGCCAGAACCTCTCTGATAGAAAACGCCTGATCGCTCGTTATGCCCATGCGTATTCCCTGGCAACCATTTGAAAGGTATAATACAGGACCTGGTTCGTATCTCAGGTTTATGTTGTCCATTTCGGTTGTATCCTGCGTAAAATCGAAAATGGTTTTTGCCGAGGCGTAACCCCTTACGAGCAGGACAGCTGCTATGACAACCAGCGCCACGAACAAAACAAACGCATTGCTGTTCCGTTTCTTGCCAAGCATAACAATAAATTAAGACTGCGAAGAGATATTTATGCTTAACAGGCTTTTTTACAAAAGCTTGGTCGAAAAAAACGCCTCCGTAGCTCAATTCGGCAGAGCGAGTGCTTTGTAAGCACTAGGTTGCGGGTTCAAATCCCACCGGAGGCTTCGGTTTATAACGTTTAAAAAAATAAATTATATCCGAGTGATAAGAAATGGACGCTTTGTACTTTATACTAAGGCCGGAATTCCGAGAAATCGAAACCGCGTTTCTAAAAGACGACATTATATCGAGGCAGTCGCTCACATTCCGCACTGCAGCGAATTACGGCATAAAGGACGACGGCATGCTGATACGCGTTTCCGGATCCGAGGACGGCCTAGAGAAAGCGAAGGAAACTGTCGGCAACAAGGGAAAACTGATTGAAGGCGCCGAAAAGGAAAGGATATTGAAGCAGATTTCCGAAGAGGAAGACGCGGTATCGCAGGGATTCGGCGCGATTTTTGAGTGATGTTGGTGAAACGGCTCGCAAAACTGTGGAAAATCATTGAAAAAAACAACGCGGACATAGACTCCATATTTCTTCCGAATTCTCCTGATGAGAACTTCGGTTATATGACCGGACTTGAAGGCGGGTTCGAGGGTTGCTTTGCAATACTGCGAAAGCGCAAAATTGATGTTTTTGTCAACGAACTGGAGTACGAAGGCGCGAAAAAATATGTTGCCAACCCGAAGATCGTGCATAAAAGATCTGAAAGGCTGGAAATAATCAAGAACGCGGCAACAGGTTCGAAAATCGGCGTTGTTGCCGATAAACTTTCTTACGCCTCTGCAAAGAGACTGGAATATCTTGGAATAAAACTCGTTGACGTTTCGAAATTCTTCGACGAATGCAGGATGATAAAGGACAACGACGAGATAAAAAAAATCGACAGGGCTGTCGAAATTACGAAGAACGCGCTCGAAACAATAGAAACGCTTCCGAGCAATGAAAGTGAACTTGCGGCAAAGATAGAATACGAATTCCGGAAAAGCGGCTGCACGACCGCTTTTCCTACGATATGCGCCGCTGATAAAAATTCCGCTGTTCCGCACTATTCGACAGGCTTTGACAGGATAAACGGCATGGTGTTGGTGGATTTCGGCGCACGCTTCCAAGGCTATTGCGCCGACATAACGCGCTGCATATTCAAAAAAAGGACGGCATGGTTCGGTGAAACGGAAAAAAAGGTGTTAAAAGCGCACGATAAATGCGTTGACATTGCACGAAACAGCGGGACTGGTTTCGAAATGCAGAAATCCGCGCAAGCAATACTCGGAAAGAGATTCATGCATTCCATAGGGCATTTTTTGGGGCGCGACGTGCATGAAAATTCTTTAAGCAATTTCAAAAAACCGTTCGAGCCGGGAATGGTTTTCACAATAGAACCGGGCCTTTATGACATAAGACACGGCGGCATAAGGATCGAAAACGATTTTCTAGTTACGAAAAACGGCGTGAAAGAATTTTAATCTTTCGGCAGTTTTTTCAGCCCGTGCCACCACGACGTAGAATCCATTGATTCAAGTTTTTCCGCAAGAATTTTCGCGCTTTTTGTTTTCAGTATCACTCTCGTGTTTTCCATCCAGTTGGACAATGACGAATGACCCAATTCGATATACTCCTTGGCTTGTGCAAAAACCTCCAGCAAATCGGCGTCCCTGGCTACGACAGCTTCTGTTGTTTTTCTCTGGTTATACTCCCTGATTATCTCCAGAAATTCGTTGTCAATGCTTAAGATGTCCTCAAACGCCTTTTCTTCGCCGCTTCCCTTTTCTATGTACCTGTCGTTTACGCGGTTCATGTCGCCGATCCTTGTTTCGGCGAGGTCGTGCATTATGCACATTTTCAGTACCTTGTTTTCATCAACATCCTCCATTTTTGCAAGGAACAGCCCTATCAACGCGGTTCTCCAGGAATGCTCTGCAACCGTTTCCGGATTCTTAACCCCGGCAAAAAACCAGCCGCTGCGCGGAAGGCGCTTCAGTTGACCAGCCTCGAAAATAAGCTCCGATATTTTTTCAACGTCCATGTTGATCGTAAATATAAGACGGGTTCTGGTATTAAATTTATGATACTCATAACCGGCGGGACGGGAAGGCTCGGCAAATACGTCTCCCCGATGTTATTGAAAAGCGGAAAAAAAATAAGGCTGATGACGCAGTTCGAAGAGCGCGGCGCGTCGGTCGTTAATGCTAATTTGTTCGACGAGGACTCTTTGCTGAGGGCGTGCGAGGGTGTTGATACGGTTATCCATCTCGCAGCCACGCTCGACTACACGCTACCTGCAAAAGAAATGATCAGGATAAACTACGGCGGCACGAAAAACATGCTAGATGCTGCCTCGAAATCCGGAGTGTCGAAATTCGTATTCGCAAGCTCCGTTTCTGTATACGGACGCAGCAACGAACTGCCGATAGATGAAGAAAATAAACTTAACGCAAAAGAACCGTACGGCGTGAGTAAGAAAAAAGCGGAAGAGGCTGTAAAAAAATCGGGCATCGGCTATACCATACTGCGGCCGACAGTGATCTACGGCAAAGGCTTCGACGCAGGCTTTGAAACGATAGCGAAGCTGACCAAATCCGGAAAAATGAAAATCATAGGAAACGGAAAAAACCGAATTCACTTCACACACGCAAAGGACTGCGCCAAGGCGTTCTATCTCGCTGCGACCAAGAAACCATTTAACGAGGCGTTCAATATAGCCGGCCCTGACACAGTGACGCAAAACGAAGCGCTGAAAATGGTCGCGCGTTTTTACGGGGTTGAGCCGCCGACAAAACACGTGAACAAACACATTGCGCTGATCATGTCGGAAATTTCTTACGCTGCTGCGAAAGCGCGCAAAACAAAGCCGAAAGTCCTGCCCGAATATGTCAAAGTAATATCAAGCGACAGATATTTTGACATCACGAAGGCAAAAAAATTGCTGGGTTACAAACCAACCATAGGGTATAAAACCGGGTTAAAAGACGCGCTAAACGCGTTTTGATCAAGCTGCTATTTCCTTTTTTTAAATAATTTTTCTGCAGGGCAACCGATCTTTCTTTGCTTGCAATATTTGCAGGCCAAGGAGCCACGGACAAATCCATTGCCAACAGAAGTCAGTATAACCAACAAAATGACCAATGACAAAATCAAAAAATTAAAGTTTATTACCAAGAGTGCAATTCCTACCAATAAAGGGATTATGGAAACCAGAAAATCCGGAAGCATATCTTTCCATGTGATTTGGCGTTGAGTGAAACTCTTCGCGTTTCCTTTCTTGAAAAAGAACGCACTTAATTTTCCCTTGCCAAAGGCACAAAACTTTCCGTAGTAATAACAGTTCGTACAGCTTCTTTTCAGTAGTTTAACTTCTAACAACAAAATATAGAGCAAATATGCGGCTAACCAGATAGATCCCAGTTGATAGAGTATATACCCTCCAATTACATACGTTGCAATTGAAACGAAGTTGGAGAGGAAAACTATCCACAAAGGATACTGCTCGTAGCACTTGATTTGAGTCATAGCTAACTACCTATTCTAAACCCGATTTAAATTGATGGTGTGCAAGATAAATCAAAAAGGTCGGCAGTTCTAACATAAAGAACCAGATAAAAATAAGGGAATTTATAACCAATGGGAAAATACCATCTACTAACAGCGTAAAACTGCGATTAAGCTGTACACGGGCGTCAGTGATCCAATCTGGCTAAGATACCAGCTTCCCAAGCTGGGTATCCGGGTTCAAATCCCGGCTGGCGCACTAGACCATAACCGCGGCTGCAAACGGAAACAGGTGTAATCTGTTCCAATCTCTACTTTTTGTTGCTACAAGCAAATTTATATTAGCCAGATTTGAATGATATTATATAATGTTTGAGTGGACAAAATGGTCTGGTTGATCAGAAAGAAGGGCGGGGTTGCGAAAGAGTTAACAGCAGGGACAAGTGCCCTCCAACAGGATTTTCCGGTTTTATCAACTCCCCCGAACCCGATGCCAGAGCCTGCCACAGAGGTAAAAGAGATGCAACGGGTTCCGCTATTCATCAAGGTAGACAGGTATAAGGAACTTCTTTCGTACCTCGGCGCGCTAAAGGGCGAGATTTCGACATTAAAGCAGCTCGGTGATGTTCTTACCAGTGCGCAGGAAACATTTGTTGAAACAAACAGCGCGCTTAACGCGTCGCTGGATAAAGCGAACAAGCTCATTTCTGCTGTCGAAGCTGAGCTTGGCCGCCCGCAGGGCATTGACATTGATATCGAGGTTGACCCGAAAAGGACTGAAATGAAGATTTCGCTAACAGAATTAAAGACCCAGCTGGATAAGCTGAAATCTGAAGTAAAGGCTATTTCTGCCTGATTTTTGATAACCAATAAATAGATACCCGCTCATCTTGAGTAAGGCGGAGTGAGCTGAAACATGTGCTTTTGGTATGCATATGTTTCTGTCTACAACTGCGGGGGTAGCCAAGTCCGGTCAATACTTGAGTGCAGAGTTTGCTGTTGCAAACAATGACAAAAGGCGTCAGACTCAAGTAAGCCTTTCTTTAAGCGGAGAGGTTTAAAACTGGAGAGATCTGATCCCTTAGTGGGTTCGTCGGTTCAAATCCGGCCCCCCGCATAAACTTTTCATAAAAGTTTAATCAAAAGAGAATGGCAAAAAATTGATCAAAAAGGATGGATGACAGATGAAAGCGTACCTTGGATATTGCATTGTAGGAGTGTTTGCGTTTGACGAAAGCGGGAAGCTTCTGGACAAAGAATTCTTCAACAAAGATGCAAAGTACATTTCTGCAAGGCTTGGCACTGTAAAAAACAATGTTATTGAGGAAGAAATTAAACTGGCAAACAGGCTGAAAAACAATGGTTTCACAACACTGTGCGGAACCTACCCAAAATCAGGACGGATAACGATAATCAGTGACACGTTGAATATCGGCGAAAATAACACAAAAACAATTTTCAGGGATGCTGCTATAAGGGGGAAATGGGCCGAGTCGCAAGCGGACTTAAACAAAATAATGTCTTCGGTGGGGATCGAAAGCTCGAAAACAGAGCTTCGAAGCACTGACAAAGACAAGGTCGGGATGCGCGTTGTAGGCATGATAGACGAATTGAGCAAGAACACAAACACGCTTGCCGAACATCTGCGCGAGTGGTACGGACTTTATTTTCCGGAAGCGAACGGGCTGTTAAAAGACAACGAGAAATTCGCGGAGTACATTGCGGAGAAGACGCTGCGCGACAAGTTCGAGAGGGACGGCAGAATACTTGACATAGAAAGCGCGGGAATGGAATTCGATGAAAATGACCTAACGAGCGTAAAGGAAGCGGGAAGATTGCTGAAGTCCATGTACACGGAAAGGAAAGGATTGGAATCGTATCTTGAAAAACTCGGGAAACAGATCATGCCGAACATGTCAGCTGTTGCCGGAGCGTTGCTCGCATTCAGGCTAGTCGCGCACGCGGGCGGGCTTGACAAACTCGCAAAGCTTCCGTCATCCACGATACAGCTGCTCGGTGCAGAGAAGGCGTTATTCAGATTTTTGAAAAAACAGGGCAAGGCGCCAAAACACGGCATAATTTTCTACCACCCTGCGGTCATATCCGCTCCGATACCGATACGCGGAAAGATCGCAAGGATCGTGGCTTCAAAGATAACGATGGCTGCCAGGATCGATTTTTTTTCGGGCAACGACAAAAGCGCCGAGATGAAAAAAGAACTTGACGAACTGCTGGCAAAAGCGCTGTCACAATTTTCCAACAGGTAAGCTTTTTGGGACAACGGAAAACCGAAGTTTTCAACGGAAACCAGTGGTTTCCGTGCATAGGGACAATGATTTGCAGTGCAAATCATGCACAGGAAACCGTTGTTTCCTATGAAAAGCTTAAGCAAAAAAGAAAAGTTTGATCAAGAGTTGATCTGATGACAAAACTTAAGGAGGCGTTTGAACGGATTTTTTGGATAGACAAGGACACACTCGCAACCGAGAACCTGACAAAGGGCAGGCTTTATTCTGAAAAAATTATACACATAGGCGGACGTGAGTTCAGGGTCTGGAATCCTTCGAAATCAAAAGCCGCAGCAGCCATATTCAAAGGTGTTAAAAACTTTCCCATAAAAAAGAACGCCAAAATCCTTTACCTCGGAATAGCACAAGGACAAACAGCATCCTATTTCTCCGACATCATAGGCGATGACGGAATAATTTACGGCGTTGAAGTTTCTTCGAGAGCGTTGACGGACCTTGTAAACCTTTCGGAAAAGAGGGGAAATGTCGTCCCTATAAAAGCAGACGCGAGAAAACCGGAAGATTATTCGTGGGTCGAAAAGGTTGACGTGGTTTATGAGGACGTTGCCGACCCGGAACAGGTCGGAATATTGACACGAAACGCGAAACAATTCCTGAAAAAGGCGGCTACGCCATGATCGCGATAAAGGCAAGAAGCATAGACGTGACAAAAGATCCGAAAAAGGTATTCGAAGAGTCGTTGAAGATGTTGAAAATTAATTTTGAAATAATGGATTACGTCGAGCTTGCGCCGTTCGAAGAAGACCACGCATTTATAATCTGCAGATTAAGGTGATAAAATGAGGTACACTGTTATTGTTTTGGCAGTGTTGCTAATGCTTCCATACGCCAGCGCGTCTTACATTACGATAAGCGCACAGCTGGCTGAGATGACAATAAGCGGCAGCAATGCCGAAGGCGTGTTCAGCGTTTCGAACAGCGGCGATGAACCCGCCTATTCAGTACAAACTTCATTCTTATCAGCGCCGGGGGCTGTTTTTCCGACACTCTTTATTGAAAGGCTGGATCCGGGAAAGCGTGTTGACACCCCGTTCAATGCGAACATAACAAAGACGTTGCTGCCAGGCAAATATCCTGTTGCTGTACTGACCGAATATGCAGATGCGAACAACTATCCCTTCTCGGCAGTTTCATATTCATTTCTCACAAACAACGAAAGAACATCCTCTGATGTTACAGGAACATTCGGAGAGGCGAAGGTCCAAAAAGGGGGGGCTGCGAAAATCAAACTCAGCATTGTCAATCGCGGTGCGGCTGCGCACAACGTGACGCTTATTGTATTGACGTCGAAGGAATTGCTGGCAGGCGGATATGCAAAAACCGTTACGCTAAACTCCGAGGATCAGAAATCGATGAATGTGGAAATATCATCGCTGTCCGCGCTGGAAGGAAGCACGTACAATGTTTTCGCTGTCATGGAGTACGACAACAACGGAAAACATTTCTCAAGCTTTGCGCGCGGCTCTGTCGCAATAACGAAGAATGAGGGACTGTTTTCGGTTTACATAATTGCGGGACTGCTTGTCGTGCTCGCCGCGTCCATATTCGCTTACAACTTCCGGCTAAAGAGAAAATAACATGAAAACGGAAAGCGTGCTCGGTTTTGTTTCGATAGTTATAGTGTCGGCTTTCCTCCTGCAGCACTTCAAACCGGACCTTTTGTTTTCGCAAACTACAGTCAGCGGCGGTGATACGGGCTCGCATAATTACCTGTTCTATTACATGCGCACCAGCCTGCTGCCCAACCTTGAACTCATCGGCTGGAGCCCTGACTGGTATCTCGGTTTTCCCGCATTCCAGTTTTATTTTCCGCTGGCGTATGCACTGGGTGCGATTCTTTCTTATTTGATCAACCCGAACATTGCTACAAAGATAATAACCGTTCTCGGAACATTCCTGCTTCCGGTTTCCGCTTACCTCGCAATGAGGATGTTGAAATTTGACGAGCCTATACCGTCGATATCCGCGTTTTTCTCGCTCATTTTCCTTTTTATCGAATCAAATTCTGTGTGGGGCGGTAACATCCCGAGCACGCTTTCCGGAGAATTCAGTTACAGTTTGAGTTTTGCCCTAGCATTCCTCTTTCTTGCATCATTGTACGGCTCTATGCCAAAAAATAAAACCGGCGTGCGCAACTCCGTGTTATTCGCCGCAATCGTGCTGACGCACATATACACCGCCATTTTCGCGTTCATCGCATCGCTGCTTATCGCAGCACTCGGCGAAAGAAATAAATTATTGGGCAACATCACGTTGCTCGCAAAAACATACGCGTTATCGTTCGCACTTGTCGGCTTCTGGGCGCTGCCGCTACTTTTTAACATCGGGTACAAAACGGATTTCGGATACAGGTGGACAATAGAAAACGTCCTGACAATATTCCCAAAAATATACCTGCCGATGCTCGTTTTAGCAGTTACGGGGTTCAAAATCGGAGCATCGAAAAGGGACAGGCGGGTGTTATTCCTTGTTTCGCTTATGCTGCTCGCATTGCTGCTTTATCTCGTGTCCCAGTTCATAGGGCTGGTTGATGTTCGTTTTCTTCCATTTATGCAATTCTCCGGCGTGCTGATTGCGGCATATGGCGCGGGAAGCATAATAAAAAATATAAAGCCGGTTTACGCATCTGCGCTGATTGTAGGGCTACTGACAGTATTATGGGTTAACAGCAACATTTCTTACATAGACGGCTGGATAAGCTGGAATTACGGAGGGTACGAATCAAAAAGTGCGTGGAGTCAGTTCAACGACATCAACACGTTCCTGAAAGACCTTCCATACGGCAGAATATTCCATGAATACTCGCCATCGCACTCGAAATTCGGTACGCCAAGGGCGTTTGAAGCGTTTCCGATGTTTACCGGAAAACCTGTTGTTGAAGGCCTGACAATAGAATCCGGTTTGCTGGCACCGTTTACGTTTTACATGCAATCCGAATTATCGCAATCTCCCACGTGCCCGATACCTTCGCTGAAGTGCTCTTATTTCGACGCCGCGAACGGGACGAAACATCTTGAACTTTTCAATATACGCTACGTTGTTGCCACATCAGACAAGTTAAAAAACGCGCTTGACAACATCACCGCGTACAAAAAATTGAAATCGTTTGGCGAAATATCGGTGTACGAATTAATGGCCGATGGACATTATGCCGTAACGCCGAAGTACGAACCTGTTGCCGTTGTAACGGATGACTGGAGAAACATATCCATGGAGTGGTTCAGAAATACCGAACTGGCCGACGTTCCGCTTGTTTTTGTAAATAAAAACGATTCGCGCTTTTCGCAAACAATATACGGCAACGATTTGTCCGAGATAAAAAAGATTCCGTTGACTGCGGAATGCGACATAAACGAAACAATACGGAATGAAAGCGTTCTGATAAAAACATCGTGCACAGGCAGACCGCTGCTTGTAAAGATCCCATATTTCCCGGATTGGACTGCATACGGAGCTGAAAAAATATACATGGTATCGCCCGGATTTATGCTGGTCTTTCCGTCGAAAGACACAGTGGAACTGAAATACGGATCCTTGATCACAACAACCGGTAAAGCGCTTACGGTCGCCGGGATAATATACGTGGTTGCGTGCCTATTGTTTCCCGGATTTAGAAGAAAGTTTCAATATCACTACCATGCGAACCATGTTAAAAAGCATTGATGGAATGTTCAGATAGCTGAATCTGGATTTTTCAACGTTTTTCGGGGCGATATAAACTTCTTTTATGCCGAATCCTGCCAGTTTCAGCTTGTATAGAAGTTCCGCATCGAATTCAAAACCTTTGCCTATTAGGCATGTGCACGCTTTTTTTACCGCAGCCGCCTTGAATACTTTGAGACCGGCCTGGGTGTCAGAAAAATCAAGACCCAGAAAAATTCTCGTCATCGCATTCCAGAATCTTCCGAAGGCCTTTTTCGCAAACGATCCTTCGACCTCGCCGAACTTCCTGCCCTTCCATTTCGAAGCTATCACTGCGTCATATTGCCCGAAATTTTTCAGAACCTTTTCCAAAGAAGACGAATCGAATGCGCCATCGGCATCGACAAAACCTATGATTTCTTTTCCCGCCTTTTTAACGCCCTCGGCAACGGCAGCGCCCTTGCCCGACCTTTCCGAAAGCCTGACAACTTTCAGCCTTTTATTTTTAACAGACTTCGCAACCCAGTAAGTGTTGTCCGACGAGCCGTCGTCGACAACGATTATTTCCGCGTTGGGAAAGTTTTCCAAAAAATCGCTGACTGTTTTGTTTATCACACCAGCCTCGTTGTGGGCGGGGATGACAAGCGATATATTTTGCTTTACCATCGGTTTTCACTTGACCTTGCTGGCATATTTTCCGCTGCCGCCTATCAACGCATTCTTGAAAGTCGCCCAGTCTTTTTTCAGCACCGAAGCTGCCGCCGCCTGCGGATGCCCGCCTCCGCGAGCGTCTTTTAGGCCTGTTATAGCTGCTTTGGCAAGGCTGCCGACATCAACGGATTTCTGGTTGCGCAAACTGCACGAGATTCTGTCAGCAGACTCGCGGCAGACGACAATCGTAACCCTTGGAAATTTGTCCGATATTATCGATGCGATTACGGATTCAATCCGCTTGTCGGTGTTTATTTTGTATATGGCCATGTTCGCGTTTTTCTGGAATTCCGCATCTTTCTCAAAATTATTTACAAGGTGGTTTATTATCACCTGCATCTCGGAATGCCAATCTTTCAGGGTTTCGTTTGCGAGAAACGCGTCAACGTTTATCGCACGCTCGAGCATTATCCTTGCTTTTTCGATGCCTTCGTTGTCCGAAGCTTTCGCAGCCATTATTAACTCCGACGCTTTCCCGTACTTTGTTGTTGAAAATTCCTTTTGCGTGGATGCGATTTCGCCGAATACGCCTAAAAAACCTTTGACAAGATCCGGACAATTATCCACGCCATGATCGCCGATCGTTCCTATCATGGATATCCACGAATATTCTCCGGCCAATTCCGAACTGAACTTAGCCATGATCTTGTACATTATGTACGATGCCGGAAGATACGCCTTCGAATCGACCATTCTCGTGTTGACGTGCTTTATGTCAAGCATGGTCAGATCCATTGACATCGGATGGTGATCGATAACCATGATTTTGGTGTCGAATTTCTGCTTCAACAGCACGAGCGGGTTTGCGTCCTGATCGACGGCCATGTCAAGAAAAATAAGGTAGTCGGGCTGCAATTTTGCAAGTTCCTTCATCAATGTTGATGTGACTGCGGGCGCAGCCGGATCGCACGGCAATGTCGTAACAGACGTGCAGCCTAGAAATTTCAAAATCTTGTGCATCATTACAGACGAACACACACCGTCGGAATCGCGATGATAGACAATGCCTACCAGCGCGTTTTTCCGCATCAACTTTAGCCAGTCTGCTGCGTCTTTGTACAGATTGTCGAAAGTTTTCATGTATTGCATCCTTCTAACTTAATTGCGTGCCTTCATGCCTCATAAAGTTTTGCGTATGTGATTTAGACGCGATTTTGCCAATGCCAGCGTCACTGTCACGCCTTCGCAACGTCGAATCCTACCACTATTTTCACAGCCTCGAAACCCATTGTTTCAGCGTTGCCGTGTTCGGCGTATTCTATGCCTTTTGCGCCAACGGATTTTTTAACAATGTCTTCCCATTTTTTGACTGATTTTTCCGTATTGTTGTCCGACTTCACGAACAAAATAATATTCTCACTTACGTCCAGCCTTTTATCCTTACGCATTGTCTGCACTTTGCGGATCAGCTCCATGATCATGCTTTCTTCCATGAGGCTGGCGTCCATCTTTACGTCAAGAGCTACGCTGCCTTCAGCAAAATCCTTGGAAACCATATTCGCTTCCGGCGATTCGTTGAAAACGACGGCCTTGACATTTGATGCACGCTCGATTACGGATTTGGACGCACTGATGTTTGTTTCGCATTTTATCACCGCCTTATTCAGCGGCCAGCGCAGCCTTATTCCGTTTTCCTGGCGCAGCGCGTTTATCGCCTCCACGACCTCCCTTGCCACATCCATTGACGCCTCTATTTCGTTGTTGATCATGGCCGTATCGGCGTGGGGCCAGTCCTCAAGATGCACGGATTCCTTGTCGTGATAAAGCGATTTGTGCATCACCTCCGCGATGTACGGACAAATCGGGGCGATTATTTTTGCCAGCCTTTCAAAAACGTAATGCATCGTGTAGAAAGCGGCATTCTTGTCTTCGCCGTCGTATGCCGGCCATGTCCTATCACGAATCAAACGGATATACCAGCGGCTCAGGTCCTTGAGTACGAAGTCCTTTATCACGCGGGCGGATTCCGCTACATTATAGTTGCTGTTGCTTTTGAACGAGGAATCGATAACGCTGTTTATTCTCGACATTATCCAGCGGTCTTCAAACTCCGATTTCGGCGGCTTGTCAACACGCCCGCAGTATGTTTCGAGGAACAAAAAACTGTTCCACAGCGTATTAAGTATGTTCATGGATTCTTTTATGGAATCCATGCTGAACGAGAAATCCTCGCCAGCAGGCAGGCCAAGCAAATACAAACGCAAAGCGTCGCGACCGTATTTTTCTATCACCTGTTCCGGAGTTATGATGTTCCCTTTTGATTTTGACATTTTTGCGCCTTTGAGATCCAAAACTTTGCCGTGCAGGATGACATTGCTGAACGGCCTTGAGCCGAATGTTATTACACTCGTTATTATCTGCGAATTCCACCAACCGCGGAATTGGTCCGGACCCTCAATATTAAGATCGGCTGGCCATTTTTCCTCAAACGTCTTTTTGTTGCCGGGAAATCCTATGGAAGCCCATGACGCGACGCCCGAGTCAAACCATACGTCCAAGACGTCGGGTATGCGTTTCATTTTTCCGCCGCAATCGCAATCGAGCAGTACAGCATCTATGTACGGCCTGTGCAGATCGTCGATATTTACGCCAAGCTCTGCGGAAGATCCGATAACGCGGGTTTTGCCGCAGCTCTCACAGACCCATATCGGCAGCGGTATGCCCCAGTATCTTTGCCGCGATATGGGCCAATCGCTTAACGCGGTCAGCCAGCTTTCGAAATTATCCGACGCAAACGGCGGTACCCAGTTGACTTTTTTGTTTTCTTCTATCAGCTTTTCGCGTATCGCACTCACACGGAAAAACCACTGCGGAACAGCGATAAAAAGAAGATCCGTATCGCAACGCCAGCATTTCGGATATTCGTGGCTTATTTCCTCAATTGCGAACAGCGAACCGTTGCTTTCCAAACGCCTTATTATCTCCTTTTCTGCCGTTTTCGCAAATATATTTTCCAGCCAGCCCGCTTCTTGCTTGAATTTTCCAGCCATTGTCAACGGCGATAATGACGGCAGATTAAATTTTGTTCCGACAACATAATCTTCTTTTCCGCAGCCGGGCGCTAGATGCACGATTCCCGTACCGTCTTGCATGGTGACGTATTGCTTCGAATGAACAACCACGCCTTCTATTCCTTTTCTCATCGGCATGCCTTCGTCAAGCGAATGCCCGTATTTTGTTCCTACCAGTTCCGAACCTTTGAACTCGCCCAATATCTCATAATAATTAACCTTGCCGGCTGCCATTGTTTTTTCAAGCAAACCCTTTGCCAGAATCAGCACGTCATTGCCGGCTTTAACGCGCACGTAATCCGCATCCGGATTTACCATTATTCCCGTATTGCAGGGTATTGTCCACGGCGTTGTTGTCCATGCCAAGAGATATTCGTTTTTTCCCTTTATTTTGAATTTTACGTAAATCGAATTTTGCTTTACGGTTCTGTGTTCTATCTCGTTGTAAGCGACAACCGTTTCGCAATGCGGGCAAACATGAATTGGATAGTTTCCTTTGTAAAGAAGGTTGTGCTCGAACGCTTTCTTGAAGGTGTACCACGCGCCCTCGATGTAGGTTTTGTCGAGCGTCAAATACGGATTTGACCAGTCCATCCAAACCGCCAGGTTTTTGAACTGGGCATTCATTATTCCGATAAACCCTGTCGCGAATTTCCTGCACTCCTCATTGAACTTGTCGATTCCGAATTTTTCAATGTCCTCCTTTTTCCTGAAACCGAGCTGTTTTTCAACCTTGTTTTCAATCGGTAAGCCGTGCGTGTCGTAACCGGGCTGCATCGATACGTCGTAGCCGGCCATACTGAAGAACCGTATGAAAAAGTCCTTCAGAACCTTGTTCATTGCCGTGCCCAAATGGATTGAGCCGGTTGCGTAAGGCGGGCCGTCCAGAAAATAATACTTTTTTTCGCCGTTTCTGTGAGATTTATACTTCCCGAATATTCCGGCGTTTTCCCAGAACTCGCCTATCTGTTTTTCAACTTCAACCGGATTGTAAGACCCTCTTTTCATTTGTCAGCACCTGATACGAAGATAGAATTATTGTGTTTTATGTGAAATAAACCGCTTTCCACAAACCTGAAGAAATCAACAGATAATAAAAACCATCCGGATCAAGACTAATTTGGCAATAAAATATATAAAACCTGAAGCGTCAGGTTTTATATGTCGCAAAGGACATGACTTTTTTTGATGATTATAAAGAAGTGGGTTCCGGACACATCCGTCCTTATCAACGGAAAGCTGACAAAGCTCATAGAATCGAACGAGGTTGAAGGCGACATACTCGTCCCGGTCACGGTTATCGACGAGCTGCAGGCGCAGGCGTCGCGCGGAAAGGAGATAGGTTTTCAGGGACTCGAGGAGTTAAAAAAGGTCCGACTACTCGGGGAAAGCGGCAAAAAAATAAAGCTCGTTTTCACAGGCCGAAGGCCGACAATGGAAGAAATAATGCTTGCCAAGAAAGGACGCCTTGACGCGATGATCAGGGATGTTGCAAAGGAAAACAATGCAACTCTGATAACCGCGGATTATGTGCAGGCACTGGTTGCGGAGGCTGAAGGCGTCTCTGTAAAATATTTCAGGAATATAATTTCTACAAACCCGATAAAACTCGAAGACTTCTTTGACGATAACACATCATCCGTACATCTTAAGGCGGACGTTGTTCCTATGGCTAAAAAAGGCAAACCCGGCGAGGTTAAACTCGTAAAGATACGCGATGCGCCGATAACGGAAGGAGAGATCGAAGACCTGATAAAAGAGATACTTGACAGGACAAGGCTTCATAAAAACGCTTTTATAGAGATGGGCTCGGCTGGTGCAATGGTAATACAATTCGACAAGTACAGGATTGCAATTGCAAGAAGGCCTTTCAGCGATGGTTTGGAATTAACAGCAATCCGGCCGCTGACAAAGCTCGTTCTTGATGATTACAAACTTTCCGAAAAACTCATGGAAAGGCTCAGGAAAAGGGCTGAAGGCATCGTAATCTGCGGTCCTCCTGGTTCCGGAAAATCAACGTTTGCCGCGTCGGTGGCAGAGTTCTACCTATCGCTGGACAACATTGTTAAGACTATAGAAAACCCGAGAGACCTGCAAGTTCCTCCGGAAATAACGCAATACGGCGCTCTGGACGGAAGCATGGAAAAGACCGCGGATATACTGCTCCTGGTCAGGCCTGATTACACGGTCTATGACGAGGTGCGAAAAACAAAGGATTTTGAGCTGTTCGCGGATATGAGAATGGCGGGAGTCGGAATGGTCGGCGTTGTACACGCGTCTGACGCGATCGATGCCATACAAAGGTTTATTGGAAGAATAGAGCTTGGAATGATAACCAGTGTCCTTGACACGATAATTTTCCTGAAAGACGGGCAGGTGCAAAAGGTATACGAGCTGGAAATGGTAGTACGGGTTCCGAACGGAATGACAGAGGCTGATTTGTCAAGACCGCTCATCGAGGTGCGCGACTTTGAAACAGGCCGCTGCGAGTATGAGATCTATTCGTACGGTGAAGAGACTGTCGTAATCCCGATTTCGCAGGCTGTGCGGGTAAATCCTGTCAGAAGGCTTGCAAAGGAAAGAATACTCCAGGAAATAAGGAAATTCGACCCCAATGCCGAAGCCGAGGTCGTGAGCGAGAATAAAGTCATTGTGCGCGTTGACAATGAAATAGTACCGCGTATAATAGGGAAGGAAGGACGGACTGTGATGGAGCTGGAAAAGAAGCTCGGCATATCAATTGACATCGAACCGCTCACAAAGAGCCTTGGAAGGCTGGTAGAACATAATGTATCCGAGTCCGGTGCCTACTTTAACCTCGGTTTTGACCAAAGGCTGCCGAGCGAGGTCGTTTCCGTATACGTTGATGACCAGTTTATCTTTTCAGCTACGGTCGGCTCCAAAAACATTGTCAAAGTTTCCAAGGATTCCGACATCGGAACCATGCTGATGCGCGCAATTGTCAATAAAAGAAAGATAAAATGCTACGTTTAGGCATATTAAAATTTCTCAGTGGATAATAGTATTATGAAAAACCTTGTTGGCGGTCTGAGGTCGAAACAGTATATTCCTGTATCAAAGCTGGTAGTAATAATTTTTCTGGTTCTTCTGGTTGTGGTTGTGGGCAACGGCGTTACAGGGTTCACAACATCACTGATAAAACTGCAGGAAACCGCTGCCAACGCAACGCAGACGCAGCTAGTCATGGATGTCATGAAAAAGGATATCGGCGAATGCACGAACACGCTTAACACGACATCATCCCTGTTCAGCGCGTGCAGGTTGGAGCTTGAGAGCAAGAAAATTGAAGTTTCGCGTTTGGACGAGGAAGCGCAAACCCAGCAAACAAACATCACGACCTACCTCAACAGCATCTCGGTCCTGCGCGAAAATGTGAACAACCTCAACGGACTGGTAAACAGCCTTGCTGTAAATATTTGCTGCATTCGAAGCGTAGTCAATAAGGGCGAACGCTTCGGGTATTACTACATCAAGAGCAATGACACGGTCTGCACAGACTACGCGGATGAAACGCTCGGCACGCAGCCGTTCTCGTGTTAGGCAAATCCTTATATTTTAAACGCCACCGATTAACAGTAGACAGAAACAGGTGTATGCTAAATAACACCTGTTTCAGTTTAAGTGGGTCCGTAGCTCAGCTTGGACAGAGCGACAGCCTCCTATGAACTTTTTAAAAAAGTTCGACCAAAAAAGTACAAAATACGGGGAAAGTTGAAGGTCGCGGGTTCAAATGAACCTTATCTAAGGTAATGGTTCTGAAACTCCCGCCGGATCCGCCAGTTTTTATTTTTTTTTAAAAGGAGGCCGCAACATTAATATATATCGCAAAAACGGCAATTTCTAAATCAGTGACTTTAATGAGAAGGCTACTGCCTTACCTGATACTTGCATTTGTCGTTCCGCTGATGGTTTTCTACGGTTCAGGTGTGACATGGAGCAACGACCTGCAGTTTAACGCTACTCCGGACTCGCCAATCCTGAACTGGACAAACTCGTACACCTTTAACCTGACCGTAGGAACAAATGCGACAATAGGCGCTGCAAATAATTGGACTTTGATAAACATAACAAATGCGACCGCCATAAAGAATTCCGCAGGCTTAACCGCTGATGTGAATGTCAGCACCAACACTGTCAATCAGACCATTGTAAATGTAACCAATGCAAGCTTCACCAATGTGACAATAAGTTTCAACATATCGCTACTAAATCCTGGTAGGTACACAGGAAACCTTTCGATTATAAACGCATCAACCCCGCTTTCTTCGAAGATAAACACGATCGTGGTAACGCTGGATGTTCCGACAACATTCAACAGTACATACTTCACGTCGAATAATTTCTTCGGAAATCTGAGTTCAACGAACAGTTTTGACATATTCTTTATCAACGTCTCCTCGTCGAACGGACTTTACGTAAATGTGAACGATAGTGCAGTTGACCTTCTTCTCTTTGATCCGTCCGGTACGCTGATAGCGTATAACAACACAAACGCATCGTGTTTGGTATGTCTTAACAAAACGCTGCTCTATCCTTTCCCATCGTACAACAGCCTCTATCAGCTGAAAGTGTTCTACAACACGACAAACTCTTCCACGACAAAACAGTACAACGGCATAGTGATGTTCTCGCCGCTAAACTCCAGCATACGCTTCCTGGATTTCGGGCAGGTCAATTCGACATCCGGCGCATTAAATATTTCGACAATAACTCTTGTGCTCAACAACACCGGCCTGATAAACCTGACCGTAGTTGTTGATGTGGATAATCTCGTGAAAATCGAACGCTATGTGAACTCGCAGAATTCCACCAATATCACAGTGCCGATTGCGAACCACTACAATTCGATAGACGTAACGCTTGAATGGAATAACGCGTCTGCGGATTTCAATTTGACAATATACAATTCCTCGAAATACCAGATAGCAAACCAGAGCAAACGCACGGACATGTTCAATGTAACAGGGCTCGGGTTTGAAAGGATTTTCTCGCGGGTTGTTGCGAACATAAACGAATACAACACAAGCTGGTACGTATCTGTTACCGGAGATAAATCCATTTACTATAACCTGACAATAAATCTGAACGTTGCGCAAAACTGGCTTAACAGTTCACTCGGAAACTACGCCAGATGGTACGTTTTCAATTCAACGCAAAACAACGCATCAGTCGACTTCAACCTTACTGTTCCTGTAATGTCCAGCGACGGGATTTACAACGGCACGATTACGCTGTACGCAGGCACCGGAAACTACATGTCCATACCGTTCGGTATGGATGTTACAGTGCCGATGCTGATGATAAACAACAGCTTCTCGCAAAAACTTTTATACATAACCGACAACATAGGATCGAACAAAACGATCAGTTTTGCGTTCTCGATAAACAACACCGGATCGTACGCGCTGGCGTTGAACCATACAAATTCCACCAGCCTCAACAGTTCTGTCGATGTACTGTTGTTCAACTATTCGTTCGGCAATCCTATTGCTGCGACTGGGTATACGACTTTAAACCTGACGATAACTACGAACACGACAACTGGAGGTGAAAAGATCTATTACGGCTGGATAAAATTAAATTCTACGGACGCCCACCCGTACAATAGTTTCCTCATCAACGTGACGCTGAACCTGACAAACAAATTAAACACCGTCATCAATAATG
>JAZDLW010000028.1:0-65335 GCA_043801595.1 Candidatus Aenigmatarchaeota archaeon
TCCGTTCATTAACAAATGCCATGCAATTAACAGATTTAACAAATATTATCTCAACAGCCACAGGAAATTTAAAGATATCAACATTGTCCATAGGCCTGACAGAAACTGCAACAGGGATAACATCTTTCACAAGAACACTCATCAACAGTGTAGATCTTAGCGAAATCATAACATCCACTTACACCCGATTAAAACTGGCAACCCAGCAATTCAGTATAACAGACTCAATACAAAACATCTACACCAGAGTTAGGCTGCTTACCAATTCCATTGACTTGATAGATTCCATCACCCGTATCTTCTCTCCATTACGACAGCTTACTAATCCAATCGATCTTACAGAAGCATCCTCTCGCATCCTAACACCATTGCGCCAGTTGACCAATGCAATCGACCTAACCGAAGCGTCAAATAGAATCCTAACACCATTGCGCCAGTTGACCAATGCAATCGACCTAACCGAAGCGTCAAATAGAATCTTCACACCATTACGCCAGCTGATCAATTCCATTGATCTGACAGATTCAATAACCCGCATCTTTTCCCCGTTACGACAGCTTACCAATTCCATTGACCTCACAGAAACCTCAACAAGAATATCTGCTTCATTACGCCAGCTAACAAACTCATTTAGCGCAACAGATTCAATCACCAGAATCTTTACACCGTTGAGACAATTGACAAACGCTATTGATCTCACAGAAACATCCACCAGAATATCCGCTTCATTGCGCCAGCTGACCAACGCAATAGATCTGACAGAAGCCCCGACCAGAATATCCGCTTCATTACGAAAGCTAACAAACTCACTCAGCCTAACTGATTCAATCCAAAACATCTACATGCGTGTTAGACTAACAACCAATGTCATAGATCTGACAGAAGCCCCGACCAGAATATCCGCTTCATTACGAAAGCTAACAAACTCCATAGTCTTAACAGATTCTATAACCCGCATCTTCTCCCCGTTACGACAATTAATAAACTCATTCACCCTGACAGACTTGACCAATAGAATATTCTCCCCGTTACGCCAGCTGACCAATGCTATCGACCTAACCGAAGCGTCAAATAGAATCCTAACACCATTGCGCCAGTTGACCAATTCACTCAGCTTAACAGAATTATCAACCAGAATTTCCTCGTTCACAAGAAGTTTAACCAATTCATTCAGCCTAACAGACACAGTAACACGCACGGTATCAAAAGTGTTTAACAGGATATCAACGGCTGATATATCCATAACTGATTCAATCCAAAACATCTATACCAGGGTAAGATTACTTACCACTTCTATCGGCCTAACAGAAACAACAACAAGAGCTTACTCATTGATACGTTCGCTAACCAATGCAATCGACCTGACAGATTCAATAGCAAGAATTTCCTCGTTCACAAGAAGTTTAACCAATTCATTCAGCCTAACAGATGCAGTAACAAACACATTCTCAGGGGTGTTTAAAAGGATATCGACAGCCGAGATATCAGTAACAAGTTCCATTAACAATATCCATGCCAGAGTAAGATTAATTACCAATTCAATAAGCCTAGCGGACTCAATAACCCGTGTATTCTCCCCATTACGACAACTAACCAATACAATCGACTTGACAGAAGCCTCAACAAGAATCCTTTCTCCATTAAGACAATTAACCAACTCACTCAGCCTAACAGGTTCAATCCAAAACATTTACACGCGTGTCAGACTGACAACCAATGCAATCGATCTCACAGAAGCGTCAACCAGAATATCCGCTTCATTGCGCCAGCTGACCAACGCAATAGATCTCACAGAAGCCTCAACAAGAATATCCGCGTCATTGCGCAAGCTAACCAATACAATCGATTTGACAGAATCTTCAACAAGGATATCCGCGTCATTACGAAAGCTAACCAATGCCATAGATTTGACAGAAGCCTCAACAAAAATCTTTTCTACATTACGCCGGCTAACCAATTCCATCGGTCTGACAGATTCTATAACCCGCATAGTCACGTCATTAAAACAACTAACCAATCCATTCAGCCTGACAGATTCTATAACCCGCATCTTTTCCCCGTTACGACAGCTTACCAATTCCATTGACCTCACAGAAGCCTCAACAAGAATATCCGCGTCATTACGCACGCTAACAAACTCATTTAGTGCAACGGATTCAATCCAAAACATCTACACGAGAGTAAGATTACTAACCAATGCAATAGATTTGACAGAAATCTCAACAAGAACATTTTCCCCGTTAAGACAATTAACAAATTCTATGACTATCAATCATATAACCGGCCGTGCTGTGTTGTTCCCGAGACAGATTATCCAAAGTTTGGATATTACCCAAATGATGTCCAAATCATCGATATTAAACAGGATCGCATCGTTGTGGCTAATGGTAAAATCAGTTATTTTCTCTGACGTTATCAGAACACAGAACGTCTGGGTCGGACAATACGCAAACACGTCGATAAACATGATAGAAGACGTATCGACTATTGTTGTTGCGAATACCAGCATAAACACCGTGGTCGATCTGGAAATCATGCTGAATTCAACCCAGACCGGCGCGCTGGCAATCACAGAATTCTCCTCGGTTTATAGCCAGACTGCAAGCGAGCAAGCGAGATTAGGAAAGTTCGTCAACATCACAGCAGACTCGAACATAACGAATAATCTGCAATGGTATATACTTAACATATCTTACGCAAGCGCAGAGATTTCATCCGCATGGATTAAAGAATCAAGCCTGAGAATCTGGTTCTACAACACAACATCAGCAGGCTGGCAGGAAGAGAGCGGCGGCGTGGACACAACGAATAATCATGTGTGGGCTAACATCTCGCATTTCAGCTTATTCGGAATATTTGGGGAGTCGTCTCAACGAGAAGTAACCAACGCCATCGGCCTGACAGACTCAATAACCAGAATCTTCTCCCCATTAAGGCTATCAACAAACGCCATAGAGTTATCCGAATCAGTCACATCCACTTACACTCGATTAAAACTGGCAACCCAGCAATTCAGTATAACAGACTCAATCCAATCCATCTATACTAGGGTAAGATTACTTACCAATTCCATCGGCCTGACAGATTCTGTAACCCGCATACTCACGTCATTAAAACAACTAACCAACTCATTAAGGCTGACAGACTCAATAACCAGAATATCCGCTTCATTACGGCAACTAACCGATGCCATAGACCTGACAGAAGCTTCAACAAGAATATCCGCGTCATTACGAAAGTTAACCAATGCAATCGATCTCACAGAAGCCTCAACAAGGATATCCGCGTCATTGCGCAAGCTAACAAATGCAATCGATCTAACAGATTCAATCACCAGAATCTTCTCTTCATTACGGCAATTAACTAATTCACTCAGCCTGACAGACATATCAACCAAAATCTCTCCAACAACTGTTATCAACAGGATATCTACGCTCACAATATCGTTAACAGAGAATGTAAAGAATATCGTTGTCAGAGTATTGGCAAGAAGCGTAACAAATTCGATGACTATCGATCAGATAACCGGCCGCGTCATTTCGTTCCCAAGACAAATTACACAGGCTTTTGACATCACGCAAATGATATCCGGCTCGTCGATGCTAAACAGGATCGCATCATTGCAGCTGATCATCAAAGCAATCATTTCACCGGTATTTAATACGGTTAGCGTAACGTTCACAATACCCACGCCGGTTGTTGCACAAAACGAAATTGTGGAATTTGACACCAATGTGCAGAACACAGGAACCTCAACGTTGAATGTAAGCACGGGCACAGAGGTCTATAATTCTTCCGGAATTCTGGTTAAAACAGTAAATTCGACAAATGTTACAATCGTAAAAGGCGAGTCTAAGACCATTGTAACATTCCTGAACACAATTAACATGAACGCTGGCAATTACAGGGCGGAAGGAAGGGTCTTGTTTGACAACAGGGCAACAATAAACATTACAAAATTCTTCAATATAAGTTCGGATGCAAACATACAAATCGGGGATTACACAAACACATCGATAAATATAACAGAGAATGTGCGCACGCTGATAGTTGCGAATACGAGCACGAATACTATAACTAACATAGAAATCGTGTTGAACTCATCCCAAGAGGGTGCGATTGCAGCTGCGGAGTTCTCTTCTGTTAAGAATGAAACTGTCAGTGGGCAGGAAAAGTTAGGAAAGTTCATCAGCATTACAGCAAGCCCAAATATAACAAACAACCTTAAATGGTACTCGTTGAATATCTCTTACACAGACGCCGAAGTTTCGGCAGCGGGGGTTGCGGAATCAAGCCTGAGAATCTGGTTCTACAACATAACCACAGCAATCTGGCAGCAGGAGAACAGCACAGTAGACACATCCGCCAATTATGTATGGACGAATCTCACGCATTTCAGCTTATACGGAATATACGGCCAGTCGTCTGCGCCAGCAGGCGTTGTAGCAGGCGTTGCAACAGGCGGCGGAGGCGGTGGGGGCGGCGGCGGAGGCGGAGCGGCTTCGTATCCAAGCGCAAAACCATTGCCAGCAGTTGTTGTTGAATTTGTCAAATTGCCTGTGCTCAGGGAAGTGATACAGAGCCAAAGCATAGTTGAAAGTATAAAAGTCAAAAATAAAGGCTCAGACACACTGGAGAATTTACATGTTGAAATCTCAGGCGTGCCCGCGGGCTGGGTTTATGCAACCCCGCGTTCAATGAGCCTGTCATCAGAAGAGGTTAAAGCGTTTAACTTGATTATAACTGTGCCCAAAGATGCGATTAACGGCGATTACAAGCTGTTGGTTACATTAAAGAACGCGGAGGTGGAAGATTCGATGTTCATGGTCATCAGGGTAAAGAGCTATTCAATCACTTACGATAAGCCGATAATAACAAGAATCGTCCAGCTTGACTATGAGACAAACAAGACAAAAATCAGCCTTGATATAAACAACGCTGCAAAACGATACAGCCTGATACAAGTCCAAGAAGAAATACCCAAAGTGATTGCGCAGTCTGCCAATGACATTGAATTCTACCCGTATCCTGACAGTATACTCAGGGCAGATCCGCTGGTTCAGTGGGATTTAGCTGACTTGAAGGTCGGCGAAAACAGAACATTATACTATATGATAAAAGGAATCCTGGACGAATTTACGCCCTACATCTACCTGCCGTTAAAAGAGCTCACTATAGTTGAAAATAAGCTGCCCACAGGCCTGCATCTTGTGAATTTAGGCATACAGCCGTTGTTTGCAGGAAAATCCGGCATAGGCACGTTCACTGTTGAAAATACAATCAATGACGCAAAGAAACTGAAGTTTGTAATGTATGTGCCGTCCGGCTGGAAAATGGAACCGGAAAAAATAGAAGCGACGCTCCTGCCAAAAGGAAAGAAAGAGTTTAAGTTCTCCATAACTGCGCCTGAAGGAACGCCGCCCGGAGATTACATAGGCACGGCAATTATTAATTGGGAAGAGGAAACGCACATAAAAGAAATCGTGCTTCATGTGGAAACCGTTGGATCATCCGTGATTTACATCTTTGCAATAGCCGTGGCTGCGGTAATAATCTACCTGGTTTACAGGCATTACAAAAGGAAAAGGCCGTTTGCCTACAAGTTCAGGTTGTTAGGGGAGCAAATAAGACAATAGTGATAATTATGCCAAAGCAAAAAATGATTATGCGATCCGTGTTTGCGGTGCTATTATTCGTATTCATATTAATCCCTTCGGCATCGGCCAAAGCGGACGGGCGTATTTACCAGCTTGCCTATTCACCAACAGAGCCAGCGGTCTTAGAGGACATTAAAATCTCAGTGGGCGTGGAAAATCCGAGCGATAAAACCCAGAATTATTTCATGCAGGTGCAAGTTGTCAAGGACGGCAAGCCTGTTCATGAGCAGGTTTTTGCGTTCTCCGTAGCAAAGGGCAAACAAACACAATTCACATTGTTATACCCGCCCGAGGCCATAGGCGAACACCAAGTGGTTGCAAGGTTGTACGATAATTTAAAAATTAATTTAATCAGCACGGAGATAATCACATTCAATGCAGTGAGCTATCTAGGACCGTTTGACATTATTATCGAGCCTTTGACAAGCAGGTTAAGGCCTGACCTGCGCTTGCCTGCAAAGCTTATACTGGAAAATATGGGCGCTAAAGGAACTGACGTAGAGGTCAGGATATCCGTTGATTGTGAAAATCCCATAACCCAAAGCCTAACAACGTTTGTGCCCAGCCATGCCAAAATAGAGAAGCTGATCACTAGCCCGGTCTGTGAAAATGAAGGGCTGCATGAAATCTCAGCCGAGATTTTAATCTTTAACAGGACATGGGTGTCTTCCACCAGCCAGTTTGTTGTGAATTCTTCGTTTGTGCAGCTGCAGTTTGAGGTTCCTGAAAATATAACACTGCAGCCCGGCCAGAGTTTTACATTCCCGATAGAGGTAACGAATGTGGGAAACCAGAAAATAAGCGATTTAAAGTTTGTAATCGAGAGAATTCCGCTTGACTGGCAAAAAACCACACCAACTTCCTTGAAGGGCGTAGAGTCTAACGAAACCGCAATTTTTCTGGTTAACATAACCGTGCCTGTCGACGCACAAGCGGATTCCTATGAGATCAGGATGACAGTGACCGCTTACGAAACAATCGAGAAAAAGAACTCTGTTCTGAATGTGGTAAATTTGGCAGCTTATCCGGAAACACAGACAACCGTACAGCCTGTGACTAAGTCCTTGGTATCAGTAGCAATTTACCTGCTGCTTGCTGCTATCGTGCTGGTCGTGGCTGCGCTGTTGAAAAAACACCTCAATCAGCGTTCGGCATTAAAAACAAAAAGGTATTCGTATCCGATCGAGAAGCTAAGAGAGCAGATCAACCATAAAACATCCAAGCCGAACAAAAATTTCAGAAGGAAATAGTTCGTATGCGGGCGATTCCAATGAGGCTTTCGGATTTTCTTAAAAAATTGAACAAATTGGAAAAATCCTACATAATCCTGTTCGCGCTTTCCTTATTGGCGGGCATCCTTTACGGTTTGTTGGACAAAGATTATTTCAAATGCTGCGAGAATGTAATTGGCGTTCCGCAGGAAGGTACGAGCACATTGAAAATTTTCACAGGCAATTATCTCCTGTCTTTAACAGAGTTATTCACTGCAGGTTTATCCAGCCTTTATTTCAACTTCCACACATTTTCCGTAACTTCAAGCTATCTGAGTTCAAGGCAGGAGCTGTTTGCATTGCCGGTTGTCTTTTTCATCGGTGTTTTCGAACTGGCCGGAGGCTTATTTTTGGCGCTTACAGGGCTCATTTTTGCTGAAAAATTGCTAAAAATAAAATCTAAACTAAAACCAAAGGAACTGTTTCTCTATGGCACAGCATTGATTTTCTTCGGCGCTGTCGTGGAATACCTGCTGTTATCAATGGTTGTTTAGTCGGTTGGTACTACTTTTTGGTAGTACGATAATTTACATTACCGTCAGCCGATGGATCATTGGTTTTTACCGGCAAATACCCATTCAGCAATCTTAAAAATACAAAAACCAATAGCTAAGCAGTGTTGTAATGAAATTAGAGAAATTTTTGTTAATACCGTTGGTTCTTGTCATTCTTACATGGGGCTATCTTTTTTTCGTGGACCAATTGGTCGCTGGCCGCATATCCGCCATTGATTCGAGCAATTCCCAGAAGACAGCCGGGGCAGAGATTATCGGTGTAGGAACTGCAATATCTGTGCAGGTCACAAGGCCTTATATTTTTGGATTATTGCGGTTGCCCGTCTATGCGCCTGTGGTCGGCGACATATCACCGATGCATAGCTTGTTTTTCTTGCTGCTGGTTGCGATAGCAGTTTTATTAACTGTGATATTGATTATTATAGAAAGGCGGAGTACGAATATGGTAAAAACTCAATTCCCAGGATTGGGCTCAAACTCAAACATTTGGGTCAGGCTCGGAAAGGCTCTGGGCATAGGCGTATTGTTTGCGTTTGTAGCGTTTATAATTTCCGGCGATGGAGCCAGCCTGCCACTAGGCTTGCTGGTCGCATATTTGGAATACAGAAAATAAGCGCAATCCCAAATTCACATTATCATCTTGTGTTTGTTTAATCAATATAGGCACTCTAATATGGTTGAGCATGTTTGTTACGTTCAAACCCGTTCTTTCGTTCTTGCGCATCAATGTCTTACTGGAATGCATCGATAGAAAACTATATAAGGAATAAAAATAAAATCATTATAGAATTACATGAAAAATAATCAGGTATTTGCGTTATCGATTTTGGTCGTTTCTGGAATTGTTTTTGGCTACTTGGTCACTACTATATCATCTGTGCCGATTGTGGCTTCTTTGGATAATAGCGGCCAGTCGATAAGTTATACAGGAGTCGTATGCGTTTACGTAAACGGCAAAGAACTGCAATGCCATCATAATCTGTTCACAAACATGGGAAAGAACATTGTAAAAGATTTGCTGATCTCGGCTGACGGGCTTGCAAATGTCACCTATCTGGGCATTTCTAACACAACAGTAACACAAGCTGCGAGTGGGACAGATGTAGTCCTACAAGGCGAGTATGCTAGTTGCGGTTTCGCACGAACATCGGCACTTTACAATACTAATACTATTTCAGTAGGAAACTGGACGGTGATGAAAGAATTCACCTCAACCTGCGACAATATGCCGATAAACGGAACAGGACTATATAACTCTTCTGCAGGAAGCTTCCTGTTTGCGGAGAACACGTTCACAACAGCGACCCTGCAAACAAACGACAAAATAAACATTACATGGTTTATCTGGGTAGTCTAAGCTTTTTTTAGTTTTTGTTTGTCCTGCCAAATCGACGATAATTGTTGTTACAAAAATACTTAATAATTTATTTTTGTCAGTTTGGCCTTTCAGCCGTATCAGGGATTTCTTTATTCAGCAATAATAACCTTTATTACAAGGCCAGAATAAAAACTAATTGAGGCTTTATAATTGTCGATTGTGGGCGTATTTTCTGCGAAAGGAGGTGTCGGAAAGACGACGCTAACAGCCAATTTAGGCGCGTCTTTGGTTTCAGAATTCAATAAAACGGTGTGCCTTATAGACGGAAATGTGACCGCAGCCAATTTGGGCCTGTATTATGGATTATACTATTCACCAGTAACTTTATACGATGTTTTAAACAGCCGGACTCCGATTAACACAGCAATTTACATACATCCCAGCGGCGTGCGAATATTACCAAGTCCGATATCGGTGAACAAGCTGGACATTTCTGTTAAAGGCCTCAGCAAACATCTTTGCAAACTTGAAGGCTACGATCACATTATTGTAGATTCGCCGCCCAGCCTGACTCGGCAGACCATAGAATGCTTAAACCTTGTGGAGCAAGCGCTTTTGGTTGCAACGCCTGATGCACCTGCTGTAACCGATGCGGCCAAAATGGCGATTCACGCAGAAAAAAATGGCGTGGAAATTTTAGGTTTGGTTATAAACCGCGTAAGAAATAGGAGTTACGAATTGACAATTGATGAAATACAATCCATAGCAGGAATTGATGTTATAGGAATGATACCGGAACACGAAAACGTCCAGCGTAGTCTCGCAGACGGCAAGCCAGAAGTTTTAAAAAATCCCTATTCTGACTTTTCCACAGAGGTGAACAAGATAGCATCGGCAGTGTTCGGGCTTGAATATAACCCACCTTCGGTGCTGGATAAAATAAAATTTTGGGTCGGCATGGGGCACAGCCAAGGCAGCAGAACGGAAGATTTTGAGAAGCAGAAGAGCAAGAAAGCATTTGTACCAAAACGCGTTTACAGGATACCCATCAGGCCAGAAGCGAAGACCAAACGATACGAGTCCGACTCTACAACAGAAGATACTTATGGAATGGAAGACCAATTGAAAACGGAAATAATGGGCATGTTGCGCGACAGCATACGCGAAAAACTGAGGGAAAGCACGAGGAGGAATGACAAATGAAAGGCGTTCGCGACAAGCAGATGAGCAGGGTTGTCGATAAAATAGCGGACGAGGTTGTCGAACTCGCCTCCAATTCAGGCAAGATCGCGGACATACTGATCGAGACGGAGCAAAACAAGGATACGATACAACGTGTTACTGATGAAAACAAGGCGCTCCGCGAGAGGATCATAAAACTGGAGAAAAGGCTTGACGGGCAGATCGGGAACATGAAAATCGACGTAACCGAGATCGACCGCGCCATATCGGAGAAGTGGCACCAGTTCGAGGATGAAAGAAATGAGGATGTCATGAACCTGATAAACCAGATACAAAGCCTGCGCGATAATCTTATAAAAACCAGAATGGAGCTGAAAAGGCTGGCGGAAATCAGGATGCTTAGGTAAAAGCGCGGCAGCAGCCTGCAACAGCGGCGACGTTTTCCGGAATGACACATAGATATTAAAGCATGAAATTCAATGATCTTAGAGGTGTTTGATAAGCCTTTTATTAAAAGGCTTAAGCGAAAACGCATTAACGGAGTGATTGATGATGAAAATTGTAATTTCGGAACCGTCCACAAGAAAGGCTTACCAGATTGAGATCGATGCTGCGAAAAGCGCTGCGTTGATAGGCAAAAAAATAAGCGAGGAATTTAACGGCGATCTGGTCGGGTTAAACGGTTATACACTTAAGATTACGGGAGGGTCTGACAACGGCGGTTTTCCAATGAGACCGGAATTGCCGGGCAGCTCGCGAAGAGCATCCCTGTTAAAAGGCGCGCCCGGATTCCATCCAAAGTGGAAAGGGCAGCAGAAAAGAAAGCTCGTGTGTAGCAATACGATATCGCAGTCAATTTCGCAGGTAAACGTAAAAGTCATCAAAGCGGGCGAGAAGAAACTCGAAGAGATCGTTCCGCCTAAGCCAAAAGCTGAAAAGACCGAAGAGAAGAAACCGGCGAAATAAGCCGGTTGGCGGAGTGAATACTATTAGATGAAAAGCGAACCAAATGAACTTTTTGGAAAAGTTCAATCAAAAATGATACCCGAAGCAAACATAGGAACAGTCGGGCATGTCGAACACGGGAAAACAACACTCTCCGAAGCGTTGAGCGGAAAATGGACAGGCACTCATTCTGAAGAGGTTAAGCGCGGTTTAACGATTAAACTCGGTTATGCGGATGTAACTATTTACAAATGCGATAAATGCGAGGGCGTTGAAGCATATTCAACTATGCCGAAATGCCTCAAACATGGGTCTGAGTTGGCCGCGTTGAGGACGATAAGCCTTGTCGACGCTCCAGGACACGAAATGCTGATGGCGACGGTTCTTGCCGGCGCATCGTTAATGGACGGCGCGCTTTTCGTAATAGCAGCGAACCAAAAATGTCCGCAGCCGCAGACACGCGAGCATTTAATGGCGCTTAACATAACAGGCGTTGAAAAAATAATCATAGTTCAGAACAAGATCGATTTGGTTGCACCGGAAAAAGTCAAGGAGAATTATGAACAAATCAAGAGTTTCATAAATGGAACCGTTGCGGAAAATGCGCCGATAATACCGATAAGCGCGAAACAGAGAATAAACATAGACGCGCTGCTCGCGACTGTGGAGGAGATAATTCCGACGCCGAAGCGTGATCCAACTAAAGAACCGAAAATGCTTGTTGTGCGCACGTTTGACATTAACAAGCCTGGTTACACACCCGACAAGCTTTCGGGCGGCGTGCTTGGCGGGTCGCTGATACAGGGCGAGTTCAAAGTCGGCGATGAAATCGAGATACGTCCGGGGATAAAAGTTGAACGCGAAAATAAAATTTTCTGGGAACCTTTGTTCTCAAAGATAACGGGGTTGCAGAAAAGGAGCATGCTGATTGACAAGGCTGGCCCGGGCGGTTTGCTCGGGTTGATGACAGGGCTTGACCCAGCGTTGACGAAGGCTGATTCATTGGCAGGATCGGTTGTCGGATATCCAGGCAAATTACCGCCTGTTCTTGACAAGTTAAGAATAGAAACCGAATTGATGGAAAGCATTGTCGGGGCGGAAGAGACGCTGAAAGTCGAGAACATACGCACCAATGAACCGTTAATGCTTACGATCGGAACGAGCCGGACCGTTGGCGTCGTAACGTCGGCGAGAAAGGACGATTTTGAAATAAATTTGAAGCTTCCGGTCTGCGTTAACAAGGGAAATCGCGTTGCAATATCGCGACAGGTCGCCACAAGGTGGCGGTTGATAGGGTCGGGCGTGATACGATAAGGATGTCAGACACGATAACAGCCTCCGCTCCCATGAAAATACACCTTATAGGCGAGCATTCTGTTGTTTATGGCGAGCCTGCAATAATAGCTGCGATAGGCACCAGAGTGCGGGTAAAGTTGTCGGAAAGCGATAACATTGTAATCAAAGACGACCAACTCAAAGAGAATTTTGAGTTCAGCGTTGACGAGGTGCTATCTTTTACAAAGAGTGCAAGAAATGTTTGGAAAGAATGCAATGCAAAAAATAATTTTGGCGAGATAGCGAAGATAGCGTCGGATCATGCCGGCTTCAAGATGGCCTCGATAGGAGAAGCCATGCTTCGATTGAAAATAAAATCCGGTGTGTTCCTTGAGGTCGATCGCGATTTCCCGCCGTTGGGCGGATTAGGATCGTCGGCCGCGTATGCTGTTGCTTTGCCCTTTGCGCTTGCCAGGTTAAACGGAAAAAGCGTGACAAGGGAGGAAGCGAATGATATAGCATTTGAGATAGAGAAATTCAGCCATGGCTCGCCCAGCGGCGGGGACAATACAGTCTGCTGCTTTGGAGGGCTGGTCTGGTTTCAAAAATCATCGCCTAAAGCCATAATCGAGAGTCTAGATTCGGATGCTTTCGATAATTTCGTTCTCGTATACACCGGTGAACCTGAAAAGAGCAGGGCGTCGATCATACAAGGCGTGAAGGATCTTGAAGAGGATTATAGAAATCGCAGAATAAAGGCGCTCGGCGCTGCGACGGTAAAGATGAGGGACGCCATCGTTGGACGCAATTTCGATTCTATAAAAAATCTTATCAATCTTGCCCAGCGAAATCTCGCAGAACTTGGCGTTTCCACGAGAAATATAGACAGGATAGCACAGGCTGTTGTGGGCGTTGGCGGCGCTGCAAAACTGTGCGGAGCAGGTGGAGGAGGTTTCATGCTGTGCTGCCATGAAAATAAAAACAAGCTGGTAAATCTGATTAAAAATTTGGGATATGATCCGATTGAAATTTCTCTGGCGGCAGAAGGCGTGCGTATCGAAAAATGATTTAAACTTTTTCTACAGCCACACCGTTCTTATCTATCAATGCATCGATGACGTATAATCCTGATTTTTCCCACCCACTCTTGATATTGTCTGCGGTTTTGTTGTCAAAACAGATTGCAATACCGCAGTCTCCTCCGCCAGCACCGGACAGCTTTCCGGCAGCACCGGCATTATTTGCAATTTCAGAAAGCATCTTTAATTCCTTCGTTTCTATGTTCACACCCGATTCTGCGCCGAGTTCTTTAAGCAGGTTTTCATTTTCGTTGACCAGTTCGAATATTTTTTTTCTGTCTTGTTTTTTCCACGCGTTAATCAGGTTTTCCACTAGTTTTCCTATGCTGCCGTAAATACTGTTGTATTTTTCAGGATCGAATTTTTTGAAATCCTGCATCTGTTTTATCATCGTGCTTGTTGATGCGGATTCTTTTGTCCAGCCAACCATGATAATGATATCATTTGGAATATTCAATTTTTCAATCTTTAATCCGGGCCATTTCATCGCGACTATGTCCCGTACGGATTTTTTGGATTCGAATTGCTTCAAAAGCCACATGGAATCAAATCTATTGTAGGCGATAATTCCGCCGTACGTAGATGCTGCAACATCGAACGCTGACCCTATTTTACCTTGTGCGAAATAATGCGCTATGGCAGCTAGCTTGTAAATATTTTCCTTGTTTTTATCCGTCTTTATGCTGTTGAATTCGAGTATCGCGGCGATTATCGCTACAACGGCCGCTGCCGAAGAGCCGAAACCGATCTTTTTGTTTTTGCCGTCGATTTTTATCTGCGATTCTTCGCCCCACGAGCGAAGCTTGAAAGGTTTGTAGTTTTCCAAATATAGAAGCGCGGTTTCAATTGCAGATTTTGTGAAAATCAGATTTTTAGTTTGTTCTTCGTTTGTGTTTTTCCACGATACTTTTTCATTGTTGTAAACAGCTTTTATTTTCCTGATATTGAAATCGTCAAGCGAGACGCTTATTTCTTTACATTCGGATATTTCGACGAAAACGCGCTTGTTGATGGCGGATACAATGCACGTGTTTCCTTCGAGCACAGACCATTCTCCAGCTATCATCAGTTTTCCAGGGGCGTTCAGTTTCAACATAATATAAACCTATTAGATGTAATGTTAAATAAACTATTGAGTGAAAAGTGAAATTCATGAAGGCCACCGCGATCGCAAATGCAAACATAGCCCTTGTCAAATACTGGGGCAAGCGCGATGCAAAGCTCATGCTGCCGCAGAACGGGAGCATTTCAATGACGTGCGACGGGTTGACGACAACGACAACGGTCGAGTTCTCGGAAAAGTTAAAAAACGACAGCGTTACGATCAATGACGAGGAATTACTGAAAGATAAAGATGCTGTTATTGCGCATCTGGACCTGATCCGAGGATTGGCAAAGATAAACCTTAAAGCAAAAATGGTTTCCAAAAGTAATTTTCCGGTTGCTGCTGGATTGGCCTCGTCGGCGTCGGGTTTTGCCGCTCTTACTGTTGCAGCCGCGAAAGCGGCAGGTTTGGATTTGAATGAGCGTGAGTTGACCATGTTGGCGCGCCGCGGCTCCGGCTCTGCGTCACGTTCTATCAGCGAAGGGTTTGTTGAATGGCATCGGGGAGAAAAAACCAACGGAGAGGATTCATACGCGGAATCGATTGTAAAGAAAGACTATTGGAAAGATTTCAGGATGATAACAACAATAGTCACGGAGTCGAAGAAAAAAATAAGTTCGCGTGCAGGAATGGCACAAACGATAGCTACGTGCCCGTATTACGAAGGCTGGCTGAAAACGGTCGGCGAAGATTTGAATACGGTTAGAGAAGGCATCAGGGAACGTGATTTTGACAAGGTCGGATTGTGCGTTGAGCAGAACTGCCTAAAAATGCATGCTACGATGATGACCACCAAACCCGCGATAATTTATTGGCAGCCGGCAACAATGGAGATCATACAATCGGTAATGATGTGGCGTGAACAGGGGATTAATTGTTATTTCACAATCGATGCCGGTCCCAATGTCAAGGTTATATGCCTTGAAAAAGACGTGAAAAAAATCAACGAAATGTTGTTGGAATTGGAAGGCGTAAAGAAGACCATAATCTGCAGGCTAGGCGACGCTGCCAGGCTTACCAATGAACATCTATTTTGACAATATTACCGGATCATTCTTATCGGTCCGATGTTTCGATATGCGTATGCTTAAATAATATCTGCCATGAACGCAAAAGTTAAGCATGGGCATCCGTTTTAGTGCGCTGGTTTCTGCGGTTTTACTCGTTTTTTTCGCATATTCTGCAGTCGCAAGCGGGCTTGACCTTAACACGGACAAGGAAGTCTACAAGCTCGGCGACGTTGTAAAGATTTTCGGGGCGTCGGCTAATGAAAATGTTTCCATATCATTGTTGGGCATTTCTCCGCTGCAAGCCGTTGCTACGGCCTATGTTAGCGGCGGCAGGTTTTCATACGAATATCAAACGCTTCCGGGCGACTCAGGCATTACACTGGTCAGGGCCGAATCTTCCGATGCGGTGAGTGAAAAGAGGATCTTTATCCAAAATAACGAAAGCGATGTGCTGGGCGTTGAGTTTGTAACGCCCGCAAACAATGAAAAGTTTTTCAAGGACAGCAACCTGACAATAAAGGCAAGGGTAACCGAAAATTCCGCGCCTGTCAGCGACGCATCTGTTCGATGCGTCATATCGATGCCCTGGCGCGGAACATCTCCGATAATAGAACTCCAGCCGGTCGGAGAATTTTTCATTGATTCGTATTACATAACAGAGGCGGATGTTAAAGCGGGCGGGGTTTACGTGAATACGTACCAGATAGGGCGCGGAGATCCCACCCAGTTTTGGGTTGTAAAATGCGTAGCGGAAAAAGACGGGTTAACGGGCGGAGTTTCAAGGGCAATAAGGGTTGTCAACAAGCCGATAACGCTGGATATTCTATCGCCCGTAAAGGGCGCCCTTGAGCGGGGAGAACGGATTGATATAATCGTCAGGGCGTATTACGAGGACGGTTCGCCTGCGAAAAACGCGATACTTGTCATAGAAGATTCTGACGATAGGCTGTCGAAAATGTACAACGTGTCCGACTCCGGTGTTTTCGAGTTCAGAAATTACGATACCATTTCAAAAAACGATTACATTTTTCTTGGCATAACAGCAACGGATGATGTCGGTAATGTTGGGAAAAACTCCGCTTTGTTCCAAATAACGAAAAGCAGCCTGCAGGATGTCGCTTATAAAATGTGGTGGGTTGTTCCGATGCTGATGACAATAATGCTGCTTACGATCTACCTTGAGAGGCAAATGGAATCATCTTACATATCATCCGTTTCCAAAACTAAAAAAGCGAAGCAGCGGCTGGAAGAATTGTACGATGAAAAGGAAGTTATACAGGATGCGAAGTCCTCGCTTGAGGAGAATTATTACAAGCGTGAATTGGACGAAGAAACATTCAAGCGCATGATGGAAGGTTACGGCCGGGAATTGATAGAAATAGACATAAAGATCAAAAGGCTTAAAGAAGAACTAAAATCATCGCAGTGAATGCTTCGAAAATCAATAAATACCATCCCAGCGCAATCATTATTAAGTAGTGTGGTAATATGGCGATAGAACGTACACCATCCGGGATAAACGGATTGGACGAATTGATGGAAGGCGGTTTTGTAAGAAATTCGGCAATACTGGTAACCGGTAAAACTGGATCCGGAAAAACGACGTTTATAACCCAGTTTCTTTATGCGGGCGCGAAATTGTACCGCGAGCCGGGAATACTCGTGACAACCGAAGAAACTGCGAAAAGCATGAGAAACCATGCAGCAAGATTCGGTTGGAATGTTGAAGAGCTTGAAAAAACCGGCGGCCTGAAGATAATCGAGGTCGAACCTTTCTCTATAGAAACGCTGGTGAGCATGCTTGAGCGCGAAATAACGGCGCTTAGGGCGAAAAGGATCGTGATCGATTCGGTCAGCATGTTTGAAATGTACATTGACAAACAGCTGGAAATGAGAAAGCTGCTTTTCAAGATTCTAAGGCGGTTGAAAGACTTGGGAACAACCGTGATGATAACCTCTGAAATACCCGAAGATTCGCAGTCTCTCAGCCGTTACGGCGTTGTCGAATTTGCGGCTGATGCGGTTGTTGTTCTCCAGTATATGAGCCTGACAAAATACAAAAGAAGCCTCATGATAAGGAAGATGCGTGATACCAACCATTCGATGGATATACATCCGTTCGAGATAACGACCAATGGGATAACGCTGGTAAGCATGTAGCGGACTGCTGCCTTTATTTATCAATCTCCTGTAAGAATTTTTAGTGCTTGAAATGGTCGAAAAGAATTACAGCGGATTGACGTCGGAAGACGCGAAAAAACTTCTCGAGGAATTCGGTTATAACAAGCTAAGGGAGAAAAAAGGTCGTTCAGCGTTGATGTTGCTGGCTGAACAGTTTTTCAATTTTTTGATAATCATACTTATCATAGCCTCTGTTGTCTCGGTTTTGCTCGGGGAAATAATCGACGCGGCGGCTATTATAATCATAGTAATTTTAAACGCGGTTCTCGGTTTTGTGCAGGAATACAGGGCTGAAAAATCGCTCGAGGCGCTGAAGAAAATAGTCAGTCCTGTTGCAAAGGTTGTGAGGAACGGCAAAGAAACGGTTATACCCGCATCGGAGATTGTACCTGGCGACCTGATAACGCTCGATGCAGGAGATAAAGTTCCGGCGGATTGCAGAATACTGGAATCTTTCAGTATCCATGCGGATGAGTCCGCGCTTACAGGCGAGTCGTTGCCGGTTGAAAAAAGCGCCGATGCACTGGTTGATGAAAATGCACCCGTGGCTGACAGGAAAAACAAATTGTTCATGGGGACAGTCATAACATACGGGCGTGCGAAGGCTTTTGTTGAAAAAACAGCGATGAATACGGAGATCGGAAAGATAGCCGATCTGATTCAGGAACAGAAGATTTACAAGACGCAGCTGCAGGAAAAACTCGACAATTTCGGCAAAGACATGGCAAAGGTGATCTTTGTTGCCATATTCGTCATATTTGCACTCGGTGTCTCAGGCGGAACGCCCGTATTACGCATGTTCCTCGCGTCCGTTTCGCTGGCAGTCGCTGCGATACCTGAAGGATTGCCAGCTGTGGTGACGACATGTCTCGCGCTGGGAGTTTACAGGATGGCAAAGCATAATGCGATTGTAAGAAAACTTCCCGCAGTCGAAACGCTCGGTTCGACCACTGTCATAGTCAGCGATAAGACCGGAACATTGACGGAAAATGAAATGACTGTTAAAAAAATAATGGTTGACAATGCGTTGTACGACGTAAGCGGTAGCGGTTACAGCGCAGAAGGAAAGTTCCTGCTGGACGGCAATGAGACTGAAGCTAACGAAGATTTGAAATTTTTATTGACAACCGGAATGCTTTGCAGCAACGCGGCATTTTCGATGGGCGAACCGCCGGAAATAGTGGGCGACCCGACAGAGGTTGCGATACTGGTTGCCGGCGCAAAGGCATCGCTTGACAAAGCGCTGCTTGACGCGTCTTATCAAAAGAAATTTGAAGTCGTATTCGATTCGGATAAAAAAAGGATGAGCACGGTCGTTTCGCATGACAACGGAGAAACGGTTTGCATGAAAGGGGCGGCGGATGTAATAATTAAACTTTGCACAAAGGAACGAAAAGGCGGCAAGGACACCAAACTTACGGAAAAACGAAGGGCTGAAATACTTTCGATGACCGAAAAAATGGCATCGGAAGCGCTTCGCGTAATAGCAATAGCTTACAAAACTTACGGTTCCGACGTTTACGAAGAGGATGAAATTGAGAAGGACATGGTTTTTCTCGGCCTGGTCGGGATGATGGATCCGCCAAGACCGGAGGTAAAAGAGTCGATTGAAATGTGCAAGAGGGCCGGAATAAAAACGATGATGATAACCGGTGACCACAAAGTTACGGCAATCGCGATTGCAAAGGAGCTGGGTTTTGCAGAGGGGCTGGTCCTGACCGGCGAAGAGCTTGAGAAGTTAACGGACGAAGAGTTTGAAAAAATCGTTGAAAATGTTTACGTTTACGCGCGCATGTCGCCGCAGCACAAGACGAGAATAGTAAAGATGCTGCAGAAAAAAGGCGAGATTGTCGCAATGACAGGCGACGGCGTAAACGATGCGCCCGCGCTGCGAATGGCGGACATAGGCATTGCGATGGGCGTTACGGGAACGGATGTTGCGAAAGAGGCGTCGACGATGGTATTGGCAGACGATAATTTCGCCACAATCGTAAGCGCTGTAAGGGAAGGCCGCGGAATTTACGACAATATCAAAAAGTTCGTTTTTTACCTTCTCTCGTGCAACGTTGGCGAAGTTTTGACAGTGTTTTTCGCGATACTGCTGCGATTGCCGCTTCCGCTTGCGGCTGTGCAGATATTGTGGATGAACCTCCTGACAGACGGCTTGCCTGCATTGGCGCTGGGCGTGCAGCCTACTGAGAAGGATGTAATGTACCGGAAACCAAGACCTAAAACTCAGGAAATACTCGATAAAAAAACATTGTTCGATATAATATTGGTGGGCATTGCCATGTCAATCGGGACGCTGTATCTTTTCGTCAGCTATCTGCCCGACATTGCGAAAGCTATGACAGTCTCATTTACAACAATAGTATTTTTCCAGCTGTTCCACGCGTTTAGCTGCCAGTCGGACAAATCGTTGCTGAAGGCCGGTATAAAAAACAAATATCTTGCGCTGGCTCTGGCGTTTTCCGCGATATTGCAGCTTGCCGTGATCTATGTTCCATTTTTGGATCCGGTGTTCGAAACAGTTTCGCTTTCAGCAGCTGAAATGGCAGAAATCGTTTTCGTTTCATTCCTGATAATACCTTTTGTAGAGGCGATAAAGTTTTTCGGACGAAGGGCTAAAAAATGAAAATAAAAAAAATCATACTCGATGCGAATGTTTTCATAGAGGCGGCTAAAAACAAAATTAACCTGTTTGACCAGGTTGCGGAATCGTTTCCCGATGCGGACATTGTTTCTTCCGCGTTCATTATGGCCGAGTTGCGAAGAATCGCACGAAAAAAAAGCAACGACTCGATAGCGGCGAAAATAGCGCTGCAAATTTTTGCTGATGGGGTGAGAATAAAAAAAACAAAAACCGCTGGTGACGATTCGCTGCTCGAACTTTGCGATAGCAATTCCGTTCTAATTACACAGGACAGAGAATTGCGGGGAAGATGCGCGAAAGCGGGATTTTCAACAGGTTATGTCAGGGAAAGAAAGTATCTGATCATAGGCGGCAAATCTTGCTGAAAACGGTTAAAAAATACTTAAATACCCAAATTTCCATATTTAGGAAAGATATTCATGTTATTGCTGGCGTTCGCTGCAAGTGCATTGGCAATCTTGTACGCTGGCTATCTCGCTGCAGGCATTATGCGCCAGCCGTCTGGTTCTGATAAAATGCGCCAGATATCGCTGGCCATACAGGAAGGCGCGTCTGCGTACCTTAACAGGCAATACAAAACAATCGCGATTTTTGCGGTAATATTATTCCTGGTTTTGTCGTTTTTCATAAATCTTAAAACAGGCGTTGCGTTTCTGGCAGGTTCAATATTGTCCGCGCTGGCTGGTTATATCGGCATGAGCGTATCGGTTCGCGCAAATGTGAGGACAACAGAATCGGCGAAGCATGGATTGGCAGCCGCGCTTTCAACGGCTTTCCGCGGAGGCGCTGTAACAGGCTTGTGCGTTGTCGGACTGAGTTTATTCGGTGTAACGCTTTTTTACTATCTTTATAACGATCCTATCACAATCATCGGTTTCGGGTTCGGGGCTTCTTTGATATCGCTGTTTGCGCGAGTGGGCGGAGGCATATACACCAAAGCCGCGGACGTTGGTGCGGACCTTGTCGGAAAGATTGAAAAAGGGATTCCGGAGGATGACCCGAGAAACCCGGCGGTTATAGCTGATAACGTAGGCGACAATGTGGGCGACTGCGCTGGAATGGCTGCTGATTTGTTCGAAACGTATGCTGTTACGCTTATCGCAGCGATGCTGCTTGGCCATTTGCTTTTTACAGGTGCGGTGCAGGCAAATGCAGTAATGTACCCGCTCATACTGGGCGCTGTCGCGCTCGTAGGTTCGATCATAGGCACGTTCTTTGTGCGATTAGGCAAATCTAAGAACATCATGAACGCCCTTTACAAGGGTGCGATCGCGTCCGGCGCAATATCCGCAATCGGATTTTATTTTGTTACAAAACAGTTCGGATTCGGAATGCCTGTATATTTGTCATCAATAGTCGGGTTGCTAATAACAATTTTCATAATTCTTATAACGGAATATTACACTGCAAAGGAACACAAACCTGTGAAATCAATAGCGAAAGCGTCGCAGACAGGCGCGGCAACGAATATAATTACGGGTTTGGCTGTCGGAATGCAATCAACACTGCTTCCGGTAATTGTCATATCTGCGGGTATCCTGTCTTCATATTACTTTGCCGGACTTTACGGCATAGCGATAGCGTCTGTTGCAATGCTTTCACTTACGGGAATAATCATTGCAATCGATTCATACGGGCCTATCACAGATAATGCTGGCGGAATCGCGGAGATGTCCAATCTTAGCCAAAAGGTGAGGAATATAACAGATTCGCTGGATGCGGTTGGAAATACAACGAAAGCTGTTACAAAGGGTTATGCGATTGGTTCTGCGGCATTAGGAGCGCTCGCGCTGTTCGCATCTTATACGCAGGAAGTTGATATTGCCGCGACGAAATTGTCTTTGACGGGAGCTTCGACGTTCTCGCTGAGCGATCCGCTTGTATTGATCGGATTATTCCTTGGAGGAGTTTTGCCATTCCTGTTCTCGTCGCTGTGCATGCAGGCGGTCGGAAAGGCTGCGTTTGAGATTGTGAGCGAAGTCAGGAAGCAGTTCAAAGACAAGGGCATAATGGCGGGAACCAAAAAACCGGACTATGCGTCGTGTGTGGATATAGTAACAAAGTCTGCGCTCAGGGAGATGCGCACGCCTGCGCTGCTTGCCGTGCTATCGCCGTTGATCGTAGGTTTTGCTTTGGGGCCGAAAGCGCTTGGCGGCATGCTTATTGGAGTGATAATTACGGGTCTTTTGCTGGCAATTGAGATGACTACCGGAGGCGCGGCATGGGATAATGCAAAGAAGTATGTCGAATCCGGAAAACTGGGAGGCAAGGGCTCTGACACCCACAAAGCGGCTGTTGTCGGGGATACTGTCGGCGATCCTTTCAAGGACACTGCCGGGCCTGCGCTAAACGCGTTGATCAAGGTCATGAACACGATTTCGCTGCTGTTTGCAGGGTTAATTGTGGCGTACGCGTTGATGTGAGCCTGAAGGATTAAAGCGGCTTTAAACGTTTTAAGCCGATTTCAAGTTTATAAATCTTAAACTACAAATCACGGTATAAAGCTAGACTGAAAAACCCACAGAGGAAAAATGGTTTCCTTTGAGTACATTGTTTGTACTTTTAATGACAATTGGCTGGCTATTGTTAGGTCTGTGCTGGATGTTAAACTATGTATAAATTGATTACAGTAGAAGATGTTGTGAGGGTACCGCCTTCGAAACTAGGAGTTTCGATAAAGAAGTCTGTAAAGCAAAGTTTGCAGGAACAGCTTGAAGGCGTGATGGACAAGGATATGGGCATAATCGTTGCTGTCACAAACATTGAAAACGTCGGCGCAGGCAAATTGTTGCCAGGTGACGGTTCAATACATTATGTTGCAAAATTCAACGTGCTCGCGTACTTCCCGACAATGTACGAGGTTGTGTGCGGCGAAGTGATAGACATAACCGAGTTTGGCGCGTTTGTACGTATGGGGCCTTTGGACGGACTGGTCCACATATCGCAGGTAATGGATGACTTCGTGTCGTACGACGCAAAGAACTCCATGTTCCTCGGAAAAGAGTCGAAACGGACAATAAAAGAAGGCGATAATGTAAAAGCGCGTGTGATAACAGTTTCGATAGGCAAAAACGATTACAAAATAGGATTAACAATGAGGCAGGCCGGGCTTGGCGTACTCGGAGAAACGACGGCTAAAAAAGAGAACAAGGAAAAAGCCGAAGAAAAGAAAGACGCCAAAGCGGAAGAAAAGAAATAAGTGATTTGGCAAACCACTCCGATTTGAAAAATAGTCGGGGTGGAATAATAGGAAATCGGAGCGGTTTGAATGGCAGAAAAGGTTTGCAGAAATTGTCGCAGGTTTGTGAAAGAGAGCGTATGCCCAGTGTGCAAGGGCACAAGCTTTTCATGGAGCTGGAAGGGCATATTGATAATAAACGATCCGAGCGATTCGGTGATAGCGAAGCACATGGGAATAACAGCCCCAGGAAAATATTGTATTTGGATGAAATAATACAAAATCAAGGTGATTTAAAATGAAAATGGAAACGGTCTCAGAAAAGGAAAATCCCCTGCTTGGCAGAAGGGAAGTAATATTGTCAATAAAAGGAGCCGAGGCAACGCCTTCGAGAAAAGAGGTTGTCGCAGGAATAGCAGCACATTTCAATGTTTCCGAAGACCTGATACTCGTTGACCAGATTCAAACCGAATTCGGAACGCCGAACTGCCGCGTAGTTGTAAAGATATACAAAGATGCCGCGTTAATACCGAAGAAAAGGCTGGAAATAGCCAAAGCGCGATCGAAATCCGGCAAGACCGGGGAAAAGAAGGTAGAGGAACAAACCACTTCAACTTCCAACATTAATAGTTCGAGTGATAATACGAAATTGAAGTGATTTGATGCCAAAGCATAAGTCTATACAGCACTGGAAAATGTACAAGGGCGGAAAGCACATGAACAGGACTTGTCCGCGATGCGGGGCAGGCACGTGGATGGCTGAGCACAAGGACAGGTTTACCTGCGGCAAATGCAAATACAGCGAGAGCAAAACAGCGGAAAGCAAAGCTTTCAAATAAAACCGTTAGGTTTTCATGCATCGCCGATAATACGGTTTTTTATTGTTCCTATTTCTGTCAGATGTTTATTTTCCTGGTCGCCGGCAAGTTTTCCGTATCCGAGAAAGTTTTTCCTTTCCAAGGCTGTTGCGTAGGAATTTTCCAGCGTGTTTAACAGGCTTATCTTCGCGCCCACTTTCGAGGATGCGTCGTAAATTTCCCGGAAATCCACGTCTTTTCTGCTTTTGACAGGCAGCTTGAGTTTGACGTACTTTGACAGCACTGCCATGTCGTCCACAACTTTTTTAAGGATTTTCGGCGAAACAAACCTTTCCGGATAATAGGAAACGATCGTGCTTATGCCGTTTGAACGGGCATACGAAAATATCTCTTCCAGCGATTTTTTAGGGAAGCCCAGATCCAAATCTATGAACTCGGTCTTGAATTTCATGGCTTTTTTAACCAGGTTAAGAACGTCCGGGTCTTTTGTGCAAACGCACGAAACGATAACCGGCAGCGGAAAGCTTTCTATTGTTTCGATGTTTTCCGGATCGTCTATGCGGTCGATCCTTATTTCCACGAGGTTGGCGCCCTGCTGTTTCGCCTCGTAAGCCTGTTCCCGCAAACCGGCCATGCTGCGGCCTGTCAATACTGCGCACACTCTCATAAAAACCACCTTGATTTTCAAAGATTAATAGCATACATTAAAGGACAACATCAAGGTGGTTTTGTTTAGATCAGGACTAAGAGATTAAAGGATTTATTGGGGTGCGATGCTAAGTTATCAATAGTGTTTTTATGAGCAGGATCATAGGAATCTTCTCCGGAAAGGGCGGTGTGGGCAAAACGACAACAGCCGTGAACCTAGGTGTCGCGCTTTCCAGACTCGGAAAATCCGTGATACTGGTCGATTCCAATGTAAACACGCCCAACGTGAGCCTTCATCTTGGCATGAATTTCACGCCGTTTACGCTGCAGGATATGATGGATAATAACCCGTATATACCCCAGGCGTTATACGTGCACGAGAGCGGGCTGCGCGTAATACCGGCAGATTTCTCGATCAAGGAACGGCATTCCGACATATCCGAATTAAAAAACCACATGCACAAGCTTGCGGGCGATTACGATTACATTTTAATGGACTGCGCGCCCGGATTGGGGCAGGACGCAAGGGCAGCAATCGAGGCGTGCAACGAATTTTTGATCGTCACGAATCCGGAAACGCCGGCGATTGTTGATGCTTACAAGACGTATAAGGCGATAAAAAATTTCAACGGAAAGGTTCTCGGGCTGGTTGTCAATAAGGTCAACAATGACAAGGACGAACTTCAAAGCAACGAAATAGAGAATTTTTTCAATGAAAAAATCATAGGCATAATCCCCGATGACAGGAGCGTGAGAGCAGCGATACAGAGAAAGGTTCCGGTTGTTCTCCACAAGCCGAATGCGAAAGCCTCGAAGGCGTACAACAAGCTTGCCGCCCAGATTGCGGGCGTGCGCGAAAGGACGTTTTCGGATATTTTGTTCTCGTTCCTTTCAAGGGACGATAAACGTTTATAGGAACGCCTGTTCAACAATGTTTTTAAACGGACTAGTGCAATGATTCAAGGATAAAATGATTTCTGCGTCAGACCTTTCCTATCTCGGATTATGCCAGGTCGCGTTTCTGCTGAATAAAAAAGCGAAAATAGTCACGCACGCAATGATGGCGGGGGCGAAAAGGCACAACAAACTTTTTTTGCTGTCGGATGTTATTACGGAAGATCAGATGCTGGAAAAAATAACCAACGGGGAAAAATTCATTGCGCGGGAGATACGGGTCGAACATCCGAAAGGTGGAATTAGGGGAAGGATCGACGAACTTGAGTTTCTTGGGCACAATCACAACAAAAAGAATGAAGCTATCATAAAGGACGATAAATTTTCCTCTTCCAAATTCCTCGGCATGAACGACGCGCATCGAATCCAACTTGCATCGTATGCGTTCATGATACCCGAAGACCAGAAATTCCGAAACCTGGTGGAGGTTGCGGGGGCTGCTATAAAATTCCGCAGTTTTGACAGTGCGAATTCGACTGAGTTCAAGGTGGGCGGAAAACAACTGATGTCATGGGTCAATGAAATTCCGCAACTGGTTGTTACTGCGAATGACATACTCGCGAATAAGCTCATTCCCGAACCGCTCAGTTTCTCTTCAATCGACGCTTCATGGCTTTCGGTTCCGAGAACCGGTTGCGCGTCCTGCAAATATAACAGGATCTGCAATGTTGGCAGGAAGATGCTTTCTAATCAATAACACGCCTTCCCCCTTTTTATGGCTGGCTAAAAACGGGTTAAGCATCAATTTTAATCTTATAGTCCATACTTAACCCGTTTTGAAGAAAAAGCGGGGGAAGTCATGCCTGATAAACCGTAGTGTGCTGGTCATTCATTCCGAGGTTGGCAGAAGGAAATCATCCCAGATCAAGCAGACTTTGCTGTTGTCATTGGGATATTATATAATATGCAAACGTTTGCCAAAAATCGCACGAATTGTTTTGCTTGCATACTCTTTCAATATATTTTATCGGTATGCCGAAATATAAACCAGCCGGCTAACTTTTGTTGACCAGTTTCTTCGGGATGACGACTATTTCTTCTTTTGCATACATTATTATTGCATGAATTTTACAATCGGACGCGGGAAAAAGGACAGAAAACTCCTGATAGAAACAATGGTCGTCGTATCCGTGTTAATTGTTTTTTCGGCGTTTTTTCAGCTATACCCGCCCGCGCACGTGATAGGCACTGCAAATACGCTGATAAACATCAGCGAAATAGATGTGCCATTGCCTGAGGGCGCCATACCCGCGTTATATAATCCTAAATTCATCACAGCCGCGAATGCGACGTATCCGGAGGACAAAGACATGGTTATAGGAATAAATTACAACGGCGTGGTAAAGGCTTATCCGGTAAAGATGATGAACTGGCACGAGGTTGTCAACGACTATTTCAACAGCAAGCCGGTTGTTATAACTTATTGTTCTTTATGCCGTACCGCGATCGCGTTTGACAGGCGGGTGTTAGGAAAGTCATTGACGTTCGCAGCGTCCGGGTTGTTGTATAATTCCAACACCATCATGGTCGATAATGAGACAAGGTCTTACTGGATCCAAATGACAGGCCGATCTTTCATGGGCGGTATGATCGGCGATACATTAAGCGTAATACCGACCGACGTCACGACATGGGCATTGTGGAAACAAAAATATCCAAATACGCTTGTCATGTTATCGGATACGGGTTTTGACCGTGACTATGGCTATGACCCATACGGAGGATACGAAGAGAGCGTTGCAATATGGTATGATGTGCAGCACAATGATTCGCGCCTGTTCACAAAAGACATAGTTTACGGGATAACGTTTGGCGTTTATTCTAAAGCGTATCCGAAAACCAATGTTACAAGCGCGGGCGTGATAAACGACGTAATAGGAAGCGAAAAGGTGGTTATTTTGTACGATTCCGAACTTGATTCTGTGAGAGCTTTTAGCAGCGTGCTGCGCAGTAACGAATTGACCTTTGAACTTGTGAACGGCAAGATAACCGACAAAGAAACGAAAAGCGTCTGGAACGTTGACGGCGAAGCAATAGCAGGACCGTTGATTTCCGAGAAATTGAAACGGGTCGACGCGACGTACGGCTTCTGGTTTGTTTGGGCTGCGTTCTATCCGAAGACGGATTTATATAAAATCTAACCATACCAAAAATCTTAGATCATGGTTGCGTATAACCTGCCTATCCCTTCATCCTTAACAGCGTCAGGGCGGCAATGAGTATGACTAAACACACAGGATGACGGTCGCAATCGTAATCCTGTGTGTTTTGGGAGGCGGAAACGCAAATAGGGCGAGGCCGTGTTCCCGTGAACTCCTGCTGGCACTATTAATTAACTTCTTTGAATAGCGTCATTACATTTTCGGGTGGATGGAGTTCCGATATAAACTTTCTTTCCAAGAAAGTTTAATCAAAGAAGTGTTTGACCAAACAAGCTTTTAAAAAAAGCTTGCGCAAATAAGCTTTTAGAAAAAGGCTTAAGCGAAAAGAGAATGGCAAAAATTTACGCGGTGAAATACTCGCGCCATCTTACTTCGCCCTCGTACTTTACTAAACCGAGTTTCACGAGTTTTTGCAGGTATTTCCGCAATGCGCGTTCGGTGACAGGGTCTTTTACCATTTTGCAATACTGTTCATAGATTTTCCCGGCGTTCGTCCTACCAGCTTTGATTATGTCCAGAACCTTTGTTTCGTCGTTGTTCAGTTTCGCTTCGTTTTTATTCTGGCGGATAAGTTTTGCGTCTTGGAAAGCCTTTCTGATATGCTCAGTTGCTATTTTTTTCCTGTTTTCCGTTTCGGTTATCAGCGCGGCTTTTCGCAACACTTCGAGGCCTATGCGCGCATCGCCGTTACATAGCCGCGCTATTATGTGCATATCATCACGGCTTATCGTGTTCGGAACAAGCGCGTATTTTGCGCGCTGCTGGAGTATGTCTGTTATCTGGTCAACGGAATAGGAAGGAAATTCCATACTTTCAAGACACAACGAGCTTTTTATTCTGTTGTCAAGGTTTGAGAGAGCGTGCGGGTTGTTTGAAATGCAGACCAGTCCGACGCCGCTCCTTGATATGTCGTACAATATTTCCGGGGATTCAAGCTGGTCGATTTCGTCGAGCGCTACGACGAATTTTTTTTCAGGACTTTTTGTGACGTTTTCGAATTTTCTTATCATCGAAAGCATGGATTCCCGGGGACCAACGAACACCTCAGCCTGCTGCAATATTTCAGCCAAAACCGCGTAACCGGTTGAACGGCTCCAACAATTCACGTAAACGGCTTTTATCCGGTTTGCCGAACGCTCAAGTTCGGACATCATCCATCTGACAATCAAGGTTTTGCCTGTCCCAGGCGGACCGTATAAGAATACGTTCCGTATCTTTCTTCCGATTGATGCGGGTTTTATGCATTCTGCCAAAAACTGTTTTTGTCCATCGCGGTGAAGAATGTCTTCAGGCGAGTAGTTTTCGAGCAAAACAGATTCGTTCGATATTATCATATTTTCCGAGTACAAAAGGACACCCTATAGGAATATGTAAAATTCCGATATAAATATTTGCTTCAGAAACGTTTATTTCGGGTTTTTGGAATAATTTATCTCGGCTTCACGCACACTTTTCGCGAATTTCTCGGCGTTTTCGACTCCGCCTTTAACCGAGAACGAAAGCACGTTCGTGAACGCAAAATTCTTTGCCGAATGGATTTCCAGCCGGATTTCCTTGAACAGTATGTAAATGAAAAACAAAACCATTGATGCCACAAACGTGACTATCGGAAGTTCGTATGAACCGGACGATAACAGCGCATCTCCAAGCAACGACAGCAGATTTTTCAAAAAACCGAGCGTTACAATGTTAGCAATAAACCCTGCCAGGTTTATCAGCGGTTGCAGCGTGTCGCGGTAAGGCGCGACCAGCCAATTAACGATGAGAAAGAAAATCGTTGCAAACCAAAGTATGTTGCTCAGTTTCAGCAGAAGGCTTTTGCGTATTAGCGTCAGCTTTATCGAGTCTATCTTGTCGAGCCTTATTTCAGTTACAGACCCGCTGATATGCGACGAATTTCTGAATCCTATCAGGCACGACAGCATTTTTCCGAGCCCGCCCAATGCCAGATCGGCGACGTTCTCTTCGCCGACAATCCTCTTGTTCGTAAGCATAAGCGAGTTGTATTTCCCGATTATTCTTTCATTCGGCAACAAGGTGTCGTTGGCGTACATCTGGTTAATCCATCCTAGCTATTATGTACATTGCATGCGGCCAGAGGGACACATCGTTCTTAGTCTGCGGCGCAAAGGACGGTATTCCAAGCGATGTGAATTTTTCATCCAGCGAATCCATAACGATCCTGTATTTTTTCATGTTGCCTGATTTTTTGTGAAACCACGCAAGCCAGGCCGTGCTGACCGCGCACATCCGATCGGAGTTCTTGTTTCTTTTCAAGCCGTTGTCCCAAAGTTCCTTTTCTATTTTTTCCGCAGTATTTTCAAACTTTTCATTCCACGGTTCCACCATTGCAAACGGGACGACCATGGACAAAAGATAAGAATCTGCGTCCTTGTCGTTGTAAGCGCGGTGATACGCGTTGTCGGAACACATGTAGATGTAAGATTCCTTCAGTTTTTGCGAAATCGGAATCCAGTCTTCGGCTGCCTCATCGCGTCCGAGTTTTTGCGCAACCAGTGCGGCCGATTGAAATGCCGCGTACGCGCTTGCCGCAGTGTACGCATTGACGTTAAAGCCGTCCTCCCACGGAGTAACGGACGGCGACATAAGCCCTGTTTTTGGGTTGTAGTTTTTCTTCAGTTCGTCCGTCGCGTCGCGTACAACCGTCCACATGCTTTTAATGAATTTTTCGTCCTTTGTTTTCAGGTAATGAGAGCATATACCCCATATTGCCGTAGCGAGCTGGTCGGTCCTTTTTTCATTGTTATTCGTTATGGTCCCGTCGGCAAAGAAAAGGTATTTGTGGCGCGTTATCGCATTCCGAAGCCACGAATAAAATTTCGCAGCTTCCTGATTATAACCCGCCAGATCAAAAGCGTATGCCGCGTAAACACCTTCGCGTATCCATGAATACCTCGATGTTGTCGAAGATGCGAAACCGCCGTGTTCCCGGTCCATCAGCATTTTCATGTTCAACAGCGCCCTTTGCGCGCGCACATCGGTCAATTTCGCCTTCTTTAGCCACGTTTCCCAGAAAAATCGGGTCTTGTAAAGCCATTTTTCCGGGTCCACGTTCATTACTCCTGTCAGCGTCTTGTCCACGTTTTGTGCGGAGTTTGCTATTGCCATAAAAATAGCTATGTCATGCGTTCCGGTTTTCTTGTTCGGTGCTGTGAAAAACGACATGACGGAAGATGTTTCTCCCTTCTTCCTTTCTTCCAGCGAATCAAATGACAACTGTTCGCCAATGTCGTATTCGCGCACACTGTCATTCGACGATATGCATAATACGGTTTCTTTGTTTTGATGGATCATTCCCCTGCCTTCCATGGCCACGGAATCCTTTTTCTGGCATTCGCCAAGCTGTGTTTTGGTATAAACGTATACTACGGACGGCTCGTTCGACGACACTAACCTTATCATGCAGTCTTCGATTGGGAGGATGAAATCTTTTACGGAAACAATGGCGTTGCCCTTTTTTGCAATGGTTTCGAGAACATTGGAATTTCCTATGTAATGCTGCCTTGATTTCCACTCGTCGAGCCAGGATACGCTGTTGGTTTCGAAAGAAAAGATTCCCAGCCTGGATTCCACCATGTTCTGAAAATTGTTGACTGTCGGCCAGAATAAATTGGTTATTTTAGAATCCTCCACGCATGCAAGCACGCTGCCATTACCGATGATCATGATAACTATTTGTCAAAGGTTAATAAAATGCTTTTCCTGCTTGTTATTAGCGGCGATTAGCCAGCCAAGTCTTTTCATCGTCGCGAAGATGGATAAAAAGCTCCCGCAGCATTTTTACGTCCTCTTCTGTCAATACGGACAACAGGATGTCACCCTCGTTTATCTGCCTTCCGACAGTCGGTTCGTCCATTGAAACCGCGATACGCTTGCCTTTCTCCGCTTCGGATATGTTCTGGCCCTGTTCTTGGATCTCTTTCACAACGCCTACGATTTTGTTGTCATCCTTCCTTTTCATGGCGTAACCGTTCCTAAGAACGCCAAGCAGGACTTCGACGCCGAACACTGCGGGCTTTGAATCGCGAAAAACAAACCCAGGCAATATTCTTAATTCAACAGGCCGCGTTATCCTTGCAAGCTTCTCGCTTATTGTCCTTTTTTTCAGCTCTTCGGACCAGTTTTTGTATTCGTCCAAAAGCCTGTAAATGATGTTGTTTGTGATGAGTTTTACATTGTTTTCCTTTGCCGATATTTCCGCGTCGGGAAGAATTTTATTGTTAAACACCATTATCACGCGGTTCGGCGGTTGTTCGACGGCTATTTCCATCACATCGAATTTCGTGACAGCGCCCACCTCGGCCTTTCTTATTGGTATTCCCGCGTCTTGAAGTGTTTTTATTATCGCTTCCAGCGAACCGAGTGTATCCGCCTTTACCATGGCACCTTCCTGGCCTGTTGAAAATTCAACCGACGCAACGTCTTTTTTAACCATTTCTTTAAGCGATTCAATTTCATCCTTGTTCGCTGTTGCGATCAGCGGGTTACCGGCGACCGCACCCTCAAGTCCGATTGCCGAAATTTTTATTCCCGACGCGGCATGAGCGGAATCGATCTGTATGAAATTGTTTTCCGTGCCCATCTGTTTCAGCAGCGGAGGTTTCAGCAGGGCCTTAACTTTTGTTACGATCGGCTCCTTTCCGCCGATCACGATAAAATCGTTTTTATGTATGCTTCCATTATAGAGAATAACATCTATCGTTGTTCCCATTCCGCGCAATTCTTTTACCTCAAGAACGGTTCCTTCGCCGTTTTTTTCCGATACTTCCAGATTTTCTTTAAGGAAATGCTGCGCCAAGCCCGCGACCGTGACCAATAAATCCGCGATTCCTTCGCCAGTAACGCTTGATACCGGTATTATTGCGACCTGTTTTGTAAAATCGTCGACGCGGTCGAATCTTTCCGAATTAAAACCCTGCTCCGAAAGTTTCGCGACTATTTTGTAGATTTTTTCCTCCAACTCATCGGTCGCCATCGATGACTGCGATCCGACGCTTTCCAAAAAAGACGCGTTATCTTTTCTTATCCATCCGGATATTTTGTCAACCTTGGTAGCCGCGATAATGAAAGGCGTTTTGTAGTGCTTCAGAATATCTACCGATTCGATTGTCTGTTCCTGCAATCCTTCGTGCAGATCCACAACCAGAATCGCTATGTCCGCTATAGAACCGCCCCGTTTGCGGATTGTTGTAAACGCCTCATGACCGGGCGTGTCCAATAAAAGAAGGCCCGGTATGGTAAGGTTGACGTTCATCTTCTCGACCAGCGGTCCGCAAAGATTTTTTATAACTTCGATGGGAATTTCCGACGCGCCCACATGCTGCGTTATCTGGCCAGCCTCGGTTTTAACAACGGCCGAACCGCGTATCCTGTCAAGAAGCGATGTTTTTCCGTGATCGACATGACCTAACACAGCTACAATAGGTTGACGTATCATTGATAACACCAAAGATATTTTGGCAGGCGCAGTTTTAAAAACCCGCATTAGCCTTTGTTTTGCCTTAGCAGAGCATTGATTGCGTTTTCAACCTGGCTGAAAACGTTTTCTATGCTTTTTGTACCGTCGATTATGACCGTATTCGGAAATTCTTTGGACAGTTCGTGATAACTTTTGCGGACGTTTTCCAGTTTTTTAACATCTTCGAAAAGTTCGGTTTTCGGTCTTGATTTTACGATCCGTTTGACTGATACTTTTTCCGGAACGTCGATTATTATCGTGAGGTCGGGACGCGGGAATTTTTCATTGAGTTTTTTCAGCCAATCCGCTTCCAAATCCAATGACCCAAAAGCCAGCGTTGACATTACGTACCTGTCTGTTATTACTATTTTTCCGGTTTCCAGTGCGGGGATTATTTCAGATCCAAGATGGTGCGCACGGTCCGCGCAAAAAAGAAGCTGCAAAGTTTTCTGGTCGGCCTTTATTTCCTTTTTTAATATCGAACGTATAACTTGGCCAATAAAATTATTCGTCGGTTCCTTTGTTTCTAAGACATCATAGCCTTTCTTACGCAACCACTTTGACGCAAGGGCAGCCTGCGTTGATAAACCCGAGCCGTCGCAGCCTTCGAATGCGATTAGTTTTCCTTTCATATAACCCTTTTTCTAAAAGGGTTAATCGAAAAGATAAAGCTTTTGGCCTTAGAACAACGGAAAGCCGAAGCTTTCAACGGAAACCATTGGTTTCCGTGCACAGGAAAATCGTGATTTTCCCGTGCCGTGCATAGAAAATTTTCGAATTTCCTATGAAAGGTCTATCAAAAATATAAGCAAGAATCCGGCCAAATGTTTAGTTCCGGAATTTATCCGCCGGTTATGTGAAACTCATCAGCCCGTTTGTATTCGTGAATCTCTTCGGGACGAAACCACAGCGCTATTTCCTTTTTTGCGTCTTCTACGGAGCTTGAAGCGTGTACCAAATTGCGTCCGCCGGTGCCTGCGAGCGATGAATGAATCATGCTTGTGTGCGCGAAATCGCCCCTGATTGTGCCTGCCGGGGCTTCGTGCGGTGATGTCGGCCCGACCATTGACCTTACAGCCTTAACCGCATGAACACCTTCCACGACCATTGATACGACCGGGCTTTCGGTTATGAAATTTATGAGGTCTTTCCACGTGTTTTCTCCGAGCTCTTTCTCGCTCTTAGTTGTCGCTATTCCGAACTCTTTCAAGCCTTCAGCGGTCTTTTTGCCAAAAAATCTGGCCATATCCCTTGGATAATGTTTTTCAGCGAATTCCCTGTTTATATGGACCATTTTCATTCCGATGATTTTTAGGCCTCTTCTCTCGAATCGGCTGATTATCTCGCCTATCAGCCCTCTCTGCACACCATCGGGCTTTACCATCACGAAAGTTCTTTCTATCATTTTTGTCCACCTTGAAATCTTATTTGGTCCGATTCCTATAAATGCGTTAATTAGCCCTTTATATCTTTTTTGTTGGTCTTATTGATAGATAGGTGCTTGAAGTGAGTCAAAGATCGTATAACGCAGAGAGTCTGTTCATCGAAAACGACTGCATAAAGTTGGGTGACTACACGCTTTTCGAAAACAGGTTATCGCCGTATTTTGTAACTTTCGACCCGCTGATAGGAAAGGCGAGCTTGCACAAAAAACTGGCAAAACAGCTCTGTGAAAAGCTTCGGGACTGCGGAATCTTGACCGACGGCAAGAATCCGTTTTTGCTGGGAAATCCGGTTTACGGCGTACCTATCGCAGCAGCGCTTACGCAGGAAATTTACGAGCAGACAGGACAGGAGGCCGAGGGTCGCGGATTAAGGTTCGGCTATTTTGCAAAGGAAGAGGACCTGTTGTTACTTGACAGAAATCCCGAAAAGACAAAGGAAGCGTTTAATAAGGAGCATGGAAATGTCAAAATCGTGAACATGCTGAAAATAGAGTCCACGGGTTTGCGGGGCGACGACCTTGCGTTTGTTGCAAGGGGTGAGGCAAAGCACATACTGAAATACAACTCGGATATAACAGGTATAGTGGCATCAGGGTACAGCGGCATGCCGTTTGCAACAGCCATAGCAAACGAGATGCTTAAGCTTGGCAAGGATCTTTATGTGGCTTATGAGAGGCTTAGCACAAAGGCGTACGATCCCACCCAAAGCTTGTTCGTGGGAAAAACAGACCCGAACGGTGGCAAGGCGATAATCGTTTCCTCTTCGGAGCGTCCTGACTCTTCAGGTTTCTACGGATTGCTGCAGGAAGGCGATGAGGTTGTCACAGTCGATGACATTGCCGGAAGGGAGAAGCCGATAATCGACAACATCAACAAGGTCGCGATGCGAAACCCGAGGGCAAAGATACGCGCGGTATTGGTAGGTGTTAACAGGGAGGAAAAGGACGGCACAAAGGAACTTGCAGAAAGCCTTAACGTGGAGCATATAGATCTGTGTTCACTGACCACTTCGCTGGAACTTCTTAAATATTGGACAAGTTGGCCTGACGATTCGAAGCGATTGAGTCCCGAGAAATACGGAATGCTGATGAAATACCAGACTGAAAACATGTACTGATTTATGCGACCTTGTACCGTGATTGGAAATAATTTTTTATGTTCTGGAGGTCCCTCTGTTTCATAATATCCGCGTTCGGATAATCCGGCGGAACAGCTTGAGGCCAATCTATGTAGTAAAGCTCTCCCTCATCCGTGACCATTATATTGAACTCGGAAAAATCGCCGTGGACCCATTTTTCCGCGGCCTTTTCATAATCTTCCAGGATAAGAGCGAGAACGTCTTCCGGTTCTTTCAGCCGAATCTTTGCAAGAATTTGTGCGGGCAGGGATTTTTTGCCGACAAGTTCCATGCACACAGCATGCCTGTTTATTGCGTACGGTTCCGGAACCGGGATTATTTTGTGCAGGTCCGAAAGCGCCTTGAATTCTATCTGCGCCTTCGCTCTTGGCACATCGACCTCGTTCTCCAGTATATTTAATTTTTCCGCGAACATGCGTATTGCTGTCCACGAAAAAGATTTTTTTATTTTCAGGAACTCTTTCTGGTTGTACCTGTGCATTTTTATCGCAGCGAAGCCTTTCGGCGTTTCGGCTGACAATATTACCGATTCTTTTCCCGTTCCTATTCTAGAACCAATGTTTGTTATTACCCCATGTTTTTTGAAATCCCAGAGCGAGAGAACGTCAAGGCCGGTTTCGGTTATTTTAACAGCCTTTTTGGAGTCTTTTCGCGTATAGAACGAAACGTATTCCATTTTGTTCAGTTCGGAAATTAATGCGCCAGTTTTTCTCCTATATGCAGGCAGTTTTTCCGCTATTATTTCCACGGGAAGGTGCATATACCTGCGTTTCATTCCCTCTATCACACGCAATACGGCAATGTGCTCTTCGTTTATCCTCACAACGTTACCATCCTTGAAAATATCTTTTCTATTCGTGCCTTGATTTTTTTGTCAGCTTTTACAACAACAACGCCTTTGTACCATATGCCATAAACCACAATAGAATTGACAGGACAGTATTTTATTGCGGGCAGCGCGGCAAGGTCTTCTTCGCCCTTCACAACAATTATGGACTTGCCCCCTTTATCAAAGGCTTCCTTTACGGTTTTCATGAGCCCGTCCGATATGGTAGCCGGTTTGTTTATCGCTTTTAAAAAGTCGCCTATAATCGCAGGCGACCATCTTATTCTTGTTCGTCTTGTTTTTTTGTCGATTATTGACATGTCCGGAGTTATACAGTTGTCGAGGAGCGATCTTGTGCAAACATCGCCTATTGCGACGAGTTTTCTGAAATGCGCGTTTTTGACATAGTTGACAAGTTTTTTTGTGTTGTCGAAAACCCTTCCAAGCGGTTTTCGCATTTCTTTGCGCATGGCTTTCGGCAGCAAATACATACTATAAGATTCGGTCAGGTGATTAATATCTAAATAAGACATCCGGGCATTTTTTCGCCAGTTCTTCGATTTCTTTGAAATATTCGTTTGCGCTTCGCAATTTAGCCTTGTCAATGAGCGGTTCCTGTCCCCTTGTCATTTCCTTTTTGTGCAGATAATTGAATATCCTTTTCGATGTGGTCAGTATGTGCAGCGCGCTTTTAGGATCTTCAATCTTCCATGTTTCTTTGAGATAATCTTCGAACCCCTTTTTTGTACAGTCCAATTCCTCTATGGACACCAGTTCGATTATGTCGTTGACAATCACGTTAGGATTTTCGTGTCTCAACGTTTCCAAATATTTCCTCATAGACCTGTAACTTACTGCGGAGTCATCTATCGGCAAAATGACATCAGCGTCATGCGCGTAACCGAAAAGCTCGCCCTCGGGCCTGTGCCTGTTTTTTGCAACCAAGAACACCTTGTCGCCGCGTTCAACGCCCTTTATGTCGTACACAACCCGCCTCATTCCGCCTTCGATGACTGTTCTTGCCCTTTCGTATGCCAATTTTTTGGTTTTTGAACCGTTTGTGTGGTTGTCATCGTACAGGGTTTTTAGTATAGCAACCGCGCCCACAAGACCGTCGATATCTTCGCCTACTATGGCGTCAAAATATTCGTTGCTGTCCCTGATATTCTTGGCGCATTTTGCAGCGAACGTTTTTGTTCCGTGAACCGACAGCTGGTCTGACATTTCGGCCTTGCCGCGTATTGTTACGCCTATCTCTTTCAATTTGTTTTCAATTGAAAATTTCCCTTCATCCTGTTTGTCGTTGAAAACGAAGTACCGGTCGGTTTTGTCGTATTTGGCTATTTCCATTGCTGTTGCGACAACCAGAGGAATTGCTTTTTTTGACGGACCTCCCATATATCGCGGCACTGCTATGCCTTCGGCGTCGATGAAATCGTGCAACAAATATGACGCTTTTGCTATCTCAGCCACGGTTTCGGATCCGAGCTTGATCTTGTACGGCGGTTTGTCGGTCCTGTAAGAGCCTGCCGCTTTGCGGAGTTCCGAAATTATTTCGGGCGTGTCAAAGGTGCTTGGTGCGAGACTTAACTGATTTGTAGACAGCAAAAATCCGATGAACTGTTCCTCTACCGCTTCCCTGAACATGTAATCCTTTGCAAGCGTGTCGGTGTATTCGAGCTGCCTTCTTGACGGTTTCACGATGCCGCGGTTTCCTACGACATTTTTAGTAGTGTAAACTCTATCCGCGCCCTCGTATCTTAGTCCTTCAGTTGCCATGCTTGTCATCATCACCGGAAATTTATTACGTTATTTTGTTTTTCCTTTTTAATGCCTAGCCGCAGAAAAGCAAAGAACAAAGCCGGCACAACGGTTTTATTACCTTTCAGGAATTAACAGAAGACAAATATAAACCTTTGCACTATTTTGCGGTTTCGCTTATAAAGGTATGTACGACGCCTGATCAGTTTTTGCTATCTAATATAATTTGGGCCAGCAGAGCTTCAAGCTGAATTATTTCGTTGCATCCCTCTGACAAACGAAATTCACATTCGCCTATTTTTTCCAGCATGGATATTTTCGCCTTTTCAGCCACGTCCAAGTCGAATACTTGTTTGTGAATCTCCGAAATTATGTCCCTGCCCGAGAGGCCTTGTTCGATGACCAGTTTTTTCAGAACACCCCTCGCTGTTTTGAAATCGCCCTTTGACGCGTGTTCAAGCATTTCCTTTATTTCCTTCGGTTTCGCTTTTGAAGCTATTTCAAAAATATCGCTTTCCGAAATTTCGTCTTTAGTTGTCGCCGCGGTTTGCAGGATATTTATCGCCTTGCGCATGTCGCCCTCCGATATAATGGCAACGGCTTTTATCGCGGACTTGCTTATTTTCAGGCCTTCTTTAACAGCGACATTTTCCAGCTGTTTTTCCACATGCTCCGAATCCAGAGGCTTGAACCGAAATACTGCGCAGCGTGATTGGATCGGTTCTATGATTTTCGAGGAAAAATTGCAACTGATTATGAATCTTGCAGTGTTTGTATAATTTTCCATTGTGCGGCGCAGCGCATTCTGTGCCTCGTTCGTCAGCGCATCAGCTTCGTCGAGAAATATCAGCTTGAAGGGAAGGTTTCCCAATGATTTTGTGCGGGCGAATTCCTTGACCTTGTTGCGGATCACGTCGATCCCGCGTTCATCCGACGCGTTCAGATCCAGAAAATTGTACTTCCAGGCGTCGCCGAACAGCTTTCTTGCGATCATCAGCGCGGCCGTTGTTTTTCCGCAGCCCGCGGGTCCTGCGAACATCATGTGCGGAAGGCTTCTGCTTTTGACGAAATTTTCGAGGCGCCGGATAACGTGTTCTTGCCCGACAAATTCGTTGAACTCCTTCGGTCTGTGTTTTTCCGTCCATATTTCAAACTGTTTTTCCTGCATAGACAGTCAATAATACTCAAACTAATATTAAATATAGGGTTATAAACAGTCAAAACGGCTGCCAACTGTTGGTACAGGTCGAGACTATGATAATCTGCATAACCGGAACCCCGGGAACGGGAAAAACGAAAGTCGCGAACGAAGTAGCCGGAATACTCCATAAAAAATACGGGTTGAAATTCAAGATTCTGCATCTCAATGGGATTATTCTTAAGCAAAAGCTTTGGACGTCGATCGACAAAAAACGCAAATCAAAAAACGCGGATATGGGTAGGCTTAATAAATTCGTTTCAAAATATGAAAAAGAAAACCCAAATGTCATAATCGAAAGCCACCTTGCCCATTACTTTGATGCTGATATTGTTTTCGTGCTGCAGACCGGAATAAAAGAACTCAAAAAAAGGCTGGAAAAAAGGGGGTGGAGCAAAGCAAAAATCGAGGAGAACCTCGATGCGGAGCGTGTCAACGTAATTCTCGGCGAGTCGCTGGATATTCACGGAAAGAAATGCGTTGAAGTGAATACAACGAAAACGATTCCGAAAAGCGTCGCGAAAAGGCTGGCAAAAACCGTGGTTTCACACCTGAAAAACGGCGAATAACAAACCTTTATATTGCAGAAATTATTTTATCATTAACCATGTTCGAGACAACAAGAACGGTCGTGCTATTGGGAATATTGACAGGCTTGTTTTTAGCAGTCGGTTATTATCTCGGCGGAAGCGCGGGATTGACAACAGGTCTGGTTTTTTCGTTAGTTATGAATATTGTCGCATACTGGTATTCTGATAAAATAGTCCTGAGGATGTACAACGCGAAAGAGATCGCGAAAAACCAGAATCCAACTTTGCACCGCATAGTCGATGAGATATCACGGGACGCGCAGATTCCGAAGCCGAAACTTTACAGCGTTAACACGGATGCGCCGAACGCGTTTGCAACAGGGCGCGACCCGAAACACGGTTCGCTTGCGATAACAACGGGCCTCGAAAAAATTCTTGATGAAGACGAAATTAAGGGCGTGCTGGCGCATGAGATTGCACACATAAAGAACCGCGACACGTTGATATCCACGATCGCAGCGACATTCGCGGGCGCGCTGGCGTTCGTTGCGCAGATGGCTTATTACGGCGCGCTTTTCGGAAACAACCGTGAAAATAAAAATCCCGTGGGAATGATTTTAATGATAATATTCGTTCCGTTGGCTGCGACGATAATACGCCTTGCGATTTCGCGCGGGCGCGAATTTGCCGCAGACCGGACTGGAGCCACGTTAATACGCGATGCTGACGGGCTTGCAAGCGCGCTCGGGAAGATATCGAATGCTTCGGAACGTGTAAGGCTTAAAGGAAATCCGGCAACGTCGCACATGTTCATAATAAATCCGTTTAAAGGGGACGCTCTGATAAATCTGCTTTCCACACACCCGAGCACTGAGGCGAGGATATCGGCGTTAAAAGCGATGAAGTTCTGATGCGTTGCTTAAAACGCTTGCAATACAATTCGCTTATATACTTAAACCCAAATAATTCGTTAGCGGTGTAAAAGTGGTCAAGAAGAAATTTCCCGAAATCGAGGCGAGGCTTTTCAGGAATATGTACATTTGCATGCGCTGCAATGCCAAAATGAGAACAAGCCTCAAAAAGGTAACGGCTGGCAAGGTGCAGTGCAGAAAGTGCGGTTACGCTTTTCTAAGGCTGAAAAATAAAGACATAAAGGTGTAGGTTTTAATATGCCCGGGCTTGAGTTTCTAAGGCCTTTCAATTTCTTTTTTGCGATACTACTGGCAGTTGGCGGTTACTTTGTGGCAGGCGGGTCGCTTTCGATCGGGTACACGTTTGCAGGCGTGCTGCTGGCAGCGATGTTCATTACCATAGCCGGCAACTACGTGAACAAGCTCACATCCGGCAATATTTACAAACTCGTCAAAAGCAGCTTTTCGGCAAAAAAGCGTAAAAATTACGACCTGCAGGCTGTTGTAATTGCGATCGTATTGTTTTTGACAGGTTTCATAAGCGCTTATTCGGTCGGAATCAACGCGGTTTCCGTGTACGTTCTCATACTGATCCTGACGCTTGTCTACATTTCGCGCGCAAAAGACATGCAGTTTTTTCGCAGTGTTATTATGGGAATCGCGTTTTCAATGTTCGTGATTCTTGGTGCAAGCGCCTATGCGCAAACCAATCTTATTTATGTGATGGCTGGTTTGCTGTTCTTTCCGATTGCCGCGCTTGACATGGTGAGAACAATGGATGTCGAAAACAGCGATAGAATGAGTTTTCTTGTAAAATTCATGGAGCATTTTTCGTCTTACATGAAATTCGGCGAGAAGGAAACGCATTCAGCCGCGGCTTTATTCCTTGCGATTTTCATACTTGGCAGCCCGTTTCCATACATATACGGGATGATGCCAATGAGCTATCTGGTTGTTGTAACGTTCAGCTCACTCGCAGCGTTTTTGGCCCTCTTCAGCCTTGTCAGGCGCGATAAAAATATCAAACCGGTCAAAACCGAGGATTTGATAAGGATAAATATAGTGCTGGCGATTATAGCATTTTTAGCAGGTGTGTTGGTATGAGCAATGTACGCTATTTAACATCGCGCGAGCTGACAAACGACAAGGGCGAGATGACAGGTTCGATAAAAGTTTTAGTGCCGAAAGATACGAACACGGCAAAGGTAAAATATGTCTGCCCGATGTGTCTCAAGAGCGAAGAAACAACCGAAGAGTGGAAAAAACCGTTCTCAATAAAGTGCAAGTTCTGCGGTTATACCATGAAGCTTCTGAAGCTTCTTGCGCAGTTTAAAAAGGAAAAGAAAGCTGCGCTTGCAAAAGTTTGAATTCTATAGCAATGCTTTAGCGCCTATGTCTGTCCTGTATATCATGTCCTCGAAATATATCCCGTCATTTTCTTTTCCTATTGAAGTATATACGATGCTACGTGCATCTCGGATGTTATCAGCTTTTGCAGTAATGTTAAGTACGCGACCTCTTGTGTTTACGATCCTACCATCAGACAAATGCATTGTACCGGCATGATGGACGATTACGTCGCTCCTGTCCAGACCAAGTATTTCTTTGTTCAGATAATTTTTGTATTCGTCGCTTGGATAGCCTTTCGTTGCCAGCACGACAGTGACAGCGGATTCTGGCAACCATTTTGGTTTTATATTGTTCAGCCTTTTTTCAACGATTCCGTAGCCTACGTCGAGAAGGCTCGATCGCATTAAAACCATCTGTGTTTGTGTTTCCGGATCGCCTCCGCGGCAGTTGTATTCCAGAACGTACGGCTTTCCGTCTACGATCATCAGGCCGACATATAATATTCCTTTATACAACCTTCCTTCCTGTGCCATTCCGCTTAGTGTAGGCGTGACTATATTCCGAATCACTGTTTGTTCCATTTCCGTTGTTATGACCGGAGTCCGTGCGCATGTGCCCATTCCGCCCGTGTTCGGGCCTTGGTCATTATCGAAAACTTGCTTGTGGTCCTGCGTGTGCGGTAACGGAATAATGTATTCGCCGTCTGTGAAAACGATGAACGATGCTTCCTGTCCTCTTAGGAACCTTTGCATCAGAGCCTTACCCCCCTTTTTCGCAACCAGCTGGTTTATCGCGTCTTTCAATTCCGTTTTGCTGCGGTAAATCGCTACACCTTTGCCCGCTGCGAGGCCGTCGGCTTTTATTACGCCTGCTCCATCTGTCTTCAACAGGTAGTTACCAATGTCAATAGCCTGTACGGTAGTATCGGCTACAAGTGATTCCGGATGCGGTATGTTGTATTTTTTCATAAAGTCATCGGAAAATATCTTGCTCCACTCCAACTCTGCCGCAGCCCGCGAAGGGCCGACAGTGTGCAGTCCTTCCCTTTCCAAGGAATCCACGAGCCCCAACGCGACAGGTTCATCTGGCCCGACAAATGTGATGTCTATGCTGTTCTCTTTTGCAAAAGATGTTAGTTCATGTATATCTCTGGGTTGTATGTTTACGTTGTGCGCTATCTGCGCTGTGCCCGCATTTCCAGGCGCTACAAAAAGCTCGTCTTTTCCGTATAATTCCTGTTTCAACTTCCATGCAATCGCATGCTCGCGCCCGCCTTCCCCGACAACGAGAACTTTCATACAATCATTTAACCGTTGGTTCGCAAGATTTAAGAGTTGAGTTTTATCGGAATATCATTAAGCTACTTGTTTAAAGGGAATTTTTTTCAAATCGATTCATATGAAATTTAGGTCTTTTCCTAAGTTAAACGAAGAATTGGCCGAATTGATCGGAGCTTTTATTGGTGATGGCTTTATCGGAAAATATGACGGTCATTATCATGTTGAGTTTGCAGGAAATCAAGAGTTGGACAGATTGTATTTTCAAAAACTCTGTAAGATAATAAAAACCTATTTCGATGTAAAACCTAGGTTTAAAATTCATGAAGGAGCCTTGAGATTGATAATAACATACAAAGAATTACACGATTTCTTCATAAGACTAGGTTTTAATGACGGATTAAAAAACGGCACCGTGTTTATACCTCAAAATTTGTATAAATCCAAATTATTAAAATTTGTGATTGTTGGCATGTTTGATACTGATGGTTATCTATACGTAGACAAAAGGTCTTTGTATAAGAAACCTTATGCCAGAATAGGATACACCACCAAAAGTAAGAAATTGTACGGACAATTAGTAGAACTATTTTTTAATAGAGGCTACAGCCTTTATACAAGGGTAGATAAGCGTTCAGGAGCTTATAATTTAGAGATATATGGGCGTAAACAGATATCTAGATGGCTTAAAGAGTTTGGTTTTTCAAATAAAAGAAAGAAAAACTACGCCTCAGTAGCTCAGTCGGTAGAGCGTTACACTGTTCCGGTTAAGATCCGTGCAGGACGAACTTGGTAAGGTAAAGGTTCGCGAGTTCAATTCTCGCCTGAGGCTATAGATAAATATTTTTACCAGCTATGACTGTATTTTTCCAGCTGTTTTTTGATCCTTTCTGTTTTTTCCACGCCTGCATTGACGTGTTTTGAAACTGATTTCGAATTTATTCCTGTCTTGTCCAGTTCCATTTTAACGTCCTTGATATCGTTTATCAGTCCATCCATCCAGCTTGGCTTTGGCAAGCGATCATGGTAAACCCTATTTTTAATACCTTTTTTTACCTCTCCAGCAGATTCAACTTGGTTTCTTATAACCCCGTCTGCGTAATATTCAAGCTGCTGCCCGAAAGTGTCCTCAATCACACGTAAAGCTCTTTGGTAGTCCTTTTTCGCGTCATTTTTTGCGTTACCGGAAGACGCTGTTTTTTTGAAAGCCCTTTCAGCGGCTTTTTTCATTTTCATGTAATCAGAGCACAAAATACTCAACGAAGGCAGATAGCATAACCTGCGATAGATCAGTTCCTCAACTTTCGATGCCGCCTTCTCGCTGGCATTGATTATTTTTTCGTATTCTGAACCGGGTCCCAAGTACACTTTAAAATTGGCAGTTCGGAGTTTTCGCATAATACAAGTACGTGTCAGAAGAATAAACCTTTTTTATCGAACTACCGCAGCTATATTTCCAATGCCTAAGGCTTTATTTGGTGTTGGGCATGTTTCGTATTTTCACGTGGTCTTATCCTATTTTGGCAGTCCGCGCTCATTAATCGGAATTTTAATAAGCCCGACGAAACATATTATATGGCGACTTTTGCAGAGGCTGTAAGATTAATAAGAACCAGACGAATTCTGACGCAGATGGCGCATTCTACGGAATCAATGAAATACAGGCTTGAATTGTCAAAGAAAGTTTCTTCGCTGCCGATAGCGCTGCCGGCATGGCTTTTCACTGATGAATAGCTAAAATCGCATTTTTAAGGTATGCAGGCGATTTTTTAGATTAGCGTAAATTGATGCGTACCCTTATACGCATTTTTTATAACGGGATCGTGATGTAACCTGGTTTAGCATAGGAGCTTTGGGCAGCCCTTTTGTGCGCAAAAGCGCTGGCGGAAAACGCAAGGGCTAGAAAGAGCTTCATATGGGTGTTCAAATCACCCCGATCCCATCAGCCGATTATTTTGCGCTTGATAAGCTGCGCCTTGACGAATTGTGCAAGTCCCAGATATGTAATAATGAACAAAACAAGAATCGGGAAATAAACCATTGGCAGCTCGCCAAATCCGAAATATACGCGCAGCGGCGTGGCAACGACGATAAGCGCTATTGCAAGGATGAGCGACGTAAGCACCATAAACTTCCTGCTCGGCATACTCTGTACAAAAGGCAGCTTTTTTGTACGAATAACGTAAATCACAAGCGTCTGCGTCATAATGGATTCGATGAACCATCCGGCTTGAAATACGGCTGCTTGCACGCCAAGTACAAAGAAAAGCGTGAAAAATGTCAGGTAATCGTAGAGGCTGCTTACCGGCCCGATGTAGATCATGAAATTCTTCACATTGTTCAAATCCCATTTAGCGGGTTTTTCCAGTTCCTCTTCATCGACCTTGTCCGAAGGTATTCCAAGCTGGGACATGTCGTATAAAAAGTTGTTGAATATTATCTGAATCGGAGCCATGGGCAGGAACGGAAGGAAAATGCTCGCACCCAGGACGGAAAACATGTTTCCAAAGTTTGAGCTTGATCCCATCCTGAGATATTTCATGGTATTGGCAAACGTCCTTCTTCCCTCATCAACGCCTTCGTAAAGCACATGCAAGCTTTTCCTGAGCAGTATTATGTCCGCAGATTCCTTTGCAACATCGACGCCCGAATCGACCGAAATGCCGACATCGGATGTTTTGAGAGCCGGCGAATCGTTTATTCCGTCGCCCAAGAATCCTATGACATGCCTGTTGCGCTGCAGTGCAATTATTATGCGTTCTTTCTGCATTGGCAGGACTCGCGCGAAAATCGTATTTTTCTCCACAAGCACGCCCAGCGATTCGTCGCTTGCAGTTTCGATTTCGTCGCCTGTGATAACCCCTTTGATCGGAAGCCCGACTTCGTTTGCAATTTTGCGGTTTACAAGTTCGTTGTCACCTGACAGAATCTTGACTTCGATTCCACGCTTCATAAGTTCGGCTATGGATTTTTTGGCAGTTTTTTTGGGCGGGTCGAGGAATGCAAGGAATCCCTGCAACACAAGATTGAATTCATCGGAAGCCGAGTATTTTTCCTTGGATCCGATGTCCTTGGACGCCAAAGCAAGCACGCGGAACCCGTCCGCACTGAGTTGTTCGTAAATTTTCATCGCATTTTTCAAATCCTTCTTGTCGAAAGAGTGTTCGATTCCATGTGTTGCATGTTTTATGCACAGCGGAAGGATGCCCTCGGGCGCGCCTTTAGTAAGAATAAGTGTTTTGTCATTGTTGCGTACGACCACGCTCATCCGGCGGCGCATGAAATCGAACGGTATCTCATCAACCTTGGCGTAATTTTCAACACTTTTGCTGGCAATTTTGGCATCGTGATCAATGATGGCTTTGTCCAACGGATTGCGCAAACCTGTTTGAAAAAAGCTGTTGACGAATGCGAGCTCCAACGTAACCTCGTCTTCATCCCCGTCTGCGTTTAGGTGCCGCACAAGTTCGATGCTATCCTCGGTGAGGGTTCCTGTCTTGTCAGTGCACAGCACGTCCATGGCGCCAAGGTTTTGGATCGAGGAGAGCCTCTTTATTATAACCTCTTTTTTTGCCATGTTATTTGCGCCTTGCGAGAGGTTTGCGGTGACTATCACAGGCAGCATTTCCGGAGTCAACCCGACAGCAACAGCAAGCGCGAACAGGAACGCTTCAATGATATTATGTTTCAATGTTGCGTTTATCGCGAATATGACAACCGCAAGCAAAGCGACAAACTTGAGCATCAATATGCTGTAATCGCGGATACCGCGGTCGAAAGCTGTTTCAGCGTTTGGCTGCGCAAGCCTGCGTGAAAGTTCACCGAACTGCGTGTTCATACCGGTTTTAATGACCAGTGCATAAACAGAACCGCTCACAACGCTGCTGCCAAAGAATGCGGCATTCCCAAGCTCAACTATACCTGCGCTAGTCTTTGACGGTTTGCTTGATTTTTCCACAGGTAGCGATTCGCCTGTGAGCGATGCCTGATTAACGTAGAAGTCTTTGCACGATATTATGGCACAGTCGGCCGGAACCATGTCCCCTGCAACAAGATGAACAATGTCCCCTGGTATGAGCAATTTTATGGGGATCTTTTTTTCCTCGCCACCCCTGACAACCGTTGCATTCGATTTGACAATTTTTTGCAGCTTTTCAGCGGCGTCCTGGGCTGTGTATTCCTCGTAGAACGTCAGGCACACGCTTGCGGCTACCATTAAATATATGATGATGCCGCTTATTGCGCTACTGAGAAAATAGGAAAATGTTCCTATAATTATCAGAAAAATCACTAGCGGATTCAGGAAGTACGAAAGGAAACGGAAAACTATGTTTATCTTTTTTTTCTGCGCGGTTTCGTTGAACCCGTATTGTGCTATGCGTTCGGACGCTTCTTTTTCAGTCAGGCCGTTTTTGGATGTATTGAAATCAATGTACAATTGTTCTGCTGGCAGAGACCATTCGCCGAATTTGGCGTTTGCGCCAATCACCATAACATTTTAGTCCGCTTAGCGCACCTATAAGGGTTGCGCATTTGGGCAGATAGCTTTAAAGGGGTTAAAGTAACAAACAACTAAATTTATCTATTCTCCCCGATCCCGTATTTTATTTATAGCGTATGATACAATTAATTGACGTGGTTGTATGACCGGTTATGTAACGAACATCGAGAAAGCGACGATGGAAAACGAATTTTTCAGGAAAGTGCTGTTCACAGCTAGGAATAGCCAGCTCGTTGTAATGACATTACAGCCGAGCGAAGATATCGGCATGGAGACGCACCCGGAAAACGACCAGTTCATCAGGATCGAAGCGGGTGAAGGCAAAGCGATTCTTGACAACAAAGAGTATGAAATAAAAGAAAATTCAGCCATTGTGATTCCGGCTGGAACGAGGCACAACATAATCAATACATCAAAAAGCGAAAAGATGAAACTTTATACGGTTTACTCGCCGTCGAACCATCCTGTTGGAACAATCCATAAAACAAAGTCGGACGCGGATGCTGCAGAGGCTGCGGAACATGCGCACGCATGAAAGGCGTTTGACCCATTTTTATTCTTTCGTTCATTGCCAAACGAATTCGCGCAGATAATCATCGCCGTACGCAGCGACAATACTGCTGCCATCAGTCTTTGTGTACGTTCCCATAATTCCTTTTTGCGTTCCGTCGCTCGCTTCTGGCCCGATGGTCGCCCATTTCGCACTTAGAATCGGGTCGCTGTTTTCTATCGAATCGTACTCGAATATTTTAGTACCTTTGTCATTGAACACCAAAAGCTTGTATTCGGGCGCGCAGCCAACCGTGACATATTTTCCGTCCGCACTCATGGAAACAGCGTTATGCCCGGCATTTACACACGGGAGTTTTTCCCTCCAGATTACTTTACCATTGTTACCGTCAAAATAGTAAACCCAACCGCCGACTGTTCCGATTGCTACTCTTGAACCGTCGGGTGTTATCGCGCCGGTTCCTGCTGTGTGATCGGGAACTCGGAAACTCCATCTTTCATCGCCTTTAACGTCGAACGAAAACAGCGTCCTTCCCTTGCCCGTAGCGTACGTATTCCCGTTGTTGTCGACAGCGAGAAACAGCGGAAATTCACCGATGCGATTATCCCATATTTTGTTGCCGTTCACGTCGAACATTGCCATGCAGCCGAAACTCGCGCCTGCGACGAATTTCGAATCGTCAGCTGTGAATTTTGAATTTCTCAGCGATTCGGAGCATTCTTTTATTCTTTTTACAACGCTTCCGTCCGTCGAATTGTATAGTATATAATCGTAATTCTCGGCCGGTCCGGTTAGCAGATATTTGCCATTATGCGAGAATTCAACTTCCCTGTTCATGCCCCCCAAATCTTTTTTCCATTTCAACTCGCCGTTGCTGGAATTCACGACGTACACATAATTGTCGTGGCATCCAGCAGCAACCATGCTTCCGTCCCTGGTTATGTCTATTCCCCAGCATTCGTTTCCGGTGGGATATTTCCATAATTGGCTGCCGTTGTTTGCGTCAAACAGGTAGAAATTCGTCGGTTTGTCGAGTTGCGGTGTGTGCTTTGCCTGGTCGGCAACAACGTATTTCCAATTGTCATCGACCAGTGCCCAGAAGAATCCGTAATAATCGCTCACCTTGCTTTCCCAATTAAGCTTGTAGCTCTTTGATGGGTTTGCGGTTTCGAGGTAGAGGTCGTTCCTTAATTTTTCTCCCAATTTCGGTGCTACATCGCCCTGGTAATAGTATTCGTAACCGTTGGCATAAACGGTAATAAAGTTTGCCAAAGACGAGTATGCTTTCTGGTCTCCGAACAACGCGTTCACGTCGTCGATACTCGGAACAGCGATCACGTACATGCCATTGTTGTCGCTTATCATCCTTACGCCTTCCCTGCCGCTGAAAAGATTTATTGTTATGTCCGCGCCTGCTATTGTTTTGTTCGTGTTTTTGTCCCTGACGTATCCATAAACAATTGCATTATTATCAGGTCTGGCATACTTTGAATCTCCGCTGTAAAACCTGATTTTCGCAATCACCTTATCAGACTTGTCGGCGGCCTGCCAGAAATCGATGCTCTGGTTGAATTCGCCGGCGTTATCATTTGATGCGAAATAATGGAGAATTTTCTCCTCGCCGACCTTTAATGTTATATTGTCAGTCTGGAAGGCGAAAAAATGTATTGACCAATTCGGAACATACGGCAGCAGTTCTTTGAGCGGTGTCATGTAAAGCGTTTCCGTTTCCTGGCCGTTGTTTTTTACAGTTATGAACAAGTCCGCGCCCATTGTGATCGGGCTATACGAAGCTGCCAGTGAATTATATGAGATATTAATATCGTTCAGCTTCAATGTTTTCCCCTCGCCTGTCACAGGAGGAGACTTCAAGGTTTGCGGAATGTTAATATCCGGAAGCATGAAACTTTTTCCCGCGTTTGCCGGTTGGCCCTGTTGTCCTGGCGGCGTATTGGCATCGTAGTTTGGAGGTGCGTTGGCGCCATAGCCAGGAGGTAAATTGATATTGTCCGGGTTTTGACGCGGAAGAAATAGCAACACTGATCCTGCTATTATGACGATTACGGCTGCGATGAGCAGATGATTTTCCCCGGACTTCACATTAAAACTTGTGATCCTGTCGCCTTAAAGTTTTTAAGGCGTTGCCGTTTTATTTATGTACGCATAATGTAATACACGTGGTTCGTATGGACGTAATTGATGCAATCAAAAAACGCAGGAGCATACGCAAATACAAGGACAGATCTGTACCTAAAAATATTATGAATTCCATACTTGATGCTGCAAGATACGCGCCGACTGCGCGAAATATGCAGGAGTTGGATTATAAAATAATCACCAGTAAAAGCCTTATGCAGAAGATCTCTGACAGGATCCGCGTTTTGCAGGAAAAGGAGAGTCTCTCTATACAAACAAAAGACAGTTCCAATTTGTTTCACGGTGCTCCACTTCTGATAATTATCACGGGTCCAGTCGATAACAAATGGACGTATATTGACGCTGCGATTGCTGCCGAGACCATCATGCTTTATGCGACATCGATCGGACTGGGTACGTGTTTCATAGGAACTGCGAGATTTATCGACAAAGACACGGAACTGTTGAATGAACTTCACATATTAGAGGGCAATAGAGTTGCTGCGACCGTTGCGTGCGGATATCCGGACGAAGTTCCGGCGGAGAAAGAGCGAAAACTGAATGCGGAATTTTTCGAGTGATTTATCTGTTTTTCCGTCCAATGATTATGGATGCATCTTACTGTGGGAATATTCGGCGACCAGACCCTTGCTGAAAGGCTTGGTAAAAAAGGGACTGTAAACGACATAGCAATTTATAATCACGGAAGCTCGGAAGGCGTTTTTACGTTTGTCTGCCCGAATTCTGAGAAAATCGTGCCGTTGCTCCAAGCGTTAAACATGATCGACGTGCCCGTTCTTGTTGTCAACAGTTTGACCAAAGAAATAGGCGAGATGATTGTCGGGATAAACGAGATGAACTTTGAAAAAGGCTTCATAATAACGGGTATCGGCGATTCAATTCAGCCGTTGATAAAAGGGACGTCTTTGGAGAGGTTTAAGATAGTGGATGAAAGCGGTCTGAGATCCGAATTATTGCACTTCGAAATCAACAGGCCAGGCGATCAGCTTTTGGTTCCGATAGATAATTGTTTCAAAGTCAAGAGTGTAGGCACAATAGTCCTGGGAATAGTGAGAAGCGGGAAGGTCAAGCAGTTTGACAAATTATTCGTCGAACCGCTTGGAAAGGAAGTTACGATCAAAGGCATACAGTCGCAGGACAGGGATATCGACGAAGCCGAGGCTGGCACACGCGTCGGGCTTAATCTAAAAGGCGTTGAGGCCGACGAGATTAAGCGAGGTTATGTTGTTTGCAACAAAATCGAGAAATCGTCGGCTGTGAGCATAAAGTTCGTAAAAAACAAATTTTACAAGCAAGATGTGAAGACTGGCTCTACGGCCATGCTGTCAATAGGGCTTCAGGTTGTTGCGTGTACTATTGAACAAAACAACGACGAGTTGGTGTTAAAAACCGTTAATCCTGTTGCATACACGAAAAACCAGCGCTGCATAATAGCTTCCACCAGCGAGATAATGCCAAGAATAATCGGAAGCGGGCTCATTGCTGCCTGAAATACCGACCTGTGGGCTGTCTTTTGCCATTTCAAAGGAGAAATAAAACTTATATGGCAAAAAAAAGAAGAAAACATAGGTGCTCGGTTTTGAACAGAGGTAACGGATTATTTTTGGCGGTTTTTGCTTCCTTGTTATTTGTATCGTCTTTTGCGGCTGCTGTTGGTGTGGATGTGAGTGTTTCTCCGACGCAGGCTGAAGGACTCAGCGGTTCTGTTACAAGATACGTGATAACCATAAGAAACTTGGAGTCAGTAACAGACAGATTTTTGCTTTCTTATTCGGGAACATATTCTTCCTGGTTAACCATTGAGAATAACAATGTTGTTGTTCCTGCGGGCGGTGAGGCGACCGTGACCTTATCAGTCAACCCACCGATTGGAATAAACCCGTCAGTTTACCGTTATGTTGTAAAGGCCGAGTCTGCAGAGAATCCATCCGTTATCGGTTCTGCGGAATTCTTTTTCACTGTCAATTTCAAATATCCCCTGATAATAACGGATTTCAAACTCGATTCGTCAACATACAATCCAGGCTCGGATATCACCGCCTCGATAAAGGTTGCCAATTTGGCTGTGACAGATCTTGAGGGATTTTCACTGGATATAACCCTGACAGACCCTTTAAACGGGCAGAAAGGCGTTACTGTACCGATCGGCCTTAAGGGCTTGGAGGAAAAAACCGTCCAGAAAGTGATACAGCTTGACAAGTACACAATGCCCGGTCAATACAAGGCTTTTGTGGAATTAAAGTCTCAGGCCAATGAACAGGTATCGCAGAATCGGACATCGTTCTCGGTGAACAACTTTTATAATGTGCTGCAGGAGAAGCTTGTGCAGAAAACATTTTCCGGAAAGACCGTGATCATAACCGTATCGAATGAAGGAAACATGGTTGCAAAGAATGTGACTGTACGCGAGGATCTGTCGAGCCTCGTATCATGGCTCGCTGTACCGGAAACTGCGCCAACGAACACGATTTCCTCGGACGGCGATGTGGCGTATATCTGGACCATTGACCAGCTTGCATCAGGGCAGAGCAAAGTCGTTGTTTACAGAATTTCCTACACGCCCGCAATAGTGATAGCAGCATTTCTGATCATAGGCGCGATTGTCATCTTTATTCAGATGCAGAAGCCGAGAATATTCAAGCGCGTGCTTCATGTCGGACCTGCGCAGATCGGAAAGGAGTTTACGGTCACGATAGGCATAAAGAATTCTTCGAGATACACGCTGAAGTCTGCGATAATTCGCGACTTGGTACCACCGGTACTGCGACTTATACCGCAACATGACACGATGAAACCGCTGGTTAAGAAGACAGCGGTTGGAACAGAAATGATCTGGAAACTCGGCGATATCAGGCCGCAGGAAGAGAGAATAATAACATACAAACTTTCGCCGGTAATGGGCATTCTGGGAACCGTTTCTCTTCCGAAGGCTTACCTGCGATACAGAGATGCGAATGAAAACTCGATCAGAATATTCTCCAATTACGGCGAGCTTGGAGAGGTTGAGAAAAAGGTAGAAGAGTAACCTTTTAACAAGTGATTGATGATTGGACAGCACAGCGAAAATCCATCGGATTTTCGCATGCAGGAAACTAAAGTTTTCTGCATGCTGTTTCCCAACGATTTCGGTAAGTTATATAAATTCGACTCTTAAATAAACTTCTTATAACAAAGGTTTGCAAACAATAACTAACCCCCGGTAGCTCAATTCGGTAGAGTACCCGGCTGTAGTTTGGTACTGCGAAAGCCGTACCAAGATTTGGCCCGTATATCAGAAACCGGGTTGTTGGGCGTTCAAATAAGCCTTTTCTTTTGAGAAAGAAAAGCCTTAAGGGAAAAGAAAATTCGGAAAACTTAAGGAAAAATTTAGGATGAGCAAAGGCTTGGAAAATCGCCCCCGGGGGATATTATTTTTACAGCTTTACAATGCCCGTCAAGTAAAGAGCCAATATTATCAATGCGATTAATGCGGCAACAGCCCCGAAAGAAGATTGTTTGCGCGCCTTCTCAAAAGGAGTTCCGCAATTAGGGCAAAAATTCGCCTTTGTCAGCAATGTTTCATGGTTGCATTTTTTGCATTTCACGATTATATTTTATCGTGCGAGGTTATTAAATTTCTCTTTTCACGTGCCCGCATTCCGCGCAAACGGACCGTCCATGCGCTGGGTCTTCTATAATTTTGTTTGAGCCGCATTCCGGACAACTTCGTTTCCTGAAGTCCTTGGGAATTTCAACCCTTTCGTTTCGCATTTCAAACATCCTTTTGTATATACAGTATAAGTTTTCTTAGTTTGTCCTTTTCAACAGTGTCCGTATCATTGATTATAACCATGCTGTTGTTGCCGAGTCTTTTCGCCCATTGCATGCCGATAAACGATTTTGCGTTGTCGCCTATTAATTCCCACTCGTTGATGTTCATTATCTCCCTTTTCATTTTCAACGGAATTTCGGACAGTTTTTCCTTGGCCAGCACCTTTCTCGCGTTTTCGAGCGCACGTTTCCTGTCGCCTTTTTCCAATTTTATCAGTGTGCCTTTGTTGGATATTTTCTGTGCTATTTTTAGGGCGTCGGCAATCGGAACTTCGATAGGATACTCTGACAACTCCATTTCCGATGTGATTATATTTTGCACTGCCCGCTCTGAAAATACCGTGCCGTTGCTTATATTTTTTACCTCGAGAAACGAGTAACTGTTGCCCTGTTTCTGCGCCGTTGCGCTTAAATGGGGCGTTTCTTCGATTCCAACATCGTCGGAGTAAACCCTGTAATTCCCGTTTTTTCCGGATGCTTTCGCCTTTTCAAGTGCGTGTTTCATGATCTTTAGCATCGGGTGTTCGGGTTCGGTTATCGTTTCAAGGAATTCGTTTATTTCTTTTTTCATAAAGGTTCATTTCCTGTTCGGATTTATATAAGCCTTACATATTTTCCGGATTATGCAATAATAAGGTATATTCCTATAAGCATTACAATTGTTGCGATAATTTTCCTGTCGATATTCTTTTCTTTGAAGCTTGTTCCGCCTATTATGACCGTGAAAAGCGAGCTCATTCTTTTTACGGGAACTGCCAGAGAAATAAACGACAATGACGCTGCAAACATGTACGCGATCCTGCCGAGCAGTGTGAACAAGGATATTAATGAAATTGAGCGCCAGCTTTTCATAGCGTTTATCACAGGTTTTAGTCCGTTTTTGTACCTGAAGCTTATCAGGAACATGAAGTTTATAGAAATAAAGATCTGGACCAGGATCAGGTATGTTATCGGGGTCGTCTGGTCGAGTATGATCTTGTCGAACAAGGAGCTTATCGCGTACAATATGGCGGATAAAATAACGAAATGCGCATAATCGGATTTTAACATTTTCCTGAAGGGATCCAGCATATTTTCGTGCGCCCTGCTTTCCAGTATGTACGAACCGATGATAATCAGCATCACCCCGCCTAACTGCGGCGAAGACAGCGATTCACCTAGCACAAAATAAGCCAGTATCGCGAGTATGGCGGGATTCAGGTTTATCAGCGGCGATACTGTGCTCAGGTCGCCTCTTCGCAGGCTCTTTATCCAGAACCAAAACGCTATTGTGCCGAAAAGCGATGCCACGAATGTCAGTGCGACTGTTTTCAGGTTGATGGGACTCAAAAAAAGCAGCAATGGTATTGACATTATTACCGTGATAATCGAGTGAACGGATGAAAATTCCAGCGAGTGCTGTACATTCGTCTGTTTTTTCTCAAGTACCGTAGTTACGCCCGTGAATACCGCTGATAACACAGCGAAAAAAAACCAGCTTAAATTATTTAACATAGTTTTTAGTCGTCCTTTTTATTGTTCGCCAAACCGTTTTCGTACCTGTAAGCCGAATAGACCGCGGATACGGCTTCGCCGACGCCTGTTATAACCTGTTTGAATTTCGCATCGACGACATCGCCGGCAGCGAATACGCCGGGCACGTTTGTTTTCGATTCCCTGTCAATCATTATTTCTTTTTTTTCGTTTATCTTCACACCCAATATTTCGGCCAATTGCGATGCTGGCGTAAAGCCTATCTCTATGAAAACAGCGTCCAACATTAATTCGGCATTGTTTTTGTACGGCCTGTCGAGCACGACACTTTTCACGGTTTTGTCGCCTTTAATTTGTATGATATTTGTCCTGCTGATTATCTCGATTTTTTTATTTTCCTCTATCCTTTTCATGTTGACAGGTTCCGGGTGTATCTTTTCCCCGCGATATATTATGTAAACTTTTTTGCCCCATTGCGTTAGCAGCAATGCCTCTTTGCCCGCGCTGTCCGAACCGCCGACGACTGCGATAACCTTATCCTTATAGAAGCAACCGTCACACAAAGCGCAACTGTGGACGCCGTTGCCTTCGAACTCTTTTTCACCAGGGACGTTTAACGGCCTGTGTTTTGTGCCCGTGGCAATAAGGACGGTTTTAGTTTCATACGCCTTTCCGCCAGATTTTATAGTGAACGTTTTTATCTTTTTTACGATGCTTTCAACCTGCGCTTCGATGATCTCGACGTCGTAGTTTTCAGCGTGTTTCCTGAATTTTTCGGCGAGTTCCGTGCCAGAGATGCGCTCGAAACCTGGATAGTTTTCGACAACGTCGGTTAGCATTATCGCGCCGCCTATGCTGTCGCCTATAAGCGCGGTTTTCATGTTCAACCGTCCGGCGTACATTGCCGCGCTTAAACCGACAACACCGCCACCTACAATAATCAGGTCGTACATAACAAATACCTAAATTAGTTCGTTTTTAAAACTTTAGTACTTTGAAGCGACAACTGTTTATCAGGTCGTATATTATGAAAGCCATAACGCCGGTCATTTCGCTGATAATGCTGATGCTGATTACGGTCGGTATTGTCGGGATAGCGTATGTGTGGTTTTCAGGGATATTAGCAGGATCGTCGGAAAAGGCTATAGCGATACCGAGCGGAGGGGTGTATTGTAATCTTGGAAGTATGTCTGTAACGATTCTGAATCTCGGTTCTATATCTTCGATAACGAATGCGGATATAAAGATATTAAGAATAGACGGGGTTGATTTGACACCTGTTGCTTTCACGTTTTTACCTGGTGTTGCTGGAGCCATTAATACTCCTTATCGGTGTGGCGGTACGTGCGCCGGAGCGTCTCATGATGTGGTTGTCGGCACGTCTGCAAACATTATTCAAACCCGCGCAATATGCAAGTGAAGCTTAAATCCCTTTTTGCGGAATATGTAGCATGCGTGTATCGGTGATTGTTACAGCGTTTGTGATTTTTGCTTTTCTTTCGAATTATGCTTTTGCGTACGAGACTTCAAATTCTAGTTCTTATTGCAGCCTTGATGCTCCGAAGGGCGGTTTGCAGAATTTGACTTGTGTTAATGAAACGGATTTTCATATATTGGGCGGCAGCACATCGCCTGATACTTGTACTCCTTTGAACAATTGTTTTTGCAGTTCTCCGTTTGATTGTTATTACTGGCATCCGTTGTACATGGATATACCAAACAATTACAGCGGTGTTGTGGTAGATTTATGGGTGGATGTCGGCATCAGGCATAATTGTGCCGGTGATTTGAATGTGGATTTGTTATCGCCCAATAAGACCAGGGTTCGTTTGAGTAAGGCGAATATCACATATTGGGGAAGTTTTTGTCCTACCCAGCAATTTCCACACGATCCGTTAAGATCTACTCCTTACACACCCATCTGGATTGATAACGGTACCAGTTTGCCATCGCCTTGGCTCGATTACGTAATTAACGGGACGAACGATTTCAACGGCACTCTTGATTCGTTTAGAGGTGACAGGGTTAATGGTGAATGGTATTTGAATATCTCTGATCAAGTTAGCGGTGGAGATGCGAGTATAGGCAATGTCAGCTTCTGGGCGATTACAATAACCATGAACCTCTCCGCCGAAACAATCCCGCCAACGTATTCCGAAAACATCACAAACGCTGTCAGCGTATACGACCCGAATGCGCTGAGCAATTTTTCTGTGAGATGGATTGACAACGTAAATGATATCGAAAGCGTTTATATCGAAAACAATTTCAGCGGTTCGGTTCGCAATGATACGATGAGCGGAACGGAAATCAATGATAATGATTTTATCTTCAATTACAGCTTGGTTTTGCCTGCGGGAAATTCCAGTTATAGGTATTACGGCAAAGATGCGGCTGGGAATTGGAATGCAAGTGATGTGTATGATGTTAGTGTTGGCAAGAACAATATGACTTATACCGTAAATTTCAATAAAAAGAAACCATCTAACCCCGTATCTTATACTTACGGTTCCGTTTCAAATGTGACCGTTTTCAAATCTGTACTTGAAAGTGTGTTGTTCCTGTTTTTTAACAGCAGCGGAATTTGGCAATCGGTCGGATCGGGTTCAACGGTTTCGCATATAACAACTCTTCCGGCAGGTTTCAGTAATTATAAATTCGTGTTCAATGAAACACAAAATTATTCTTACAACGAGTCGGGCCTTCAATTTAGTATATCAAGAAATTCTGCGACATTGTCTGTGAATTATACGTCCAATAATATTACCTACGGTACGCCGATTACATTGCAATGTAATGTGACTAGGGGCGATTCGTCAGCAATTTTAACTCTGTTTAGAGACGGTGGTGTCGCTTCGGTTGGCCAAGGAAATCTGTCCGTGTCGGGCATATTTTCCGCTGGAGCGCATAACGGGACTTGCAGTTACTCCGAAACGCAAAACTTTTCCACGACCAGCGGTTCGGAGGATTCGTTAGCTGTTCAGACTGTTACTCCTGTGTTAAATTTAACATTGAATAACACCGAGTCTAATTTGACAATTGCAAGATGTGGCATCGTTAATGTTACCACATGGACGGATACGGAACAAGGTTATATCGTTGTCTATGCGCAAAATGATACTCACATTATCAACCCTGTTAACGGCTCAAAAAACGCTACGTATCTGTCGCTTGTCTGCGAGCAGTCTGGGTTGAATTTCACAGCTCATTATTCATCTAGCCAAAATTATTCTTCGGCGGTTAAAACATATTTCGTGTTCATAGATTCTACAAAGCCGAAATTTAGCAATAATCGCAGCGATATCCAATCTTCCGCATTGTCGAACAATTTCAGCGTCAATTTTACAATAGAATGGAATGACAATTTTGGAATAAGTTCGGTGTTTTTGGAGAATGATTTCAACGGTTCGATGCGCAACGAAACAATGGACGGTTCTGTTTTTTACTATTACAATACATCCGTTCCGACAGGATCGTATGCGTACCGTTTCCTTGCAAACGATACGTCTGATCTGTGGAATTCTACGGATTATTTCATATTTTCCGTGTCGTTTTCATTGCCTACGACAACATTGCCAAGTGGTTGCATCAGCGGCTGCGGCGGAGGGGGCGGAGGAAACTCGGGCATTACGACAACCACCACGACAACTACGACAACCACGACTACAACGACTACAATCCCAACCACGACAACGGCTATAACGCAATCAATCGTGCCTGTGGTTATCGCAGTTTGGCTCGGCCCGATCAACAGTGAGATCGTGAACAGTATAACAAACACTACGAAACCAGGCTCTGAGACGATTACTGGCAGGCCTTTTACTGTCCGTAACCCTGCGGCTTTGGTTGTGGTGTCGATTGCGGTTTTAATAATAGCGGCTTGGAACTATGTTCCGGGCAAAATCGGCCTGAAAAAGCTGGTTAAGATACTATCCAAGCTGCTCAAGTTCGGTCGTTAGACTACAATCTACCGAATCATATATATTAGATATTTTACAAAGAATATTGTATGAATGCGAAGGCGTTGAACGCTGACAGGGTATTTTTAGCCGGTTACGAATTCAATACCAAGATTGCCGTGGTTTTGTCGGTTTTTGTGATTTTGATCGCCGGCATCGTATTTTTTGTTCTCTCTTCAACGAATACAACAGATAGACAAGGACTAGTGGAACATCCTTCAACTGTACAAGCGACTGTTGTAAATTCCGAAGGCTTATCCGTTTTCGACCAGATTTCATGCGGTACATTATTGTCTACGATGACGGTGAATATTTCCAATGCGCCCGTTTCCATGTATCTGGCCGGTTATAACATTGACGGCTCTTCCGGAGATTCGGTGAAATGGAACGCAACCAGCCAGCCATCAGTTAACTTTTCCCTGTCCGGACTTCCCAACATTTTTTATGTGAGTTCAGTTAACGAATTCGAAGGTTGCGGGACAAACAGGGAAATAACGGATAAGGACAAAATCAATTCTATTGAGCCTTCGCTTAAGTTCTCAAATTGCAGCGGAAAACAAGCATCTTTCAACCAGAGAACTTTGGAGCTGTATTCGATTTTTGATATGTACGCGATAAATTCCGAGAACTCGTTACAGTATGTTACGATGATTATGTCGAAGAATTATAGCATGGAAGACAATATCTTACAGTCAATCGGTTGTTCAGCATGAATTCGAGACACGTAAAAAATTTGTTGGTAACGGTTTTTGTTTACGCGTTGTTCTTTATACACCTTCCTGTTTTTTCGTTGGCGTGCTCTGATTCTTATGCGAATCTTTACACTCTCGCCTGCCCCGCGACTGCCGCTCCGAGTACTGTTATCGATATTACATTCTACATTGACAAGACTGGTGATGGTAGTGGAGGCGGCTATAAATACGAATGGAGGTCGCTGTGGCGGGGTGCAACAAAACTGGAGGCGTATGGTACTGATCTCGGCGACTGCAGTACGACTTCGCCTACTTCGTGGAGGGCAGTAAATCCAACAACACCTTCTGCGATGGGACCGTACACATACACGATAAAGTCTTATGCCTCCACGTCTACAACCGAACCTAACTGGGCCTCTGTAACGCTGGATGACACAAAAAGTTGTATTGTCACTGTTGTTCCGACTGTTTCAATTTCCGCCGGCTCCACTTCGCTGGAAACTGGGTCGTCTACGACATTGACAGCGACCGCTAGCCAAACGGTAACGGATACACTATATTACATAAAGATATACGAAGGCACCACCCAGCTTACAAGTTGTACTAGTGGATCTACCTGTTCTGTTTCTGTTTCGTCCTCAACTGCGATCACAAGAACGTTTGTGGCAAAAGTAACCGGGGCTGGCGGGACGCCCGTGTTGGCAACAAGCAGTACGGTTTCGGTTACTTGGACCGCACCAGCCTGCACGCCCAGCTGGTCTTGTACTGTATGGACACCAGCAGAATCCGGTTACGCCTGCGGTACAGATGTCGCACAAACCAGAACATGCACAGATGCGAACAGCTGCGGTACGACTTCAGGAAAACCGAAAGAGTCGCAAACAATTAAAGGTACTTTAGCCAGCTGGTCGTATGGCACATGGACACCAGCAGCATCCGGTTACGCCTGCGGTACAGATGTTGCACAAACCAGGACGTGCACAGATGCGAACAGCTGCGGGTATGCTTGTCCTGATATCACATCGCGAACCGTGACCGGTACTTATTGCGCGTATTCCGCTCAAGGACAGGCATGTTCAGGTTCTTGTACGCCTCCGAACACAGCGTATTGCGGGGGTGCGTCAAATTTAGGAAATATCGGGGCAGGCGGCAGTTTATCCGGATCGCCGATCTTAAGCGCGGCAATACCTGATCGATGGTATTATTTTTACGCGACAGGCAATCAACTGTTAACAATGACTTTGACATCGCCGAGCAGTTCAGATTATGACGGTTACATATATTCCGGTAGTTGCGACTCCTTGTCGATGCTATCATTTTGTATCGATGACACGTCTCCGGAAACCTGCACGTTCACACCGTCTGCGAGCACCTATTACTTTGCCAGAGTTCACAGGGTCAGCGGTTCTGGTACAGGATCGTTTTCTTTGGTAATGGCAGCGGCTGATACGACTCCTCCGGTAAGAAGCGCAGGCGCGCCATCCGGAACGGTTACGGGTTCTTCGCAGACTTTATCATTGACAACGGCGGACGAAGCAGCGACATGCAGATGGTCGCAAACATCAGGAATAACATACGACAATATGGTGTCCACGAATAATCCTCCGGGTTACACTTTCACAACAACCGGTTCCACGTCGCATTCCTCAACCATTTCAACAACGTCAACCGGCACATATGATTTTTATGTTAGATGCAAAGACGGCGCTGCTACGCCAAACAAGAACACAGATGATTATCATATTCAGTTTGTAGTTGATTTTCCGCCAACAGCTTCGTTGTCTCTGAGCAAAAATACGCCGATCGCACTGGGTAATTCCATTATTTTATCGACATCAGCGACCGATGACTACGGCGTTGCCAAGATCTATTTTTATGATCCCGATAACACGGTCACGACCGGAGATCCTGAAACTACCGATATCGCCAATTGGCACATGCTAACGTGCACCAACAGCCCGACAAGTTGCACAAAAACGTGGACTGTGACACCGACTGCGGGCTCTAAAACTTACAAAACAAAGGCGAAAGACACCAACAATGTGTTGACGTCCGAAAGCACCGCAGCGATGAGTGTCGTAGATGCATGCGCAAACTGGGTCTGTCCGGCATTATCAGCGGGCGACAAAACAACAGGCTTGCCGACAATATCAAGTGCGCAGTATGTTAATTATGTTGATTGCACAACCACATGCACATGCCCGACGGGTTACAAAATAGAAGTCACTGCAACAGGCAAAACAGAAGAAGGTTACGATTATTTCTCGCTTGTGGGAGAATGCGCGGGCAAATACACCTCTGATTCGGGTACTTTCAATTATTTGTATAAGGGTTGCGGCACGCAAAGCGCTGGCTTGAGATTCACCAGCGATCTTTCCACATCCGGTTCGGATATTACGGGAAGCGGTGTAAGCGCGACAAAATTATCGTGTATTATATCCGATACAACTCCGCCGACAATAACCGCGAGTTCGCCTTCCAACTCCGTTTCGAATCCAGTGACCATGACTGTAACAACGGACGAAGGAGCAACGTGCAAATATTCGGCAGCGCAAAATACATTATACAAAGATATGAATGGCGTGTTCACGACAGCCAGTCCTTATACATCACATTCAGTGTCATTTGGAACAATGACCACGGGCGCCAAAAATGTTTATGTGAGATGCCAGGATAGGTCCTCGGCGCTAAATACGATGGAAAGCGATTACAAGGTTTCGTTTACAGTTATAGGCGCACCCACGCTCGATTCGCCTTCTGACGGCGGAATCGTAACGACATTGACGCCGACATTGAGCTGGTATGCCGCAGCCAGCGTGAATTGTTACGATTTGCAGATTTACGACGGAGCGACAAAGATCTACGACGGCTCGGCAAAGAACCCGCAGGAATTCGTGTCCGACCCTCCTGGCCCGCTTTCTTACAATGTTCCTTCCAGCCTGCTTTCATGGCAAAAAACATACACGTGGAAATTGTGGCCGTCCGCCACTTCATGCACGAGTTGGGGGTCGGTTGGTCCGGATTGGACGTTCAACACGAGACTTCCGGCGCCCGCATTAACAGCTCCGTCAGACACAGCGAGTGTAACTGAAACGCCGACATTGCAATGGGACAGGTCCGGAGATGCGAACTGTTACAAAGTTGAAATAGACCGTCCGGGAACAACGCAATACACCGCTACCAAATCTAGTAGCGGTGTCACAGTTTCGTACACAGTGCCGTCCGGAACATTGACGCAGGGACAGACATACACGTGGAGGATAAAACCGTCGAATGACAATTGCGCTGCGTACGGAACAACTAGCAATGAGAGAACATTCAGCGTTGGAGCTGCATGCACGGACGTAAACAACCCGTGCGACATTCCGTTAACACTTGTAGGCACCAGCGGTGGCCACGGAGTTTACAATGGCGGTGGATGCCAGAACCCGCCACAGAGCTGCATCAAGAGTCTAATCAGTCCAAGTTGGGGTTATTGGAAATTTACGATGCCTGTACAGTATGGATCTGATCCGTCTTATCAGACTAACCTTATTGGATGGAGAGACAGTACTGCGTTGACTGGAAGCGTAAAGATAGGAACGACGCCGGGTGGTAATGACGTCTGTGACTGGTTCCCTATTTGCACAACCAGTGAAATATTGTGCCAAGGAACCAAATGCTACAAGGGACTGGATCCGGGAAAGACGTATTATGCGACGATTGGAGGAACGAGCGGAAGTGCACAGGCGTGGGTTAGCGTAGCTGCAACATCGAGTAGCTGCGGCGTCCTAACACCTTTTACAGACGCTATAACAGTGGGTGCATGCAGCACAACCTTGAAGTATTACGCCTACGATTTGAATGACGAGACCACGCCCGGAGATTTAGGCGCCGGGCGATACAAGGATCTCGGATTATCGGGAACAAGCAGAACTATAGAATTTGACGATGCGCCTAGTGGCGGGTGTGATATGGATGTGAAATTCAAAGAGACTTGGTCTGTATCAGGAAACACAATAACAATGAAGAACGAGATCTCGGATTACGGTGCGAGCCATGTGATTTATGCGGGTTACCAGCTAAGCAGTAGCAACTGCAAAATAATATCATGTACGCCGATAAGTCTGGGAGGTTGCGCTGAAAGCGTGTTCGCACGTGAGAAAATAGTAGGAGTGGGAACACAATCCGTAACACATGTGCTTGATGGAATGGCATACGATGATGTGCGTTCAATACGCAATTACGAGACCGATCAACTGAATCTCGTAGAATGCCTGCCCGATGAAAACACAAACGCTGCAGGCTACAACAATTTCTGCGTTTCGAAAGATTCGTCGAAGCCGTACTGCGATCCAACTATTAAGAAATGCGAGGCGTGTTCGAT
>JAZDLW010000030.1:0-4011 GCA_043801595.1 Candidatus Aenigmatarchaeota archaeon
CTTCCGATTATATTACCCAAGAATATAGCCTGACCGTTTTCGATGTTTCCGGATGTAGCAAGCTCTTTCTGCAGGAATTTAAGCAAATGCTGCGGCTCGCGACGGAATTTGTCGGCCATCATGGCAAAGTTCCGTATTATCGTCCTTTGTCCGCGTATCTCTACGTCGGCCTCCGGCATCTCGAACCTGCCAGACGGCTGGGTATTCTTGATTCTCGATAAACCGCGGTTTAAAAGTTCGTTATAATCTACGGGCATGAAGATTTTTTTGTATTAGAGAGTTTAAATAAAACAATATTAGGAAGTTAATTGGAGCGATTTTATGCGTTATCTCGAACTTGCGAAGGTTTACGAAAAACTGGAAACAACAGCTTCAAAGCTCGAAAAAGCTTCGATAGTCGCGAAACTGTTTAGCGGTTCTGGCGACTCGCTGGCACAGGTCGTAATGCTTTCAAACGGACGAGTATTTCCAGACTACGAAGCGACCGAACTTGGAATCGCAACAAAGCTGGTGACAAAAGCAATATCCAAGGCTGTTGGTATTTCGGAAGAAAAAGTCGAGGCTAAATTCACTGCAATAGGCGACCTTGGTTTGGCTGTCGAATATTTCGCGTCTGATAAAAAACAAGGCACTTTGGGCAAAGAAAACCTTACAGTCGATAAAGTCTTCCGCACATTTCGGGAAATGGCAAAACAATCCGGCTCCGGATCCCAGGAAAGAAAATTGTCACTGATCTCTTCGCTAATAACGTCCGCAACTCCTCTTGAGGCAAAATATATTATTCGCACGCTGTTGGGCCAGCTGCGCGTCGGAATAGCCGAAGGCGTAATACGCGACGCAATAGCGCGGGCTTTCAACGTTAATTCGAATTCCGTCGAAAACGCCTGGAATATCAAATCCGATTTCAGCGAAATAGCGGTCGTCGCCAAGAAACACGGAGAGGAGGGCTTGAAACGCATAAAACTCGAATTGGGAAAATCTGTCCAGGTTCTTCTCGCTGAAAAGGCGCCAGACCTTAAGACCGCGCTCGAAAGCTTTGACAATCCTGCGGTTGAATGGAAAATGGACGGTATGCGGTCGCAGATGCACAAAAAGGGAAGCAAAGTCTGGATTTATACGCGACGCCTTGAAAATGTGACAAGACAATTTCCCGACCTTGTAAAACTCGTGCTGGAATCGGTTAAATCGGACGGGTGCATAATCGAAGGCGAGATAATAGCGGTTGATGCGAAAACGCGCGAACCGCGGCCGTTCCAGGTTTTATCGCAGCGTATTCAGCGAAAACACGAAATAGACAGGATGGTTCGTGAAATTCCGATACAGGCCAACATATTTGATATTGTCTACGCTGACGGAGAACAGCTTTTCGACAAGCCCCTGAAAGACCGCAGAAAGGTTCTCGAAGCAATAATCAAACCGGTAAAAGGAAAGCTGCAAGTCATCGACCAGCTGGTTACGAAAGATTTGAAAAAAGCGGAAAAATATTACAGCGACGCTTTGAAAGCGCACCAGGAAGGCGTGATGATAAAAAACCTTGACGCGGTTTATGTGCCGGGCCGCAGCGTTGCCGGCGGTTGGTTGAAAGTAAAACCGGTAATGGAAAATCTGGATTTGGCAATAATCGGCGCAACATGGGGCACGGGAAAACGATCTGGCTGGTTAACGTCGTATGTCCTGGCAGTCCGCGACCCGGACACAAACAGGTTTTTGGAATGCGGAATGATGTCAACCGGTATCAAGGAAAAGAAGGACGATCCGACCGATGTCACATATGAGGACATGACCAAAATGATCAAACCGTTGATTGAACGCGAAGAGAACGGAATTGTAAGGGTCCGCCCGAAAATAGTGATAGAAGTCCGGTACGAGGAAATCCAGAAAAGCTCAAACTATTCCTCGGGTTTCGGATTGCGCTTCCCGCGATTTTTCAGGATTCGCAGTGAAAAATCCGAAAAAGAGTGCGAAACCCTGGAAAGGATGCAGACGCTTTACGAAATGCAGAAAATGAATTAAGTGTCGTTGATAAATCTTTACTTATACTTTTAATGCTATTTCATTTTGAAAAATAATTGGGTGTCGATCAACCGTTGTAAATAAGGCGGGACTTCCTTGAGTTCGGTTTCGATATGACCGGAGACTTGGCTGTCAAGATAAATGCCGGATGATTCGGCGTCGGTGTCTGTGCACACCTGGCGTCCACACTGCTCTCTGACAATATCAACCTGCGTTTTGACTATCTTCTGCGCGCCGTATAACATCAGGTGTTCAAAAAGTTCTCTGGTATCCTCATCCGGATCCGTCGGCTTGTTGCCAAAGCTGACGCCTAGGTCATGCTTTCCCTTTGTCAGCGTGCAGCTAAATTGCACCGGACACATGCCAGACGATTGAATCTGTGAAAGTGTTATTCGTGCTTTGTACGAATTTTCACGTTCCTCGGTAACATAAACGGATGCGTTCAACACCATAACAATCAATCATCAATTAAATATTACAAAAATATAAACCCGCTAAACGGCCTGTACATCGGTTTTGAAAAGATTTAAGCTTCAAACCGGTTCGTTTCAACAGCTTACGCAACAAACCTGTGAAACCTATATAAATACGATAGACCATCACTACTAAGTAATGGTATATCGTTGTTCTGAGCTTCGGAACAGGATAAACTTTATAAAGTCGATTGAAGTCTATATATGATGATGTTATGGTAGCCTCGCAAAAAGTGTTGGACAGCCTCAGGGACATCGGATTGAACCTTTATGAAAGAAAACTTTTCGTCGCTTTGCTTGCCAGAGGCACATCAACAGCCGGCGAACTTGCGGAAATATCAAACGTTCCGCGTTCCAGGAGTTACGATGTTTTGGAATCGCTCGCTTCAAAGGGCTTTCTGGTCGCGCAGAACTCAAAGCCTCTGAGATACGTTGCAATCGAGCCGAAAGAAGCGCTTACGCGCGTTAACGACAAGCTTAAGGAAAACATGGAACTCACGATCAAGAAAATAGAGCAAATGAAAAACTCGGACGTACTGAAAGAGATGGCGGAGCTTTACAGCCACGGCTTAAAGCTCGTAGAGCCGTCCGAGTTAACAGGCTCTGTGCGCGGGCGACATTCGGTATTCCAGCATCTTGGCACAATGTTCAAGGACGCGAAAAACAGCATAGACATAGTAACAACGTCGCAAGGACTCAAGGACCTTCACATCAATCATTACGATACGCTAAAGGCGGCAAAGGAGAACGGTATAACAATCAGGATTGCCGCCCATCACAAGAATGAATCGCCAGAGGCTGTCAAGGCTCTTGGCCAGGTGGCGAGCGTTAAGAAATTAACAAACCCGTCCGGCCGCGTGTTCATTATTGACAACAAGCAGTCGTTGGTTGCGTTAACGGAAGATTCGGAGCATCAATCGCAGGACCTTGCGTTATGGACTAAATCCGAACACGCATCTTCGGACGTTCTCGGAAATTACTTCAACTTCTTGTGGAATTGCGCCGAGTAACCGCTTTTTGGTTAAACTTTTTTGGAAATAATAAGAAGCCGAAAATGAACGACACACTTACCGCGCTAAAGTGCAACTTGTCTGTTGTTTCTCATGCACCTCCAAACTTTTAGGCTATTTTTACGTGTAAAATCGTATACTAAATTATGAAAGGCATAACGCCCGTGATTTCGCTGATAATGCTTATGCTTGTTACAGTAGGAATTGTCGGCGTATCGTATACATGGTTTTCCGGACTGATGGCAAGCAACACCGAGAAAATTATAACCATTCCGCCAGGCGGGGCGCAATGCTACAACAGCAAAATAAACGTGATGATAAGGAATTCGGGCACTGCGTTGAATATAACGGACGATGATATTGTTGTTGCCGATATCAACGGCGTTAGCGTACGCAACACGCTGTTTTTCGGCGGGTTCAACCAAAACGGATTGGTTGGTTATTGGCGTTTCGAACAGTCGAACGGTTCGGCTGCTACTAATGATAGTTCTGGAATGGGAAACATGGGTACTCTC
>JAZDLW010000015.1:0-2033 GCA_043801595.1 Candidatus Aenigmatarchaeota archaeon
ACGCTCACTACGGCGTCCGTGTTCCGGTTGGTCTTTTATCCAGGCTTCCTGCCTGCCCGCCGCAGGAGGGCTTGTGCGCCTATAGCGTGAATAGATGGGATAGTCATATTAGAGATTATCCGAAAACTCAAAACGCACTACGACATCGACGCACGCAACATAGCGTTTTGAACTGAATTCTGTCGCTGCGATAGGAAAGGTCCATTGATCCTGGTTGATTGTGTTCAATCAAACAGATTGATGCCGCTGACAAATCGTTAAAAAGGGATTTCTCCGCTATTTTTATACCCTCAGGGCCGATAACAGCCCAGCAACCCCGACGATGGATAGAACTCTCCTAATGTTGTACACACAACACATCAGGCTAAATTCACCCTGCACTTTCTCAATTCCCTTGAGCAGGAAATGATCGAAGCCGAAACCGCGTTTGAGCGTCCCGAAAGGATGTTCGCAGAGTTCTTTCCGTTGGTTTATCTTCGCCACATAGTCCGCAGTTTTCATCTTGTTGCGAAACGCTTCCATCTCCTGGTGATTTACCGAATGAGATATAGCGCGTCCCGCTTCGCCGCGCTTGCACAACTCGCGCTTATCGCATGACGCACAACCTTTGCATTGATAGGTTTCCAGTCGCCGGCCATTAACCATTGCGCCTCCATCCGGCGTGATTCGGCAAAGCGTTTTGCCTCCGGGGCAGACATAGCTGTCGGTTTGCTGATCGTATTTGAACTTATCCGCTTTATACTCTTTCCTGGGAACGCTGTCGGGATTTTGCTTTTTGGGAGAATCCTTTGGTGACGGCGTCACGATATCAAACTCCCGGCTATCTTTATGCTTTAACACTTCTTCTTCGCAATGGTACCCCGAGTCCAGTTCCACTGTGGTTCTTGTTTCAATGCCAAGTTCTTTTTTTGTTTGGCTAATGCTCCCCAGCATGGGCGTCATTTGATGCAGATCATTCGCATCCTGCGTTACTTCGCCAACAACCAGCAGTTTATGCTTGGCGTCCGTCGCTGTTTGCGGATTATATCCTGGGCGTATTTTGCCTTTGTCACTCATCATTCGTGAATCCTGGTAGGTGGCAAAAACAACGTTTTGCTCTGGATTCTCATCAAATGCAGCCTTGGCTTGCTCCATTTTGTCGCGTTGTTTTTTCAACGTTTTTATTTGTTGAGCGACTTTCTCTGCATTAAGAACGATAGGATTGTCCTCACGGCTATCGTTGGCGTCAAGCTCTTGAAGGTATTCCGCGATCTTCTCATCGATTTTGTTGATAAGTTCGTCAATGTTTTCGCGATGGAAAACGTTGGTAATATTGTTCTGAGCCCTGATTTTAGTGCCGTCAACGCCAACAGTTTCCATGCTGATCAGATCGAGTTTTTTACAGAGCAGCAGGAACTCCTTGAAAAGATTCTTGAGAGCCTTCGCATTGATCTTGCGGAAATCAGAGATGGTTCGAAAGTCAGGCTGCAGTCCTTCCGCCAGCCAGATGAGTTCAACATTCCGCTTAAATTCGTTTTGAATCCGCCGGCTGGTGCGTATCTTGTTCAGGTAAGCGTAAAGGTAACCCTTGATAAATAGGCCGGGGTGATAAGGCGGCCTGCCAGTCGTGTTCACGGCTGTAACAAAGCCAAGCTTTTGAATATCCAGCTGGTTCACATAAGCGTCGATAAAGCGTACAGGATTATCTTCATTGACAAGATCGTCAAAGGTCTGGGATAGAAATGTCTGTTGATCCCGAGGTGTGCCGATAATGTAGTTCATATAGTCGTCTCTGTGTTATGTGTAACCCATTATACCACAAAGACTTATAATTGTCAAGAAAAATTATTCGATAATCTCTATTCCGTTTACATTTTATTTATTTTGTCCTGTTTATTTACATGTTTCCTTGGCTATTGATAAGCCTGTGAACACAACCTATAGAGTTTTCGGACAATCTCTTAGTGTTAATAAAACATGACATATATAAAAAATGGTAGTATACTTTAAGTCGGCGCGCATCCAAACCATTTTCAATTCAGCCGACAAATTGC
>JAZDLW010000016.1:0-4919 GCA_043801595.1 Candidatus Aenigmatarchaeota archaeon
ATTGGGAGATGCAGGACTGTCGTCGTACGCTGACAGGAAAAATGGGTTCTGGGGAATAATCAAAGCCTATCCTACGCGTGTCGGTGAAGGACCGTTCCCGACAGAGTTAAAGAATGAAAACGGAAGAACATTGATAACCGTGGGCGGCGAATACGGAACAACTACTGGACGAGAAAGACGCGCAGGCTGGTTTGATGCTGTTGCAGCAGGACATGCAATCAGGGTTGGAGAAATGCACAAAGGATATCTCACAAAGATCGACGTGCTAAGCGCTGTAAAACAACCGTTGATATGCATTGCATACAATATCGACGGCGAAATAACGAACAGATTTCCGTCGGACACCAGAAAAGTCGAGAAGGCGAAACCGATTTTTGAAATCATGGAGCCGATAGGTAATATACCAAGGCGCAAAACAACGGCCGAAGGCAGGAAGTACGGATTCAGCGCGTTACCGAAAGGTGCACAGCAATATGTCCAACGCCTGGAAAAATTGCTGCGCGCGATTTCCGATGTTGACGACTTCGAAATAGCGGCTGTCAGCATCGGGCCGTGGAAAGGACAGACCGTGTGGAAATAAGCTTTTTAGGACAACGGAAAACCGAAGTTTTCAACGGAAACCAGTGGTTTCCGTGCACAGAAAACAAATGTGTTTCCTGTGCCGTGCATAGGAAACCGTTGTTTCCTATGAAAAGCTTAAGCAAAAAACTAATAGACCTGATCAAAAAATAATGACAAACACGCTGAATTTTATTTCTTACTCGTGTATGTGATGGGCAACACTGATCACGGGCACATTACTCTTGCTAATCAACGCCTTTTTCAACGCGGATGCCATCTGGCGATGCAACAGGTTACCCCAACGACCGCCCGGAACGAATTCAGGTATAACTACAGTAACTAGATTATTTTTGTTGGCAGCTTTGAACTCGTCGACATATTTGATTATCGTACCGACCACCTGACGCTCGGGAGACGGCAAAATTATCAAAGGTATATCGGACACGTATCGCCTCCATTCGTTCTTGATCTTATTCGCAACATCTTTGCCCTCGCACGCAACGTATACGGCGCGAATGTCGCCGGATATCGCGCGCGCGTAGTTCAACGCCTCCAGAACGGCCTTGTGCACTCCCGATATCGGAACGATTATCGTATGCTTATGCGGCAATGGCGCGACTTTATACTCTCTCAACGAGAGATCCGCAGCGATTTTTTTGTAATGCCCGTGGACATTCGAAAACAAATAGAGGCTAAACGGCACAAGCAAAACTATCAGCCATGCACCCTGTGTGAATTTTGTCGCGGCGATTATTACCAATGCAACAGCTGTCAAAACAGCACCTATCGCGTTTACAAGCGCGGACCAAACCCAATTTTTGCCTTTTTTCCTGAACCAATATCTCACCATGCCTGTTTGCGCCAGCGTAAACGAAAGAAAAACCCCGACCGCGTAAAGCGGGATAAGACCGGATACCTCACCGTTGAACACGACGAACAGGCTGCCGGCGAGCGCTGTCAACAGAACTATACCATTGGAATAAACCAGACGACTGCCAATATCGGACAACTGATTCGGCAGATATTTATCTCGTCCGAGCATCGAGGCCACGCGGGGAAAGCCGGAAAAACTCGTATTCGCTGCCATTACCAAAATCAGCAATGTTGAAAATTGAACCATATAATACAAAATGCCGCTGCCTAAAACCTGATGCGCTACCTGCGATATTACGGTTTGCTCGACAGACGGAACAATGCCGTAAACTCTTGCCAAAAACGTAATGCCAAAAAACATGGTTCCGAGTATAATACCCATGAACAGCATGCTGCGCCTTGCATTATCGACTTCGGGCGATTTGAATATCCTGACACCGTTGGACATTGCCTCTGTTCCTGTCAATGCTGTACAGCCGGATGAGAAGGCACGGAGCACAAGGAATAAAATGGTGTTATTTATCACCAGGTCCGGAATAGGCTGGGCGGTTGTTATATTGCCTGTTGCGTACCTGACGAAACCGACAACAAGAAGCATTGCCATGCTGGAAATGAATAAAATTGTAGGAATAGTGAATATCCTACCGACATCGCGCACGCCACGCAGATTTCCGATCATTATTACAAAAAGGAAAAACAATCCGAGCTCTATACGCGCAGGAGCGAGCTGCGGCAATGCGGATATTACTGCGGCAAGACCTGCGGCTATGCTTACGGAAACTGTCAGTATGTAATCGATCAACAATCCGGATGCAGCGATCAATCCCGAGCGTTCGCCGAGATTTTCCTTTGCAACAGTGTACGAGCCTCCTCCGAACGGATAAGCGCGAATAAGCTGGCGGTACGAAATGACAAGAGCGAAAAGAAGGCCGATGATGATAAGGCTTACGGGTATCGACCACGCTAATGCAGCGTAACCGCCGACAACCAAAACCGCCAGCAATTCGTCTGTTGCATATGCAACCGAGGATAATACATCCGAAGAAAGAATCGCCATTCCCTGCAGTACGGAAAGCTTCTCTTTCTGAGCAACCTCAGAAGAAAGAGTAGGTCCAATCAGGAACTTAAGAATTCGCGATAACATCAAAGCCAACTTCTCTATACTTTGCCATAGCAATGTACATAATGTTTTGATATGTTGATTTTTTTGATTAAAATAAGTTTTGCAGCCTTAAAAACCGTCTTCGTCGCCGGATCCGCTGTCCATTATCCTTGTCCTTGCCTCAAGATATTTCTGCGAGGTTTTCGCAACTACCTTTCCGCTTAGGATCGGCTCTGACAACTTGGTTCCGGCAGGCGGGCGATTTCGGTTCCAGTGCAAATCGTTGAGCAGATGATCGCGCACAAACTGCTTATCGTAACTGGGCTGGTCGCGGCCCGCTTCATAATTTTCCTGATACAAAGCGGCATCCCACAATCTTGCAGAATCGGGCGTACAAACTTCGTCGGCAAGTATCGGAACATTTTCCAGCGCTTTACTCCTGCCGAATTCCAATTTCTGGTCCGCGACCAAAATCCTGCCAATGTTAGCGCCTTTCGATGTTATTTCGTGAACTTTCTTGGCGGTTGTGATCATGTACGAAACTTCATCGGCTGTCGCCCACCTGTTTTCTATGATTTCCTTGGTTGTTACCGGGCGGTCTGCCTCTGATTTTGTCGTGAACTCAACGACAAGATCGGAGAAACGTGCACCTTTTCGCGGTTCTGTTCTGGACGGAAGTTTAAACGAACCTTCCCTGTACCTGTCCCACGCTGAACCGTAAAGATATCCACGCACAATAACCTCGACTGGGATCATGTCCAATTTGTGAACAAACATGCCCTTCTTGTCGCGTTCGGCGTAGAAATGGGTCGGAACGCCGTATATCTGCACAACTTTCAGGTGGTAAAGAGAAATGCTGTTCAGAACCTCGCCCTTGTACGGTATCTTATCAGCAAGCAAAACGTCAAACGCGGATATCCTGTCAGTAGCATTAATCAAAAGTTTTCCGTTGCCGGCATCGAAAACGTCCCTGGTTTTTCCCTGTTTAATCAACGGATAATCCATACTCATCAATATCGCCTTAATTATTAATCCTTAAGCATTTGCCAGTTCCGTTTTTAACCTGTCGAGCGTTGAGCGCGTTTTCACAAGAACATCGTCTACTATGTCCGAAGCCCGCGCCGAATCCCTGATATCAAGCGATTTCAACCTTTTTTTCACAGCATCATCGACATCGAGCGAATCCACGAATTGCGCCATCTGTTCGGATGTTACATGCTTTCCTCTTGTCATTTCCTGCAGTTTTTCGTATGCACCTTCACTGCCGACTGAACGTAGTATGGTCTGCATGTTCGTCGAAAGAATCTCGGGATGCGAATAAAGATCAGCCAGCATTTTGCTGTCTTCGCGCTCATCGATGTTCATAACATTCAACCCTTCCTTTATGTTTCCGTAACCGAGCAAAGCGTGCGCCATCGCAACGCCGTAGTTCCTTCGAACAGTCGAACCGGACAGATCACGCTGCAGACGAGATTTTTGAAGCTTGGATGCCATGAAATTCAACAACGTTGACGAGATCTGCAGGTTTCCTTCCGCATTCTCGAATTCCTCCGGATTCCTCTTGTGCGCCATTATCGAACTTATACCGCGCTGGCCGGCGACCAGTGAAAACCAGTCATCGCTTACGTAACGCCAAAAATTTTGGGACATGTCTTCAAGTATGTCGTTCATCCCGACGATCTCGCGGAACAAACGCGATATCCTATCGTGCGGTAAAAGCTGTGTTGTCGCATGGTACGGAACCAAGCCGAACAATGAAACAAATTTCTCTGAGAATTTCATCCAGTCATGATCAGGATACGTAGTAGTCATCGGATCGTATGTTCCAACTGGCCCGTTCATCTTTCCTGGAAGTTCGTTTCTGAGGGCTGCAATTCTTTCGGCGGATTCCTGAACCCTGTTAACATACACTGCAATTTCTTTTCCCGCTGTCGTGGTCGCTGCAGCCTTGCCATGCGTTCTTCCGAGCATTGACAATGCTTTATGCCTGTCCGAAAGCGAATATAAATTTTCGCCAATTTCCAAAACAGACGGAAGATAATCCGCTTTGACGCTCTCCTTGAACAGGTATGTTATTGCGATATTATCGACATCTTCCGAAGTCAAACCGAAATGAATCTTCGGCTTCAAATCTGTCAACGACGTATCTGCGAAACGATCGCCTATCCAGTATTCGATCGCTTTTATGTCGTGGCTTTTTGCGCGCTCTTTCTCTATTTTTTTGACATCAGCCGCATCCGTTAATGAAAAATTCCTGTAAAGACCGCGCAGAAATCCGGTTTCCTGATCTGACAAGGAACGTATAACATTCTCGCCTGACAATGCGACCAGATATTCTGCTTCCACATGAACACGCGAACGCATCCATGCAGCCTCGGAAAAA
>JAZDLW010000029.1:0-2045 GCA_043801595.1 Candidatus Aenigmatarchaeota archaeon
GTGCCGCTTGCGGATTTAACAGCCAAATTCGCAAAAAAATAATACAACTTGCCATTTTTGGGCTGAAAACACTATTTTAATAAGGATAGACTAAGATATTCTGATACCATTTATGTTGCTATTGTAAAGCGTGACAGAAGTTGGCTTTGATGTTATCGCGAATTCTCAAGTTACTGATTGGACCTACTCTTTCTTCTGAGGTTGCTCAGAAAGAGAAGCTTTCCGTACTGCAGGGAATGGCGATTCTTTCTTCGGATGTATTATCCTCGGTTGCCTATGCAACCGACGAATTGCTGGCAGTTTTGGTTGTCGGCGGTTACGCTGCATTGGCGTGGTCGATACCCGTAAGCCTTATCATCATCGGCCTTCTTTTCGCCCTTGTCATTTCATACCGCCAGCTCATCCGCGCTTATCCGTTCGGAGGAGGTTCGTATACTGTTGCAAAGGAAAATCTCGGCGAACGTTCGGGATTGATCGCGGCGTCGGGATTGTTAATCGATTATATACTAACCGTTTCTGTAAGCATCGCAGCCGGCCTTGCCGCAGTAATATCCGCATTGCCGCAGCTCGCTCCTGTGCGCATAGAACTCGGATTGTTTTTCCTTTTCGTAATAATGATCGGAAATCTGCGAGGCGTGCGCGATGTCGGCAGGATATTTACTATTCCTACAATTTTATTCATTACCAGCATGATCATGCTTCTTGTTGTTGGTTTCGCCAGGTACGCAACAGGCAATATAGCGGCAGCCCAGCCCATTCCGGACCTGGTGATAAATAACACTATTTTGTTCCTTGTGATCCGTGCCTTCTCATCCGGCTGCACAGCATTAACAGGAATAGAGGCAATGTCCAACGGTGTTAGGATATTCAAATCGCCCGAAGTCGATAATGCGAGGCGCAGCATGCTGTTCGTGGGTATTATCCTCGGCACAGTATTTCTCGGCATTACGTTTTTAGCCAGAGTTTACGGCGTTGTTCCGTCAGTTGATCAGACTGTAATATCGCAGATAGCGCATCAGGTTTTAGGTAACGGCATTCTGTATTATATGGTTCAATTTTCAACATTGCTGATTTTGGTAATGGCGGCGAATACGAGTTTCTCCGGCTTTCCTCGTGTAGCCTCGATGCTCGGACGAGATAAATATCTGCCGAACCAGTTGTCCGATATTGGCAGTCGCCTGGTTTATTCCAATGGCATAATCCTGTTGACAGCGCTCGCCGGCAGCCTGTTTGTCGTATTCAACGGTTCGGTAGCCAGTCTTATCCCGCTTTATGCTGTCGGAGTTTTTCTTTCGTTTACGCTTGCACAAACGGGCATGGTGAGATACTGGTTCAGGAAAAAAGGCAAAAATTGGGTTTGGTCAGCGCTTGTAAACGCGATAGGCGCTGTTTTGACATCTGTTGCACTGGTAATAATCGCAACAACCAAGTTCACGCAGGGCGCATGGATCATAGTCCTGCTTGTCCCATTGTGTCTTTCTTTGTTTTCGCACGTCCATGGACACTACAAAAAAGTTGCGGAGGACCTTTCATTGAAAGAGTATAAAGTTTCTCGGTTGCCGCATAAACACGCAATAATCGTGCCAATTTCAGGAGTTCATAAAGCCGTTATCGAGGCATTAAACTATGCGCGCGCGATATCCGGCAACATCCGTGCGATATACGTCGCGTGCGAGGGCGACGATGTTACGGATAAAATCAAGAATGAGTGGCAGAAGTACGTATCGGATATACCGTTGGTGATTTTATCTTCTCCGGAGCGCCACGTGGTTGAAAAGATTGTCGAATACGTCGACGAGTTCCAGGTCGAAAATAAAAACACTTTGGTTACGGTTGTCATACCCGAATTCGTTCCGGGCGGCCGTTGGGGTAACCTGTTGCATCGCCGGATGGCATCCGCGTTGAAAAAGGCGTTGATTAACAGGAGTAATGTGCCCGTGATCAGCGTTGCTCATCACATACATAAATAGAGGTTTTTGCAAGAAGCGTTTTTCGCTTAAGCCTTTTTTTCCAAAAGGCTTATTTGATTGACCTTTCACTTCTTT
>JAZDLW010000009.1:0-2162 GCA_043801595.1 Candidatus Aenigmatarchaeota archaeon
GTTTTATAGTTCTTTCCGATTACGTAATTGCTTCCGCCGTGCGGTATTTGATTAATATTAATCACCTTTTCGACATTTTGGGCGGTATATATTGTCATTTTTCTATCCTTGTTAAGAGGATTTATCCATCCAGTGATCAACTGATAGTCGTCGCCTTGATACGCCCTGTTCGCTATAACTTTTTCTTTACAGATCACTACCGGTATCTGGTCTAGGCCCAAAACAAGCGAGTTATTTTAAGTTCCAAAGCAACAGAGTCGATGATTTTATCCGGACACAACTTTTCCGCCCCAGCCGATTGGCTGGTTAATTTTGTCGCCTCAAATTGTCGTTGTGTCATATCTTTGTCGTTTCTTAATTTCTCAAAAGGTTAGCAAATATCGCAGCGTCCGTACTGCGATTTCTCTATAAATATTTCTCAACATCGCAGTGGATGCCGCAGCATTTTGAGCCCTCTAAAAAACACATCCAGCCAGGGATTCCATGACAGTATTCGATACAGTATTTTTCTGCCTGTCCGAACAATCTGACACGGAAGCTGAATAAACGCATTGTGGAATTTCTTGAACTCCATCTTCAAAACCGCCTGCTTGTCGGCCTTGTACTTTTGCTTCCAGCGTCCCTTTTCCGGAAGCAGTAAAGCGAACCACGCTTTCAAGGTCCAGGCTAATGACGCCATCACCATATAAGCCCAGTTGCTTGTCAGATTATCAACCGGCATACGCATCGCCTTGACGCCGTTTTTTAGTTGCTCAATCAAATTCTCCTGATTGCAGCGTTTGTTGGCCAGTCGAACAATTTCGGCTGACGTAGCTTCAAAGTCGTTGGTGATATAAAAGAAATAGCGTATATCGTCGAACAAAACCTGTTCGCCTTTTTCCACCGAGAGATTTTTTCGCAAGACAACAATACGATAAGTTTTTTTGCATTTGGTCGGACTATACTTAAGCTCAGCAACATCTTCGGATTGCAAACGAATGTTCTTATACTCTCGCTCTACAACAATACGTTCCTTGACATTCTCGGGTCGCTGTCTCGGCTCCGTGCCGACCTCATATTTGGCAGGACGCCTCAAAGGCCTCCAAAAGCACTCTGGAAGACCGTCGGCCAGCTTTTCCAGGTTTCGCATGGCGTTGATGCCAAAGACAAACCTTACATTTTGGTCGTCCCATTCATCCAGATGTTTTGTCTGGCTGAAATCGGTGTCGCCCCTGATCAGTGTCTTTTTGAAACCTCCTCTACGGCATAAGCCTATCGCCTTGTTGATATACCGGGCCGCATTATGACTGCTGGTGCAGTTGCCGCTGCGATTGACCAGATACAAAGGCTCGCTCGTATTCGCCAATGAAACCAGCAGAGGATGATAACCCCAGATGCCTTTATAAGACATATCCATGCCTTCCTTGCACTCGCCGGTCGTGCCGGTTATTGTGCCGTCGGCGTCGATGACGGCTTCATTGAAAAACTCTTGCGGCTGTTGCTTCCATATATCAAGGCGAACACTGTTGATGGTATCCATTAGAATCTCAACATCGCTGCCGGTAAATCGCCTGCAAAAGTCTCCGGCCGTTGTGGGATCGGGGATCCTTTGGACGCCGAGGGCATTGAGATAAACTTCGTCGTTTCGCAAACGCTCCAGATCTTCCAAGCAGTCACCGTTACTGAAAATATTGTAGGCGATGTTTAGAACGTGATCGGATTCATGATAAGGCAGATGCCGCTTGAGAAGCTTGAGATTCTCGTCGATTGCCTTCATCAGCCCCGTTGTCTTTGCCACCAGGTGCATCCCGCCGACACCACCGTAAGCCAGACCACCGGCCCGATCGGCAATGTCATAATGAATGTTGCCCGCCGAAAAAATCGGCCTGTCCTGTTCTTCCCAGTTGATGGGACGGAGCCTGTAGTGAATTCTTTGCTTGCGTCGTCTGATCTTTTTTGATATTCTCTTGTTCACTCGAAATGCCTCCTTGCATCGAAATATTGCTTGTGTGATTTTTTACTAAAACCCATTATAAGCAAAGATACAGGGCATTTCGAGTACTTTTGTTAAGTCATCAATAACAAAACTCAAGAAGTCACGCTTGTATAGGGCCTAGTAGCTATTATTGCGTTGGCTGCGATCGTGTTTCTCCGGCAGCCTATATCTGATACCGCACGATCTC
>JAZDLW010000004.1:0-27601 GCA_043801595.1 Candidatus Aenigmatarchaeota archaeon
TTGGTTTGAGGGCCTATCAATCGCACGGAAACCAAAACCGTACGGTTTTATCGCCCTTTAAATAAACTCGAACTCTTTTTCGAGCGTAATTGGATTTGTTCCAAATTATAATATTGGGTAGCCTTTATAAGCGTTTCTATCACCCTGAATTGTGAATATTGATGTTTATCAGTCGTTCATAGCCCGATAGCTGTTTTCGCCTCTTCGCTCATCATGTTTATCGTCCATATGGGCTCCCAGACGATTTCGACGTGCGTTGAAAAGCCTGTTCCCTTTTCAACCTTGTCTTTCACGTCGCCGGCCATTTGGCCTGTGAGCGGGCATCCCGGCGATGTAAAAGTCATTTTTATGGCAATCGTTTTTTTATCGTTGTCAACTTTTATTTCGTAGATAAGGCCCAGATCGACTACGCTTATGGACAATTCAGGGTCATAACACGTCTTAAGAATTTCCTTCACGTTTTCTTCCGTAATCATATGCCGGATTTTGATTGCAAGATTAATAAATCACTGTTTGGTTAATTTTTAACTTCTTTGATTAAACTTTCTTTCGAAGAAAGTTTATATTATGCTTTTTATTCCCAGCAGGTCTTTTATGGTAAAATCGGCTTCAACGTTTTCTTCGTGATTCGCGGATATGTGCTTCGAATGGTAATGGGTCATATTGCTGTTAAATGCGCAAAAGATTGTTCTTATTCCGATTTTTTTCGCTGATAGTATATCCTGTACGGGATTATCGCCGATCGAAAACGAGGATGCTGCATCACCGTTAAGCAGCATCAAACCGCGTTCGAAATGCTTTCCTTCTGATTTCATTGCTTGCACGTCATCGCATGCTATAACTGCGTCAAACAGTTTTGACATTCCCGCATAATCCAACCGCAGTAATATCACGCTCCTTACTGCGTTTGTCGCCAATACGTTCACGTAACCTCTTTGTTTCGTATACTCCAGAATCTCCTTCGCGTACGGAAGCAGAACCAGTTTTTTCAGGTTCGACATTTGATGGAATTTCCAGTCAACGTCCAGCGTTTTGCCGTGCAGTTTATAATCGTGCCATTTCCATGTGTTTTCCAGTTTTTTCAAATATGATTTGTATTTATTTTCCGCCTCTTCGAAACTTATATTGTTCTTCCTGGCGATTTCCATCTCCATACTTTTGCATACGTTTTCATCAAGTTTCGACTCGTCAGCCAGCGTTCCGGTCCAATCCCAGAAAATTATCTTTTGCTTCATTTTATCAGATTAGAGGAGTATAACTAAATATCCGATAATCGTTTCTGTTTACCGCCGAATTCCAGATTCGAAACCCGCACGCCGACAAGCCGGATTTTTCTGCTCGTTTTCAGGAATTCATCCGCAAGTTTTGCCGCGATTTCTTTTATCATTTTTTCATCGTTCGAATGGGATTTAAGGCTTTCGGCTCGCGTATGTGTTTCAAAGTTAGAAAACCTGATTTTAAGCGTGACGGTCTTGAACACAGCCGTGGATTGCTTTAATTCCCCGTATAGGTCTGTGGAAAGAATGTTCAAAGTGTCAATGATTTCTTTTTTATCGCTGGTGTCAACATCAAACGTATGTTCCCTGTTAAACGATTTTATCTCGCGATATTCTTCAACAGGACTCTCGTCAATTCCGTTTGCCAGAATATGGAAATATTCGCCCATGAAACCGAGCGTTTTTTTCAATTTTTCCGGGTCTGCCGAAGCGAGGTTTTTGATCGTTTTTATTCCCATTTCATTGAGTATTGCCTCTGTTTTCGGTCCTATTCCTCCTATCTTGCGCACGCTTTTTGGATTTATGAAATTTTTTACATCTTCAGGCCTTACGACCGTCAACCCGTCCGGTTTGTTTTCGTCCGACGCAATCTTCGCTATCGTTTTATTCGGCGCTATTCCGACAGACGCCGTGACGCGTTCTTTTTCATTTATCTTTTTTTTCAGTTCTTTTGCAATTTGTACTGCCTTTTCAAAACCGCCCGTCGAAGAAACGTCAAGTGATGCTTCGTCAATTCCGGTTTGCTCGAATTTATCCGCCCTTTTCTTCAGTATTTCCATGACATTGGAAGATACTTTTTCGTAAAGCTCGAAATTCGGCCTTAGATAAACGCCTTCGGGACACAGTCTAAAGGCTGTTGATATCGGCATCGCCGAATGGATTCCGAATTTTCTGGCTTCGTAGTTTGCAGTTTGAACAACGCCCCGACCCTCCCCGCCTTTCGGGTCAGCGCCTATGATAACTGGCTTGCCCTTGAGGTTCGTGTTTTCCCGTTCTTCGCACGCTGCAAAAAAAGCGTCAAGATCGACGTGCATTATTATTCTTTCCATAATCTTTGTTGCAATGCCGGATTAATCGGCTTTTCGCCAATGGTTTACCTATATGTATTGCTTAAATAGTTGCCCGCATTATCATGACTGTGCATTCGGCCAAAAGCGAACTATACGTGCCTGAAAGAGGCGTGAAAGATGTTGTTTTAGACGTAGCTGGAAAGCTGAAACTCGGCAACAATGAAAGCGAGAAGATCGCTCGTTTGGCGGCTGATATTGAAAGAAACGACCGTTTGCCAAGTTATAGAAGTAGCAGAATCAAAGGAAACAGCATTGTCCTTGAATGTTATGAAACGGATTATGCAACAAATCTGGCAATGCTTAAAGGCGAGATCCCCTCCGAAAGCGTTAAACCAATCTGCGTTATCGGAATTCCCGAACTGCGCAACGGGGTTGAAGCGAGTCACTCGAATCCTGCGCACGTTTACCGTGTTCTGAGGCAGAGCATCGCGGTGGGAAAGGTAAATAAAGCCTATTCGACCGGAAAATTGCAAGGCATACCTGCAGGACTGGTGAATATCAACGAACTTGATTCTTCGATGTCGCCGCTTGCGTCATTTTACAATGAACTTTTCGAGGAAACAGGATTGAAGGACACTGACGTAGACAGCTTAAAATTCATTGGTATGGTATACGATATGGAGCACAGTCAACTTGCATTGGCATATCGCTATGATACCAACAGAAACCGCGCTGATTTTGAAAAAGGAATGGCAACTGCAAAAGACCGCGGTGAATACGGGGAATTACACACAATAGAAGTCACCTCAATACCAACCGATCTCGTAGGCTTTGTCATAAAGGAGAACAACGCTTTATCGCATTGCAAGGGAGCGGTTGCGCTTTACGCTATTGATAAGTTTCTCGATTATCACATCTCAGACCTTTTGGTAGGTAAACAGGGAAAGCTGTTCAGTTGTTTTAAATAAGAAAAACACAACATATAGTATGAAGTATAGTTACAACAAGCCTTCCAATAAGATCGCGCTAGCAGTTTCGATTTTGGTTATCATTGCGATAATTTTCCTTGTTAATGCAAATAACCAACCAACACAGACAACGACTACGACTACAAATATTATTGTATGCACGCAGGATGCAAAATTATGTCCTGACAATAGTTATGTTTCACGCGATCCTGCAAACAATTGCCAATTTTTCGATTGTCCGGTTGCTACGACAACAACGATTACGACAACGACAATAACGACAACCACAACGGTTACGACAACAACAATCGCGGGCAACCAGCCACCAAACGTAATATCCGCAGCTGCTGTACCGAATCCGATAAGAACGGGAAGAGAAGTTACATTCAATGTCAACGTATCTGATGCGGAAAGCGAATTCGTCACAGCGAGCATATGCAAAAATGCGCAGTGCACAGGCAGATATTGTACAGGACAGAGAAGCACAAATCCGATAGGTGCTTCTGTGACATGCACGTATGTGATACCGATTAGCATTGTTGGCCAGATAACGTTTTGGGCAATGGCACAGGAAGCTGGTCAATCGTCAACAACAGTTGGACCGTTTACGCTTAATGTTACGCAGGCGTACTGATCTTCTGGCGGCCTATAAAATCGTAGCCAATTTTACAGGTAGTCATAGGAACGCGGTTCCTGAATTTAGGCTTAAATGTTTGTTGATCTTGAATCCATTATGGAACATGTTTACGTTTCAGTTTCGGGAGCAGCAGGCTACATGGGACGAAACCACCTGAGCAAAATTTTGAAACTGCAGGAAGCCGGACAATGTGAATTGATCGCGGTATGCGATCCTAAACTGGCAGACCTACAACATGAATATCATACAACCTTGAAACAGGTAAGAAAATTCGAGTATTTTGATGAAATGATAAACCACGGCGCGTACGGCAACCACCTGGTTGTCATTTCGTCCCCTACGCAATGCCATGCCAACCAGTCAAAGAGCGCATTGGAATCCTCCTGCGTTAGTGCGGTTTTGTGCGAAAAGCCGATGGCAGAGTATTTTTTGCAGGCTGAAGATATCAGGGAAACGCAGAAATATGCGAAAAAACCGTTGATGATCACGACAACAGAACACTTCAACCCCGCATTCCAATACGCGAAAACGCTTCTTCCGCAAATAGGCGAAATCCGCCAAATAAACGCAAGGCGTATGCGCCCGCCATTGGAAGAAGGAAGGAAACCTGGTTTAGGTCGTTCAGCCAACGTAAGTTTCGATTGCGGAGTTCACGACATTGCAAATATGCTCGAGTTGTACGCCGAACACGGATATAACGGCGTCCGGATTGTCGGAGATTCCATGGAAACGCAGGCGGTTAAACAAAACCCTGCAAAAGATTTTTTCACTGGCCGTTTCGATTTCACAATAGGATGCGGACCAAGAAAAAACAGGTTCACGCTGGACATCATGAATTCTTTCACAAGCGAAAAAAAGTACCGCGTTACAACCTTTCGCGGAAACGCTGGAGAACTAACCGTAGATTACATTAAAAACTCAGTCAGATTGGTTACGCCGGAAAAGGATGTCACAACAACAATTAAGGGCGATTCCATGGAAAAAATGTATGAAGCCGTATTCGCGGAAATGACTGTTCATAGCAGATATCCGATTTCGCTTGGTATAGCCAGCGGTGCCGTTTTGATCGCGAATAGCATGGCACCGAGGAATGAAGAAACTCGAAAACACGTTGATGAATCATTGGAATTCTGGCTTTGATCGCACCTTTTTCAGCTCGTCAAACGAGATCGCGTAATTGAGCAGAAGCATTGACGGATAATCGATGATAATGTTGGTAATGTAATAAGCGGCGACAAAAGGATTGCGATGAACTTGCCCGACTTCAGCAATTAATCCGCTCGTTTCTCTAAAAGCAAATCCCAACCTGCTCTTGTACATTCTTCCAGGTTCGCATTCTGCATAATACGACAAACATACCGCCCGCCTTAGTCGATAGTTTTAAAACGAAGTTTAATTATAAAAAGGAACATTTACACTATTAAAATCTTTTTCTGTACCCGCCAAACGTTCTTCGGCGAAAACCGGACCTGCGTTCCTCTTGTTTGAAAGCAACCCGCTCAAACACGGGCTTTTCGGCCTTGGTTATCTTTAAACTCCGGTCGCGCAAAACCCGCGCAAAATTATCGTGGTCGCGTTCCGATAAAAGCGTAACAGCGTCACCTTCCTCGCCCGCTCTCGCAGTTCTTCCGACGCGGTGAATGTAATCGGACGACGATTTCGGGACGTCATAATTGTACACATGCGAAACGTTTCTGATATCAAGCCCGCGTGCAGCGACATCGGTCGCAACCAACGCTCTTATGGTTTCGTTCTTCAGCGCCTCTACGGATTTGAGCCTTTTATTCTGCTCCATTCCGCCGTGTATGGCTTCCGCGTTTATGTCCTGTGCTTTCAGATTTGTTGCGACAATGTCCGCTTCCCTTCGCGTTGCCACGAAAATAAGCGCTATGCCCTCTGCATTCTGCTTTAACAAATGGACAAGCAGTGAAAACTTGTCATACGGTTTTACGTCGTAATAAACATGCCTCAACAAACTCGTATCAACATAAACCACGCCTTTAATGGTAACAGGGGATACAAGATGCTTTTCAACTATGTGTTTTATTTCAGACGGCATTGTGGCGCTGAACAACATTGTCTGGCGCTTCTTCGGCGTAACCCTGATTATCCGTTCAACGTCTTCTATGAAGCCCATTTCAAACAGCCTGTCCGCTTCGTCTATGACCAAAAACCTGACACGGTCAAATTTTATCGTTCCACGACTAAGATGGTCCAGAATTCTTCCTGGGGTGCCGACAACTATATCGGCTTTCCGTAGTGCCGATATTTGCGGTTCAATGGAAACCCCGCCAAAAACAGACGTTACGCTGACACCAGTATATTTTCCAAAACTGCGCAGCGCTTCCGTGACTTGCACGCACAACTCCCTAGTGGGCGTTAAAATCAACGATTGTATGCCATTACCCAGTTCTATTTTTTCAAGTATTGGCAACCCGAATGCAAGCGTTTTTCCCGAACCCGTGCTCGACTGCCCGACAACGTCCTTGCCGTCGCGTATCAGCTGTATGCATTTTTCCTGTATCTGCATTAACTCTGAAAAACCCAGTTCTGTTACGGCTTTCAATAATTGCGGATTTAATTTCAAATCTTCAAAATTCATTTTCATCATTTCTTCAATGTGCGTGTCCTACGTAATTAAGGCAGTGGTTCTTATAAAACCGATGCACAGCCTTAAACCGGACTTTTTAACTCTTATTTGCCTCTTTTTTTGCCCTTTCTTTTGCATCCAATAAGCCAGTGGCCGGATTTTCCGCAAATTAAACATTTTTTCACAATTTTCACCATTCCAATAAATATAATGTCCGCTTGGTCTTAAAAAGACTTTACGAAGGCTCTGTTTTCAAAGAATTCTATTTGTGATATTTTCTGAAAATGAAAAACGAATAAACAAACAACGCCATTACCGTTACTAGTATAGGAACGATTACAAAATAAATCGCCAAATTGCCTGCAAAAATCCCAAGCAACGTAATGACAGCGCTTGCTCGAATGACTTTACCGCCGACTTCGTGCGTTTTTGTCCAAACCCTGTCGTCGCTCATGGTCCAGGGTGTGCGTATCCCTATTGACCAGTTTCTTTTTGCGTGTTCCATGACAACGCCAACGTAAAACAAAAAAACCGAAAAAGCCGGAATCATCGCAACTGAGAAATTGAACACGTACCCCGAATTCCACGCAATCGTTAATGTAAAAACGTACAGTAAGAACGCGACTATCATGATCATGAAATTTTCATAATAGTTGCGGAATTTACTGATATTTTTTCCGAGCGGATCTATCATCGGCATTATTAAAAGCAATCCGTAAATTACCAGCGACAATACTGGCATTAGAAACATCAGCTGCGCCTTTGGCGCATAGCCGTTTACGTTTCCGTTCATGCCCCAGTGCGATGCCATGTTGTCAGGCATTGACGGATAGAAATAAAACGCTGTTAAAAAAGTCAAAACCACTATTGGCAAGGCGAGTTTCATTTTAACAACCTATAGATATTACGCGTTTTGATATAAATTTTATTGAATATGTTCAACGCTGCGGAAGGGATTTAAACCCTCGCGTGCTTGCGCACACTGGCTCTCTGGTCGCAGGGAAAAACATATGTTTGCAATTTACCCGAAGGTAAACTGTAATAGTTTTCTTTTGAAAACTATTTCCCTGCGAACAACTTGTTCCTATACATTCCAGACCAGCGCCGTGGACCTAGCTTGGCTACCGCAGCAATTATTTAATAGAATTAGGCGGTTCAGATTTAAAGGCTGCATAAAAATAAAATATGAATGGTTACTTGCCTATAAACCTTGCATACCGATATCATACTTTCGCGCTAATTTTTTAGCATGATAAGTTAACTGGGAAAAATTCCAATTAAGCGTGGACAGTCTTGCAAGGTCGACTTTCCATCCACCGTCGCTATCAGAACCTCGTTCGTTTCTCTTTTGCCAACTATAAAATCTTATATCCTTACCGCCTGTTTCGCCTTGCACGACCACTAATGCTGTTATTCTTCTCGGCGTTCTCTGAATATCAAAACCATCCAGAGGCGTATAGACATCTGCCACAGGATATAATTCTCTCAATTGTTCCGTAGTTCGTCCAGACATGCTACTATAACAACAGAAAGGGATTTAAGCCTCTTTCAAACAATGAAAAGCTAACGCTGATCTGGAAAAATATACCAGAGGCGTTTGCGCCCCCTAAACTAAAAGTAAACCGAACCTAGGCCTTTACGAGGTCTATCACAACACCCGCTGCGACAGTCTGCCCCATGTCCCGTATTGCGAATCTCGCAAGCTGCGGGAAGTCGGCTTGTTTCTCGACAACCAAAGGTTTTGCAGGTTTTACTTTGATAATGGCAGCGTCTCCTGTTTTTAACATGTCAGGATGTTCAGCCAACGTCGCGCCTGTCTTAGGATCAAGTTTTTTCACAATCTCAACAATCTCGCCTGCCATCTGGGATGTGTGACAGTGGAACACAGGCGTGTAACCTTTAGTTATAACAGTCGGATGGTTCAACACAATGATTTGTGCAGTGAATTCCTTAACAACTGTAGGAGGATTGTCCGGTTTACCAACAACTTCTCCTCTTCTGAGCTGTTCGCGTGAAATGCCTCTTACATTGAAACCCACATTATCGCCCGGTTCCGCTTGCGTAAGCTGCTTGTGGTGCATTTCAATGGATTTTACCTCTGCTTTAGCACCCGAAGGCATGAAGATTATAGTATCACCCGTCTTCATTACACCCGTTTCAACCCTGCCGACCGGTACAACACCAATACCCTTGATATCGTAGACATCCTGTACCGGCAGTCTTAACGGCTTATCAATCGGTTTCGGAGGAAGTTGTATGCTGTCCAATGCTTCAAGCAAGGTCACACCCTTATACCAAGGCATTCTATCGGTTTTCTTTACAACATTGTCGCCCATGTAGGCAGATACAGGGATTATTGGAACCTTGTCCATCTTATAACCAATACCCTGCAAAAGTTTCGTTATCTCCGTTTTTGTTGAATTGAATTTTGCCTCGTCATAGCCGATTGCATCCATCTTGTTTACGGCAACGATCATTTGCTGGATTCCCAAGACTTTTAACAAATACGCATGTTCCCTTGTCTGCTCTTGGATTCCTTCCTTTGCAGAACACAGCAAAATAGCCGCGTCAGCCTGGCTCGCGCCGGTTATCATGTTTTTAACGAAGTCCCTGTGCCCAGGGGCATCGATTATTGTGAAATAGTTCTTCTGGGTCTCGAAAGGCTTGTGCATCAAGTCGATCGTTACGCCTCGTTCACGCTCTTCTTTCGAAGTGTCCATTGCAAACGCAAATTCGAACGTTTCCTTTTTCATTTCGGTCGCGGTTTCTTTTAATTTGCGCATTTCGTCTTCCCTTATTGCGCCCGTATCAAAGAGCAATCGTCCTATCAACGTAGATTTACCGTGGTCTACGTGACCGGAAGTCATAATGTTGATATGTGGTTTATTCGCCATTTCATTTCACCTTCAAGTTATGCGTTTTAACGCTTCTTATTTTTAACCTCGTGTATTTAAATATATTACTGGAAGACCGAAAACCAATGCACAGCTGACCGATTTAAGACTTATATTATAATTATCGGTATGCGAACGGTCCATGTCGAACTGGGCAACACGGTTTTATCGCAACTCAGCAGGGATCTTGGCATTGGTCCGGAATCAGCGCTGGCTCGGATAAAAAATTATCCTGTCGGGTCTTTCTATCATTCCATCTTCCAAAGAGCCGATTCATTGTTCGTGCCGCAGATGCGCGCGTATTTCCTGCTCGATGAAATAGACTCGGATTTAGGAGATTACCGCGCCGTAAAAATGAAATTTTTGGAAAGCACAGGCGTTTCAACGGTTCCGGTTTATGTGGAATACGGCCATGCCAGGACATTTAAGGATTTGCTGCCGGCGTTTTTGAGATAAATTAAAAAATAATCTTAATTTTCCGGTTTCGGAATTTCTTCTGTCATTCCCTTTCTCTTTCTTATTACGAGCACGGCCTTATCCTGCAAATCTCTGGGTATTCTTTCGAAAAGAACGTCTATCAATGAATAGAATCCGTGTCCTGATGTCGCGGACTTTAACGCCGAATCGAATCCGAACATTTCCGCAACAGGAACTTTGGCGGTAATGACAGAAGCGCCGCGCTCCTCTACCATATCCAATATTTGCCCGCGCCTGTTCTGTATTTCCCTTATCGCGCCGCCCATCTGCTCCTTCGGCGTATCTATCCTGATAATCTGCTTCGGCTCCATCAGGAACGGGTCGCCTTTCAGTATGCCGTCCTTGATCGCAAACCGCACTGCGGGCAGAACCTGGGCAGGTCCCCTGTGCACCGCGTCTTCATGCAGCGTCGCATCCTTGATAACGACTTTCAATCCTATGCACGGTTCTTTTGACAAGGGCCCCTCGTCCATTATACTCTTGAAACCTTCCTTTACAAGTTCCATAGCCTCGTTAAGGTACTGTGTGCCTTTAGTCCCGTCGATAAAAATGTTCTTGTTGTATATAAGTTTTATGCTTCGCGCCTCGTTTTTCTCAAAGCCGAGTTCGTCGAACTTTTTGATCAGGTCAACGTCTTTTCGTTTCATTTCCGAATCCACTATGTCCCTGTTTCGCATAGCTTCGATGGTCGCAGCGTTCAACGGCGATATTTCGAATACGAACAGGTTGTGCTTGTTCGGCGATTTACCGTCAACTTCGCCTGCGTCTGCTCCGCATGATTCCCTGTAAACGACAATGGGCGGAGTAGATTTTATCGGTATGTTATTTTCCCTGAGTTTTCTTTCAACCTTCGCGTCGAGATGAAGCTCGCCCAATCCTGAAACGAGATATTCTCCGGTCTCCTGGTTTATCTTTACCTGGATTGTCGGGTCTTCCCTGTGCAATTGCCTTAAGAAATCTATCAGTTTCGAAAGGTCCTTTGTACTCTCCGGTTCAATCGCCTTGGTGACAACCGGCTCGAACAAATGTTTTAGTTCTTCAAACGGCTCGATAATATCGAGCGGATCGCATATCGTTTCGCCGGAGAAAGCGTCCTGCAAACCCACAAGGCCCGCAATATTGCCGGCCACAACCTCGTCTACCGGTATTCGCTGTATGCCTTTGTAAATGGTAACCAACTGTATTCTCTCTGTTTTATGCTGGCCTACGAGATAAACTTCCTGTCCCTTTGTAAGCTTCCCTGAAAGAATGCGTGCGCACGCAACGAATCCCGTATGCGGGTCCGGAAACATCTTTGTTATCATCGCGACGGGTTTTCCATTGATGTTGCAACTAAGCATGTCCTTTGCAATCTGTGATTCCAGGTCGCCCTTCCATATCTTCGGAACGCGGTATCGCTGCGAATCGACAGGGTTGGGCAAATGTCTTACGACCATATCCAGCACAACCTTGTACATCGGAGCTTTCGCTTTTAGCCCGTCGTTATCGTTCGCATTCGTGAGTTCGATTATATCCTTGAACGTAATTCCTGTTTTTTTCATGAACGGAATGGATATTGCCCAGTTGTGATACGCAGAACCAAACGCAACCGACCCGTCCTGTACATTCGGCAGCCCCCATTTCTTGAGGGATTCTTCTTCCGCATACTTTTGTATCAGAACATTGACGTTTGCGAGAATTTTTTCAAATCTGTCAAGCATCTGTTCTGGCGTGAGTTTTAATTCTTTTATCAGCCTGTCGGTTTTGTTTATGAATATGATCGGTTTAACCCGTTCCTTTAATGCTTGTCGCAAAACTATTTCCGTCTGCGGCATCGTTCCCTCGACCGCATCGACAACGACTATCGCACCGTCAACGCTTCGTACCGCGCGCGTAACGTCGCCGCCAAAGTCGACGTGTCCCGGCGTATCCATCAGGTTGATCAGATAATCTTTTTCATCGTACGTATGAACCATCGACACGTTTGCGCCGTAGATCGTTAACTCGCGTTGCCTTTCCTGCTCGTCTATCCATGTGAACATCGCTTCGCCCGCAAGCTCCGACGCAATCATCCCTGCGCCTGCGACAAGGTTGTCCGTTAATGTCGTTTTTCCATGGTGGATGTGCGCGATTATGGCGATATTTCTTATCATGTCTGAATGATACATCACTTCCTTGATCCTTTCCGTCATGTCAAGTTTTGCCATTTTCACATCATTCTCTTTTGATCAAAGTTTCTTGATTAAACTTCTTTTTAAGAAGTTTATTTGATTAAACTTTTAAGAAAAGCTTAACCGTATCTGTTTTTCAAAAACGCCAGCGAAATCGTGGCGCTTAACAATACCAAATTTGTAACATAAATAAACGGATCTGTTTTCATCAACCCGTACACGATCCAAAAAATGCCGTTCAAAATTCCAATCGCTATTGTCAGCCAGGAAAGGTCTTTTGTCTTTTTTGTTTTGTACGCCTTCCATACCTGCGGTAAAAAAATCGTTGCGGCTGTTATTGCGCCCAATAATCCGAAAACAGCGGTCAAGTCAGCCATAAAATCCCGTTATCGCGCGCCTTCAGCCTCGCGTTCTATTCTTTCCCTTTCTTTCAACGCGTTCGAATTTTGCACGTCTTTGTTATAGCAGGCTGTCAATTCCGTAACCATCGCATCCACTATGCTCTTTTTGTTGTTGAAAGATTTGTGGAAAGCGGATTGCGTTATCAGTCGCAATGCCCAGTCTATCCTTCTTTGCGGCGACGTAACAACGGCTTTGCGCACCATCTGTCCTCCCATCTGATATGCCGTTATCTCTTCAAGCAACGCAGCGTTTTCGATGGCCGTAACAAGCACCTGTACGGGATTTTGTTTTGTCTGCTGTTCCAATTTTATGAAAATTTGTTTTGCAAGCCTCATTACCCTTTCACTCTTTCCGCCTGCCAATCCGGATGAAAGAACGTGTTTCTTGCTCTTGTGTCCGGGTATCATCATCTTGTTCATAAATCGTTCAACAATGTGCATGTCGGTTTTATGGAATCGCCTTCCTGCGTGTCGTCCGTAATTTCTTGGGACAAGCATCGGCCTGAGGTTTATGTAAACCGCAAGACCTTTGTCCTTGACCTCAACGTTTAACGTATCCCAGCGCCCGAAAAGCAGCATCTTAGGAACGTATTTCGGTTTTTTCTTCGTTTTCGGCGCCTCAACGATTTTTTCGGAAGAATCGTTTACAACCGGTATGTTTACAACTTCCAAATTCTTTTCCGGTTCTACGGGTTTGACATTATTTTCAAGTTCCATATCATCACTTACCTGGTAGGCTTCTGCTTTTTACCGGATACGAGTTCCTTCAAAGCAACGCCGTTAACTTTAACAACCGTGAATTTGATGCCCCATTGTTTTCCTATCGGACCGCCCTGCGAGCCCCCGACGCCTTCGATTACGACTTCGTCGTGTTCATTGACTTTGTCTATAGCGCCGGTCCCGGGAACCCAGGCTGTCACGCCAACGCCATTCTTTACAATCTGAACTCTTACGCACTTTATCAGGCCCGATGAAGGCTGCTTTTGCTCTACCACACGCTTTTCAAGGACAATTCCTCTGGCCTGCGGCGAACCTTCGAGAGGATCTTTCTTCCAGAATCGGAGCATTCTCGCTCTGTATTTGATATCCTTCCATTTGAGTCTTTGCTTGTTCTTCCTGATCTTCCTTGCTGAAAATTCTCCCATTATTTGTCGCCTTTCATCATTTTGTGCCATTAAATTTAAATCTATCTTCGCTATGCCGTTTGCAGCTTTATCTCGTCAATATCGTGATACCGCTTGATTATGCCCTTTATTCTGTTTATATTCGCACCTCCCTTGCCTATAACAAGCCCGCGCTTCATCGTATCTACGGCAATAACAAGCACTTTTTTGTCCTTTGCTTCCTCGACGTTTACGGATTTTGCCTGAGGAATCAGATTTGCCACGAATTTTTTCAGGTCGTCTGACCACTCGAAAACCTTGATTTTTTTATTGAATTTCTTTTCCAACTCTGTAATAGTAACGCCCCTTTTGCCTATTGCCTGTCCCGCCTTTCCTTCTTCGACTATAAAGATTATGCTCCCCGGCTCTATTATGCAATCATGGGCATGGACTTTGGTGTATTTTTCAAAGAAGTTTATGATCTTTATCGTGTCGTTGTTCAGCTTGAGCATCAGAAAACATCCTTCATCAGAAAGCAAGAACAGAAACTGCAAACGGTTTGCCGCAGAATGTGCCCAATTCGATGGAATTGCCATCAAATTGTTCAACATCAAATTTTTGTTTTACCGCAGCTGCCTTTACCCTTTCTCTGATATCGGAAGGGCAGTTCGCGGCGTAAACAACAACCTTTGCGCTACCGGACATCGCTACTTTCAGCGATTCATTAGTCCCGATAACTACCTTGTTCTTTTCCAAGGCGGTTTTTAGGTCTTTCCTTATTTCTCGCATATCATCACTTTTTATCTTCCTTTTCTTCCTCTTCGGCTATCATAGCGAGGTCGAACATTCCGGTTCCGAGCGGCACAAGCTTACCGACCATCACATTTTCTATTGCGCCGTTGAATCTGTCCTTACGACCTCTTATGGACGCTGCCGTTAAATGCTTGATTGTTTCCTCAAACGCCGCACGCGCCAATACGGATCCCTTCGATCCCGCAACACCGTAACGTCCTATTGCCTGTATTTTTCCGGTTGCTGTCATGGCATCCGCTACGAGCATTATATGTCTTATGTCAACCTCCAATCCCTGCTCTTCCAGAGTTTTTGAGGCTTCCCTGATTATGACCGAACGTGCAGATTCTATTCCGAGCGTTTTTGCGACCTCGTGTATATCGTTCGTCTCTATTCTCGTCGCATCGACGCCGTCCACTGCCATGACTTTTTTCACGTTGGAACCCAGTGTGTTCAAAACCCATTCATCGTCCTCTTTTTTCACGACAACCTGTTGCACTCCCTTTATTCCGTAAAGGTGCATATCAAGGATTTTTGATTTTAATTTTTGCATCTCTCTAATCGAAACATCCTGTTTCTTCGGCGTTATTACAAACTTATCCTCGCTCGCTTTAACGGCTATATCCTTCAGATTTTTCTTCAGGGTTTCGATTATATCTTCCCTTTTGAGATCGAATAATGACAACTTTTTCGTGTCAAGTTTAAACTCGACTTGCGAGTTTAACAGATCAATTATGTCGTCCGTAACTATTTCCCTGATCCTTATCTCTTTGATTTTTGCAGCTATGTCCCTTGCCTTTTCTTTTGTGTTGTACTGCTTTTCAAGGTATATTACCATCATCGGCGTTGTCGGCGTACGTCGCGCATCGAAAATTTCCATCAGACGCGGTAAACCCAGCGTTACACGGATACCCGCCGAACCTGCAACGTGGTACGACCTCATTGTCATCTGTGTTGCCGGCTCTGATATGGACTGTGCAGAAACGATTCCAATCGCTTCGCCCGGCTCGTAAACGTAAAGTTTATACGCGTCTATCAAACGCGTCATTATTTCTCCTCTCTTGTTCTGCGGTATTTTCTTTTCTTCGAATATTTTTTCCGCCCTTTCGATTACGGATTTTGGTAAATCTATCATTCTTTGTTAGCCTCCGTTGATATGAATCCTTCAACGTCGAATTTGCCCCAGTTCGACTTTGCAGGGTCTATTCCATCCTCACCAGGCAGGAACTGCACGATAGCATTCGTAAGGTCGCGCACAGTCATGTCGTATTTTACTTTAAGGTCCTGCAACGCGTTAACTAGCCTACGCTCCATGTAACCGCTGTGCCTTGTTCTCAATGATTTGTCCATTAATCCTTCTCTTCCGTTCAGCGAGTCCCAGAAAAATTCAAACGGCGTCAAACCGGACTTGAAACTATTGCCTACGAAACCGTGTGATATTGGCGAAAGGTCGCCCTTCTTGAAATGGGGCAATGTTCTGTTGAGATATCCTCGGTGTATTCTTTGTCCGAGAACCGTTTCTTGTCCGATGCACGCGGCTGTCTGCGTTACGTTTACCATCGACCCTCTTGCACCCGTCCTTGCCATGAATATCGTATCATTCTCCGGAATATGCGTACTAACAATCTCGCTGCATTCATTGACAGCCTTCGAAAGTTTCTGCATTATATAAACTTCCAGCGAAGCGGCGAGCGATCGGTCGGGAAGGCTTTCAAATTTGCCTTTGTTATACTGCTCTATCAGTTCCGCAACGTCTTCCTCGGCTTTTTTGACAGCCTTGTTAACGAGTTTTCTCGCATCTTCGGAAAGGTCGTTATCCGATATTCCGACTGTGAAACCTCTCCTGTCCAACATGGCCGTTCCGAGGCGTGAAACTTTGTTTATGAATTCGCTGACAATCTGCGGCGAATGCATTTTTTCTATCTTGTCTATTATCGCGCCTTCTTCGGATCCGATCGCGCTCTTGTCTATAACGCCCTTGACAAGCTTCCCGTCCTTTACAACAACATTCGAATCGTCTTCAGTTTTTGCATTCTCGCCTTTGTGCCAGGTTGACTGGAATTCTATGTTCAAATCCGACGGCAACAACAGGCTGAACACGTCCTTGCCCGTGATTTTTTCCTTGTCCGGAAGTTTCACATCAATCCCCGCTGATGCAAGCAGCTGGGAAGCCTCTTCCTTTGTAAACACGGTTTCCTTTCTTGTCAAAAGGAATAATCCGGATATATGATCGTTCTTTGGTGCAATGATCGGTCCTCCGAATCTCGGCGATCGTATCTGGTTCTGCACTTCCATTAACAGCAAAGCTTCTGCCTGTGCCTCTTCGGTCTGCGGTACGTGTAAATTCATTTCATCGCCGTCGAAGTCCGCGTTGTATGGCGGACAAACACATAAATTCAGCCTAAACGTCCTGTACGGCATCACTCTTACGCGGTGGGCCATTATCGACATCCTGTGCAATGATGGCTGGCGGTTAAACAGTACGATATCGCCGTTTTGTAGGTGTCTCTCTACGGTCCATCCTACTGTTATTTCGTCTGAAATTTCGTTCTTGCTTTCTTCGGTGATCTTTTTCTTTCTTCCATCCACGCGGATCGCGTAGTTTGCACCGGGCCAAAGATTGGGACCATTCTTTACGACTTCTTTGATTATCGCAATGTTCGCTTCCGTAATCCTTATCGGCAATGTCAGCTCTTTCGCGATTATTTCCGGAACGCCGACTTCGTCTATGTCGATATTGTTGTCCGGCGATATGACTGTGCGTGCGCAGAAATTCACTCGTTTACCTGCGAGATTGCTTCTGAAACGGCCTTCTTTAGTTTTTAACCTCTGTACCAGCGTCTTTAAACCTCGTCCTGATCTGTGTCTTGCATGCGGAACGCCCGTCAATTCGTTGTCAAAGAATGTCGAAACATGGTATTGGAGCAGTTCCCAAAGATCTTCAATTATGAAATCAGGTGCGCCTATGTCTATGTTTTCCTTCAACCTCTGGTTTATTCTTACAATATCCACAAGTTTGTGCGTTAAATCATCTTCCGACCGCTCGCCCGTCTCAAGCGTTATGCTCGGCCTTACGGTTACAGGCGGCACTGGCATGATCGTTATGATTAACCATTCTGGCCTTATTCGTACCTTGATCAATTCAAGATCTTCGTCCGGCGTTTTTTCAAATCTTTCCCTTATTGTCATCGGGTTTAACGGCGTCTTGTCCTCCCAGAACGAATAAGGTTTTTCGAATTTTATCTCGCCTTGTTCCTCGCCGCATGCCGTGCATTTCTTGTTCGCGGTTTTCAAAAGATCTTTAAGCGTGATTTTCTCCCTGCTGGTCGTAAGAAGTTTGCCGCATTTCCTGCAAATCACTTTCAGAAGTCTGTGTATGAATTTTGAATAAAGCACATGTACAATGGGTCTCGCCAATTCGAGATAGCCAAAATGCCCGCCGCAGTCGCCGACAGAACCACCGCATGTCCTGCATCGCAGACCAGGATCTATAACACCCATTCGTGAGTCCATTACTCCTCCGTCTATCGGGTAACCATCAGGATCGTACAGTTCTGCGCGCGCTATTCTTACGGTTGACATTTTCAGTATCATCTTTGGCGACAGAACGCCGAATTCAATGCTTTGTATCTCTTTCATATCCACCATAGTTCATCAACCCGGAACCTTATGCTCCCCTACCTCAACCTTCGGGTATATCAGCAGGGATTTTAACTCTTCAAGCATCAGCTTGAATGCGTATGATATTTCTATCCAGCTTATCTTCGATTCGCTGCACAACGAACACACGAGTTTATTCTTCGTACGGTCATTCATTGCTGCCAGACCGCAGTTTTCACAAATGGCAACCATGTACTTGTCCGAATCAAACCGTTCTTTCAATACCATCGCAGCACCGTGAGCTATTATGCAGTCTTTTTCCATTTCACCAAGCCTTAGACCGCCTTCCTTGGCGCGTCCTTCAGTCGGCTGCTTAGTTAACAATGCGACCGGTCCTCTTGATCTTGCATGTATCTTGTTGGCAACCATGTGATCGAGCTTCTGGTAGTACGCAACGCCTGTGAATATCATAACATCGTATTGTTTGCCCGTCTTTCCGTCGTACATTGTTTCTTTGCCGTCTTCCCTGAAACCCAGTTTGCCAAGCGTTTCCCTGATGTAAGTTTCATCGACACCCGTGAATCCCGTGGCATCGTAATATTCGCCGGAGATTGCGGATGTTTTACCGGTTATCATTTCAAGCAACTGTCCCATCGTCATTCGTGACGGTATTGAGTGTGTGTTGAAAAGTATGTCCGGGACTACTCCGGATTCCGTGAACGGCATATCTTCAGGGTTGACGAGCAATCCGACTACACCCTTCTGTCCATGTCTTGAAGAAACTTTATCGCCTATTTCTATGACTCTCTCATCACGCACGGAAATTTTTATCAGCCTATTTCCGTCTGCGGATTCCGATATCACTATTTTATCAACAATGCCCTTTTCGCCGTGTCTGACTGTTATCGAAGATTCGCGCCTGTTTTCGATTCCCGTCATGAACTCTTCGACTGTCCCGAGGAACCTCAGCGGCGATATTTTTCCTATCAGAACATCTCCGGAAACAACCGGCGTTTCGATGTTTATTATTCCGTCTTCGCCAAGGTTCTTGTAGTCAGCCTCGGACTTGTAACCGCGAACGGTCGGATCGGGTATTCTTATTTCGTCTTCCTGTCCTCCCCAGTATTTTTTCTCGTCAGTCTCGTAAATCCTGAAATAAACGGATCTCAGCATTCCTCTGTCAACGGAACCGCGGTTTATTACAAGCGCGTCTTCCATGTTATAACCGCCGTATGGCATTATCGCAATCACAAGATTCTGTCCGGCAGGATGCGTCGTAAGACCAACGACATCTACGGTCTCTGTACGCACCAGAGGTGTTTGCGGATAAATCAAAAGATTCGCCTTTGTGTCCGTCCTCATCAAAAAGTTTGACGCGTACATTCCCAGCGCCTGCCCTGTCATCTTTGCTCCGTAGTTTACCCTGTCTCCTCTGTTATGTTCGGCAAACGGAATCAACGACGCTGACAACCCGAGTATTATACTCGGACTTATTTCCATGTGTGTGTGTTCTTCGTCAAGATCCTTTTCCGCGAGCGCGATGTAAGCATTTTCCTCTTCTTCCGCATCCAGAAATTCTATAAATCCGCGTGCAATAAGATCGTTCCATTGGAATTCGCCTTTCCTTAACTTCTCGATATGCTCGTCGGTCAGCTTCGGTTTTCCCTTTTCAACTACTATCAACGGGCGTCTCAGCCTGCCAGAGTCTGTGTTTATTCTAATCTCGTCGAATTCCTTGTAATAAACGATGTTCATCTTCGATGGAAGCAAACCCGCTCTCCTCTTTTTCCGGACATCCTCTACGAATTTCTCGCCTTTGCCGGTCGTACCGACGAACTTCCCGTTAAAGTATATGTCTGCCATAATTCATCACGCTGGATTTTCTATACTCAAAGAATCCAAAAGGTCCTTGTTTTCTTTTTCATTCATGCCAGGCGTCGCCTCGGCCATTATCGACAGGTATTTTCTCAATCCTATCGAAGGCCCTTCCGGCGTTTCCGACGGACAAAGCCGTCCCCAATGAGTTAGATGTAATTCTCTCGCTTCAAAGTGTTCCTGCGTTGTCGTTAACGGCGACAAAACGTTTCGCAGATGTGATAATGTTCTGATAAAATTCCCTCTCTCGAGACGCTGCGATACGCCTGTTCTCCCGCCGACCCACGCACCCGTTGCAAGCGATGAGGCAAGCTGATTCGTTAAGACGTTAGATTCGACAACAGACTGCACCGAAGGAACTTTTCCTCTCTTTGCAAGTTTCTGGTAATTGTAACATATTCTTGTTATCAATCCCCATCTTCCAAGCAATATTGACCTGAATAAAAGTTCAAGCAGATCGCCCGACATTCTCAATCTCTTGTTTGAATAATGGTCCAAATCGTCTTCGACAACATTTCCGATCTTAAGATCTATCAGTTTTTTAGCAACCTTTGAAAGATATTTCGCCTTCTCAAGCCTGTTTTCGGGTTTCTGCCCGATATGCGGTAGCAAGTAACGGTCAATAACCTGCTCGGCCCTAGATTTTCTGTACTCGGGCGCAACTTTGAGATGCTTGCCTATGCCGTCAAGCGCCTCTTCCACTTTCTTTATCTCACTTTCATAGATGTTTGGATAAAATTCTTCGGTAATCTGCGCATCGCTTGATACGGCCGCGACCACATCCTTGTCCGTTTCCAAACCGAGCGCTTTAAGCAATATTATTATGGGTATTTTATGCACATTGGCAAAAGACGCCGTTATAACGCCGTCCTGTTTCATCTCAACAATGTGACGCTGGACAAAACCGTCTTTTTCGGAGTTTATTCTGGCGACACCGGCAACTGTTCCTTCTTTTTTCTCCAGTATTATTCTGTTCGGCGATATTTCCTCAACCAAAACTAACGCTCTTTCCGTTCCGTTGACTATGAAATAAGCGCCCGGATCCTGCGGATCCTCGCCCACATTGACCAACTCTTGTTCAGAGAGTCCAGTCGTCGAACACAATTCAGTCTTAACCATGACCGGAAGATCGCCGATATGGACCATCACAGGCCTTTCCTCAATGTCGTTGATAACCTGTGTCATCTCCACGTACAAAGGCGCGGAATAAGTTAAATTTCTCAGCCTCGCTTCCATTGGAAATACTGTTCTTATGGAACCATCCGCTTCTTTTACCGAAGGCTTGCCGAGTTTTATCTTTCCAAGTTTTATTTTCAAGCTTAATTCCGGCACTTCCGGCTTTATCTCGCCTATCTGCGTTATGATTTTTTGAAGCCTGAAACTTACAAAATCATTGAACGATTCCAACTGATACTTTACAAATCCCCTTTCCTTTGCGAACGATGCAATCAAAAGTTTCGAATTCATTTAAATCACTTTAATTTTCATTTATCATCACTTTAATTTTGTACTAAATTAAAGTGATTTACTGTTCCCTCACAACCAAACGATAATAACCGGAAACGCCCGCGGTTATGGATTGTCTCGTTATCTTTATCACATCGCCGACGTTTGCGCCTATTTCTTTTACGACAACATCATCTTCCATTATCCGCGGAAGCTGATTTATCGAGATTTTATATTTATCGAGAAGAACCTTTGTCTCGTCCGGTGTCAATATTTCATGCTTCGGAACAATCACATGATTAATGATTTTAATTTCCTCTTTCATACAAAACCCTTTTTATGAAAAAGTGTTTTGATTCCCAACAGCGAAAACCGATGTTTTAGCGCATGGTTTTGTATCACAAAACCATGAAATGATTTTGGTCTCAAACACTTCTTTTATTCATATTCCACCTTTATTGGGCCCGGCGGGATTTGAACCCACGACTCTCGGGTATCTTTACGTCGATGATCATTAACCGCTTTTTCGATCAATCCTTTCAAAGGAAACACGGTTGTTTCCTTTGCACGGCATGGGGAAACCGAGTTTCCCTATGCACGGAAACCTATGGTTTCCGTTGAAAGCTTCGCTTTCCGTTGTTTCACAAGGATTGTGAACGGTCTCAGCTCTTTTAAGCCAACCGCTTAAAAGCCCGATACTCTACCAGGCTGAGTTACGGGCCCCTGTAAACCCTGATCGTTAAATTTTTTAAATTGATTACTCTGATGAAACATTGAATCATGCGCCTGGGCCGGGATTTGAACCCGGGTTACGGGAGTTCTGTAATCATCAACATTCTCTTTTAATAGAACTTTTTCAAAACAATGGAAATCTTTGGATTTCCATGCACAGGAAACTTTGTTTCCTGTGAGTTCTTTTGACAGTCCCGCGTGGTAGACCGCTACACTACCCAGGCAAAACTTCCCACTATAAAGCGTATGCAAAACTACATATTTGTTAAAAGTTGTATCCAGATTAGAGTTGCTTATCAATAATCCACCACCAAATTGAATGCGACTTATATCCAACGACCTTTCCATGAGTTTTTTTTCGGCCCTTTTTTCTAAAAAGGGTGGCAGGCAGCGTCCTAAGTTTCGCAGGACATTACGTCCAACTACACCTTAGATCGTTGGAAGTCTTAATTACCGTGTTCGAAATGGGTACGGATGTTTCCCTTCCGCTTTGACCGCCAGCCGAACCATATTATAATAAACGGTATATTTAAACCTTTCGGCAGGTGTCGATTTACGAAAAAAGTCTTTTTTAGGCGTTTTACAAACATTCCACTGTGCGCTCCGACACTCCATTCCTTGTTCCTATTTCTACGGTGTACTTGCCCTTACTTGATACGGAATAGCCTTTGATTATTGTTATACCCTGCAACGATCCGATTGTAAAGTTTCCCGAATTTGTTTTGTTCAATTGCGTTATCTCATCAGGCTGCAATACGCGATCCCAAATCATAACCTCATCAATAATTCCTTTAAAATTCCCGTCGCCGCCTGGGCAAAAAACCGAAGGATTGTTAATCATCAGATTATTCGCGTTCGACATAAGTGGTAATGCTGTCACTGCCTTGGTATCTTTTAACACCCCGTTCTGATAGGCACGTTTAACCCCTGTGGTTGAATCGTACGTCAACACCAGATATGTCCACGTCCCTATAGGAATCGAGATTCCGTTCGGCCACCATCGATCAGGACTCGCGGTTCCTGTGTCCCACGCTATATTTCTACCTTCTTCTAGGACTATGTCATAGCCTGTGAACGTCCCGGCAGTCGATCCTTTGTGTAATAAACTTCTCCAATTATTGCCGGCATCACAGTTAGGATCCGAAGCAAGATACAACCACAATCCTACGGTTATGCTTGCCGGATCCAAACTCGGCAAATCATACGCAAGCACATAATCATCAACACCGTCAAACAACAACGCATTCCCGAACCTTCCTTGTGTTGGCCCGCTCGTCGCATCACCAATCAGATTCATATTCTTCAGCGTACCCATGTTTCCGTAACCTGAAGAATCGTTTGTCGCTGCGCTCCCTGACGACTGCTCGAAACGCCAATAGCCTACTAAACCGGACCTGTCAAAATTTCCAAAGAACAACGAGTTCTTCGCGTTAACGCCGTTAATGTCTACAAAGATCATGTCATCATCCGTTAAATTAGCTGTGGAACCAGAATTTATTATCGTCGCATATATTTTGTTATTCTGGCAGTACACGCCACCGACTGGTATTATTACAACCTTCTCTGTGTTTGATGTAACTATGCCGGAAAACCACACATACGCTATCCCGACAATTCCTACCGTAATAAGCATCAGCATTATCAGCGAAATCACGGGTGTTATAGCTTTCATATATAGAATTGTAATTCACTGATTATAATCTCTTCCCACGCTCACGTACCTTGATTCATAGAAAAATTATCGATCAGATAAAGTCCTTGATCTTGTGTTTTATTTCCTCGTGGTACAGCCATGCAAGCAATATCAACGCGTCGAGAGCCTGCGGAAAATCTGAAATTCCAAAACCTGATAATAAATGGATTTTAAACTGCACTGCCGAAATCGGCCAAAAGAACATGATTCCCGCCAGATTTCCGCCTCCTAGCAGGTAATCAAGGAATATGTGAAATAAAACACCGAAACTTATCACGAAAAAATACGCGCTTTCCTTGTGTTTTTTCCTATTCAGCAAAAAGATTGCCGGAATCAAAAAAATAAGGCCAAAAAACGGCGTGTGCGTTAATCCGCCATGCTGCAATAACAAAGACGCCGAAGTTGAAAAGAAAATATTGAACAGCCAGCTCAATGGTATGTCGATATCGGGAAGAAGCCCCGCAATACCCGCAACAAAAATCGTGTTAAGCGTAAAATATTTACGGTGTTTGGTTACATAGTCCCTGTAAAGGTCGGCTAAGATGACCGTTAATAATACATGAGTAACCGAGTTTGGCATATGAACACTATTGATTTTAACATGTTATATTAATTCTGGCGTACGCAAAAACAATTGCTGGCATGCATTGTGTCACAAAAAAGCCGGTTTGTTTACAACACTTTTCTGTAAACCATCAGAGCCGCCATTGTGAATAACAGCATTATCCCTGCAAAACCGATGCTCGGAACCGAACCGATTGCAACGGAAACGTTTATTCTGGAAAGGGCGGAATCGCCCGGTTTCGCAGGATCTACATTTTTCACCAGGATATTCCGGATTATCTGCTGGTCTGTTATTTCGAGCGATGTAAGCCTTACGCTGACTTTCTTTTCTTCGCCGTTGCTCAACGTAACCTGCGAAGGCGACATTACTATGGAAATCCACGGACCAAGGTTCAATACCGATATTGAATACGTCCTCGCAGAATCGTCCCTGTTTTTCAGCAATAAATCGAATGACTGCGTTTCTCCCAATGAAAGTATCGCAAGCATGCTGGTTGGTGTCAACTTTATGCATTTGGTGCCATCGCATCCGAGCACATTAAACGATCCCGAATCCGACGTGGTTTGATATCCATTTTTATAGCATGAAACCGTGTAAGCGTACGATCCGGAAATTATCGGCGCCTCAAACGAATACGTGTAATAACCGTTGTTTAGATCCTGCAGCACCGCTCCCACAATGCCCCTTGAGGGATCGTTGAACGTGCTGGAAGAAATCCAGCATTTCCCGCCGGTTATTGCGCTGCCGCCCACGGTCCTGTAATTAGCGGTTATATTCAGCGTATCCGCCTTGTCAACCGGCGACGGCACAACCGTACTTGAGACTGTTGACGCCAATGATACAAGAATATCAACGCCGTTGCCCTGATTTCCTGCGTTATCTGTGCAGCGTGCGCGCATGAAAACAATTGACGGTGTTGCTATGACATACTGTCCAGTCCACGTTCCGTCTGTTGTTGTTCCAGAAGTAAGCGCCATATCATCGATCTTTATGCCGTTTGCCAAAAGATCGCACGATGCTATTGTCTTTCCCGATTGCGCTTTAACTGTAGCGGAATAATCCTGCGAAACGCCAAGCGTAGCAACTGTAGGCGTTATTGTCGAAATGTCCGGCGCGTTTTCATCTATCACCCATTGGCCGGAATTGCCGTAACCGGACCAAGGATCAACATGATCGTCGGCTTTCGCTTTTACATACAGCACATCGCCGTTTTTCAGAATTGAAGTGGTGAGTTCGCTCACGCTGATTGTACAAGCAACTGTGACGCCTTCGCCGCCGTCGCAGTTCTTGGTAACAATCCCGCCCGGCACAACTACTCCATTCAAATACAGATTCCATTCTATTTTTGCAACACCGGATTTCGCATCCATTGTATTCAGGGTGAAAACCGGATTTTTGGAGGACGTGTGCGGCGACGATCCTGCCGGCGGGTTGAACGAAATCAAATTCGGCGCTATTGCGTCGCAAATTTTGACCAATGGTGTAACGGTTTCGGAAACAGTACCCAGAACATTCAACGCCTTCATCTTTATTGTTCTGACATCACCATCATTGCACGTAAGCGTGCCTGTCGTGCAAATTTTATTCGGAGAATCGTACGTTGCCGAATTCCATGTGCTGCCGTCAATCGTATAAGAACACGAAGATATGCCTGTAGGATCAGTCAACGAACCTGTGTATATTTTATAGTTGGCCGATATGTATTTTCCGAACATCCTTTCAACATAAACATCATTTATTCCTGCAGGACCACCTGTGTGAACGGTTATGCCGTCCGACGAGCCCGGATCACTGAACAATCCCGCATTGTTCTTTGCCCGCACATTGATGTAATACTTGACACTGTCCAATAAATTCAGACCTGTCACTGTCGTGAAAAGTACGGTACCGACGCTTGTATACGACTTTACGTCTGTGCCTCCTGCTGTTGTGCCAACGGAAATTTGATACTCTGATATTCCGGATTCAGGATCTGAGGACGCCGACCATGATGCAAACAAACTGTTTGTTGTTGCTGTCCAAACTCCGCTGTCAGATACAGTGGGTGTGGTGGGCTTCGATGCATCTATTTTGATTGTTTGACTTTTCCAACTTTCAGTATTTCCTGCAGAGTCAGTCGACTTGTAAAACAATGTGGATGTTCCCCACAATGACACTCCCGATAACGGATTATACGATTGTGGTGGCATGAATGAACATCCCATCGATATACACACAATTGTATAATATAGTGTAGACGTGCACGATGATGTTACATCGCTGCATGTCAAATGCAATATTGTAGGAACAGTCGTGAACCACGTCGGTATAGTTTCGACTATCGACGTTGTCGGTGCAACTGTATCCGCCCAATAGTTGTATGTTTGCGTAACGCCCCTGTTGCCCGCATTATCCTTTGATGTGAATTTTATTTGATGCTGGCCATCTGTAAACGTCGCCGAATAATAATTCGTAGTCACGTCAAATAGCGCATTGGAATCTATCTGCACTTCGTATGTAACACCGCACGCCGAAGTTACCGGTGTCCATTCAAAATAAGGCGTATTGTCATTTTGCCACGTTGACTGCAACAATGTTTTCGTCTTGGATGACGAATCGTAAATATTCATTCCGGAAACGTCCGCAATGCTGCTGCAGATCGTTACAGAGTCCGAAGAACTTCCGGTAACACCCGGATTGCCGTTCAGGTTTTCGCAGCTGAACGCAACAGTCTTCGAACCGTCGCTGGCATAGCTGTGCGTGTTCAAGGAGGTGAACTTATTATTGCAGTTTGTGCCCAAAGTCGCATCGCAGGGTTGTGTTGTAGTCGAACTGTCACCCCAGTTCAATGTGCATGAACGCAGCCCGTACGTGTTGTCAACGCCTGATAACGTGGACGTGATAACGTCGGACGGCTTTGCATAATGTTTGTCAAGTAATACGGAAACTACAGGTATTACTGTATCCTTGCACGAATCAAAATGTTTCGGAATCGTAGGCGTAACACAATATTGCCCGTTTATGCATGTGTAGTATGCAGTTATTGTTTTTTGCTGGCATGCACTAGGAACGGTTTGTATTGTCGATGACTGACGCAGCTGCCATGTTCCTGTACAGGTTTGCTGCGATGCTAAAGGCGTCGGGTTCGAACACGATATTGATATGCCCGTCATCTGGCCGCCTGAACCCTGAACATTGCAAAGATTGTCGGAAGATTTCGCATCAACCTGAACCGTGAAAGGCTCGCTCAATGTTCCTTTAGGACAATTCAAACCTGTGTACTTTGCTGTCACGGTTATTCCGTCGCCTGCGCCGCATGCTGTTCCTGCAGAAGTGCATTGGTTAATGTTTTTTGTGCACGCCGTTGGCGCAATGGAAACTGAATCCAATGTGCACGATGAAACTTGATACG
>JAZDLW010000007.1:0-24661 GCA_043801595.1 Candidatus Aenigmatarchaeota archaeon
TGAAGCGTTTTCATTGCTCAAAAAAATCGTTTCGTTTTCTTTTTCCGCTCGGATCATTTCCCATCCCAATATATGATCTGGAATGCCGGTTATCCATTCAATGTCCGAGTATCCTTCCTTTTTCAGATCTTCCAGCGCAAGCGCAAATGTGTCGTATTTTATTGCAATCGCTGTAGGGTTCGTAACGCTTAACGCTGTTTCAACAGCTAATTGCAGGAATTTTTCCCTGTACGCCTGTATTGCTTCTTTGTTTATTGATGGTGCATCAGGCTCGTATTCACGCGAACGGTCGAACGGGTATGTTGAAATTCCAGCGGACATATTGTGCCCGTAATATACGGATCGCAGTTTTCCTTTCCCGTCGACCATCGGGAAATACATTTCATACATATCACCCTTTGATTTGTTTATCCACACTCTTCCTTTTTCGCCCGGAAGTTTCGGGCCGTAGAACTTTCCCCATTCGGATATCCAGCTTCTGGAAACGTCCAAAGTTTTCATTATTGTTTTATCAGGCACGTCTTTGTCTTTCGGATATCCGAGGAAAAATCTGTTTTTCAAACAGGAAGACCATAAGCCGACAACGTTCGCATAATCGTGGATGGATAAGTGCCATCCTGCGTCATGGTATTCTGGTTTATGCAATTCTGAATTTTGTGCATTCATCATACTAAACCGCCTGTTTGCCGTATCGGCTTTTTACATCTCTGACAACTTCCCATATGCCTGAAAAGTCCGAGTTTAAATCACCTGTAACGTACAGGATCATATTTCCTATCTTTCCGGCATAAAGCCTGCTGTCAGCATCGATTATTTCGCTTATTTCGCGAACTTTGACCCATTCATCGAGGACTTCGTTTATCTCTGCCAATGCGCGTATATCCACGGCATCGAAGTTTTTCGGAAAAACCTCTATAACATCGAGGTTTTGCGTGAATAAAACGCCCCAGACATTTGGAATACCCAGTTCAACAGAAGTTTGGTTCATTAAATCAACCTTTTCGACTTACCTTGCTCCCCTTTATCTCGCTAATCTGCGAATTAAGGAAGTTTATCTTGCTCTGGAGAAACTTGACTTCTTTTAGCGTTCTCGCACAGTTAAGCCTTATTTTGGTATCTACAAGCTGTTCCCTGTAAAGCCTAATAAGCCCTTCCGCATCATCTTTCGTTATCACGATCATTCAAATCACATCCCGTTGCATTTTAGCTGTTGTCACGAGTTAGTGATATTATGATACGGTAGTATATAAGAATTTCTATTGTATAGTAGTGACAATCCTTATAAACTGATATATCTATGCACTATAAAGGCGATTTTTGTATACAGAACATCTTTGATCGCCTTAAGGCGCATTGCTTATGAACGAAATGGCAAGACTGCTCGGTAAGTACCAGAGACCTGTTTTAGCTCTGGACACGTCAACATTAGTCAGCCTTGGCCAGAATGATATAGCTACAATATCCGCGCTTTCTAGGCTTGACCGCGAGTTAATGCACGCGAGCGGTTACGAGGTCGTGGTTCTGGAGCATGTTGCAAAAGAATATGCTCGTTTTTATGACGAAAGTGTTTTGGGGGATTTTGGGATCCCGAAAGCATCGTTGAACGTCCTTGAATCGCTTGGTTATTCCAGGTTTCCCGATCATTTGAGAACTAGGATAATCGATGCACAGAAACTGTGGAAAGAGGCATCGCCTAAATCGCCTAAAAACATTGGTCTTCAGAGTGACAGTCAAAACAACGGCCACGTTAATTATGCTCTGCGCAGATTATCGGTCCTGCCGTCAAGGTCTGATCAGGAGCTTTTAGCATTTACGCTAGAACAGGCAGAAAACAGCAGGCAATGTTATGTTTTTTCCAGGGATGAGGATATCATTGGTCCTGTCAAAAATTTGTCGAAAAAATATCCGTGCATACATTATGTTGGTTACGGTGTTGAGCGTCCGAGCCTTTTATCCGGCAAAAGAAAGCCCGTACTCATTACGCCTGAAGTTGCCGGCACGCTCTATAATTTGGAACAGAATGAACCTCTTGAAAATTACCTGCTTTCAGCAAAAGTACCTTTTGCCGGAGAGATCGTTGATATGATGGTTTCTGTGCATCGCGTTGAAGGCGCGATAAACATCAATGAAAAGGAAGCATCGCGTCATTTGTTAAACGTGAGCGACATTGATTCGCTGGCAGGAGTCAGCGGATATAAAAAAGACATGATAAGCGAAAGGGAAAATGCAAAATTGAAGTCTGCGGCGCGCAGGATCAATAACAAGTACGCTGCATTGTCGTTTGTCAGCGTGTCAAGGACAAGAAGCGGAGGTCTGTTGCGCATTGCCGAAGTGAACAGGAAGGTCCGTTTTACTTCAAACGGATTGGTCAATGATGTCGAAACTCCAGATTTGGAGTGGTTTATTGCGTATCCCAGCTATCTACGCGAGTTCTCGTCAGAAACTTCGGATTATCTGGCAGGTTTCAAAAGGGAGTTTTCCAGATGAACAATAATAAGCTTTCGGTGCGATCCAGTATATATGAGACCGCCAGACGGCTATGTGTTTGCAGCAAGATACGAAAAACCAGCCTTTGTGTCGCGTGACGCCTATCTTTCAGATTTGAAGCGCACTCTTGAAGCGGTCTATGATGTCATTAACCAGACAAACATCGAAGAAAAATATATCCAAAGGAAAAGAGGGATGAACGCTGATCTTGTGCGAGGGTCTACGGTGAATGGTCGCTACGTATTCGCGAGAGTGAATGCGGAAATCAGGATAGTTTCGGAGGATCCGTATCTGACTCCAAAAGTCATGGCAAAGTACAAAGGAAAGTTTGTGATCCCTCCTAAACGCGTAACATCAAAGGTGGTCAGGCTTGACACGACTGTGCATCAGATGATGCATGAACTGTTTGGCAAGGATCTGTCTGTGTCGGCAACATACGGGGAACAGGCGAAACTTCCATTGTAATTTTGTTGCTATTTGATAACCATCACAGCGCTATCTTTGATAATCGGCTGCTGTTTTAAGTGCAGGGTGTTCCGCATTTTTGGCGTTTAAATAACCTATGACAGCCATGCCATAGATCTGCATCAGCGCTTTCGATTCCCACATCATGTTTCCTTCGTTTTTGTCCATGACTCTTATCCGTTTGAATGCAAAATCAATATATTTTTCAAAGCCGTCTGGAAGGGCCGGTATGGGATTATCAATGGCGAGTCCGGGATACTGTACCGCAATCAAATCGCAGCCCGCTTCTATTCCGTAGATCGAATGATGGTCGAATTCGTTTTCGCTTCTTACTCTCTCTTCGGATCCGAACGCTGTTTTGATTTTTCTGGTGAACTTGTCATTCGAATATATGTGTCTCTCACAGTCATCGGATGTGCGTATTCCATAACCGATTCTTTTTGTCCTTTCATCAACGCCACGGTTTATTTCGTAAACAGGAACGTTCGTAAGGACTATATCATGAGGAGCGCTTTCGCCTGCCAGCGAAGGCAGGTCTCGAATGTTTACACTGATTCCCTGCGAGAATGCCTGTGATAAATCCTCCCTTCCCGCCTGTAAAACTACTTTGGCGCGTTTTCTGAATAATGGAGATCCGTACATTTTCCTGCCTCTGTACCAGTTGTACGGCGTGTTCGGTTTCATGTCCGTGTTCGGACCGATGCCTTCGAAGTCGAAACCTATAGGCAGGTCGTCAAAAGTTTTTACATGATCAAGTGTGAACCTGTTCATCTGTTCTTCTTGCGCTTCTCTTACGCTTAGGTTATCTCTGTTGTATTCCCATCTCTTAGCTGGTAAAAGGTACCATCGCTTCGGAAGGCTCCGATCATTCATAGGCGGAAAAAATTGGTTTCTTGGTACGCCGATCGTTTGGTGTTCTTTAGTTTTCTCGAGCGTCTCGAAAACACCGGTCCATCTTTCACCGACAGGCATTGTAAAATCTGGCACGTAAATCGGCAGTAGAAATCTTTTTTGGACGATTTCCCTTGTCACGCCTGGTTTGTTCCTTGTATAGTTTCCCCAGCTGACATCAATCCTTCGTAGGCTGTCTTCTAATCTTTCCTGCCATGTTGTTCCGCCGTTAATTAGCGTGTCGATGTCCATGTAAAATGGAAAGTGGTTTCAAGATATAAGCCTTTGATTTAAGCTCAGAACAGGCTGGTGTGATTTTATTTTTCCGCAATCCGCAGGCAACGCAAAACCTGAATCAATTGTAGAGTTTTGAAACATATTCATCCAACATGCGCTGCGCAAGAACGTACGGGGCAGAAGAAATCGCGTTCCTTATCATTTCAATCCCTTTTCCGTTGCTGGAAATATGTACGGCCTCTTCAAGTTTGTCGTCGAAGTTTGACAGGCTATCATCAACCACAAAGGCGTTCTCGCCGTCTTTCAAAGCTTCGGCAGCCCAGCCTGAAAACGTAGCTGTCTGGATGCCGCCGTTGACAAGTACTTTCATTCCGCTGGTGCCGCTCGCCTCGCGGGCCGCTTCCGGTATGTTAATCCATTTCGAAGCCTTTACAAGCGCTGCGGCTTTTGCCCTGTCATAATTGGCAATATAAGCTATGCGCGGCGTATCGGAAGTCGTGATCGTCCTGATCAGTTCCCTTAGGAACCTTTCGCCGCCCTCATCAGCGGGTTTGTCGGAAAATATGAATGTTTCATTTGGAAAGTTTTTGGCACTTCTGAGAACAGCATCCGGTCTTTTGTAATCGGTAAGCCGTTTTGCATATGTTAAAGGTTCGCGCCCGTCCATGTCAAGGTCTGTGAAGTTGGAAATAACTTCGCCGTCCGCGCGCCATTTGTGGAACGCTTCGCAGAGGTCTATTTTGTTAAGATATCTTGCCACAAGCAGTTCTTTGTCGGGTATTTTTGCATCTTTGAGCAATTCGGTTTCATTTCTCCATCCGGCAGCATATTTATCGTACAGTTGCTGCATGTGCACGCTCATCCACCCAAGAAAAACGGCGTTGGTAACCGAAGTTATTTTTCCGCTGTATTTTTTATCAGGGTAGAGTTTTTTTGTCTCAGCTTCATGCATTTTGGATACTGCGCAGATAATGTCGCTGCTATCCGCAAGGACTTTGCCAAAATCTATGCACGATTCTTCTTCGCCGGATTTCATCCATTCCAAAAACTTGTCCTCCATCAATAATTTGCAGTTGTACTTGCCGAATTTTTTGTGGCCATGCCTTTCCGACGTATGCGTGTGCCATATCAATCCTGCCCTGGCACCGTCCCCGTTTACTCTTGGGTATTATCTCAAAAAAATAGGCTTGCGTATTTTCCGTGCTGAGCGGATCAAGATAAACAGACACGTCAAAAGGATACCACTTGGTTCCGAGGCTGAGCCTGTCGACCTGGTTTTTTCTGAGCGAATCATTGCTGGCAGGTATGGCATCCGTTGCAACCGAATAACCGTTGTTTGCTTTTGTGATTGTTTGGTGTGTTTTCATAGGATAAACCGGGGCAAACATGTAAAACGGAAGATTTCTTCTTCTTGCCTCGTAGAAAACGTCGGAAGTCAGCCCGCCCAAACCGCCTAAGCCTCCCCCGTCTATCATGTCCGTTTCAAGGGTGGCATAAATGACCGGGTTTTTATCCATGTATAAGTAAATTGATTAAAACGTTATTAAAAGTTAACGAAAAACTATTTTTCGTCTGTAAACTCGGTCAAACCTTTCGGTTCTGTTTGTTTTTCATCATCTTTTCCCGATAATTGGCGCTTGACGGATTTCGCGACATTCTGGCCGATAATCGCTGAAAGTGTCTGTTCCGGCGCCTCCCTCAACTTCTCTAATGACGTGAATCCGGAATTGAATAATTTTCTCGCGCGGAAACGCCCGATATCCCTTAGTTTTACGAGCGGCAACAGTTCCTCTTTGATTCCGTAGACGACCCTGACGCGCGTCTTTCTCAGTTCCTTGATAACGTCTTTTATTCCGATGAGTATTGCGATTTCCTGCGCCGAATAAAAAAGCCAGCCCAGTATTGACATCTTCGAATACAGCTCACCGGGCGTCAGCCCGTACATCTCGAAAATCTGGTCTTCTGTCGCTTCTTCAGTCCATTTTCGAATCATTAACGAAGTTTTAACGGCTTTCAGGAATTCTTCGTACTCGTAATCCCACTCGTCCGGCATTTCATGCAGCAAATCCTTGATTTTGTTCAATTCAGAATATACGTCCTTGAATTCCGCGTTTTTCACAGGCAGCAAAGGCCGCATCTCAAGCGTGTTCGTTAGCAGTTCAATCAACGAAAATGCGCCGGGTTTTTTATTTTTCGACGCTTTTAATCCCGCGATAATCTTTACAGCGGTATCAGGATCTATGTACAATTCCGATATTCGTTTTCCGATTGGCGTTGGCCGCAGCTTTTCAACATTGCTCACAATGAAATTGTTCGATTCGAGAAATTCCACGATGTTTCCGATTTTTTCAGCCATCTCCGACGACGAACCGTACTGCAGGCCGTAGAATGTCCTGGAAAAGAATTCGTATATTTCCTGCAGCGACCTGCACGTTTCCGTGGCGATCAGCGAAAGTACGTGAACGCGCAGCACCGGCTCTGAAGCAAGTTTTGAGTAAATTTCCTCGGTCTCTCCCATGATGTAGCGTTGTGCAAGGTCCTCGCCCTCGTTTATCGTCTTTGCTATGAGTATGGATTCGCCGTGCGAATCGAATTGCGGTCGTCCAGCCCGCCCGATCATCTGCTGGTAGTCCAGAACAGGTATGTACGACCATCCTGTTAACGCGTAATATCTTTTTGCGTCCCGGATTATAACACGGTAAGCCGGCAGATTGATGCCCATTGCCAGTGTTGGTGTTGCTGCGATTATCTTGATCAGGTTTTTCTTGAATCCGTTTTCAATTAATTTTCTCTGCTTCGGAACAAGTCCTGCATGATGGAAAGCGGCGCCTCCGATTATGCATCTGGCAAGGCGTTCGCATTGTTTTGTTGGGTTTTCAAGGGCGTGTAAAACGTCATCCGCGATTTTTTTAAGCTCCTCCCTCTCGATTTTAGAAAGCACTTCGTACATTGCCTTTCCGATTCGTTCCGCCGTAGCTTCCGCTGATTTTCGCGTTGCGACGAACACGAGTGCCTGCTTTTTCTTGTCAACAGTATCGAGCGCTATTTTTATTTCCGGCAGATCCTCGCCGTCCAGGTTTATTTTTTCGCGCCCAAGGAACGCGATTTTTCCTTCCGCGTACACGCCCTCGTACAATTTTACCGGTCTGTAATCTGATTCAATGACTTTGGCATTCAGCCAATCCGCTATTTCGCGTGCATTTTTTATTGTCGCTGACAGTGCAATGAACTGGGCTTTCGTTATTTTTTTTAATTTCGTAAGCAGTATCTCCATTGTCGGCCCGCGGCTGTGGTCTCCGATCATGTGTATTTCATCCGCAACCACGAGCCCGACAGAATTTATCCACGGTACATCCCTTCGTAGAAGTGAATCCAATTTTTCCACGGTTAATATTATTACATCGTATTTTTCCAGCCAAGGATCCGAGGAGTCGTAATCACCCACTGACATTGCGACCTTTACGCCGAGTTTTTCATATTTCTCCTTGAACGAATCGTATTTCTCCGACGCTAATGCCCGCAACGGAACAAGGTATACCGCTTTTTTTTTGTTTTCAAGAACGCAGCGCAGCATCGCCAGTTCCGCAACCAGCGTTTTTCCCGAAGCAGTTGGCGCAGAGACGACCATATTTTCGTTGTTTAAAACGCCCGCTTCAATACTCTCTTTTTGTACTGGGTTGAATGACGCATGCCCGGACAGCTTAAGAATATCTTCGGTTATCATTAGGAGAACTTTGTGATTTGGTATTAAAAGTTAAGCTGTATGAAAGGTTCCGACAAGGTTGTGTGCAAAAGCGCTTAAAAGGGATTTTAAATCCTTATCATTGTTATTTCGTTCATGCGAATCGTTGTAATCGGGGCGGGAAAGGTGGCTCTTGAACTGGTCAGACAGACAGCAACCAACCCCGCTTATCAATACGTTGGAATCAGCGACAGCAGCGTCACAGTTACTAAATATAGCGGTTTCACACCCGATGAAATGATGGGAATAGTGGCGTACAAAGCGAGGGGCGGAAAGCTCAGAAATTACGAAGACGGCCGCAGTTGGGTAACAGAGCGACCAGACGACATTTTGGATCAGAGGATCAACGTCGTTGTCGATGCATCAACACACCAAACTTATGGCTTATTGATGCGAGCTTTGGACAATGACATAAATATTGTTGGCTCGAACAAACTTCCATACGCAGACGTGTCGCCAGCAGATTTCAAGAGATTGTATTCAAAGGCAAAGAAAAAAAGGAAGACTATAGATAATCGAACTGTCGTGAGTGCTAACCTGGGAACTCTTAGGAGAATCGAAGAATTCGCGCACACAGCAGGCGGTGTTTCGTACATCAAAGGCTGTTTAAGCGGTACATGGGGTTATATTTCTTGGAAAATTAATCAAGGCGTTCCGTTTTCTCAGGCTGTATATGAAGCTAAAGAAGCCGGCTACACAGAAACCGATGCTCGCATTGATTTGAGAGGGACGGATTCCGCAAGAAAAGCAGTAATAATGGCGCGGACGAACGGCGTGCCGCTCGGACTTGCCAATATACAAGTGGAAAAGATTCTTTCTCCGGAAATCGAGAACGCAGGCGCGGAAGACGCTTTGAAATTATTGCCTACGCTAGATGAAACAATTAAGGGGCGCGTAGCTGTTGCCATAGAAAAAAATTGCACGTTACGATATGTCGGAGAGCTGGATTTTGACAAATGGGTATTTGAAATCGGCTTTAAGGAGATACCTCTGGATGACCCGCAAGCTTTTACCAGAGGTACTGATAACAAAGTTACCATGTTTCCGAGATATTGGAATGGCAAAGCTCTCAGCATCGAAGGTCCCGGCGCAGGTATAGAAGTAACCGCACAGGGTTTGATGGCAGGGCTTTATGATTTATCGTTGAATCATCTAATGGTGTAAAGTATGACTAAAGTATCAGATTTAATTGTATCAAAATTCGGTGGCAGCGTTCTGAAAGATGCAAACGCTTTCAGGGACGCGGCAAACTATCTTTCCGGCAGGAACGCCGTTGCTGTGGTTTCTGCGATGCAAGGATTTACGAATGTATTCAAGAATGCATATGAAACGGCGAACTCCGGAAAATATATGTCCGGGTTTTCCCCCGCAAAGACGTATATGGAAGTAATCGACACTCTCCCGTCAGGTTTGAAGCAGACCGCTGCTGTGGAGATGACAGGGGAGCTTGGGCTCCTGAAAATTTATGCAAAAATAGGAGCCCGTGACGCCTTCATAGGTTCGTCGGAAGGCCATTCTGCGATCCTTCTGAAATATCATCTCATGGCATTAGGAAAAGATGTTATTCATTTAACCGGGCCCGACGCGGGATTTTATCTCAACGGACATGGATTAGTAGACATGGAAAAAAGCAGGGAACATTTGGAATCCGTAGTCGGCGACAAACTCAAATCAGGTCAAAGGGTTGTTGTTGGCGGGTATCTCGGAATCGGAACCGACGACTCAGCCGAGCATGTTAAATTGGGCGCAAGAAATATTAACGATGCATTTGCACCGGCATTGGCTGACGCGTTGGGCGCAGCAGTTGTGGAAATCATCAAAGACGTGCCGGGTGTTTATCGTGTGCCGCCCGTTTTCGGGGATTATGGTTTGTTGAACGTCATAAGTTACGACGAAGCCAGAAAAATGTCGTGGCGCGGTTCGCCTGTAGTTCATCCATCCGCAATAAGAATTGCACAGAACAGAAACATACCGATGATTGTAAAAACTATGGATAGCGAGGGCACGAAAATATCCGTTGCGTCACAAACAAACCTTCGCAAACCCGTTGCTGCACTTGTGGCAGAACGGATGCGTATGGTAAGCGTACGCGACGATATCATGGATACGCCGGAAGGCAGAGGATATCTTGCCGCGATATACCGGTTTGAGAAAAATTACGGCGTTGATATAATTACCGATGCCACAGATTTTAGCGGTATTTCTTATACAGCAATGCTCGGCGACCGGAAAGATTCCAATAGAAGTGCGGAGGTTATTTTCGGTGAACACAACGAAAAGTTAGCAGAGCATCTACGCTCTCTGGGTTACAAGCCCGTAGTCGATGGCGAAGAAGTGGGCGTAATTACAGCTGTAGGTGACTGTATGCAAAACAAACCGGGTGTATTATCACAGATTACGGCCATTCCAGCCGCTCGGGGTATTTCCATACGGTCCGCTGTGCAAAGTGATGAAAAATATGCGCCTCCCAGCATAACACTCGTGGTAGACAGCGATAAATTGGAAATGACTGTTAAAGCGTTAGCGGAAGACCTGTTTGCATAAGCGGAATTTATTCCGCAATCTTCATTGTCCCTGTTGGAAGGTGCGAAGATATTTCTTCAACCGTTATTTTTTCTATGCTGTTTTTGTGCTCGGGCAGTGCTTTCAGCAAAATCCTGCGTTTTATTTCTTCTACCATTGTTTCCGCTGCGTTTGTACCGGGCAGCAAAGTTAAAAAATAGTCGGAATTTTTCCGTGTCGCCATTACCGGTCCGGTTATCAGCAGCGCGTTTCCGGAACCGTCCATCTTGACGCCTATTGAAAGTTTGACGTCGATTTTGTTGAAAAACTTCTTTTCACCGTTCACGAAGAAATAGCCTTTTGCCAGCAATTCGCCGGAAGGGATTGTTTTCGAAAGTTGTGCGGGTTTTACGCAGTAAACATCTGCGTTTTCCAGTTTGTCGTGCCAATCGCAGCAATTGGCAGCCGCAAATTCAACCGCCTCTTTTAGCGCAGTCTCGCTCAATTGGTTGTTCGTCTTGAGCATTATGAACGGTTCGTTCGCGCTTTCGGATCGGATTATCAGATCATTCTCCTCTGCGCATTTCGTTACAAGTTTCTCTTTTTCCGCTGCATTCGCTGCGATGACAACAACATAGCCATCGCTGGTTGCGAAATTCCTGAATTTTGTGTGCCAGTTCTTCGGCAGTTTTTTAATTGGCATCTGTCATCATCTTTTTAGTTTTGTTCTAAGTTTCATAAAGTTATATGCGATAAAAACCGCAAGGGCCATGGTACCTATCAATAAATAATCAAGCTGCGAAGATCCGGTGCTGGGCGCCGCAATCGTGGTTGTGGTGGTCGCGTTTGAAAGTTTGCAGTCCTGCGGACAACTGTTGGCTTCGAGTCCTTCGCAGATTCCATTGCCGCACGTGTAATTTTGCGGCCGCATCTCCGCTGCCATTCTTTGGTGATACGCGTCGAGCGTTTCATTAGGCAGCATCGAAGCCGAGGCTAAAGGAATCATCAGTATTAATGCGATAAGTAAAATTTTCAAATCAAACGCCCGCAACCCAGTATATGGAGTTTATTATCGACTTTTGTTCGTCCGCGCCCGGCAGTCCGAGTTTCACTTCGCATCCGCCGCCCCGCGCGGAATGTCCCCACTGTATAAATGCGCTTTCCCCGTTTCCGTAATTGTTTGTCAGCAGATAATGATCTGTTACTCCCGCACCTCCGAATATCTCGGTCGCGGTTGTCTTGTGCTCCCCGCTGGAATGCGTGCTTTGCACCGATAATATCGACGGCAATGCGTACGGCTTTTCCGTGATTTTATCGGTTATTAGTTTATTCGTTGCGATTCCCGGACAACAGCTTTCCAGGACATCCACACCCGCGACTGTTTGGAGTATCTGGTTTTTATCCTGATAAAACGAGTCGTGTGTAAAAACAATGCTTTTGCCGGATGCGACAAAGTTTTCCAGTTTCTGCTGTTTGTTCGTGCTCATATCGCTCGGTCCGGCGTCAACGCCGTCAAAAGCGACAACATTGTAAAGCGAGAGGTCGTACGAATCCGTGAACGAGCTTTCATGGATGCAATCCACTATCATCGGAGGATAGCCGTTTTTGTTTGCAAAGTTGGCTGCCATATCGTCGATAAAGCATTCGCATCGGTATATACTCAGAACCTTGATAAGGTTGTACTTTGTTTTCGTTTCAACGCCGATCGATGAGCTTAACAGTCTGATGGTATGGTCTCCGGACGTAGCCGGCAGGTTTTCAAGGAAAACCTTTCCAGCAGTGCCCGGAGCTATTGGCGAGGGAAGATTCGCATTAACCTGTTGCCCATCGACAAAAGCGGTCAGGCTTGAAATCACATCAGTGCCAATGTTATTTACAAGAATTTCCCCGTAATTCGCGCCGATTATTTTGAATGCCTGTGAAGTTTGCGAAGATGCCATGGAATTGAACCAGGCATACGCGGCGCCCGTAAGGCCGACAGTAATCAACATCATCATGATCAGTGAAATTACGGGTGTTATTGCTTTCATATTATCATTTCGTTTGAGTATAAAACACTTTAACTCAGGATTTCGGAACATCCTTTTGCTTCGCATTCGCACCCGCCTTTTTCTCGGTAATCTGCTCCCCGACCTTTTTCTTTATCTCGTCGAGTGTTGTTCCGAAATAGTTTTCAAACTCCTGTGTCACGTAAACCTCTTTTGTCCTTCCCTTTTTCACGGTCTTTATCATTCCGCGCATTTCAAGTTTTTTTATGTAGTTATAGACCTTGTTTCCCTGCATTTTCACAAGGTACGCTTGCGTTGCAGGATGTTTGTAGACGATCAATGCCAGCGTTTTTAGAACGCCTTCCGACAAATCCGAGTACGGCGACAAATGCGATACCTTTCCGATCAGTTCGGTTTTGACGTGTATCTGCCATCCGATTGGCGATTTCGAAATCTCTATTCCGCGGTCCGAGTAATCTTTTTTCAACTCCTCGATTAACGTTTCGACGTCCTTTTCCTTTATGTCGGCTATGTCAGCCAAGTTCTTGGCAGAAAGCGGGTTTTGTGACAGGAACAAAGCAGCTTCAACCAATTTTTTGGGTTTTTCGTCCATTCGTTGGCACCAATGTAATTATTATTCGACGCTTCTGAAAAAGGTTCTGAACTCGATAACCGACAAATCAATGGAAAACTTCGGTTTTCGTGCATAGAAAGTACCATATATATTAGGCTAGTTTCACGAACAAAGCTTCAACTAGATTGAAAAAAAGGAAAAGAAGTAGCGATTCACCATTTTCATAGTTTTGTTCGTTGGTTTTGACACATGCTGATTAGCTTTAATCAAACTTTTCTAAAAAGTTTAGATTAAGCTTCTTGTAGCAATGTCAACGCAGCAAGCAAAGCTCCGACCAAGACGGCTATGCCGCCCAAGACGCTAAACAGCCCTGCTAGCTGACCACCGAAAGACAGCGAACCCAAACCAATTGTTGCCAATGTGGCGGTTCCCATGGTTTCAGCCGTTACTCCGGACAGGAGTAGTAAAACTCCGCCCGCAGCAATCCAGCTAAAAGCCTTTTCTGCCATCTTTCGAAGACCTGTGTACTCAGCTAATGCGAGTACAACGAACACACCTATGACCGGACTACTCAATAGTTCCAAGCCAACAGTCATGTCGTTTTCACCTACAACTAATTGGAAGGTCATTGATTTAAACACAGATACGTCAATAAACGATATTTATACGTCAATAGACGATATTTTAGCGCAAAAACCAGTGTTAGATCAACGCAACGGTTTCTTGTGCTCCCGTGCCAGCAGTAGCGCAAACAGAATCAACAGCAAGGCAGCGTAGTACTTGAAGAAGAGTGCGAAGAAAATCAACGATCTGGCAACAGTGCTATCGTAAAGCACATACGGATCTCCGAACACGCCGCCCACAAGCGCGTTGTACGAATGGTACGAAGCCTCGGTCAGGTTGGCAGCTCCGATTATGAGTATTGAAACGACCAACCCTAGCCACGATAGTGGTCTTTCCTTCTCCTTGTAGCTGTTATAAACGAATTTTAGAATGAAATATGACGCGAAAATGTAAACGAGCGTTAACGAGAATCCCGAAAATATCAGGAAATTCCAAAGATAGGTGTTGACCATGATAATACTTTTGGTTTTGGCTCAAATAAGTTCGCTGTCTCAGAATTTTGCTGCAATCGCTTTCTTAATTTCCTCGAAGTGCGTCGAAATTTCTTCGGGCTTTATTCCGGCCTTTGCGTACGCTGCGAACCGTTTTTTCAACTCGGATTGGTCGGATTTTTTCAATGCTTCGGCATAACCGGCTATATGCTTTCCGCTGATCCTGTCCATTGTCGGTAGTATTGCCGGATCGTGCGGAATCTTCATGCCCGCATCAACCGCGCCTTTCAAAACCGCGTAAATTCCGCCGCCTTTTGTTGAGTCTTGCAACCCTATATCCATAACAGCTTCGTCGGCCTTGCCTTTCGCCTTCATTCCACAGAGGAATCCGGACAAGTATGCCGCAGGTAAGTTTCCGGTCGGCAGTTTCCAGCCAAAGTTTTTTAATTCCAGGCTGTTAACAGCCGCGATGGCTTTGTCGCCTCTTGGCGTGTAGCTCACAATCTCCACTATGTAGTTTTTCAATGTCCTCCTTACGACAAATCTCGGTTTCTCGGATCGCAGCAGGTTTAACCGCTTGTTGTAGTCTGTTCTTTGTTCTTTTCTGCGCCTGAATTGTAAACTCGTCATTTCTTTTCACTCTTTTTCATTCTCTTTTGATCAAACTTTTCCGAAAAGTTTGTTTGGTCGACCTTTTCTGAAACAATGGAAATCTTTGGATTTCCATGCACAGGAAGCTTTGTTTCCTGTGAGATCAGGTTGTGTTCTTTCAGGTAGAGTTCCAAGTGTTTCCTGCTTCGGAACACGCCACCCTTTGAAAGCTTGTATAATTTTTTGTACGTTTCGTTGTTTATTGTTCCCGATGCTTTTAACTCACGGATCATCTGTCTCTGCGGTCGTATTGTTCGTATCCATCTTGCCTTTTGTTCATTGCCTGTTCTGGATTTGAAAGATCCTTTCCTGCTTCCGTGCCCGCGTCTTCGTCCTTTCTTTTTCTGTGCAGCGCGTACAGCTATCTGCGTTTTTGAAGGCGCATCTTCAGGAGCCTTTTCAATTGCGCCGCTTTTTATTAATTTTCTAACGTCTTCCCTTGTTATGGCTTCCGAAATATCTTTTAGTCTCAATGGCTCCATCCACACCTTGTGCTGGCCGCACTTCAAGAGTTTTGAAGCCAATCTTCTTTGTATGCTAAGGTTCATTCATTTCACCGGTTCAATATTTTTATTTTCGCATCATCGGCCTTCTTGATTATTGCAGCCCTTTTCTTTCCGCCCACGGACGATGCTATCCGCACCGCGGTCTTTTTGTCCGCCAATTTTGTTATCGTATCCAACTGTTTTTCATTGTGTACCAGCATTTCCTTGAAACCTGACGGGTGGAATCCTCTCGTGCTGGCGTTTGTGCGATGTCCGACTTTTACGACCCACGCCTTACCGCCTTCGCGCATGCGCATCTTGGAGTTTATGCCTCTTGGCTTTCTCCACGCTTTGTTATTCACCCTCTTTTCCGCGTACTTTTCCTGCCTTCTGAAATCCTTGCTCATATTATCGACCCTTTGCTGTTATGAAAATTCCATCCTGGAAAACCCTTCTGTCATACGCTTTTATCCTTGTTGCCATTTCCATGTTCGACGCTGTTCGACTTACGTCTTCTATGTTCGAGCCTGTTACGAAAATCTGGTCTCCCTTTAACTCGACTTTCGTGCCCCCTATTATGCGTGCAATTCTTGGCGTGTGTTCCCCGAGGAAATTGTTTATGAAAATTTTGTCCTTCTCGACTTTGACCGTCATCGGAAAGTGAAGGTACAGTATTTTCAGCGTGTATTCCCAGCCTTCGGTGACGCCTTTGATCATGTTATTTATGTGCGATGCGATTGTTCCGGCCATGGCTTTTACGACTCTTCTCTTGTTTTTCGGGTTTATCGTTATTGTGCTGCCCTCGACTTTTATGTCAACCGCGTTTAATCGCATCGGTTTTTTCACAGTGCCGAGTTTGCCTTGTACGACTATCTCATCCTCGCCTATTTCAACTTTCACGTCTTTTGGTATTTCAAGCACGGCCATATTCATCACTAGTATACAAACGAAAGCAATTTCCCTCCGACGCTCTTTGACTTGGCATCTTTGTGGTCCATCACACCTTTGCTTGTCGTAAGGATAAGTATGCCAAAGTCCTTTGCCGGCAGGTAGTTTATCTCGATTTTTTCTATGCCTTTTGCTTCAACCGAGTTTCTGGGCGATACGACGCCGCAGTCGTTTATTTTCATTATCAGGTCGATTTTAAATTTTCCTATCTTTTTGTCGTCTATCAGTTCAAAGTTTCCTATGTAACCGTCTTTTTGCATTACCAGCAGCACGTCTTTTATCAGATCGGACGCGGGCGTAACGCATTCCTTTTTGCCCGCATGCTCGGCATTTCTGATTACTGTCAAAGCCTCGTTTAACAAATCTTGTCCCATAAATTTCACCTAATTATATTTCTTGAATCCTACGCTTTTCGCTACTTCGCGGAAGCATTGCCTGCAATAGTTAAGTCCGTATCTCCGGATTATTGCCCCGTATCTGCCGCATCTCCTGCACGTTCTCGAACCGGGCCCGAAATGTCTTTCGCGTTTTACAGCCTTCATAATACCTCAGTCCCCATTGATTCTTTCAGCCATTCGATTGCCTGATCCTTTGTTATTAAATGATTTTTCCCTATTTTCGCAGGCCGTATTCTTCTTTTCGTAACCCTGTATCCCGGCCTTTTCAATGTTACCGAAACATCGAAACCCATTATCCCTATTGACGGATCGTATTTCATGCCCGGTATGTCTATGTATTCGTGCACGCCTATGGAAAAATTCCCGTGTTTATCGAATTGCGAGGCCTTTATCTTGTTTTCCGACGCTTCCAATACCCTTTTCAGGAAATCTTCGGCAATCTTTCCGCGCATTATCGCCTTTACGCCGATCTGCCTGCCCTTCGGTACGCCGAACGTGTTTCTTTTTCTTGCTTTTGTTATGACGACCTTCTGCGCGCTTGCCTTTTCCAGCAACTTCTTTGATTTTTCAAGCTTCTCGCCCGGGCCTCCTGCGCCCATGTTAAGCGTTATCTTCGCGATTGATATTCTAAGCATAGGATTTGTCATTTCATTCACCGAAATCTATCAAAGATTTTTCTTTTCCTATAGGGAAAACGAACTTGATTTGTGTCTCGTACACGCCTTCGCTTGTTTCAACAATAAGCTCGTTCGCTCTTGAACCGCTTATCGCTTCGATCTCTTTCAACTTGGCGATCTTACCTATGTTCTTTCCTCCGGTTACCAGTATCGTTACACCCGGCTCAAGTTTTACGTGCGATACGATTTCTTTTGATGGAAGCTTTACAACAACTGTATCATTGGGCTTGTAATCCGTCTTGTTCGTTATCAGCGTTGTGCCGTCATGGAAGCTGAGCTGTATTTTTCCGCCTCTTATGATTTTTTTGCCCCTGATTTTTAGGAACTTCTTGTCATAATCCTTTGTCATTTCCTTGAGTGTCAATCCTTTTTTCGTAAGCATCATCCTGTAATATTTTTGCATATCCGGGATGTGCAACACGTCCATCAATCCGACAGGAAAGCCCGTATCTTTTCTTATCACGCCGTCTACCTGAACCTTGCCGGCATTGAGTATTTTTCTCACTTCAGATGCAGTTTCGGCTACATGCAGAATATCACGAAGTATTATTTGCAAAGGTATTGACGAAAATGCCGGGTGCGGTCCGGCGCTCGGACTGACCGTTAACGCTCTGGTTTTGGTTTCGATCTTCCAGAACTTTGGAACAACTTCTCTTTTCGTTTTCATTTCGCAACACCAGTCTTATCTTTCGCAACGTTTTCAACTGCGCTTTTAGTTTCCATTATACTCTGTCTCTTTTTGTCTGTTGTGACAAGCTTTATTATCCTGAGTTTTGGCGTCACGAGCGCGACCTGCGCCTGTGTGCCGTTTCTTTTTTTCACAACAGCAGTATCAACATAGACTCTCATTTTTTTAAGGTCGACCGAAGTTACGATCCCGCTCGTGCCTTTGAATTTTCCCTTGATTATCTGGACCTGGTCGCCGCTTCTCACTCCCATTGATCTGCGCTTTAACTGCTTTCTAAGTTCCTTGCTTAGCGCGACCTTCATGAATTTTTTCCTTATGTGCAGCGGTGCGTATAATCGCATTTTCCTCTGCAATCCCGCATTCTTGGTTTTCATTTTATACCACCTGTGACGCTATCTTTCCAATAGCCGAAAATCTTTCAACGGCCTCCCTTGCTACAGGGCCCTTTATTTCCGTTCCCGTAGGTTCGCCCCTGTCGTTGACAAGGACAGCGGCATTGTCTTCAAATCTTATTCTCATGCCGTTTGCGCGCCTATATTCTTTTTTTTGCCTGATTATTACCGCAAGCACGACTTCGTGCCTTTTTTTAACATCGCCCTTTACCACTGAACATACTACAAGATCGCCCATCGCAGCCGCGGGCTTCTTTCGCTTCGTGCCTTTGTAGGTTTTTACCGCGATCAGGTTCAGCGTTTTCGCGCCCGAGTTGTCCGCGCAGTTTATTACAGAGTCTACGTTTATTCCCCTTGTCGCTGAAGATGATATCGCTTTCATAAGATCACTCTTTTCCGGACAATTTTTCGACAAGCGTAAACGACTTCGTCTTGCTCAACGGCCTGCATTCCGCGATCTTGACAGTGTCCCCGATTTTTGCTGCTATGCATTCTGGATTGTACGCTGTTACTGTGGTGTTTCTGCGCTCGTATCTCTGGTATTTCGATATATATTGGTTGTAACCCCACTTCACGACCGCCGTTTTCGAAGCGCGGCTTGATATGACTTTTCCCACGAAAACGCGCCCTCTTACAGGCAAAGAGCCGTGCCAGCAGCACTTCGTGTCTTTGCAACTTTTCGCTGGCGGGTTTGCTTCAATCCCGATGTTTTTTTTAGTTTTCATCATATCACCATTTTTCGATTTTCTTTTTTATCCTGTCCTGCGGACGCCCCACGAGCGTCGCACCGTCAACCTTCACGATCCCGTCCGGGATCGTGAAGTTAAACCTGTATTTTTCCTTTATCACGGTTTTTTTGCCTTTTGGTGTTGTTAGCGTAAACGTATTTCTCGTTTCATCGAGCACAATGCCGTTGATCGCAGTCCCAGTGCTTTTCGGACAGGCCGTGCATTGTAAACCGATGATTTCATGCCTTATTATATTTGAAGGCTTTATCATGTCGTCACGTTCTCTTTGCTTAAGCTCCTCCATTTCTTTGATTAAACTTTCTCAAAGGAAACGATACGTTTCCTTTGCACGGAAAGCCTTGCTTTCCGTTGTATGAAGAAAGTTTATTTCAGTTGGATCTGGCTTTCCTTGAAACCGTATTTTACCAGTATCGGTTTCAATTTCGCCTTGTGGTCCCCCTGCAACTCTATTCTGCCTTTTTTGTATGTGCCGCCGCAAGCGAGCTTTGACTTCAGCGTTTTTACGAGGTCTTTTGCGTTTTTTTCATCAACGCCTTCGACGATCGTTACGTTTTTGCCGTAACTCCTCTTGTCGAGGTATATGATTATTTGCTGGTCCTTTATACCCATTGCCGTGCATATGCAAAGCTCTCGCGGTAAACCGCAGTTAGGACATGTGTCTGCCATTATTGCTCTTTTCCTCCCCTCTTTTTAACCGATTTTTTTGCCGGAACTTTTTCAATTTTTCCGGCTTTCTTATCCTCGTTATTTATTGTGAATATGCGTGCAATCGCTTTTCGGAATTCCTTGACCTTGCCCGTTTCCTTTATCGCCGCGCCGACTGCCGAACTTCCTTTCAGTTTTGCAAGTTCAAGCCTGAATTCATTGATTCTTTTCAGCCTGTCCTCGTACTTCATAGTCCTGATATCTTTTGTTCTTAGTATCGCCATTCAAATCACTTTGCAGCCATTTCTGCATTTTCCCTGTTTTTCTCTTTTTCTTCCATTTTCCTCTTTTTCAACGCTTTCATTTCCTGTTCAATGTTAACAGCCATTATCTGCACCTGTACGCCGACTTTTCCCGGTTTAAGAAGCGCCTCGGCCTTTCCTCTTGAAACAAGCGTGTTCGCCGTTTCGCCCGAATGCTGCAGGTAACCCTGCATGAATTTTTCTGTTCTTGATTTGTCACCGCCCATTTTGCCGGCTATGCGTATCTGTATGCCAACCGCACCCGCATTCATTACCCTGTTGATCGTCATGTTGGCAACCCGCTTGTGATTCAACCCGCGTTCAAGCGAAGATGCAATCTGTCTTGAAATTATCCGTGCGTCAAGGTCTGGATCTTGTACCTCTTTTACGTCAAGTTGGGGATTGTCTATCTTGAATTCGTTTCTTAGGTGTTCGGTTATGCTCTTGATCTTTTCTCCTCCGCGGCCTATTACGATTCCGGGCCTGTTGGCGAATATGATTATTCTTGTTCCGAGCGGCGTTTTGCTTACTTCGATATGGGAGTAATCAGCCCGCTGGAACTGGCTCTTCAGGAATTCTTCTATAAGGACTGATCTTATTCCCTCGTTTATGAATTTTCTTTCTTTTGCCATGTTCAAGCCTTCCTTAATATTACCTGTACGTTCGTCATCTTTCCCTGCTGGCCGCTGAGTTTCCTTCTGGTTCTTGGCCTGTGGAACGTGAATCCCTTTGTAGCCGAAACTTTTATTATTAATTTATTTGTGTCCAATTCTTTTGCTTTTGCATTCGCCTCGGCGCTTTCAAGCAAGGACAATATTTCCTGCGTCGCATTGTTGTAAAATTTTCCATCCAACGACGCTTTTCCTTCCAGCACGTTGCGCATCATCGCCTTCGCCTTCTGCAGATTCATGCCGTTTATTGCCGTGCATATTGCTATGGCGTTTCTTGTCGATATTCTGAGCGCTCTTCCAAACGCCTTTGAAGACGTTTTAGGATTGACTTGCATCGAATATCCAGCTTTTGCCATAACAATCACTTCAACGGTATGTACTTGCTTGACTTTGTAGCGCCTATTCCCGGAGCGGAATGCTTAACCTCTCTCGTTCCGTGTGAAAACTCTCCCAGCCTGTGTCCGATCATCTCGTCCGTAAGCGTTATTGCAAAGAATTCCTTGCCGTTGTAAACTCCCACTTTTTTTCCGATCATTTCCGGAAGTATTACCATGCTCCTGCAGTGTGTTTTGTGAAATTTATTGGGTTCCCGTCTCATGTTCACGAGGAATATTTTTTGTTGCACTGTCAATCCGCGCTTTAATGCGCGTCTTGCGCGCGACTTCAACAGCTTGGAAAACTCTTCAAGTGTTATACCCTGCAGTTCTTCCAGTGATTTGCCGCGGAAATAAAACTTTTTTGCCATTTGCTCACTTCTTCCTTCCTGTTCTTCTTGCAGCTATATAACCTATCTTCTGTCCCGGAGGCGCGTTTCTTGATACGGTCTTCGGATGGCCCGGTCTCGTCTTTCCTCCGTAAGGATGGTCGGCCGCATTCATGCAAACACCCTTTGAACGCGGGAAAAGCTTTCCGCGTGTGCGCATAAGATGCCATTTTGTTCCGCCTTTTACGAACGGTTTATCTTTTCTTCCACCGCCAGCTGGAACGCCAACCGTTGCACGGCATAATGGCTTGAATTCTTTTATCTCGCCAGACGGCATCTTCACGTATACCTTGCCGATATCGTGCGCAACTATCATGCCGAACGAGCCGGATGAACGGCAAAATTTCGGTCCGGATCCGGGCCTTGATTCCAATCCGTAAACAAGAGTCCTTTCCGGTATTTCTGACAGCGTCAATACGTTTCCCGGCAGCGGCGGCGCCGCTATTCCGCATGAAATAACGCTGCCGACGTGTATCCCTTCCGGTGCGATTACGAGAATTTCCTCGCCGTCCGCTAATTTCAATTTTGCAAGCGGCGCGTTTCTTCCTGGGTCGTGAAGTAATTCGATAACAGTCGCCTGCGATGTCGCGTTTGCACCTTCTATCGATGGATATTCGACAACACCCGCCCAATTATGGGATGGGGCTGTGTAAGACAACGAACCTTTTCCGCGCGCCCTTACAATTTGTCGTTTTCCCATTTACAACACCCTTATAACATTCCCAGCCTTGTCGCTATTTCCGAGGCCGAATAATCCTTTGACAATTTTACAAACGCCTTTTTCTGGCCTTTTCTCGTTATCGACGTTTTGACATCCTCGACAACAACATCGAAAGCCTTTTCCATTGCACATTTTATGTCGTTCTTGTTAGCGTCAAGGTTAACTATGAATACAAGCTTGTTTTCCTTTTCTATCAGCCTTATCGATTTCTCAGTCATTAACGGATGTGATAAAACTTTCCATTCGTCTTTTGTGAGCGTTCTCTTTACGGGTTTCTCCTTGCTTGCCGGTTTCTGCGCGACTTTTTTGGTTTTTGTTTGTTCTTCCGCCATGTTACTTTGCCTCCGCTAATTTCTTTATCGCGGATTCCGTCCATACTGTTAAACGGCCTTGCGTCCCGCCTGGCGCTAAAAGTTTCGCATTGATGTTCACGATATCCGTAACATCAACGCCTTCGATGTTTGCCGCGGCTTTCGCTATTCCCTCGTTTTTGCCTACGACTATGAGCGGCCCTGTTTTCATTTTGTATTTCCTGCCCCTGCCCTTTCCTTTTCCAGCTCTTATGGTTTTTTCCGCTATTCTTTTTAATTCATCTTTCAAGCCCAGTGCAATGAAAAACTTTTCAACATCGCTCGTCTTGGAAATTTTTTGCAACCCGTCATCAACTATGATCGGAAGTTCGATTACGGAAAGTTTGTGCCCTCTTTTCGACACGGCGTCCTTGTTCGCCGTCGCCGCTATTGCAGACTGGATTGCCAGTTTCCTTTCCTTGTCATTGATTTTTTCCAGAAAAACTTTTCTTTCCAGCGGCGGGTGCGCTAATCGCCCTTTAACAGCGTGCGGCGCAAATCTTAATCTCATGTTAAGGTAGCCTTGTCCCGTTATTCTGGGCCCCCTTGCCATTTCTTTGTTCGCCATGGAATTGAACACGCTTCTCCTGCCGTGGTAATGCGCGGATGTGCGCTTGCCGGCCATGGGATCGCGTGAATGTTTCCGTCTTGATTTTGACACCAATGAAAGAAATGCCCTAAGCACCAGATCCTTGCGCGCCTCTGTCAGAAATACCTTTGGAAGTTCGATCTGATTTTTTACCTTTCCGTTCATGTCGTAAACATTTGCTTTTGTCATGATTATGCACCCTGCTTGCTTTCTGTCGAAATCGATTTTATTTCCGGTAGCGGCGGCATCAACGAAGGCGGTCTGATTGATAATCTCATTCGTATGAGTCTTTTTCTCGGACCTGCAACAGATCCCTGCAAAATAACGTAGTCACCCGGTATTGTTCCGTAGCCTACGAATCCGCCAGACGGCGTTATCGCGCTGTTTTTGTCGCCTATTAAAATGACTCTTTTATTGAATTCTGTTCTCTTATGGAATCCAAGTTGTCCTGGCAATGGTACGGTCCATCGCAGTTTTCCCGGTCTCTTCTGGCCCATTGAACCTATACCGCGCCTGTTCTTTCCTTCTTTGTGGCTCAGCATCTTGACACCGTGTCTCTTGATTGTACCCGCAAAACCTTTTCCTGTCGTTACTGCAACAACATCGATCCAGTCGCCGTTCTTAAGTGTATCCTTGACCGAGATCTCTTTTCCAAGAACCCGCTTTGCGTATTCAAGTTTCATTTTTATGTCGTTTCCGCCTATGGCAGTTTCGAATACTTCTGGTTTTTTCTTGCCAATGCCCGCCTTTCTCGGTACCGTATGAACAATGAGCCTGACATCGTCGATATTTTCGACGGATTCGAATGCTTTAAGGTTTTTTTCGAAATCGTATTCTTTTGGAAGTTTCATTTTTCTGGAAAGGTCTTTTTGCAAATTTTTGAATAATACGTCCTTTGTGGATCTCAAACCGGTCGGGCTACGCGAGTAAACGCGTAATCCGAAAACAAAAATAGGCGGGCAATCAATGATGGTTACCGGTATTTGCGTAATCTGGCCGGTTGTTGGCGTGTTGGCGCGTTTATCCACGGCCATAATGTGCGTCATTCCCGCCTTATAGCCTGCGAAACCCAACGGTTTCACGTCCTTTGAAACAGGCCACGTTCGTACGACTGGATAAATCCTTTTAGCCCTTTTCCTCGGCTTGAATGCTAAACTTCCTTTTCTTGGTGATTTTACTACAGGCATACGCCTACCCCACTCTATTCAAAAACTGTACAAGAAGCTCCCAGCTTCTTTTTTCCGTCCCTTTAGCCAAACTTCCTATAAGTTTGTAAAAGGTCGTACAGAAACCACGCCAGCGCATGATTTTTGGTTTGAGGGCCTATCAATCGCACGGAAACCAAAACCGTACGGTTTTATCGCCCTTTAAATAAACTCGAACTCTTTTTCGAGCGTAATTGGATTTGTTCCAAATTATAATATTGGGTAGCCTTTATAAGCGTTTCTATTGTTCAAACTACCCGCCAGCACCACAATTGTCATGCAAAGGGGTCGTAGTTTTTCACCGTGACCTTTACTCTTCCATCCTTGTACAGCAAACGCTGCATTCCGCATTCAATAGTATTGCCGAATGAATAATTATCCACGAAATGCGTAACGCGCTCCGCATCGCCTTTCACGTCAAAACCGCAATCTTGACTATTCGTGACAATGTGTAATTTGATCTTTTTGCCGCCTTTAACCCAGTCT
>JAZDLW010000013.1:0-11160 GCA_043801595.1 Candidatus Aenigmatarchaeota archaeon
ATCACTTCTAAGAACAATTATCCAACCTTGCGTGAGAGAAGAATAGTCACCATCAGATTTGCCGATAATTGCTATCCAATCATTTGAAACGTCGGAATTAGCCCAAAATTCAATGGTAAAATCACCTGTCCCCAGATTCAAGCTAGCACCACTTCCCATATTAACATAGTCATTCACCCCGTCAAACAGCAACGCATTCCCGAACCTTCCGTTTGTTGTTAATCCTGACGTAGAATTGCCTGTCAAATTCATATTCGTCAGCGTTCCCATGTTGCTGTAACCCGACGAGTCGTTTGTCGCAGCCGAGCCGTTCGACTGTTCGAACCTCCAATAACCGACCAACCCGTTTTGGTTGAACCCGCCGAAAAACAGCGTGTTGCGTACGCTAACGCCGTTGATATCGGCAACAACAATATCATCATCAGTGATATTCGTTGTGGTCCCGGAATTCCTGACAATTACGTTTATTTTGCTGTTGTAGCATTGCGCGCCACCAGGAGGAATGGTTATGATTTTCTCGGTGTTGCTTGCCATCAGTCCGGAAAACCATGTATACGATACGCCGACAATTCCTACTGTAACAAGCATAAGCATTATCAGCGAAATCACAGGCGTTATGCCTTTCATAAGTAACATATTGTTCCGCGGGGTAAAATAACTAAAATCAATTAGCGGACGCTTGGTTTGCAGCTATTATTTAGAATCCCATTTCTGCGAAGATGTTTCTCAACTTTGCCAGTTCGGCATGGCCTTGTGCAAAGTCCAGCGATCCTCCGCCGGACCCACCGCCGCGCTTGCAGATGTCCGATACGATCGAGCCAGCGTTCTCGCTGTTATCCTTGCCGCGTTTCGCAACAACATCCCCGTTCACATTGGCAAGCAGTATGAACGCGTTCGGATGGTCCGAAGCCATTGCAGCAGCAACTTCGATAAGCTGTTCTCTTTGATAGGGCAGTATATGGAATAATTTGTTGTCCTTGATCTTGCTTCGAAGGTTTTCAGCCTTCAGGAAGGCAAGTTCGGCCTTAAGCTTGTCAATTTGCTTGTCCTTCTCCTTCCATTCTTCGAAGAACCTTTGTGAAGTGGCGGGAAGCTGTTCGATCGTTACGTTGAACACGTCAGCTGACTTTTTCAGCAACGCCTCCTTCTTTTTCAGGTCTTCCCACGCTTTCGAACCGGATGCGAATTCCAATCTTATCAGGCCGTCCTGAATCCTTTCTGTTTTAAGAATTTTAATAGCTTTTATCTCGTCGGTGTTGCCGACATGCGTCCCCCCACACGCCTCGACATCGTAGCCCGGTATTTCGACAACTCTGATATCGGCGCTCGGCACAGCCCCGCCCTGGTATATCATCGATCCGTATTTTGTTTCGGCCTCGGTGCGGGTCATAACGGTTTTTATTACGTGTATGCTTTTAGCAATTATCTCGTTGGCTTTATTTTCTATCTTGACAACTTCGTCATCAGTGAGGTTTTTGTAATGTGTTATGTCAAGTCTCGACTTTTCCACGGTTTTTTCCGCACCCGACTGGTTGACATGCTTTCCCAATACCGTTCTCGCAGCCGAATTTACAATGTGCGTGGCTGTGTGGTTTTTTTCGAGCTGCTCTCTTCGTTCCCAGTCGATTTCGCCTTTAACGGTCTTGGTTTTTAATTTTTCTTTCAGCGTATGCACGATTACGTTGTTGTATTTTTCAACATTTACAACATCGATGTTGTTTATCTTTCCGGTGTCGTGAATCTGCCCGCCCGACGTGGGATAGAAAGCCGTTCTGTTAAGGATAACCTTGTTTCCGCCGAAAACTTTCACAACGTTTGCCGTGAATGATCTTACGTTGTCGTAATACAAAGCTTTTGTGGGCTTTATTTTCGAAAGGTCGTGATCGAATTTCTTCTCAACTTCCTTGTGCCCCATGTGTTGCTGCGACAATTTTTCATAGAAATCCGACGGGACATTTACCTCGATGCCGCGTTGTTTTGCGGCCGTAGTTATCATTTCCGGCGTAACGCCCTGCGATTCGTACAGCGTGGTCATTTTTTTTCCGTCAATAGGAACATTCTGGTTTACGATAACTTCGACCAATTTCATGGCTCTCGCCTTCGACGACGAGAAGCGGTCGGATTCGTAATCGATTATTTTTTCAACATCTTTAAGATTTTCCTCGAGCTTCGGATCAAGATCATTCAAAAAGTTCGCATGCATTGCGCACACTTCGTGCAGCTTTATCTTCAAATTCATTTCGTCGATAAAGCTCAGCGCCCGCCTCAAAACCACGCGAAGATTGTATCCTCCGCCGACGTTGCTCGGCAATCCGCCGTCGGAAATTGCATAGAGCAGCGTTTTCGCATGGTCGGCAATGGAGTAAACTGCCCGCAGCGGCGCGACTTTTCTCTCCAGTGTAATTTCATTGATCTCAAGCTCTTTCGCTATCCTTGATCGCGCAAGGCTGAAGTTTTTTGTTTCGTCTATGCTCAACGCCCCCGCAAGCGAGGAATATTTGGCAAACAAATCCTGGTCGTAATCTACCAGCGTTTTTAGTTGTTCAGCGACCTTGCCGAATGCGGAATCGTAACTTGTTGGCGTTCCCTGCGAGAACCACGTTAAACGCTCTAATCCCCAACCAACGTCGACTATCCTGATCGGCAATTCGGATTTTTTGTTGTTCTTCAGGCAGAACTGCATGAACACGGAGTTGACGAGCTCCAACCCTTTGGAAAAGGTCTCGATGCACGGGCCGAACGCCGACATGTCGGGCATTGTCCACAAATCTTCGACGTACGTTAACTCGTTCTTATCAATGCCCATGACGCCCGTAAGAAACTTGAAATTCAGTTCAATGCAGTTGTCTTTCCAGTATCCTGTTTTCGGATAACCGAATGCATGCTGGCCTGCCATTATGAAAGATGTGTGATGTCGCCCTGTAACGCCGACGTTCGGTATGTCCGGGAATCTCAGACAGACCTGCGGTACGATCAGCCGGTCGCTCGGATATTCAAACGTTAATCCGGACGAATCGAGGCGCTGGAAGTCCTGTATGCTTGCGATTGTGAAAAACAAATCCGGCCTCCATCTCGATACAACAGGGTAGCGGGGCATCGAGAAGTGCGAATTTTTCCTGAAGAATTTTTCAAACTCCTTCCACATCTCGACATAGCCGAATCTTTTTTTCGTTATCGAGTTTCCGATAAATCCATAATCATCGCAGGAAGAATCGCCGCATGTTTTCCGTTCAGTCGCAGCCCAGAAAAATTTCCCGCATTTTACGCATTGTTTTCTGGAGAAGCCCTGCTCGTCGAGTATCTTTATTTTCCAGTACTTCGAGGGCGTTTTCTGGAATTCCTTTATCAGATTTTCTTTAGCAATCATTGCCATCCATGCTCGCTATAGATTATTCTCTTCTCGATCTTATTGATAGCCTGCCTGATGTAAGGTATCGTGTTCTCCGGCAATTTGTTTATTTCGAACCAGCTTAAATCATCGCATTTGCCCGGTTCCATGTTTTTTATTTCGCCACCCCATTTGTCCGCGCGTATGAATACGTCGATTCGTTCCGCGTCAGGAACTTTGCGGTGCATTACGTGGACAACGTTCATGTCTTCGGTGTTTATTTCAATGCCAGCTTCTTCTTTAGCCTCACGCGCCATCGCTTCCAAAAACGTTTCATTTCCGTCAAGGTGACCGGCAACAACGCTGTAATTTCCGTCCATCCAGCCGGTGTTAAAGCGGCGGAGCAGCAGGATTTTATCACCTCTGGTCAGAATAAGGTGGGATGTCGGTATGAGCGTGAATCTTTCTTTTACCATAAAATTACACAGAACAATCATTGATAAATTGCTGTAAACAATCAAAAACCGCTTATGCAGCGGCGCCGCAGTTCTGGCAGTGCGCGATAAGGATCCGCCTCACGCCAAAAAGTTTTATTGTTTGATTGTTCATGCTTTCCGAACCGCAATATCCGCAGTTCTTCGCGCTTGACCATATTTTCGGTCGTCTTTTTCGGCCGTAGCGGAAGAATAAATTCGAATTGCGGTAGCTTTTGCTTAAAAACGAAGAAACATACGAAACGCCGGTTGAAACCTTGTCAAGAAGCGCGGATTTCGCTTCGCGCTGCGGAGAATAGTCGGCTTTCGCAGAGTCGTCGTATGTTCCATCTGGGTGGTAATATGAAATCTTCATTGTGCCAACAGCTATTTCTTCGCAATGCCAGCCTTTAATACAGAACGTAGCAGGGTTCGTTGATTGTACCACCTTAAGCTCTTCAGCGCTTCTTTTGCCGTGAACCAGCCGTAGCCTGAAAACGATTCTTTTTCAACATTGACATTGGTTGTGATCGCCTTGACCAGAAAAGCCTTTTGCACAGTTCCGTAGGAACCGAACCTTTCGCGGCTTTCTTTTGGGTAATTATATTTGATAGGTTTTCCAACGCGTTTTAGAAATTTGATCCTTTTCAAACCAGTTTCTTCGTGAACCTCGCGTATAACAGCCTCTTTGTTCGTCTCCCCTTGTTCAATCCCGCCTTTCGGAAATTCCCAGCCCTTCCACCCCTGTTTTCTCCTCAAAAGAAGAAACTTAATTTCATCAGGGAAATTCCTAAAAACAATGCCTATTGCAACGCGTCTTATTTTCTTCATCATTATCCTTCAGTCCGGTAAAAAATAAAGCTTGGCGTCTGACTAATTAAAAAACGCCAAATAGTGTGTACGTAACTCTAACGAAACATCCGATTGACAGTGCAGTTTTGTCTCGCCATCGTCTTAACCGAATAAAGCCGAAAGTCCCGCAGCAGCCTCTGCAGCCTTTTGTGCAGTGTCTTCCTCAGGCTCCTTCTTTTCTTCTTTCTTCGTTTCGCTTTGCGCCGCAACAGTTGCGACAGCGACCGGTGCCGATGCCTTCTTGAGCTCTTCGTCGATGTTTACGCCTTGCAGCGCAGCGACTAAAGCCTTTATCTTCGGCTCGTCCGGTTGTGCGCCTGCAGCTTCAACGATTTTCTTTACGTTGTTTTCGTTTATTTCCTTGCCTGCCGAATGCAGCAGCAGTGCGCTGTATATGTATTCCATTTTTTAACCTCCGATTTTGTCTACGCCTTTCGTAATTCGTCCAGCCTTTTGTAAAGGGCCGCTTCAAGTTCTATCCCGCTTTTTGAAGCGATCTTGGACAGCATTACCATGAGTTCCGTTATTGTCTTTTCATCCTGCGACGTTTCAAGCTTCGCAGCCAGTTCTTTTATTCTTTTTACAGCATCGCCGTCTTCGATTTTAATGTTTTCGGCCAGACGCTGGAAGTTGTTTATCTGCATTTATGCACACTCAGACATTTATCCTGCTTTTCATCGCTTCCGCGATGCGTGTGTATTTTGAGAGTATGCTGCCGATGACATCTTTCTCGTAAACGTTGTTTTCAATCGCGATGTATTTTGCGTTCCTGAAAGCGTTCGTTATCATTATTTTTACGGATTCCTTTGTCGGATAATCAATTTCGACAGCAAGATTGACAGCCTTGAGATACGAGTTGACAAGATCATTGACATACGATTCCAGCGGAACGCCCAAAACGTCCTTTCCGTAGACTGTGCCATCGTCGAGCATTGCAACAATGTTTAACCCTATCTGCATCGGCTCGATTCCGAACTTCATTATGAACTCGGTTAATTCTTTTGCCAGCGTTGTTCCGGCTTTTGCAACAAGCTTGTCTTCTTTTACGGTGATCTTCCCGTTTTCGACTGTTGTCTTAATCTTTACCTTCTGAAATTCGCTTATCACCGGACCTGCTGCAAATTGCGTCGGCCCTGCTGGGATGATTATGTCAACGGGCGTAACGTCGCCCGGCTTTGCTGCAGCCGGTTGTTTGTTGTTGTCTATGAAGCGGTAGATTTTGAACGGGTTTTCGTTGGTGAATATCAACGCGACCTCGCCTTTTACGAGGTTTTCAATGCCCGTTATGTTTTTTTTGTTAGAGGATTTGAACGCCATTTTTATGAGCGAGATTTTCGCCATTCTTATTTTCGCGTCTCCTTGGAGTGAGTTTCGTATATCGAAAAGCTGTTTTGCCGGCATTTTGTGGAGATTTACGATTCCGATAACACTGTAACTGTCTATGAGTTTTTTCAGTTCCTCCACGACTTTTATTTTGGCTTCGTTGACCATTTCACTGCACCTTGATTTTTTCGGGGCTGCCCATTGTCAGCTTCACGACTGCGTACTTGATGTTTTCTTTGCCTTTCGGAAGTTTCCTTTCAAGGTATTCGAGCACAGCCTCGATATTTTCAATTACTTTTTTGTCTTCCATCTTCTCGTTTCCAATGATCATGTTTATGACAGGAGAGTCTTTCAGTTTTATTCTTGCGGATTTCCTTGTTTTGTCAACGAGCGATTTTATGTCCGCGTTCTGAGGGATCGGTTTAGGCATCTTGCCTCGCGGCGCGAGCACGGAACCCAGATGTTTTCCTACGAGAGGCATCATTGATAATTCGGATAAAAAGAAGTCCATGTTAGAAGCGAGTTTCTTTAGTTCTTTTTTATTCTGGCCGATTACCGGCAACTGGTCCTTGGTTATCACGATGTCCGCGACTTCCGCTGCCTTCGTGGCTATGGTATCGGCGATTATCGCGATCTTAAGTTTTTTTCCGGGCCCGTTCGGAAGCGTTATCTCGTCGTTTATCCTGCTTTCGGGCTTTTTCATGTCCATTTCTTTTAACGCAACCGAAAGGTCCCAGGACTGCGTGAATTTCTTCGGTTTTGTGGATTCTCGTGCCTTTTTTAGCGCGTCTGTTATCAAGTTCTCGTACATTTTAACCCTCCCGCCAAAGCGGTATTAAACCAGTTAATGGGTTTACAAACAGTTATTACAGTGCCAACGTTTAAATATGTGTTTTCACGGTTTTTTGTTCGTCCTTTTCGGTGATCTCCAAATAATCGTCGCTCTGTTTTGTCTTTATTTCGACAATCTCCTCGGTCAGGGCGCGCGAAACGCGGTTAACGCGATTTTCCAGTTCAAGTATCTTCTTTGCCAGCATCTTATGCTGCTCGTCGTCTTCCATTGGCACATTTGTTCCGAGTTTGTTTAATCCTTCCTTGATCCAATGCAACGTCTCAAGTATTTTTTCGTTGACGCATTTCAATTCCTTGAACGTTACCTCGTCCGCAAGCTTTACGATCCCTGTTGCGATTATCGACGCGCCAATAAGCAGGCCGCTTTTTGCGCTCAGCGAAGGATTGGCGTAAACGACAAAAGCCACAGAGATTCCGCTCAGTACAAACCACAGCCAAAACAAACGGTCCCACATGCCCATGCTAACAACCTTTTAACAAAACCCGCCGGACATCGAATTTAACGTTTTCGGCGCATCCGGCATGTTTTAAGACGCTGCTAAGAGATTTAATCCTATCTACGCCGGTTTTTTTCCGAACTTTGCGGAGAATTCGCCAGAATTTATCCTTTTTATTATTTCGCGCGGGTCAACGCCTTCAACAGTAACGCCCATGCTTTTGCACGTTCCAGCGACCTGTTTCGAACCGTTTACTACGTCAGAAAAACCTTTGGCATTTGTGATCGAAATAAGCTGGTCTATTGTCAAATTTCCTACAATTTCTTTGCCTTTAACCGTAGCTTCGCCCTTTGCGCCAGCCTCGACTTTTATTTCTTTCTTAATCAGCGCCGAAACCGGAGGCGTTCCGACGCTCACAGTAAACTCTTTTGTGTCAACGTTTATTTCGAGCTTGACAGGAACCTGCATCCCGCCGAACGATTTCGTTTTTTCATTGACAGCGTTCATCACAGCGCCTATGTTAACCTTCATCGGCCCGAGTTTCTGCGCCAACGCCGGCGTTGGAACAGCTTTGCCGCCTTCAACCATAAATTCCATTTTTTCAGTCTTTGTCATTCGTATCACTTTGCATCGTAATTATTTAGGCTTATTTTCGCCCACTTTCTCAAGCACTTTTACAAATTCCATGTTAACTTTCACCGGTATCGGAACCCCAGCCTCTAGCAGTTCTAGTGTAACCTCGTTCTTCGTTTTATCAACGCGCGCAACGCGCGCTTTGTCGCCCTTGAACGGACTCGTTAAAATTTCTACAATGTCACCTATGTTTAATTCGATATTGATGACTTTTGGCTGCAGGAACTGCTGGAGCTTACTGAGATCGACTGGTTTGTTTATCAGACCGCGAACGTGCGGAACGCCCTGTATCGCTTTTTGAATTTGCTCCATGTCGCCCTCAACGAAAATATAACCTTTTAATTCGGGCGGATGCATTATCGCCTTTACCGCAATGTTCTGCGCCTTTATCTTAGACGACAGGAAGTCGATTACAACATTCTCCCTTCCCAGCGTGGTTTTAACAGTGAATATGTTTCCAAATTCAGGCTGCATTTCAACCAGCGCAGGCTTTGGCGCCTCAACAACATCCGTGGGTTTATCGGCAGATTCTATGAACGCCTCGACAGCGCTTTTTTCGTTTTCCTGGTTTTTCTCGTTTATTTTATTATTTTCGTCCATCATCACACCAGCCTGAACAAAACATATACCAAAAATCCTATAAATCCGATAACAGCTATGCCAGCTCCGCACACTTTGGACGCAGACCAGAACTCATCGCGATCCGGTTTTTTGCTGACACTGATAACTCTACGATACTGACTTATCTTGTTTTTAATATCCGACCCTAAACCCACAAATCTCACCAAAAAACGGCTTTAAACCAAATTCAATTATGGCGCAGTGTATTTAAAGATGTGTCTTCGGCCGGCTTATAAACCGTTGCGCAGCCATGAAAAGACCGTCCGAAAAAATACCGTCTGTTTATTTTTTGTATTTGGTGGATTGCTGGAATAACCAATTGAAATTTTTTCGGAAAGGCAAATTATGATGTTTATCACTAGCAAATACTGGTAACGGATGTCCCTGTAACGCCGCTTCCACTTCCCGCTATATCTCCGACATATCCGACAAACCCGTCGTTGACCATTATCAGATCGAATTCCGCGCCATTGCCTAGGCCAAGATCATTTGTGGTCATTCTTATTTTGAACGGGCTGTTTGACGAAGATTGCGTTACTGTAAGATAATAATCGTAGGCATCAAAATTATTGACACCATTCGAAACATCCGCTATCGACATGACAGTCGTATTTACAGCGAGCACAATATCATCCTTATCGAGCAGCTCCACTTTGCTTAGAGTAAAGTCATCCGTGTCTTCAGTGTAAGTGCAAATCGCCTGAAGGTCGTTGTCGTAGTCGCCGCCGCTTTTATGTTCTGTACGAATCTTTAGCGTGCTGCCCGCGGTTATCGAGTTTATGCAGGCGAATGTTTTTGAACATGGGATCTGCAGTTTCGTTCCCATCAAAATGTCGCCTATGTAAGTTCTCTTGTCATCTCCGTTCACGCTGTAAAGCCAGAACTGTTGGTCCTGCGGTCTGGTCAATCCTGTGAATGAAAACTCAGCGTAAAAGGGTCCGTTCGACGAAGCCTGCGTTATCGTTAAATCGATAAAACGGTTCTCTATTTTTGGGACAAGGCTGTCCCCTGTCTGCAACGAGCCGGACCATGACCCGATCGCGTTGCCGTCTTTGTCCCTTATTGTTATTCCGGTCAGTGTCGGATCGTTGCACCCGGTGCACGTAGGGCCGCCGTTGATGTTGCTCAATCCTGCTCCGCCGTCTTCTGCACAGTCATTGTGCCAGCGGAACCTGACAATGTCGTTTTGGTCAAATACGGAATTCCACGCGCAAGATGTTTCTATTGTGAAGTCGAAGGACATTGCCGGCGACACGACCTTTCCGCTTATTTTTCCGTAACCACGCGGTATTATTTCGAGTATTGCAGCTTTTCCTGCCTGTATTTTTGTCGGATTAGATATGCCCGCGTCGCCTGAACCGGCGAAAAAATCAAGGTTGTTCGTGTCTATCTCCGTTGTTCCGAGATTTGTAACAATTATTTTATTTCCGTTGATAGGCGTTACTTTGAACGTATTTGACGTTTGCGTTGTTGTTATTCCGGACAGCCACGTATAGGACGCTCCGATAAGACCTACTGTTATCAGCATAAGTAAAATCAGCGAAACAACGGGCGTTATAGCTTTCATATATCATATATACGGTTGCGGTATTAAAAATCAGCTTACAAATTCTATCCCGAGGATTTGTTCAATCTCTTTGCGGTTCTCCTGCACAAACTTTTTGTCAGGCCCGTATATCTGCGGACTTTTCACACCTGTTATTACAAGCAGCGTGCGCACGACATCGCCCATTTCTTTTACGACCTGCGCGCCCCAGATTATTTTCGCGCCCGGATTCAACCGCGACGAGACAGCCTCAACAATTTCCTGACATTCCCTTATTGTCATGTCCGAACCGCCCGCGACGCTAACGAGTGCACCAGTCGCGCCCTGCACATCAACGTTTAACAGCGGGTTTGTGAGCGATTTTTCAACAGCCTCTATTGCGCGGTTCTCGGAATCCGACTCTCCCATTCCAATCATCGCAAGCCCGCCCGACGCCATCACAGCGCGTATGTCCGCGAAATCGAGGTTAACCAGACCTGGGCGTGTAACCAGTTCGGCAATACCTTTCACAGCATTCACAAGAATTTCATCTGCGACTTTGAACGCTGTTGTTATCGAAACATCAGGAACTATTTCAAGCAGTTTGTCGTTCGGAATAACGATCAACGTATCAACAACAGATTCAAGATTTTCCAATCCTTCTTTTGCGTTGTTCATCCTGTGCTCGCCTTCCATCGAGAACGGAAGCGTTACGATCGCAACGGTCAGCGCGCCTATTTTTTTTGCGACATCGGCAACAATAGGACTCGCGCCGGTTCCAGTCCCGCCGCCGAGACCGCACGTTATGAAAACCATGTCTGCGCCGTCAAGAGCCTTTTTAATATCGTCTTTGTTTTCTTTAGCAGCTTCCGCGCCGACTTTCGGGTTCGCTCCGGCTCCGAGGCCTTGGCTGACTTCTTTGCCAATAAGGACTTTCGCATCCGAGTCTGTGTAAAGAAGGTCCTGCGCATCGGTATTAATAGCAACCGTCTCGCAGCCGGTTATTCCGATCTGCATTATTCTTGAAATGGTATTTCCGCCCGCCCCGCCCACACCCACGACCTTTATGTCGGATTTTCTGGAATCGATGATCCTTCTCAACTCGTCATCGACGTC